>CU207211.1:684861-1369722 GCA_000026125.1 Herminiimonas arsenicoxydans | reverse complement strand
AGTAAAGGCCGTCATTGCATGCGCACCTATGCGGCAGAATTGATGCACTGAAGTAAAGCCACCGAGGAATACCCAGTCTTCCAGATGCACATGGCCGGCCAGCGTCGCATTGTTGGCAAGAATGATGTTGTCGCCAAGCTGGCAATCGTGCGCAATATGAACATAGGCCATGATCCAGTTGTCGCTGCCCAGACGCGTGATATTGGCGTCCTGCGTGGTACCCAGATTGATGGTGACGAATTCGCGTATGGTATTGCGATCACCGATCGAGAGCTGCGTCGGTTCGCCCGCATATTTCTTGTCCTGCGGTGCGGCACCGATGGAGGCAAACTGGAATATCGTATTGTCGCGACCTATGGTGGTATGACCCTCCACCACTACATGCGGACCGATCTTGCTGCCTGCGTCTATCTTTACATGCGGACCGATGACGGAATACGCACCGACCTCAACCGAAGTATCGAGCTGCGCCTTCGGATCGACAATCGCAGTGGAATGGATCAGGCTCATTACTGTCCCGCAGTCGAACCCGCATCGTTAATGGTGCGCATCGTACACATCAGCTCGGCTTCCAGCGCAAGTTGGCCATCTACCGAGCCTGTCGCCTTGTATTTCCAGATGCCGCGTGCATTGCGTAAAATTTCAACTTCCATTTTCAACTGATCGCCCGGTTCGACCGGACGCTTGAAGCGCGCACCGTCGATGCCGATAAAATACACCACGCTGTTGTCATCCGGTTTCTGCCCCATCGTCAGGAAAGACAGCAAGGCAGCGGTTTGCGCCAGCGCTTCTATCATCAGCACACCCGGCATGACCGGCTTGTGCGGGAAGTGGCCATTGAAGAACTCTTCATTTGCCGTGACATTCTTGATTGCAGTAATCGACTTGCCGGATTCCCACGTCAATACGCGATCGACCAGCAGCATCGGATAACGATGCGGCAAATATTGTTTGATCTGGTTGATGTCGAGTGTTTTCATTACCGGCACTTTATTTTCCTGATTAGTCATTCTTGTATCCCGCTCTTGTAGCTCACTCTTGTTCATCGCCTAGCGATTTGATTGTTTTTTCCATTTCGCGAATTTTCTCACGCATCGCCGCCAAATTGCGCACGATCACTGCAGATTTTTCCCATTCCGCATTTTTCGCCAACGGATAGAATCCCGTGTATTGCCCCGGCTCCTTGATCGAACGGGACACCAGACTGCCGGATGATATATGCACACGATCGGCAATCGTCAAATGCCCCAGCACCATGGCCGCGCCGCCAAATGTGCAGTATTTCCCTATCACTGCACTGCCGGCCACACCGACGCAACCGGCCATCGCCGTATGCGCACCGATATGGCAGTTGTGACCGATCTGGATTTGATTGTCCAGCTTGACGCCGTCTTCTATCACCGTATCGGCCAGTGCGCCGCGATCGATCGAGGTATTCGCGCCGATTTCGACATCATCGCCTATGCTGACAGCACCGGTTTGCGGAATCTTGATCCAGGCGCCACCTTCATTGGCAAAGCCAAAGCCGTCCGCACCTATCACAGCGCCGGGATGAACAATTCCACGCTGGCCGATACTGCAGCCTGCGAGAAAGGTCACGCGCGGATAAAAATGCGTGGCCGCGCCGATACGCGCATTACGGCCAATGAAACAGCCAGCATCAATCACGCATGCGTTTTCAATGATGGCGCCTGCTTCTACCGTCACATGCGGCCCGATGGATGCACTGGCCGCGACCTTTGCCTGCGGATCAACGCTGGCGGTCGGATGTATCCCCGCTGGCGCCACATAAGCATGCAATGCGGCAAACAGTTGTGCCGCACGCGCAAAATAGGCATACGGATTGTCGGCAACGATGCGCGCGCCCTGATAATTCGCGGCGACGATCTCGTCATCCGCAGCGGACAAAATCAAGGCGGCCGCACGCGTTTGTGCAGCCTGCCCTCTCAACTTGGGATTGGAAAGAAACGTGATGTGCGACGCATCTGCATCGCCTAACGGCGCGATGCCGACAACTTCAATGTCCGCATCGCCTATCAACCGGCCCCCCAAGCGTTCGACCAAATCTCCCAGCCGAGTGCTCATCGTTGCCTTTTTATTTTATTTGCCCAGCGCTTTGAGCACTTTGTCGGTAATGTCGACACGAGGACTGATGTAGACAGCTTCCTGCAGCACCAGATCATATTTCTCTGTTTCGGCAATCTGCTTGATCACGCGATTCGTACGATCGATGACATTCGCCATTTCTTCATTGCGACGCTGATTCAGATCTTCCTTGAATTCACGTTGCGTACGCTGAAAATCCTTGTCCGCTTCAACCAGTTCACGCTGGCGCTTGTTACGATCTGATTCCGACAGTACGGCTGCATCCTTGTCCAGTTTGTCCGCCAGGTTTTTCACGCGGTTAGCCAACGTCTCAAGCTCCTTCTGGCGCTTGGAAAATTCCTGTTCAATCTTCGTCTGCGCCGCCTTGTATGGCGCCGCCTCGCGGAAAATACGTTCAGTATTGACCACGCCGACTTTCATATCCTGCGCCTGCACGCCAGAAACCACAAACAAGCCCGCTGCAAATAATGTCAGGCCTTTGGATACCACTGATAGTTTAGTAAACGACTTCAAAGTTATCTCCGTGTTTCAAATTTCAATTTCCGACTGCTTATTATGCCTGAAGCGATCAGAAACCTGTACCCATCTGGAATTGGAAGGCCTGGGTTCTGTCACGTTGATCGAGCGGGCCATCTGTATTTGCATTCAAGGCTTTGCCGAAACTCAACTTCAACGGACCGAGAGGCGATACCCAGCTCAAACCTATACCCACCGATGTTTTCATGCCGCCGCCACCAAATCCGTCGGCATATACATTACCGGCATCGAAGAAGGTAAACCAGCGCAGGGTGCGATCGGTGCCGGAACCGGGGAATGGGAATTGCAATTCGGCATTGGCAATGACGCGTGACGAGCCACCCAGTGGATCGCCATTGCTCTTCGCCTTCGGTCCGATCGACGAGCCTTCATAACCGCGCACGGAACCGATACCGCCAGCATAGAAGTTCTTGAAGATAGGATAATCCTTGCCGCCCAGACCCTTGCCGTAATTGACTTCACCATTCAAGGCCAGCGTCGTGCTGCCGCCGAATAAAGGCTTGAACCATTGATGCTGGTAAGTGGTACGGAAATAAGTTGAATCGCCGCCAGGAGAAATTTCAAAATTGGCACGTTGATAGCGGCCCTTGGTCGGCACCAAAGCGCTATCGCGGTTATCCCGTTGCCACGCTGCAGTCAAGGGAATGCCCGTAGCACTGGCACTACGCTTTCCATCTGGATAGCCACTAAAATCATTAGGTAAAGGCAAACCTTTTATGCTATTCACGTAGCGTTGGAAAACCTCTGGGCTATCGGAATACGATGGCGCAAGGCCTTTGTAAACTTCAACCTCGGTGCGTTCGACACCCGCCCCGAAAAATACGGTATCGAATTCAGAAAACGGCACGCCGAACTTGATATTGCCGCCAGTAGTACGAATACGATAATCGCCGCTGTTGACGGTTGGAGGTCTGGTCGTACGAATGAATGCTTCGTAGCTGCGGCTGATACCATCATCGGTAAAGTAAGGGTTCGTGCTGGAAACCGCGATAGTGCGATTCAAGCGACTGGTGTTGACATCAATGCCTATCGTATTGCCGCTGCCGAAGGCATTGGTCTGGTTGATCCCGCCGCTCAGGGTCAGTTTTTCATTGCTGGAGAAACCTGCACCCAGCATGATGTTGCCAGTCGGTTTTTCAGTCACGCCCAGATTGATATCCACCTGATCGGTTTTGCCCGGCACGTCCGGCGTTTCGATCGTAACGTCGGTAAAGTAATCAAGGCGATCGACGCGATCGCGCGACATCTTGATTTTTTCGCCGTCGTACCAGGAATTTTCAAACTGGCGCAATTCGCGACGAATGACTTCATCGCGTGTTTTCGTATTGCCAGAAATATTGATATTGCGCACATAGACCCGCTTGCCCGGATCGATCATGACCGTAAACGCAACTTCCTTCTTCTCGCGATCAATTTTCGGATTTGCATTCACGTTGGCAAATGCATAGCCGAAATTACCCATGCGTTCGGAGATGCTCTTGGTGCTCGCAGTCAGTTTCTCGCCTGAATAGACATCGCCTTTTTTCAGTTGCAGCAGCGAATTCAATTCGGCTTCACGGCCAAACATTTCGCCTTCCAGCTTGATGTCGGAGACCGTGTACTTTTCACCTTCATTGATATTGATGGTGATGTAGATATCCTTCTTGTCGGGCGAAATCGAGACCTGGGTCGATTCGACCTGCATCTCGATATAGCCGCGATTCTGGTAGTAGGATTTCAGCGTTTCGATATCGCCGGCGAGTTTCTGTTTTGAGTATTGATCCGCCTTGGAGTACCAGGTAAACCAGCCCGGCGTGCGCAGGCTCAGCATCTTGATCAAGTCTTTTTCGCTGAATGCCTTGCTGCCGATGATATTGATATTCTTGATGCGCGAGACATCGCCTTCATCGACTGCAAAATTGATCGATACGCGATTGCGTTCCACCGGTGTCACTGTCGTTGTGATCAGTACGCCGTACAAGCCGCGCGACAGGTATTGGCGCTTCAGCTCCTGCTCTGCGCGATCAACCAGGGCCTTGTCGAAAATACGCGATTCGCCGACGCCAATTTCCTTCAGCGCTTTCGTCAGCTGGACTTTATCGAATTCCTTGGTGCCGGAAAATTCGACACTGGCAATTGCCGGACGCTCTTCAACGAAGACCACCAGTACGTCGCCCTCGACTTCGATGCGCACATCCTTGAAGAAGCCTGTGGCATACAAGGCCTTGATCGCGGTCGCGCCTTTTTCATCTGTAAATGTTTCGCCTACCCGCACCGGCAGGTAGCTGAAAACCGTACCCGCTTCAGTACGTTGTATGCCTTCAACGCGTATGTCTTTTACAGTGAATGGATCAGCCGCCTGCACATAGCCGGAACACAATGCAAACGCTGCAACAGCGATAAGGTGACGACGAAATATCGGCAAAGGGAAACGCTCTGAATGTAATTTCATTGGCTATCGTAAATTAAGATACTCGTCAGGCTCGGATTCAGGGAAGGCTTGCCTCGTTAGGAAATCAGGCGGTTGATGTCATTGAAGACAGCTACCAGCATCAAGGTCATCAATATTCCTATCCCCGCACGCTGCGCAATTGCACCAAAGCGTTCAGAGACCGGACGACCTGTCAAAACTTCCACAGCATAATACAGCAAATGACCGCCATCCAGCACTGGTATGGGCAACAGATTCATCACTCCCAGACTGATGCTGACAAAGGCGATAAAGCTGAGGTAACTGATCAGGCCGATGCGCGCAGTCTGTCCCGCATAGTCGGCGATGGTAATCGGACCTGTTACATTTTTCCAGGAAACCTCGCCGACGATCATCTTGCCGACCATCTTCAGCGTCATCGTGCTGGTATCCCAGGTTTTCTGCACCCCTTTGGCCAGAGCAGCGAATGGTCCGTGGCTGGCCAGCACCATATCCGGCATCATGGGCACTTCAACCTTGATGCGACCGAAAACCTGACCATCCTTGTCGACCGCCTCCGGCGTCACGTTCACGCTCAGCGGCTTGCCATTGCGCAAAAGATCGATCTGCAGCATTTTTCCTGGAGCAGCACGCACCGCATCGACAAGCGCCACACCATCGGTAATCGCGTTGCCGTTTACGGCAACGATCAAATCGCCGGATTGCAAACCGGCCAGCATCGCCGGGCCATCCGGCACGACCTGCCCCAGAATCGCCCGCGGGCGCGCCAGGTCGATACCCAGTTTGACGAGGAAGTCCCCTTCCAGCTCCTCGGCAGAAATACTGTCGACCGGAATCGTTACGGTACGGATGATTTTGCCGGCATGGGGATCAGCAGCCGCACGCTCCACATCCAGCGTGACAGCTTTTTTGTTGATCACTGCCTGCACCATCTGCCAGCGCAAATCGTTCCATATCTGAATCGGCTTGCCGTTGACGACCGTCACCAGTTCGCCGCCACGCACACCGGCCTGATACGCTATCGACTGTTCCGCCGGCGCCCGCAGTTTAGGCGCAGGTTCGGGAATGCCGTAGCTGTACAAGCCGGCAAACAGCAGAATCGCCAGCAGGAAATTGGCCAGCGGGCCGGCAGCCACGATCGCAATCCGGCGCCACACCGATTGACGCGTAAATTCGCGCTTCATGTCTTCCGCAGACACCTCGCTCAAATCGCCTTCGCGCGCATCCAGCATCTTGACATAGCCACCCAGCGGAAGAACCGACACCGCCCATTCAGTCTGATCCTTGCCGAAACGACGCGAATAAATGACTTTCCCCATGCCGACGGAAAAACGCAGGACTTTGACGCCGCACCAGCGCGCGACCAGATAATGTCCGAGTTCGTGCACGATAATCAGCACGCCGAGGACAACTGCAAAAGCAAGTAAGGTCTGGAGAAAATGCATTTTTATATGAAGGAAGCGGCTGTGTCGCGCGCCCGTCTATCCTGTTCAAAAACGGTATCGATGTCGGTAACCGGGCTGGACGGCAAGGCCGCCATCACACGTGCAATCAATTGATCAATGGCACGAAAGCCGATGCGTCCATCAAGAAAGGCCTGCACGGCAATCTCATTCGCGGCATTCATGATGGCCGGCGCAGAACCGCCCGCCTGCAATGCATCATACGCCAGTTTCAGGCATGGAAATCGGAGCAGATCGGGATGCTCGAAAGTAAGTTGCGCGATCTTGATCAAGTCGATCGGCGCGACGCCGGAATCGATACGTTCCGGATACGCCATGGCATGTGCAATCGGCGTGCGCATGTCCGGATTGCCCAGTTGCGCCAGCACCGAACCATCGATGTACGACACCATCGAATGCACGACACTCTGCGGGTGTATCACTACTTCGATACGGTCGGCCGGCACACCGAACAGCCAGTGCGCCTCTATCACTTCCAGGCCCTTGTTCATCATCGTGGCCGAGTCCACCGAAATCTTGCGGCCCATCACCCATTTGGGATGCGCAATCGCTTCGGCGCAGGTCACCTGATCCAGCGTATCGAGAGCCCGATTGAGGAAAGGGCCGCCGGAGGCTGTCAGCAGAATTTTTTCTATCCCGTGCTGCGCTGGCGTGAGCTGCTGTTGATGATACGTCGCCGGCATGCACTGGAAAATCGCATTGTGTTCGCTGTCGATAGGCATCAGGATCGCGCCGCTGGCAGCGACCGCTTCCATCAGCAAAGGGCCGGACATGACCAGCGCCTCCTTGTTGGCCAGCAATATTTTTTTGCCGGCACGCGCTGCCGCCAAGGTAGGCGCCAGGCCGGCTCCACCAACGATGGCCGCCATCACGCAATCGCACTCAGGCGCACTGGCTACTGTGCACAAGGCTGCAGCACCGTATTCGACCTGCGTCTGCAAGCCCATTCCGTTTAGCAGCACTTGCAATTTTTGCGCCGCTTCAGCGCTGCCGACGACCGCCACATCCGGATGAAACTGCGCACATTGTGCCGCCAGTTCCTCCACCTTGTTTTGCGCCGTCAAGGCATGCACGCGGTAACGATCGGGATGACGCGCCACCACGTCCAGTGTCGATACGCCTATGGACCCGGTTGAACCCAGTATGGTTATATGCTGCATTTAAGCCTTACATCCAGTAAGCAACCAGCACCGCCAGCGGCAGCGTCGGGATCAAGGCATCCAGCCGGTCGAGTACGCCGCCATGGCCGGGCAACAGGCTGCTGCTGTCTTTCATTCCGGCACGGCGCTTGAGTTGCGATTCAAACAGGTCGCCGACGATGCTGGCGGCAACCATCAATATCAATATCAGCAGAAAACCCGGCCAGCCCCATGTGAGATAAAGCTGCACTGCAAACGTATCGTTCAATGCCGGTACGGCCAGCGTGGCCACGCTGGCAAGCAGCACCAGTATGCCGCCGCCGATTGCCCCTTCCCACGACTTGCCGGGAGAAATCGATGGTGCCAGTTTGCGCTTGCCGAAAGCCTTGCCGCTGAAGTAGGCGCCGATGTCGGCAATCCAGACGATAGACATCACCGAAAACATATACAGTGCCGAACGATTGTACAAGCTCAGGATAGCGATAAACGCACCCAGCACGGCAATGCCGTAGATTCCGGTCAGCAGGCGATTGCGCGTGCCATCCAGCGGCGGCAGGCCGAAGGCCAGCGATGGCACCAGACGCAAGATCCAGATCGCGACGCAGATGCCGTACAGCAGCACGCTCTGCTTGAAACTGGCCGTCACCACCAGATAGGCAAACGCGACGGTCCACAGCACCGCTCCCACGACTGGAAATTTATTGCCGAACAGACGCAGGCATTCCCATGCCGCAGCGGCAAAGAAAATTGCCGTCAGAATAGAAAAAACGATAAAAGAACCGGAAAAAATCGCCAATAGCAGCACTGCCAGCAGTATCACTGCAGTGATGATGCGCGTTTTCAGCATTTGGCCACCGGTATTTGCGCGCTCACCTGGGCACTGGTACGGCCAAAGCGCCGCTCGCGCTGTTGATAGGAAGAGATCGCCAGCTCCAGCGCAGCTGCGTCGAAGTCCGGCCAGTAGGTATCCGTGAAATACAGTTCGGTATAGGCGAGTTGCCACAACAGAAAATTGGAAATGCGCTCTTCGCCTCCGGTGCGTATGAACAGATCCGGCTCCGGCGCATAAGCCAGCGACAGGAATGGCGTCAACTGTTCTTCGCTGAAATCGCCTGCATCCGGATAGGCAGCAGCCATTTTGTTGACCGCCTGCATGATGTCCCAGCGTCCGCCGTAGTTGGCGCAAATAGTGACCGTCAACCTGTCGTTGGCTGCAGTTTTACGCTCGGCGCTGGCAATCATTTTCTGCAGCTTGTCATCGAAACGACTCAGATCGCCGACAATTTTCAGACGTATGCCATTGGCATGCATCTTTGAGACTTCGCGTTCCAGCGCTGTCATGAACAAACGCATCAACAGCGATACCTCGTCATCCGGGCGGCGCCAGTTTTCCGAACTGAACGCAAAGAAGGTCACGTATTCCACGCCCTGCTTCGCGCACGCCTCGACGATCCCGCGCACCGCTTCCACGCCCTTGACGTGACCAGCCACGCGCGGCATGAAACGCTTGGTTGCCCAACGTCCATTGCCATCCATGATGATGGCGATATGACGCGGCACCAGCGATACATCCGGCACGATCTGGGTTGAACTAGACGGCGTCATGAATGAAGCGGCGGTAAAGATATGGAGAGCCGACTCAAACCGTCAGCACTTCTTTTTCTTTTTCGACGACCAGCTTGTCGACTTCCAGCACGAACTTGTCGGTCAGTTTTTGAATTTCATCCTGCGCACGACGCTCGTCGTCTTCCGAACAGGCTTTGTCCTTCAAGAGCTTTTTCAGCGTTTCATTGGCGTCGCGACGGATATTGCGGATCGCGATTTTTGCATCTTCGGCTTCGCTCTTGACCAGTTTGACCATTTCCTTGCGGCGTTCTTCGGTCAATGGGGGCGTCGGCACGCGTATCATTTCGCCCTGTGTCGCCGGATTCAGACCGAGATCAGCGTCACGAATTGCTTTTTCAACCACGGCTACCATTTTCTTTTCAAATGGCTGCACGCCTATCGTGCGTGCATCGATCAGCGTCACGTTGGCAACCTGAGTCAGATTGGTCGGATTGCCGTAATACTCGACCATCACATGGTCAAGAATGCCGGTATGCGCGCGGCCGGTACGAACTTTTGCCAAATCTGCCTTCAAAGTCTCAATCGACTTTTGCATCTTTTGATCGGCAGTTTTTTTTGCATCTGCAACAGTCATGCTGCTCTCCTGTTCTACTGCGAGTTAAACCTGAATTGAATTCAGTGAAAATTTATACGTGGACCAGCGTGCCTTCGTCTTCACCCATGACGACGCGCTTGAGCGCGCCCGGCTTGACGATGGAAAATACCTTGATCGGCAGTTTCTGATCGCGGCACAGTGCGAATGCGGTGGCATCCATCACCTGCAAATGCTTGGAAATGGCTTCGTCGAAAGTGATGGTCGAATAACGCGTTGCATCCGGATCCTTGTTTGGATCCGCACTGTACACGCCATCCACCTTGGTCGCCTTCAACACGATTTCCGCGCCGATTTCCGCGCCGCGCAAGGCCGCTGCGGTATCGGTGGTGAAGAATGGATTGCCGGTACCGGCAGCGAACACCACGATCTTGCCCTCTTCCAGATATTGCAAAGCCTTGGGACGCACATAAGGCTCCACTACCTGCTCAATTGCAATCGCCGACATGACGCGCGCGGTAATGCCAACCTGGCGCATCGCATCGGCCAGTGCCAGCGAATTCATCACCGTGGCCAGCATGCCCATGTAATCGGCCGTGGCCCGGTCCATGCCTTCTGCACCGGGTGCGACGCCGCGGAAAATGTTGCCGCCGCCAATCACGATCGCCAGCTCCACACCCAGCCTGGAGACTTCCGATACGTCCGCCACCATGCGTTCGATGGTGGCGCGATTGATGCCGTACGGATCGTCTCCCATCAACGCCTCACCCGAAAGTTTGAGCAGAACACGTTTATAGGCAGGGGTTGTCATGGGCTGGATTCCTTGTTTTCCGGTTTTTGAGGCGTTGCAATTACTTCTATCTTGCCTGATTTCAATGTGTTGTTTCAACGCGTGCTACCCGGCGAATAATGGTAGCCAAATGAAATCCGGCGGCAAATCGAAGCATACTTGATGATGTTAAAAAAACGGGCCTTTCGGCCCGATTTTTTTGCTTACGCCTGTTTTGCTGCTGCGACTTGTGCTGCCACTTCTGCGGCAAAGTCGTCCTGCTTTTTCTCGATGCCTTCACCAACCACATACATCGTGAACGCTTTCACGGTGGACTTGGTATCTTTCAGCATTTGCTCGACGGTTTGCTTGTCGTTTTTAACAAATGTCTGGTTCAGCAAGGAAACTTCTTTCAGGTATTTATGCACTGAGCCTTCGACCATTTTGGTAACGATCTCGGCTGGCTTGCCCGATTCAGCCGCTTTCAATTCCGCAACCGAACGTTCTTTGGCGATCAGATCGGCAGGCACGTCGTCCGACGACAGGGCAACCGGCTTCATCGCTGCAATATGCATGGCCACGTCTTTGCCGACTTGTTCGTCAGCCGCGTCGAAATCGACCATCACGCCGATGCGGGTACCGTGCAGGTAGGACACCACTTTGCCAGCCGTTTCAAAACGCACGAAACGACGGATCGACATGTTTTCGCCAATACGGCCGATCAATTCGGCACGTTTTTCTTCCAGGGTTTTGCCATCCAGCGGCAAGGCACCCAAGGCAGCCAGATCGGCAGGATTATGTTCCGCGATCAATTTTGCACAGGCATTCGCCAGCGCCAGGAATTCATCATTCTTGGTAACGAAATCGGTTTCGCAGTTGACTTCCACCAGTGCACCGACATTACCCACGACGCATGAAGCAACAACGCCTTCAGCGGTCACGCGGGAAGCGGCTTTCGATGCCTTGCTGCCCAGTTTGACGCGCAGGATTTCTTCTGCCTTGACTGGATCGCCATCGGCTTCCGTCAATGCTTTTTTGCATTCCATCATAGGCGCATCGGTAAGCGCGCGCAGTTCACCAACCATAGCTGCAGTAATAACGGCCATTACAATCTCCTAACAATTCCTGACAAGCGGACGTCGTTCTGACGCCCTCCATCTTATTACGTTCAAAATACGCTCGAAAAAAAGGGGCGAACCACTGTTGCCCCTTCAATTCTGACGCTCAATCCATCAGAGCCAGGGTATTACGCCTGCTCGTTGACCTCAACGAAGTCGTCGCCGCCCTTGATCGATTCAACCAGGTCGTTAGTCGCGCTAGCGCGGCCTTCGAGGATCGCATCAGCCACGCCACGAGCGTACAACATGATCGCTTTGGACGAGTCGTCGTTGCCTGGAATGATGTAAGCCACGCCTTCTGGCGAGTGGTTGGTATCGACCACGCCGATGACCGGGATGCCCAACTTGGCGGCTTCAGTGATCGCGCCTTTGTGGTAACCGACGTCAACCACGAAAATTGCGTCAGGAATGCCGCCCATGTCCTTGATGCCGCCGATGGATTTTTCCAGCTTGATTTTTTCGCGTTCGAACATCAGCGCTTCTTTTTTGCTGAGTTTTTCCATGGAGCCGTCTTCAACCAGCGCTTCCAGTTCTTTCAAACGCTTGATCGATGTCTTGATCGTTTTGAAGTTGGTCAGCATGCCGCCCAACCAGCGTTGATCAACATAAGGCATGCCGGCGCGCGCTGCTTCAGCGGCGATGGTTTCACGCGCTTGACGCTTGGTGCCAACGAACAGCACGGTGCCGCGATTGGAAGACAGTTGCTTGATGTACTTCATCGCCTCCTGGTACATGCCCAGGGTTTTTTCCAGATTGACGATATGAATTCTGTTGCGATGGCCGAAAATGTAAGGAGCCATCTTTGGGTTCCAGAAGCGGGTTTGGTGACCGAAATGGACACCGGCTTCCAGCATTTCACGCATAGTTACTGACATAATATCTCCAGGGTTGGGTCTGGAATCCGCTCAGTCACCGGAATCATTTTGAGATGATTCGGGCACCCTTTTCGAGCGGATTCGCGATTTACAAAAAATTTTGCTTGAAGTTCAATCCAGGCAAGCCCGAGATTCTACCTCAAAATACCGGCTTGTTTCAAGTCCCGCGCCACTTTGCCCGACGAATAAGTGTGTGCTCGTCTATAATTCTTCATCCGCCATTTTTTTTCACGCTGTCTTTTCAGCCATTTCCAGCTTCCCATGAGCAATATTTCAATTAAAACAGCAGAAGATATCGAGGGCATGCGCATCGCAGGCCGTTTGGGCTCCGAAGTACTCGACTACATCACCCCATTTGTAAAAGCCGGCGTGACGACGGGCGAACTCGACCGTTTGTGCCATGAATACATGATTAATGTGCAAGGTACGATACCGGCGCCGCTGAATTACTGCCCGCCCGGCTACACACCTTATCCAAAGGCAATTTGCACGTCAGTCAACGATGTGATCTGCCACGGCATTCCGGGCGACAAGGTATTGAAGAACGGCGATTCGGTCAATCTGGACATTACCGTCATCAAGAATGGTTATCACGGCGACACCAGCCGCATGTTCCTGATCGGCGAGCCCTCCATTCTGGCTAAACGCCTGAGCGAAATTACCTATGAATGCATGTGGCTGGGCATCTCGAAGATCAAGCCGGGCGCGCATCTGGGCGACATCGGCCACATCATCCAGCAACATGCGGAAAACGCCGGTTACAGTGTGGTGCGCGAATTCTGCGGCCACGGCATCGGCAAGGTGTTCCATGAAGAACCGCAAGTGCTGCACTACGGCCGTCCGGGCACACTGGAAAAACTCGCTGCCGGCATGATCTTCACGGTTGAGCCCATGATCAATGCAGGCCGCCGCGAAGTGCGCGAAATGAATGACGGCTGGACCATCAAGACCAAGGATCGCAGTCTGTCGGCACAATGGGAACATACGGTGCTGGTGACGGAAACCGGCTATGAAATCCTGACCCAGTCAGCCGGCACACCGCCGCCGCCAGCCTTCATCGTCCCGCAGACTGCCGTCCAAGCCGCTAACGCCTGACCCATCCATGCCGTCCCTTGCCCTTGCACTGAAAGAACAACTCAAAGCCGAACGGCAAACAGTCATAGACCGCTTTCTTGCAGACGGCAAGGCCGAGCAACTGCTGACGCAACTGAAAAACAAGGTCGATGCTGCATTGTCGCAGGCGTGGACGAGTTTTGAACTGCCGCCGACAGCCGCACTGATCGCCGTCGGCGGTTACGGGCGCGGCGAATTGTTCCCCTATTCCGACGTGGATGTGCTGATTCTGCTGCACGAGCCGCCTGATGCGGCTCTGCAGGCCAAGCTGGAAGAACTGATCCAGCTGTTCTGGGATCTGGGGCTGGAAATCGGCCACAGCATACGCACCATCGACGAATGCCTGTCCGAAGCGGCAGCCGATATCACGGTGCAAACCAGCCTGCTGGAAGCCAGATTGATCATGGGCGACAGCGCGCAGTTTCAACTGCTCAAGGAACGTTGCGACGCCGCAATGGATCCACAGGCATTCTTTCAGGCCAAGACGCTGGAACTGCGTCAGCGCCATGCCAAATACGAAGATACGCCGTACAGTCTGGAGCCGAACTGCAAGGAAAGTCCGGGCGGTCTGCGCGATCTGCAGGTCATCCTGTGGGTGGCAAAGGCTGCGGGCCTCGGCGATTCCTGGCCCAAGCTGGCCGAGCGCGGCCTGATCACGCCGACCGAAGCGCGCCAGCTGAAGCAGAAAGAGCGCGCGCTGAAGGAGGTGCGCATCCGCCTGCACATCATCGCCAACCGGCACGAGGACAGGCTGGTATTCGACATCCAGACTGCCATCGCCGAATCGATAGGATTCAAGTCCACCGATGCCCGTCGCGCCAGCGAATATCTGATGCAGCGTTACTACCTGGCGGCCAAAGCCGTCACGCAGCTCAACGCCATCCTGCTGCAAAACATCGAAGCGCAGCTGTTTCCGCAGATGACTTCGCCGGTCGCGATCAACGAACGCTTCAATGAAATCAACGGCTTCATCGATATTGCCGACGACCATACTTTCGATGTCACGCCATCGGCCATGCTGGAAGTCTTCCTGCTGCTGTCACTGCACCCGGAGCTCAAGGGCATGACCGCACGGACGTTCCGTTCGCTGTGGAATGCCCGCTTCAAGATCGATAACAAATTCCGCCGCGACCCGGTCAATCGCGCACTCTTCATGAAAATTCTGCAGGCGCCGCAGGGGATTACCCATGCGCTGCGCCGCATGAACGAAACCAGCGTGATCGGACGCTATCTGCCGAACTTCCGCAAGATCGTCGGCCAGATGCAGCACGATCTGTTTCATGTCTATACCGTGGATCAGCACATCATGATGGTGGTGCGCAATGTACGCCGCTTTTTCCTCAGCCAGCATGCGCACGAATATCCGTTTTGCAGCCAGCTCGCCGCCAATTTTTCACAACCGTGGCTGCTGTATATCGCCGCGCTGTTTCACGATATCGCCAAAGGGCGCGGCGGCGATCATTCGCAACTGGGCATGGAAGACGCACGTGTCTTTTGCGTCGATCACGGTTTGTCGGAAGAAGACACCGAGCTGGTGGTATTCCTGGTTGAAAAACATTTGATGATGTCGCAGTTTGCGCAGAAACAGGATTTGTCCGACCCCGACGTCATCGCCGATTTCGCCAGGATGGTCAAGGATGAACGGCATTTGACGGCACTGTATTTACTGACCGTCGCCGACATACGCGGGACCAGTCCGAAAGTATGGAATGCATGGAAAGGCAAGCTGCTGGAAGATCTCTACCACATGACCTCGCGCGTGTTCGACGGCGATGCGCCATCTGCCGATCGCGAACTGAAAAACCGGCAGGAAGAAGCGCTGAAAACCCTGCGTCTGTTCGGCCTGTCGGACAAGGATCATGAAAAACTCTGGCAGCAACTCGACGTTGTGTACTTCCTGCGCCACGATGCAGACGAGATTGCATGGCAGACGCGCGTACTGTACGAAAAAACGGATAGCCCGGTGCCGGTCGTCAAATGCCGGCTGGCGCCGATAGGCGAAGGCTTGCAGGTGACCGTCTACGTGAAGGATCAGCCCGATCTGTTCGCACGCATCTGCAGCTATTTCGATCACAAGAATTTCAGCATTCTCGATGCCAAGATACACACCACCAAGCATGGTTACGCGCTGGATACCTTCCTGATTACGGAACCGGCGTTTGCTGATCATTATCGCGATCTGATCAGCCTGATCGAACACGAACTGGCCGAAACATTGACGGCGCAAACCCCGCTGCCCACGCCCAGCAAGGGCCGTCTGTCGCGCCTGTGCCGCAATTTCCCGGCCACGCCGACCGTTGATCTGCGGCCGGACGAACGCGGCCGAAATTATCTGCTGACAGTCTCTGCCAACGATAGAAACGGCTTGCTGTATTCGATCGCCCATGTGCTTGCGAAGTACAAGGTCAATCTGCATACCGCCAAGATCATGACACTGGGCGAACGTGTGGAAGACGTCTTCCTGATCGATGGTCCGGTGCTGGATAATCCGCGCAGCCAGATCCAGCTGGAGACGGATCTGCTCGACACCCTGCGGGCTTGATAGCCGCATCATTCTTCAACCTGCTTTTTAATCACTATTACTGCACCAACATGACCGAACCGCTACGCCTTTCCAAACGCATGTCCGAACTGGGCCTGTGTTCACGCCGTGAAGCCGATGAATGGATAGCACGCGGCTGGGTGCGCGTCGATGGCAAGGTGGTGTCCGAACTCGGCACCAAGATCCTGCCTACGCAACGCGTCACCGTCGAGCGCCAGGCTGCGGCGGAGCAATCCAAGCGCGTTACCATCCTGATCAACAAACCCATGGGTTACGTCAGCGGCCAGGCCGAAGATGGCTATAAACCGGCAGTTGCACTGGTCAAGGCGGAAAGTCGCTGGAAAGAAGACACCTCGCCGACGCAATTCCATCCAACGCAATTGCGCAGTCTGGTCCCGGCCGGACGTCTGGATATCGACTCGGTCGGCTTGCTGGTGCTGACGCAGGATGGGCGCATTGCCAAACATCTGATCGGCGAAAACAGCAGCGTAGAAAAAGAGTATCTGGTGCGCGTGCAATATATCAAGCCGGGAAAACTGCCCGAGGCGGATCTGCAACGGCTGAATCACGGTTTGATGCTGGACGGGAAAAAACTACTGCCCGCCCAGGTCAAATGGCAGAACGAAGATCAGTTGAGCTTCATTTTGCGTGAGGGTAAAAAACGCCAGATCCGTCGCATGTGCGACATCGTCGGATTGAAGGTGGTGGGCTTGAAGCGGGTACGCATAGGCCGCGTCAAACTGGGCGACTTGCCAGTGGGCGAGTGGCGCTATCTGGCAGAAGGCGAGCAATTCTGACGGCTTGTTTTTCAAGGGAAATTTGCTCTGGATCAATATTTGCTTGCGGTAAATCGCTATCATCCAAGCTTACCGTCCCGCGATCCGTCCAAAGGCGGCCCGCCACCCTTACTCCAGTCTGCAAATGAAAAACGACATTATCGGCCGGCCGCCCCCGGCTGCGCCCATCGAACAAGAGACGCAGGACACAGAGCGCAGCGCGAGAAACCGGCGCCTCAACCAGCTCTACAAATCGCTGATGCGATGCAATCAGGCGATCATACGTAGCGAGAACGAAACCGAACTGTTTGCACAGATCTGCCGCAACGTCGTCGATTTCGATTGCACAAAAATGGCATTCATCACGCTGCTCGATGGCGACCGGCAGAACTTGATTCCAGTCACCTGCTACGGTAGCGGCACCGAATATCTGGAGCACCTGCACATCTCGGTGGAGGAAAACTCCTCCCACGGACATGGCCCGAGCGGCATCGCCTTTCGTGAAGACCGACCCTTCTGGTGTCAGGACTTTCAGCAAAACCCCGCCACACTACCCTGGCGCAGCCTGGCCTCCCGTTTCGGCTGGCAGGCCTGTGCGGCACTGCCTCTGCACAAAAACGGCGCGGTAATCGGAACCCTGAATTTGAACGCCGATGCAATCAATGCCTTCGATGACATCGCGCAAAACCTGCTCTGCCAACTGACGATCGATATCGATCATGCACTTGCCCGCTTTGAGCTTGAATCCGAACGACGGCAGTCGCTGAAGATGAAAACCTTGCGCGTTTTCATGCTGGAACTGATTACCAGCGAACTGCCGCTGCCAGATATTCTGGTCAATGTCGTACGCCAGTTCGAGCAACTCATTCCGGGCAGCATGTGCTCCATCATGCTGCACGACAAGGATAACAAGCGGCTACGCCTCGGTGCCGCCCCCAGTCTGCCCACCTCCTACATAACGACGCTGGATTGCATGCCGCTCAGCCCTGACGGCGGGTGCGTCAATGCGGTAATAAACGGTGTACGTACCATTGCCACCGATATTGCCAACGATCCGAACTGGGGAAAATTCCGGCAACAGGCGAAAGAGATGGGAATAGGCGCTTGCTGTTCCGAGCCGATTTTCTCCGCCAGTGCGCAGATTCTGGGAGCGCTTACCGTTTATCATCGCGAGCCATTTCAGCCGTCGGAATCAGATCTGCAACTACTGGAAACAGCGACCCATTTCCTCGCCATTGCGATTGAACGCAAGCAATCGGAAGTCTTCATGCGCAAGCTGTCGCAGGCGGTGGAACAAAGCTCGAACGCGATTATCATTACCGATCTGAACGGCACAATCGAATACGCCAACACAACGTTCAGCACCAACACCGGCTACGCACTGCACGACATCATCGGCAAGAAGCCAAACATGCACAAGAGCGGCAAAACTTCGCGCGCCACCTATGCCGATATGTGGGCCCATCTGGGGCGCGGCGAAAGCTGGCAAGGCGAATTCATCAATCGCCGTCATAACGGCGAAGAGCGCATCGACCTGGTGCGCGTCTCGCCGGTGCGCGAAGCGGATGGTCGCATCACGCATTATCTGGCGATCGAGGAAGACATCACCAATCAGAAAAACGCACAGGCACGCATCGAATCGCTGGCGCATTTCGACGTCCTCACAGGCCTCCCAAATCGCGCATTGCTGGACGAGCGCGCGCAACGTGCGTTGCGACTGGCAGAAGAAGATCAGGCCACGCTGGCCGTGATGTTTCTCGATCTCGATCACTTCAAAAACATCAACGATACGCTGGGGCACAATCTCGGCGATACTTTGCTGGTCGAACTGGCGCAACGCCTGCGTGCGGTACTGCGTCGGGACGACACGCTATCGCGCCTGGGTGGCGACGAATTCGTCCTGCTGCTGCCCGGCGCCAATCGCGAAAGCGCGAAAAAAATAGCGCAGGAACTGATGCGTGCCATCAACGAACCCTATCGGATCGGATCGCACGAACTCAACGTGATGGCCTCGATCGGCATTGCCGTGTATCCGGCAGACGGCATGGATTTCGAAACGCTGTGTAAAAATGCAGACGTCGCCATGTATCGCGCCAAACAGGAAGGCCGCAACGCTTACCGTTCGTTCACGCAGGAAATGCAGGCATACTCGACGCGCTACCTGCAAGTGCTCAATGCCTTGCGGCAGGCGATCGCGCAGGAACAATTGCACGTGCATTACCAGCCGCAAATATCGTTGATAAGCGGCGACGTAATCGGCGCCGAAGCCTTGTTGCGTTGGCACCATCCAGAACTGGGGAATATTTCACCGGCGGAATTTATTCCAATTGCGGAAGAAAGCGGGCTGATTCTGCAAATCGGCGAATGGGTGCTACGGGTGGCCGTCGCCCAGGCGAAAAAATGGCACCAGCTCGGTCTGGACAAATTGATCATCGCGGTCAATCTGTCGGCGGTGCAATTCCGCCATGCCGGCCTGCCCAACCTGGTGATGCAAATTCTGAAAGAGGAAGATTTCCCACCGCAATATCTTGAGCTGGAGCTGACTGAAGGCGTGGCAATGCACGATCCGCAGGGCGCCATCGCGATGATGAACAGTTTGCACGAGCGCGGCGTACGCATGTCGATAGATGATTTCGGCACCGGCTATTCTTCGCTCAGCTACCTGAAGCAGTTCAAGGCCTACAAGCTGAAGATCGACCAGTCCTTCGTGCGCGATATCAGCACCGATGCGGAAGACAAGGCCATCGTCAGCGCCATCATCGGCATGGCGAAAAATCTCGGCTTGCAAACCATCGCGGAAGGAGTGGAAACGGCGGAGCAACAGGCGTTTCTGCGCGAAGAAGGATGCCACGAGGCGCAAGGCTATCATTACAGCAAGCCTTTGCCGGCGGCAGACTTCGAGACTTTTATTCTGGGCGCATCTGCAGCGTGACACGCTGCACACTCTGAAAATACGACGGGAAATAAATACGGCACAAACGGCGCGCATGAATATCCGGAGCAGACGCCCGCAGGTCAGTCGTCCTCGTTCGGATCCATTTCAGGGAACAGTACATCGACGTAGCCGAACTGGCTGAAATCCTCGATGCGCATCGGATACAGGATGCCATCCAGATGATCGCATTCATGCTGCACCACGCGTGCATGGAAACCGTCTGCATCGCGACTGATTGCCTTGCCGAACTGATCGAAACCTTCATAGTGCAGGGAACTGAAACGCGGCACCACGCCGCGCAAACCGGGCACGGACAGGCACCCTTCCCACCCCTCTTCCCGCTCGGAAGAAAGCGGTCGCAACTTCGGATTGATCAATACCGTTTCGGGCACCGGCGGTGCGTCGGGATAGCGCGTGTTTTGCTTGAAGCCGTAAATCACGAGACGCAGATTCACACCGATCTGGGGCGCAGCCAGGCCTGCGCCATGCGCTGCATGCATGGTATCGAACATGTCGGCAATCAGCGCATTGAGTTCCGGCGTATTGAATTCCTTCACCGGTTCAGCTACCCGCAGCAAACGCGGATCGCCCATCTTCAGGATTTCTCTTACCGTCATTTCAGTGTCTTCAAATATTCTGTAAAGGCGGCGCCGGTTTCCGGATGCTTGCGCCCCATGTCCACCATCGCCTTCAGATAACCCAGCTTGGAACCACAATCATAACGCTGACCTTCATAACGGTAAGCCAGCACCTTTTGATCGCGCATCAGGGCCGCAATGCCGTCGGTCAATTGTATTTCGCCACCCGCGCCCTGACTCACATTTTCCAGGTAATCGAATATCCTGCCGCTCAGGATATAACGCCCGACCACCGCCAGCGTCGAAGGCGCATCTTCCGGCTGCGGCTTTTCGACGATCGCATCGACCTGCTCCAGCCTGTCCTGATACGGCGTTGCGCTGACGATACCGTATTGCCTGGTTTCTGCGCGCGGCACGTCCTGCACGGCAAGGATGCTGCTGCCTTCACGTTCAAAAATTTCAACCATCTGCGCCAGTACCGGCGCCGTGCCGGCCGGCGTATCCATGAAGTCATCCGCCAGCAGTACCGCAAACGGTTCGTTGCCGACCACCGGGCGCGCGCACAGCACTGCATGGCCCAGACCCAGCGGGGCAGATTGACGGATGTAAATGCAATTCACATGCTTGGGGATCACATTCTGCACGAACTCCAGCAGCGCGGTTTTTCCCGCCGCTTCCAGTTCGCGTTCCAGTTCGTATGCGGTGTCGAAGTGATCTTCTATTGCGCGCTTGTTGCGGCCGGTAATGAAGATCATTTCCGTGATGCCGGCTGCAACCGCCTCTTCCACCGCGTACTGGATCAGGGGCTTGTCCACTATCGGCAGCATCTCTTTCGGTTGCGCCTTGGTGGCGGGCAGGAAACGGCTGCCCAGGCCTGCAACCGGGAACACTGCTTTTCTAATCTTGTTCATCGCTATCCAGTAATTGAAGCAATCCAGTTTCATCAAGTATCGTTACACCCAGCTCTTCAGCCTTGGCAAGCTTGCTGCCGGCTTCAGCACCAGCCACCACGTAGCTGGTTTTTTTGGAAACCGAACCAGCGACCTTGCCGCCTGCGGCCTCGATTTTTTCAGCTGCTGCATCGCGACTGAGCGTAGGCAAGGTGCCTGTCAATACAAAGGTTTTTCCTGCCAAGGGCCTGGGCCGGTTTTCGACCACGTGCTCCGGCCATGTGACACCGGCGGCGCGCAGTTGTTCTATCAATTCGATATTCATCGCATCGGTAAAAAACGCCGTGATCGACGCCGCCACAACAGGGCCGATATCCGCCACTTCCAGCAATTGTTCCGGGCTGGCCTGCAGCAAGGCATCCAGATTGCCGAAATGCCGCGCCAGTTCCTTGGCCGTGGCTTCGCCTACATGTCGTATGCCCAGCGCATAGATGAAACGTGCAAGCGTCGTGCGCTTGGATTTCTCCAGTGCATCCAGCACATTCTGTGCCGACTTGTCGGCCATCCGGTCAAGTTCAGCCAGTGCACGAAAACCCAGCTTGTACAAATCGGCAGCGGTCGTGATGATGTGCTTGTCGACCAGCTGTTCCACCAGTTGATCGCCCAGACCTTCCACATCCATTGCGCGACGCGAGACGAAATGCAGCAAGCCGCCCTTGCGCTGTGCTGCGCACTTGACCCAGCCGCCGGAGCAGCGCGCAATCGCTTCATCTTCCAGTCGCACTATGGGAGAGCCGCACACCGGACAGCTGGAGGGCATGATGAACGGCCGTGCGCTGGCAGGCCGGCGTTCCGGTACAAATGCCACCACCTCCGGGATCACATCGCCGGCACGGCGCACGATCACGGTGTCGCCGATCTGGATATCCTTGCGCCGCACTTCATCTTCATTATGCAGCGTGGCATTGGTCACGGTGACACCGCCGACCAAGACGGGAGCAAGGCGCGCCACCGGTGTAATCGCACCGGTACGACCGACCTGCACTTCAATATCCTGTACTGTCGTCAGCGCTTCTTCCGCCGGGAATTTATGTGCAATGGCAAAGCGCGGTGCGCGCGAAACGAAACCGAGCTGCAGTTGCTGATCAACACGATTGACCTTGTACACCACACCGTCAATTTCGTACGGCAATTGCGGGCGTTTTTCACTCGTAGCCTTATAAAATTCCAGCAAGCCCTGCACGCCCCTGACCACCGCACGCTCGCTACACACCGGAATTCCGAGCTCGGCATACCAGTCGAGCAAGGCAGAATGCGATGCCGGCATGTCTGCCCCTTCCAGCAAGCCTATGCCGTAGGAAAAAAAGCGCAAGCTGCGCTGAGCGGTAATGCGTGAATCGAGCTGGCGCAAGCTGCCAGCCGCTGCATTGCGCGGATTGGCGAATTCCTTGGCGCCGGCATCGCGCTGACGCGCATTCAGCTTCGCCAGATCGGCCTTGTACATCATGACTTCGCCACGCACATCCAGTACCTTCGGCGGGTTGTTTGTATGCAGCCGCAGCGGAATTGCACGTACCGTGCGTATATTGGCCGTCACGTTTTCGCCGGTGGCGCCATCGCCGCGCGTTGCCGCCTGCACCAGCACACCGTCTTCATAACGCAGATTGATGGCAAGGCCGTCGAACTTCAGTTCGGTCGCGTATTCGACCTCTTCCCGGCTATTCAAACCCTCGCTGACGCGCTTGTCGAAGGCAAGAACATCCTCGTCTTCAAAGCCGTTGCCCAGCGACAGCATGGGCACCGAATGCGTCACCGGAGGAAAAGCCGTCAGCGCCAATGCACCGACACGCTGGGTCGGCGAATCGAAAACCAGCAACTCGGGATGGCTGGCTTCCAGCGCCTGCAGTTCGCGAAACAACTGGTCGTATTCGGCGTCGGGAACGATAGGATTGTCGAGGACGTAGTAGGCGTAATTGTGGCGATTCAGCTCACTGCGCAACCATGCGGCCCGTGCAGATGGATCGCTGGCGTCCGGAATTTCTTTCGGTTGCGTAGCGGCACTTTGTTTCGATGCTTTGGAAAACAGGTCCGGCTGCATAATCAGTTAAACAAACGCAGGGCCCGGCTGGAACCTGCAGGAATATCTGCCGCTTCCATGTCGGCGTAGAAGATTTCGATCTGGCCGCCGATTTCATTCAGGGAAGCGTCCGACAAAGGCTGGTTGCTGTCATCGACCAACGTGCCGTCCAGCCGCGATGACAGCGAACGCGCGCATGCAATCATCGCACCGAAACCGTCGCGCTCAGGCGCTACTACCGGCACATCCAGCAGCAGTGTCAAACGGCTGGTGGTGTCTTCCGCCAGTGTGACATTGGTGGACAGTGAAAACAGCACGCCGCCGTCGCCGTCCGGCATTACCAGACGGCCTTCCGGGCGCACATCGAAACCTTGCCGCTCCAGAGCCGCCAGCAAGGTCGTCACCGACCAGGGCGCGCCATTGGATTGCACGTTCACGCTCAGCTTGGCATCGTATTCGGTGACGAAATGATGCAGCGAACGCGCGGTCACCATGACTTCCGCCATATCCGGCACATCTGGATCGGCATCGAAGTCGTCGGCAATCTGGCGCAGGCGCATGACGAATTCGGAATATTCCAGTTCATTCAGAGCATTGCTGCGATTGGCCAGTTGCACACCGGCCATCAGCGACTTGTAGATGCCGCCATGCGTAATGGCTTCCCAGCCGCCGTCGATATGCTGGCCGGCAAAATGCACCGGCTTGCTGCCGACATGGCGCAAGGATTGCAATGCCGGCAGAATTTTTTCGCCGCGCAATTGCGTAGTCAACGCCAGCGGTATCGTGCAATCGATCAGATAATCGACCGGCAATTCCCGTTCTTCAGCGGGCGGCATCATATCGACCGGCGCATCGTGTTGTGCGTCAGCATCCTGCGGCTCTGCCGATTCGGCGTGGGCAAAAGATTCCTCGCTGCCATCGCCGCCAGAAAGGGTGGGCTCAAGTCGCTCTGCATGCACAGGTACGGCGATTGCCGCGTCGCCGGACGCCATCAATACATCGTCATGCGAGGAGGAAAAAGCGCGCTCCACACTTTTCTTGGCCTTGTACTCCTGCCATTTATTGTAGGAAATCACAGCGACGACAATCGCGCCACCAATAACAATCAGGCTAGCCTGCAAATCGGTCATGCTGCACCCTGAGAGGAAAAGTCACTCTGCATCGCACTAAACATGCAAGGGACAAAATATAAAAAAACGGATAGTTTCATAAAAATCCAAGGTTCTGTGGTCATGCAGTTATCCGCGAAAACAACGCGCGTTCAGGATACCGCACAAGCCGTGTTCAAGTTAAGTGTTACCCATTCTGTACAGCCAACGCTCAGACGGTCTGCGCTTCCGCCGCAAAACTGGTAGCGGACTCCATATCCACCGCCACAATCCGCGATACGCCCTGTTCCTGCATCGTCACACCTATCAGCTGCTGCGCCATTTCCATCGCAATTTTATTATGCGAAATAAACAGGAACTGCGTATGCGCCGACATGCGTTTGACCATATTGCAGAAACGTTCTGTATTGGCATCATCCAGTGGCGCATCCACTTCGTCGAGCAGACAGAATGGCGCAGGATTCAGCTGGAACATCGAGAACACCAGCGCCGTTGCCGTCAACGCTTTTTCGCCGCCCGACAACAGATGAATCGTGGCATTTTTCTTGCCCGGCGGTTGCGCCATCACCTGCACGCCGGAATCCAGAATTTCTTCCCCGGTCATCATCAGTTTGGCCTGGCCGCCGCCGAACAGGATAGGGAACAATTCGCCGAAATGATGATTGACCTTGTCGAAAGTATCCTGCAACAGATCGCGCGTTTCCTTGTCGATCTTGTGGATCGCATCCTGCAGCGTATTGATCGCTTCGGTCAGATCTGCATTTTGCGCATCGAGGAAGTTCTTGCGTTCCGATGCCGTTGCCAGTTCGTCCAGCGCGGCCAGATTGACTGCGCCCAGCGCCGCGATAGCATTCGTCAGACGCGTGACTTCACCCTGCAGGTAAGACGGGCGCAGGTCGCCGTTGAGTTTCTCCATCAATGCCGCTTCATCGGCTTGCGCTTCGATCAGTTGCTGTGCGTACTGCTCCTGATTCAGGCGCGCCGCCTGTTCTTTCAACTGCAGTTCGGTGATGCGATCGCGCTGTGGTTGCAGGCTGCGTTCAGCCTGCATGCGCGCCTCGTCATGGCCGCGCAATTGCTGCGTCAGCTGATCCAGTTCATGACGCGCATCGGCCAGCGCACGTTCCTGATCCGTACGTTTGTCGAGCAGGGTTTGCAGGCCGGCCTGTGCCGCCTGATCGTCCAGGCTTTCCAGTTCCAGACTGCCTTGCTGCATATTGGCAAACAACTGCGCCGCCTGTTCCAGCGCGGTGGCGATGCTGCGCTTCAATTCTTCGATCTTGCTGCGTTGTGACTTCTCCGCGTACTCCGCTTCCTGTGCGCCGCGTTCCAGCTCGCGCACCCGTTGCCGCGCATCGTTGAGCTGCTGTTCTTTCGTCAGATAATCGGTCTGTCCCTCTTCATGCTTTTCCTGCAGTTCACCCAGTTCGGCGTCTAGCTGCTCGAACTTCGCCTCCGACTCGGCCTTGATCTGCTGCTGCTCGGCTTCCTGCATCGCGATCTCTTCCAGATCGCTTGCAATCTGTGTGCTGCGCTGGTTGAAACGCTCCTGCACTTCCGACAGCTTCATGACATCGATTTGCAAACCATGCACCGCTTGCGTCAGCGTATTCACGCGCTGGCGAATTTCCTGCAGGCGTTGCGTGGCTTGCGTCAGTGCGGATTCCGCACGCACCGAACGCGATTTTGCTTCGTCGGCCAGCATGTGCTGCGCACGCAATTGCTTGGTGATGTTTTCGATTTCCTGCTGGCGCGCCAGCATGCCATCCTGCTCGGAATCGGATGCGTAAAAACGCACGCTCGATTTGCTGATGACATGCCCTTGCTTGGTGACGAAATAAGCGCCGTTAGGCAGTTTATTGCGATCGACGAAAGCGGCTGCAATATCATCGGCAACATAGACGTTGTGCAGCCAATCCTGCATCAAGGCGCGCAAGCCGGGATCGTTCAATTGCAGCAAGCTCAGGAAAGGCTTGAGGCCGGTTTGCGTCGGACTCGCTTCGGACGGTATTGCATTCGGCGTGAACAAGGCCAGCTTGGCCGGCGGCGCATCGTTGAAGAAAGCCTTGGCCCAGTCGAGATTCGACATTTCCAGCGCCGATGTACGTTCGCGCAAGACCGATTCCAGCGCGGTTTCCCAACCCTGATCGATCTGCAGCTTTTGCCACAGGCGCGGCAACTCACCCAGCTCGTGCTTCTGCAGCCACGGTTGGACCTTGCCTTGCGCCTGCACGTTTTCCTGCAACTGCTTCAATGCAGCCAGACGTGCTTCCAGTTGCGCGTTGTTGGCAGTTTCCGTATTGACCTGCTGCTGGGTGCTGCGACGTTCTTCTTCCAGCTTCGGCAATTGTTCCTGCGCGACTTCCAGTTGTTCGGTTGCCTCTTCCAGTGTCGCCTGTTTTTCTTCCAGCTGCATCTTCAGGTTGGACAGATGCGTGCTATCGGGCAGATTCAAGCCCTGCTTTTCCTGCTGCAAGCGTTCGCGACGTACGGTCAAACCGGACAGGATATTGGACGCATTGCGTTGATGTGCCGACTCAAGTTCGATCTGCTGTTGCGCCTGCATGATCTTGCCGCGCGACTCGGTCGTTTTCAATTGCGATTCGCGCCACGCCTGCTCCAGTGCCGGCAACCTGTCGTTCTCGCGTTGCGCAGTTTCCTGCGCCTGCTCGACGCGCATGGCCTGCTCTTCCAGATGCATTTCGGCTTCGACCAGATCGTCCTGATATTGCGTGCCCTGGCGTTGCCATTGATCGCGCTGCGCGGTCAGCGAATTGAGTTGCGATTGCAGACGGCTGCGCGATTCGATGACGAATTTGATTTGCGCTTCCAGGCTGCCGATTTCGGAATTGGTTTGATACAGATGACCTTGCGCCTGATGCATGCGATCGCCGGCGCCGTAATGCGCCTGACGCATATGCTCAAGCTCGCTTTCGACATGACGCAACTTGGCGGTCTGTTCTTCCAGATCGACTTGCGCTTTTTCGATATCGCGGAAATGCTTGTCCTGCTCGGCTTTCGCTTCATTCTTGCGCAGCAGCCAGAGCAGTTTTTGTTTCTCGTCCTGATCGGCCTGCAATTCGTGGAATTTTTGCGCGACTGCAGCCTGGCTTTGCAGCTTTTCCAGATTGGCATTCAACTCACGCAGGATGTCTTCGACACGCAACAGATTTTCACGCGTGTCGTGCAGGCGATTTTCAGTTTCACGGCGACGTTCCTTGTACTTCGATACGCCCGCAGCTTCTTCCAGAAAGATGCGCAGTTCTTCCGGCCGCGCTTCGATGATGCGCGAAATCATGCCCTGCCCGATGATCGCGTAAGCGCGCGGGCCCAGACCCGTCCCGAGGAAAATGTCCTGAATATCGCGACGGCGTACTGCCTGATTATTGATGTAATAAGTCGAGGTGCCGTCACGCGTCAGCGTGCGCTTGACGGCGATCTCTGCGTACTGTCCCCACTGGCCGGCAGCCTTGCCTTCGCCGTTGTCGAATACCAGCTCGACCGATGAGCGGCCAGCCGGCTTGCGGGTGTTGGTGCCGTTGAAAATAACGTCCTGCATCGACTCGCCGCGCAACTCGGAAGCCTTGGACTCACCCAAAACCCAGCGCACGGCATCGATAATGTTGGATTTTCCGCAACCATTCGGGCCGACGACACCCACCAACTGGCCTGGCACCTGAAAGTTCGTTGGATCGACGAAAGACTTGAATCCAGATAATTTAATGGAAGTTAAACGCACGTTATCAACCGTTCCCAGGATATACAACAGAAATTAAGGTTCCGACCGAGTTGGCGGAGGCGGCGAAACAGCCCGCAAAAGGGGGTAATCATAGCATTTGCAATAACGTTTATTCGCATTTGAAACAAGACCTTATGCAAGTCCTTATGGATGGCATAAAGCGCGCTACGGTTACAGCCGCATGGGCGGTATAATGTTGCCACTTTGAACCTTGCGTCAATTGACAATCCACCGTTAACACTGCTCGCATCTTTTCCGCCCTCTGCCGTGAATCCACTTCTGAACCAGCTGCAACCTTACCCCTTCGAGAAACTCAAGCAACTGTTTGCCGGAGTAACGCCGAACGCTGCTTTTCGGCCCATCAGCCTCGGCATAGGCGAACCCAAGCATCCGACGCCGGCTTTTATACAAAAAGCGCTGGCCGATAATCTGGATGGTTTGGCGACCTATCCGACTACTGCTGGAACGGATGCCTTGCGTGCCACTATTGCTGGCTGGCTGGAGCGCCGTTACAACTTGCCCAAACTGGACCCGGCCACGCAAGTGCTGCCGGTCAACGGTTCGCGCGAAGCCTTGTTTGCGCTGGCGCAAACCGTCATCGATCCCAGCCAGCATGCACTGGTCGTATGCCCGAATCCGCTGTATCAGATTTACGAAGGCGCGGCTTACCTGGCTGGCGCACAGCCTTACTTTGTCAATTGCGATCCGGCGCGCAACTTTGCACCTGACTTTGCTGCCATCACACATGAAGTATGGTCGCGCGTGCAACTGGTCTACGTCTGTTCGCCGGGCAATCCGGCCGGCGCCGTATTGACGCTGGATGACTGGGCAGAACTGTTTGCCTTGTCCGATCGCTACAATTTCGTGATTGCGGCAGATGAATGCTATTCCGAAATTTACTTCAAGGCAGAAGCGCCGCTGGGCGGACTGGAAGCCGCACACAAGCTGGGACGCAAGGGCTATCCGCGCCTGATCGGTTTTTCCAGCCTGTCGAAACGCTCCAATGTGCCGGGCATGCGTTCGGGCTTCGTCGCCGGCGATGCAGAAATTCTCAAGAAATTTCTGCTGTACCGCACCTATCACGGCAGCGCAATGAGCCCATCCGTGCAAAGCGCGTCGATTGCCGCCTGGAACGATGAACAGCACGTGATCGACAATCGCGAAAAATACATCCAGAAATTCAATCAGGTCACGCCCTTGCTGCAGGAAGTGATGGATGTATCACTGCCGGACGCCGGCTTCTACCTGTGGGCCAAAGTCGACAAGCTGGCCGCCATTGGCGATATCGAATTCGCGAAGCGCCTGTATGCCGAATATAATGTCACGGTATTGCCGGGCAGTTATCTGGGCCGCGAGGCGCATGGCATCAATCCCGGGCAAAATCGCATACGCATGGCGCTGGTAGCCGAAGTCGATGAATGCCTGGAAGCAGCACAGCGCATCGTTGAATTCACCCAAAAATTATCCCAGTCAGCTTCTTAATCATTTCTATCAAACGACAAGTACTCACATGACCCAACAACTCGAACAGATCATCGACCAGGCATGGGAAAACCGTGCAGATTTTTCTCCTAAAAATGCGCCGGCAGATTTGCGCAATGCAGTCGCACAAGTCATCGCTCAATTGAACGAAGGCACTTTGCGCGTTGCGCAAAAAGACAGCGGCGCATGGGTCGTCAATCAATGGGTCAAAAAAGCAGTCTTGCTGTCCTTCCGTCTGGAAGACAACATCGCCATGCCATCCGGCGAGTACATGCAGTTCTACGACAAGGTGCCAACCAAATTCGCCAACTACACCGCTGAAGATTTCGCCAAAGGCGGTTTCCGCGTGGTGCCGCCCGCAGTGGCTCGCCACGGCAGCTTCATCGGCAAAAACGTCGTCATGATGCCTTCATTCGTCAACATCGGCGCCTACGTCGATGAAGGATCTATGGTCGATGCATGGGCGACAGTCGGCTCCTGCGCACAGATCGGCAAGAATGTGCACTTGTCCGGCGGCGTCGGTATCGGCGGCGTGCTGGAACCTATGCAAGCCAATCCAACCATCATCGAAGACAACTGCTTCATCGGCGCCCGCTCGGAAATCGTTGAAGGCGTCATCGTTGAAGAAAACTCGGTTATTTCGATGGGCGTCTACATCGGCCAATCGACCAAGATTTACGATCGTGCAACCGGTGAAGTGACCTACGGCCGCATTCCTGCCGGTTCCGTTGTCGTATCCGGCAACCTGCCTTCCGCTGATGGCAAATACAGCCTGTACTGTGCGGTGATCGTCAAACGCGTCGATGCAAAAACCCGCGCGAAAACCGGCATCAACGAATTGCTGCGCGACTAACAGCAATTGCAGGTGAACGGCAGCAGCATAGTTTCATTTCGCGTTTTGACTTCCACCAAGGATTAGCTCATGGCTATGGATCGGTTATTTCTCCTGATGAAGGAAAAAGCAGCATCTGACTTGTTTATCGCAGTCAATTCGCCGATCCATATCAAGATCAATGGCAATCTGATGCCGATCAACCAGCAGAAGCTGGACCAGAAAGCCATCATGTCGCTGCTGGCCGAAATCGTGTCGGCAGCGAAACTGGAAGAGCTGGATCGGGATAACGAACTCAACATCGGCATCCCGGTGGCAGGCGTCGGCAGTTTCCGCCTGTCGGCGTTTCGCCAGCGCGGCAGCATCTCGGCCGTGCTGCGTTACATCCCGGGCGAGATTCCTGCTCTCAACAGCCTGGCACTACCGCCCGTGCTGGCAGATCTGGTGATGGAAAAACGCGGGCTGCTGCTGGTCGTCGGCTCTACCGGCTCCGGCAAATCGACGACGATCGCTTCCATGCTCGATCATCGCAATGGCTTGCGTACCGGCCACATCCTGACGCTGGAAGATCCGATCGAGTTCCTGTTCAAGAACAAGAAGTCGGTAATCAATCAACGCGAAATCGGCAGCGATTCGACCGACCTGTCTACCGCCTTGCGCAATGCGCTGCGACAGGCGCCCGATTGCATCATGATCGGCGAAATTCGCGACAAGGAAACCATGGCGGCCGCGCTCGCCTATGCGCAGTCCGGCCATCTGGTCGTGGCCACACTGCATGCGAACAATAGTTATCAGGCCTTGACGCGGATCATCAATTTCTATCCGATTGAAAACCGCCAGTCGCTGCTGACCGATCTTTCGTCCACCCTGCGCGCGGTTGTGTCACAACGCCTGATCGGCGCCATCAACGGAGATCGGCGCGCTGCAGTCGAGATCATGCTGAATACGCGTCACGTCGCGGAACTGATCGAACAGGGCGAGATCACGCAGATCAAGGAAGCGATCGAAAAGAGCATGTCGCCAGGCTCACAAACCTTCGAGCAGGCATTGATGCAACTGATCAGGGATGGCGTGGTAACGCAGGATGAAGCGCTGGCACATGCCGATTCCGCCAGCAATCTGTTCTGGCTGCTGAATAACTCGGCACAAAAAGTTGAAGTTGAAGAGCCGGAAGAAGAACAAGGCGCGAGCTTCACCGAATTCACATTGAAAATGTAAGCATGACGATTAATCTGTATGGCATTCCCAATTGCGACACGGTCAAGAAGGCACGTACCTGGCTCAGCAGCAATGGCACCGACTTTGTCTTTCATGATTTCAAGAAAGACGGCATTACGCGCGAGCTGATCGCAACGTGGTTACGCGATGTGCCGTGGGATGTGCTGGTCAATCGCAAGGGAACAACCTGGCGCAAGCTGCCTGACGAACGCAAGGCAGCTATCGTCGATGCGGCCAGTGCAACCGAACTGATGCTGGAATCGCCATCGGTCATCAAGCGTCCGGTGCTGGTCAGGAACAAAAAAACGACAGTCGGCTTCTCCGCCGATCTTTATCAACACATTTTTCAAGATTGATTTTATGAGCAAGACGCTCGCTCTCACTGAAGAACTGATTGCACTTTCATCGGTCACCCCTGAAGACAAAGGCTGCCAGTCGCGCCTGATCGAATTATTATCACCGCTCGGTTTTGTCTGCGAAACCATAGAATCAGATGGCGTCACCAATCTGTGGGCACGCAAGGGAACGGCACAACCGTTGCTGGTATTCGCCGGCCATACCGACGTGGTGCCAACCGGACCGCTGGATCAGTGGACTTCACCGCCTTTCGTGCCGACCCAACGCGACGGCAAACTGTATGGTCGCGGTGCAGCGGACATGAAAACCTCGATCGCCGCGATGGTCGTGGCGGCTGAAGAATTCGTACACGCGCATCCGGACCACAAAGGTTCGATCGGCTTCCTGATCACCAGCGATGAAGAAGGCCCGGCCACCGATGGCACCGTGATCGTCTGCAATGCATTGAAGGCGCGTGGCGAACAGCTCGATTACTGCGTGGTCGGCGAACCGACTTCTTCCGATGTCCTGGGTGACACCATCAAGAACGGTCGGCGCGGCAGCATGTCCGGCAAACTCACCGTCAAAGGAATACAAGGACACATTGCGTATCCGCAACTGGCACGCAACCCCATCCATCAATGCGCACCTGCTCTGGCTGAGTTGGTCGCGGAGAAATGGGATGACGGCAACGAATACTATTTACCGACGTCGTGGCAGGTTTCGAACATGCACGGCGGCGCAGGCGCCTCAAACGTGATTCCGGGCAATGTCGTGATCGACTTCAATTTCCGTTTCTGCACAGCCAGCACGGTCGAAGGTTTGCAGCAGCGCGTACATGCGATACTCGACAAGCACGGTCTCGAATACGATTTGAAATGGTCGATCAGCGGCTACCCCTTCCTGACGCCCAAAGGCAGCTTGAGCGATGCGATGGCAGATGCCATCAAATCGGAAACCGGCGTCACGACAGAATTATCGACCACCGGCGGCACCTCCGACGGCCGTTTCATCGCGCAGATTTGCCCGCAAGTCGTCGAGTTCGGCCCGCCGAACGGCAGCATACACAAAATCGATGAACACATCGAAGTGCGTTTCATCGACCCCTTGAAGAACATCTATCGCCATACGATGGAAAATCTGCTGCTGTAAGGCAGCTGGCAACACATGCCATGGCCCACTGTAAACCGTGGCCGGACATACTCCCGCCCGATAGCGTCATGCGCATATCGGGCGTCATCTTTTTTATTTTTTGCTGCATAGAACCATGCCTACCAAGCCTAACGATCTCTCCACCATTCGCGACTTGCTGCGTTACGCAGTCACCCGCTTCAACACCGCGAAGCTGTTCTTCGGGCATGGCAGCACCAATGCACTGGATGAAGCCGCCTACCTGATTTTGCACACGCTGAAACTGCCGCTCGACAAGCTCGATCCATTTTTCGATGCCCATCTGTTGCAGCACGAAGTCGATGCCGTACTGCGCGTGATCGAACAGCGCGCCGATGAGCGCCTGCCTGCTGCCTACATCACCAACGAAGGCTGGCTGGGCGGCTACCACTTCTATGTCGATGAACGCGTCATTGTGCCGCGCTCCTTCATTGCAGAATTGATCCCGGATCAGTTCTCGCCATGGGTCAGCAATCCGGACAAGATCACCAACATCCTCGAACTGTGTACCGGTTCCGGCTGCCTGCCCATTATGCTGGCCGACGCCTTCCCGAATGCACAAGTGGATGCAGTCGATATCTCGGCCGATGCACTGGCGGTCGCGCGGCGCAATGTGGACGAATACGAATTGCAGGATCGCATTACATTGATCGAGTCCGATCTGTACACGCATGTGCCGGAAAACAAATATGATTTGATCATCACGAATCCGCCGTACGTCAATTCAACGTCCATGGGCAAGCTGCCGCCGGAATATCTGCGCGAGCCGCACATAGCATTGGCAGGCGGCGACGATGGCATGGACCTGGTGCGCAAGATCGTTGCCGGCGCGGGGAAACGCCTGACGCCTAACGGTTTGCTGATGGTCGAAATCGGCAACGAACGGGCATATGCAGAAGCCGCCTTTCCGAAATTGAACCTGACCTGGCTCACCACCAGCGCCGGCGACGACATGGTATTCCTGGTCACGGCAGATCAGTTGCAATAAGCCTCAGGATCGACAGCAGAAACATGCTGTCGATATCTCGCGATCGCATGCTCATTGCCGATTGCGATTTCGGCTTGCGAGAAGACGTTTTTCCGCCAGCCATTTTTAACTCATTTATTAAAGAAGCAAAGCTGGCAGCAAGCGCTGTCGGCTTACACACCACATGATCCGTTTTCAACAAGTTTCACTCATGCGTGGCATCAAGCCACTACTGGACAAAGTCGACGTTACGCTTAATCCTGGCGACAAAATCGGCCTGATCGGCGCCAATGGCGCAGGTAAATCCAGTCTGTTCGGACTGCTGCGCGGCGAGCTGCACGCCGATCTCGGCACAATCGATTTCCCGTCCAAATGGCGTGTCGCTTACGTCGCGCAAGAAACGCCACCGCTGGAACGCTCGGCCATCGATTACGCCATCGACGGCGACGTGACCTTGCGCCGACTGGAAGAAGAACTGGCCTTCCTCGAAAGCGAACCGGACACAGCCGACAATGGCACGCTGATCGGGGATCTGTACAGCGCGCTGGCCGATGCCGATGCCTACACCGTACGCTCACGCGGCGAACAATTGCTGCTGGGTCTGGGCTTCACGATGGCGCAGATGGAACAACCCGTTGCCAGCTTCTCCGGCGGCTGGCGCATGCGCCTGAACCTGGCACAGGCACTGATGTGTCCGTCCGATCTTCTGCTACTCGATGAACCGACCAACCATCTGGATCTGGACGCCATCATCTGGCTGGAAGACTGGCTCAAACGCTATCCCGGCACCTTGCTCGTCATCTCGCATGATAGAGACTTTCTCGATGGCGTCGTCAACGTCATCGTGCATATCGATGAGCGCAAACTGAAGCGCTATTCTGGCAATTACTCCGGCTTCGAGCGTCAGCGTGCCGCGCAAATGATCCTGGCGCAAAGCGCGCTGGAAAAACAGACACGCCAGCGTGCCCATCTGGAATCCTTCATCAACCGCTTCAAGGCGCAAGCCAGCAAGGCGCGTCAGGCGCAAAGCCGGATGAAGGCCTTGTCGAAAATGGAAGAGCTCGCGCCCTTGCGTGCTGCGGCTGAATTTTCATTCGAGTTCCGCGAACCGGCCAATGCGCCGAATCCCTTGCTGGTGATGGAAAACGTCGATGCCGGTTACCGGATCGAAAATGAAGATTATTCAATCACGGAAAAAAAGATTGTTTCCGGCATCAATTTTTCATTGCAGATCGGCCAGCGCATCGGCCTGCTCGGCGTCAATGGCGCCGGTAAATCGACGCTGATCAAAACCATCGCAGCAGAACTGCAACCGCTGAGCGGCGTATCGGAATTCGGCAAAGGACTGGCTATAGGTTACTTCGCCCAGCATCAGGTGGAAATGCTGCGTCACGAAGAATCGCCGCTATGGCATCTGGCGCATATCGCACCGAACGTCCGTGAGCAGGAACTGCGCAACTTCCTCGGCAGCTTCAACTTCAATGGCGCCATGGTAACCAGCAAGATCGCTCCATTCTCCGGCGGTGAAAAAGCACGTCTGGCGCTGGCATTGATCGTCTGGCAGCGCCCCAACCTGCTGTTGCTCGATGAGCCGACCAACCATCTGGATCTGGAAACACGCGAAGCGTTGACGATGGCGCTGGCCCAGTTTGAAGGTACGCTGGTCGTCGTCTCGCATGACCGGCATCTGCTGCGCGCCACCACCGACGAATTCATCATCGTCGCCGACGGCAAGCTGCAACCCTTTGACGGCGATCTGGACGACTACAAGGACTGGCTGTTCAAGACCAAGCTGGCCACCAAGAATGCTGCGGCAGGCAATGCAGCACTGCCTGCCGTCAAGGAAAAATCTGCCAGCGTAGTCGCACCTGCCGCACCCGCAGCAGCATCAATAGACAAGCGTGAGCAGAAAAAGCAGGAAGCGGAAGATCGCCAAAAACTGGCAGCGCGCAAGAAACCGATAGAACTCAAAATCAAAAAACTGGAAGAGCAGATCGCCAAGCGCAATGCACAGAAAGCTGTCGTGGAGACCGCGCTGGCCGATCCCCTGATATACGACGCCGCCAAGAAAAAGGAATTGAAGCAGTTGCTGGCGGATCAGACTTTCTACACGAAGGAAGTCGCGCAACTGGAGGCGGAATGGCTGGAACAGCAGGAAGCGCTGGAACAAGTCAATAACTGACCAGCAGGATAAACACCCATGAGCAAGCCGAAAACACTCTCCATCATCGGTTGCGGCAAAGTCGGCCAGACGCTGGCGCGCTTGTGGGTGCAGCATCACACTGTCCGGATTCAGGACATACTCAACACCTCGATTGAAAGCGGCACACGCGCCGCTGCTTTCGTCGGTGCAGGACGAGCCGCAAACAGTTATGCCGATCTGCAGGCTGCCGATATTTTCCTCATCGCGGCGTCCGATGACTGCATTGTCAATTGCTGCGAAGCGCTGTCGCGCACCAACTGCCTGTCGGCAAACAGCATCGTCTTCCACTGCAGCGGCGCCCTTTCCTCATCCGTACTGCAAAGCGCCAGCGACCACGGCGCAGCTGTCGCCAGCATTCACCCGATACGCAGCTTTGCCGCACCTGAAAAGGTCGTTGCAGATTTTTCCGGCACCTACTGCGGTGTGGAGGGCGATCAGCGGGCGATCGCGGTATTGAGCGAAGCATTCACTGCAATCGGCGGGGAGTTCGTCCCCATCCAGCGGGACGCCAAGGTTCTGTATCACGCGGCCGCAGTATTCGCTTCCAACTATCTGGTCACGCTGCTGGACACTGCCGTGCAAACCTATGGCAAGGCAGGCATACCTGAAGACACTGCCTTGAAAATGATGGCGGCTCTGGTAAGGGAAACAAGCGAGAATGTTTTGCAGCTCGGCACCGAGCAGGCGCTGACAGGGCCCATTGCACGTGACGACGCGGCGACTGTCGTTACCCAATATCGCGCAGTCAATAGGTGGAACAGGCGCTATGGCGCACTCTACAAGCAGCTTGGCAAATTAACCGCGCATCTGGCACGTCGGCGCAAGATCAAATAAAACCTGTTGGCAGTGTGTGAAATCAAGTTCCAATCAAGCCAGCAGCGATATTGATCGATAAACCGATGATGGCGACATTGAATAGAAAACTCAGCACCGACTGCGCCAGCACTGCCTTGCGCATGCCGGAAGACATCACCGTCACATCAGAAGTCTGCGCAGCCACGGCGATCGTGAAAGAAAAATAGAGGAAGTCCCAATAATCCGGACTGAGCTCTCCATCCGGGAAACGCAATGTTCTCCGATTTGCAGGCGACTGGTAATACAGGCGCGCGTAATGAAAGGTGTAAATCGCTCCCAGCAACAGCCAGGAACCCAATACCGTCATGCCGGTGAACACGTAATGGGAAAACTTCACTGCACCGGACAGGCCTTTGGCCGACGTCAGCTCAAGGACGATGGCAACCAGACTCAAGGTCGCCACGATAGACAAAATTCCCAGCACCGTCACCGCACCATCATCCTCGCGCCCCGCAATTTCCTTGACCCGTGCGCGATTGGCTCTCGCCATTACCCATCCCATCTGCAACAGATTTGCCCATACCGCGACATTCCACCCCACCAGAACGCGCGTCACCAGCCGCCAGGAATCAGGCGTAACGATGCCGACGATGAGCCCGGTCAACACGATCGATGTCAGGCGCAGATGGGAATGGGTAAAGCGGGATGTCTTATGCATGAAGAGCGTCACCGTCAAGATCAGCGGAAGTTTCCGATACCAGGCAATCGCCTGTACCGATGAATATACCGCCGATTCAGGCGATAAATATGAAGCTCACGTCAAAGTGTGTGGGCAAGCTGCAGAATAAAATTCACCGGCAGCAAGCGAATGAAGCGAAACCTTATCTTCCCGAAAATTTGTCGTTGCCCTTGCCTCAGGCACGCAAGGAAAAAATGTAGTCCACAAACACCGTCTTCATGCGCAGTAGCGCAATCAGTCATCCACTGTCACCGGCACTTCAGTCACGACGTCCGGCAAGCCTGAAAGAATCATCAGTTGCACCCGACGATTGCGCAAGCGCCCTTCCGTCGTCTCGTTGCTGTCGACCGGTTGGTTGGCGCCGTGACCCATGGCGACCAGACGCTTTTCATTCATCCCGCTTTCCAGGAACAGACGCACCACGCTGCTGGCGCGCACGGCGGACAATTCCCAGTTGGACGGGAACATCGCATTGTTGATCGGGACATTATCGGTATGGCCCTCGACCTGAATGTCGTTATCGACCTTGTTCAAGACTTCTGCCACGGCGCGCAAGGCTTTTTCGGATTGCGCACTGAGCCTGGCTTCGCCGGGGGCAAACAGCACGCTGGCATTGATTTCGACGCTGACGCCGCGATTGGTTTGCGTCACGCGTACCTTGCCTTCCCTGATCAGCGGCGCCATCGCCTTCAGGATATCGCGTGCGATGTTGGTCATACGGGCTTTTTCTCGTTTGGTGGCGGCGTCATTGGCGCGCTGCGACGGCGAGTGTGCCGGCATGGGCAGCGGCAATATGGAAGGACTCGATGGAGCCGGATCTTTCAGCGCCGGCGCCTTGGGCGTGATGCCGCTGAATGCAATGCCAAGCGAGTTGGACAAGATGCGATATTTACCTTCGTTGACTGAAGAAATCGCATACATGACGACGAAAAAGGCGAACAGCAAGGTAATGAAGTCGGCATAAGACACCAGCCAACGCTCATGATTTTCATGTTCTTCTTCGTGTTTTCTACGCGCCATGTGTGCTCAGTATGCCGATGATGGAAACAAAGTCGCCTTACATCAGATAGATATTCATTCGCTCTTCGATCAGGCGTGGATTGTCGCCGGCGGCAATACCGGCAAATGCATCCGCCAGCATTTCATGCCTGAAAACATCGCGATTGACAATGGCCTTGAGTTTGCTGGAAATCGGCAGGAACACCAGATTGGCAAAACCGACACCGTAAATCGTCGCCACGAAAGCCACCGCAATACCGCTGCCAAGACGGGATGGATCCGACAGGTTTTCCATCACATGGATCAAACCCAGGACCGCGCCCAGAATGCCGATGGTAGGTGCATAACCGCCGGCGGCTTCCCATATCTTGATCGACAGGCGCTGCTGCGTTTCATATGCGCCGATTTCCATGTCCAGCACTTCACGCAATTTATGCGGATCGACACCATCGACGATCAGTCGCAATCCGTGCGCGACGAATGGGTCGTTGACATCCTTGATCATGCGTTCCAGGCTCAACAAGCCTTCGCGGCGCGCCACTGTGCTCCAGTTGGTGACGTCATGCATCAGGCTCGCATAATTATCGTCCTGCGGCACAAAAACGCGGCCGGCCATTTTCAGGCCGTTCGCAAAATTGCGCCAGCCGCTTTGCAGCAGCACCGCACCTATCGTGCCGACAATGACGATAATGAAGGCAGCCGGCTGTACCAGAGAGCCGAGTTTGCCGCCTTCCAGCATTTGCCCGGCAAGTATGCCGCCGAGCGCAAGCACGATACCAATTAAGCTACCCCAGTCCACGCCTTCTCCCTCAAGTTTGCACGCATCCTGGCAATGGCCTGGCTATGTAGTTGAGATACCCGCGATTCGGTCACGCCCATGACGGCGCCGATTTCCTTCAGATTCATTTCCTGTTCGTAGTACAGACTCATCAGGATTTTTTCCCGTTCCGGCAAGGCTTCGATGGCTGCGATCACCGCCGAGCGGAAACCCGTGTTCATCAAATTCTGCAAGGGATCGGGCGATTCGTCGGTGCAATAGCGGTCGAGGAAATGCTCGTTGTCTTCGCTATCGTGAAAATCTTCGTAATACACCAGTTGATGGCCGCCGCCATCGCTGAGCAAATCCTGATAATCGGCCAGCGACAACTTGAGTTGCTTGGCGACTTCGCTTTCGTTCGGTGGGCGGCCCAGCTTTTGCTGCAAGCTGTTCATCGCCACCTCGATCTTGCGCATGTTTTGCCGCATGCTGCGCGGCATCCAGTCGCTGCTGCGCAATTCATCCAGCATGGCGCCACGTATGCGTTGCACGGCGTAGGTTTCAAATTGCGCGCCATGCGTTTCTTCGTAGCGGCCGACTGCATCGAGCAGCCCTATCATGCCGGCCTGAATCAGATCGTCGACTTCCACGCTGGGCGGCAACTTGGCTTTCATCTGATGCGCGAGTTTCTTGACCAGCGGCGCATGCTCGCTTACCAGGTGGTCCCTATCCGATCTTCCTGCTGCGGTGTACATTGCTCAGGCTCCGAACCTGGCGCCATGGGCGGATAATGCAAAACGTTCTGCAAGAAGGCGAAATGCCACCGAGGCGCCTGCCATCGGGAAGGCATCAATCACTGCGCGTCCCAGACGTGCGGCGCGTGTGAGGTGATCGTCGGACGGTATCGAGCCGATGAACTGCAGCTGTACGGCCAGATAGCGACTGGCAGCCTGTGCCATGTTTTGATAGACGATGTGTGCTTCGCGTTCATCGGCGCCGGTAACCAGAATGCCGAATGGCCGGCGACCCAGTTGCGCGTTGAGACGCTTGATCAGCGAGTACGCTTCCTTGATCGATGCGGCAGCCGGAGCAACCTGCACCACGATATCGCCGCTCGCCATGCCGGGAATCGGAAAATTGTCATCCTGATCCAGCTCGGCATCCACCACCAGCACATCGGATTGTGCAGCCAGCACACCGAATGCATTGGACAGGCGACGCAACTGATCTGCATCGCGGCTGGCGGCATGGACCGAGCCACTGGTCAGCGAAGCAAGGCCGAAACCCTGCGGCATCGCCTGCACCACCTGATTGAGGGCGCGCTGCTGACGCGCGACATCCAGCAGGGTCGCTTGCATATCGGCGCCCATGCGGCGTGTGATGCCGTCAGTCGATGTGCAGGCATCCAGCAGCACGACATCGCTGCCACCGGACGCAAGAGAGGCGCTCAAATTGACCAGCATTGCACTTTTATCGGCAACCGAAGTAGCGGACAAAAAAGTAAAAATGCGCGGCTTCGGTCCGGCCAGCATACGCCGCAAACCTTCTGCCTGATCACATTCAAAACTAGCCAAGAATCACCTCACGCAGACTTTTATCGTTCATTGCTTTTGCTGTATTTGCCATTACCAAGGGAATTTCCGCATCACTGAACTGGAATGGCGCTGTCTCGCGTTTGAGTTTGAATGCACGGTCAACCAAATATTGCTGGTTCGCGACATGCAGGTCTTCCGGCACGCGCTGTCCATTCGCCACGTAGTATAAGTTCAATTTCTGTCTGATGACTACATCCAGAGCGCTGCCTATGGTTGCAGCTTCATCGAGTTTGGTCAATATGCAACCGGCCAGGCCATCGCCCATGTAGGAGCGCGCGACTTCATTCAGCGTTTCGCCAGTCGAAGTGGCGTTCAGACACAGCAGGCGTTTGACCTGGCTGCCGGCGCCTGACAGCATTGCGATTTGCTCTGCCACCATATTGTCGCGCTGACTGACGCCGACCGTGTCGATCAATACCGTATGCTTGCCTTTGAGTTCATCGAGTGCGATGCGCAGATCGGCTTCGTCTTTCACCGAGTGCACCATCACGCCGAGGATCTTGCCGTAGATGCGCAACTGTTCGTAGCCGCCGATACGATAACCGTCGGTCGTGATCAAGGCCAGTTTTCCCGGGCCGTGACGCATCACGCAGCGCGCCGCCAGTTTCGCGGTCGTCGTGGTTTTGCCGACACCCGTTGGGCCGACCAGAGCGTAGACGCCGCCTTTCTCCAGGATTTCGTTTTCATTGCCGATGGTCGCCAGATTGCGCGTCAGGATCGCCTTGATCCAGTCCATGCCGCTCTGCTTGCTGGCACCGGCCGGCATTCTTTCCGTCAGATAGCGCGCCAGGCTGGCGCTGAATCCGGCTGCCAGCATTTCACGCAATACGCTTGATTTGGCCGGTTCGCGTTTGTGCTGATCGGTCCATGCCAGTTCAGCCAATTGCATTTCCAGCATGCCGCGCATGGAACGAATTTCACTCATCACACTGTGCAATTCTGCACTGTTGATTTCGCTGGCTGCTGTTTGTAGCGATGCGCGGGAGGCAATGGCTGGCGGCGCCGGCTGTGCAGCCTGCTGCGCTTGATACCTGGGTGCCAGAGCGGCCAGCGTGGTTTCCGAAATCGTTTTCTCGACCATCGGCTCAGCCAGCGATGCCATATCTTCTCCAGCCAGCGCCAGTATCTCGACCCCGCCTTCGACTGCGCGATTGGAAAGAATCACGGCATCGGGACCCAGTGCTTCGCGCACCAGACTCCATGCGCCGCGCGATGTGCTTGCCGTAAATTTTCTTACATTCATACCTGGCCTCCAACTAAGCTAGTAACTCTGATCGTTTTTGAATCGGGCACTTCTGCGTGCGAAAGAACTTTCAACTGCGGCAATGCACGGCGCAGGAAACGCGCCAGCAGTGCCCTTAACTGTGCCGGCACCAGCAGTACCGGTGTCAATCCCATTTGCTCCTGTTGACGCGTCGCCGCTTCGGCTTGCGCAGCGATCGTGTCGGCCAGACCCGGCTCGATGCCGGCGCCTTCCGGTCCACTGGCGCTCAAGGCTTGCGTCAGCAGGCGCTCGAGACGGTTATCCAGCGTCATCACGGACAATTCGTTGGTCGACGGGAACAACTGCTGCACGATCGCGCGGCCCAGCGCGATGCGCACCAGCGCCGTCAATTCATTGACGTCGTTGGTATGGGTTGCGTGCTCGGTCAATGTCTCGATGATGCTGTGCATGTCTCGTATGTGTACGCCTTCGATCAACAGGTTTTGCAATACTTTTTGCAGCGTGGAAAGCGAAATCAGTTTCGGCACCAGGTCTTCCACCAGCTTCGGCGACTCCTTGGTCAGGTGTTCCAGCAATTGCTGCACTTCCTGGCGGCCCAGCAATTCAGCTGCGTGGGTAGTGATCAAATGATTCAAATGCGTGGCAACCACGGTGCCTGCATCGACCACGGTATAACCCATGCCTTGCGCCTGTTCACGCAGGCTGGCATCGATCCAGGTGGCTGGCAAACCGAAGGCCGGATCGCTGGTGGCCTGGCCCGGCAGCGTGCCGCTCACCATGCCAGGATTGATGGCAAGGAACTGACCGGCCAGCGCTTCGCCGCTACCGACTTCCACGCCTTTGAGCGTGATGCGATAAGCAGATGGTTTCAGTTCGAGGTTGTCGCGAATATGCACAGGCGGCGACAGGAAACCGACTTCCTGTGCGAATTTCTTGCGTATGCCCTTGATACGACGCAGCAGCTCGCCGCTTTGCGATTTATCGACCAGCGGAATCAGGCGATAGCCGACTTCAAGTCCGAGCGTATCGACTTGCACAATATCCTGCCAGCTGGCTTCCTCGACTTCCGGTACTGCCGGCGGCGCCGTTACTTCCGGTTCGACTTGCGGCGCTTTCAGTGCACGTTGCGAAATCAGGTAGGCTGCGCCGGCCAGCACGCCGGCCAGAAACAGAAAGGACATGTGCGGCATGCCGGGAATCAAGCCCATGCCGCCGACGATTGCAGCGGTGATGTACAGCACCTGCGGCTTGGCGAACAACTGGCCAACCAGCTGGCCGCCGATGTCCTGCTCACTCGCGACGCGTGATACGACGATACCGGCCGCAGTCGAAATGATCAGCGAAGGAATCTGCGCCACCAGGCCGTCGCCGATGGCGAGCAGCGTGTAGTTTTCCAGCGCCGCCGAAAACGCCATGTCATGCTGAACCATGCCGACGATCAGGCCGCCGACCACGTTGATCACGGTAACGATGATGCCGGCAATCGCATCGCCGCGTACGTATTTGCTGGCACCGTCCATCGCGCCGTAGAATTCCGCTTCCTGCGCCACTTGCGTACGGCGCAAACGCGCATCCTGTTCGCCGATCAAACCGGCATTCAGATCGGCATCGATCGCCATCTGCTTACCCGGCATCGCATCCAGCGCGAAACGTGCACCCACCTCGGCGATACGACCAGCACCCTTGGTCACCACGGTGAAGTTGATGATGGTCAGGATGATGAAGACCACCAGACCGACAGTGTAGTTGCCGCCGATCAGAAAGTGACCGAAAGCTTCAATCACCTTGCCGGCAGCGTCCGGGCCGTTATGGCCTTCGGTCAGCACGACACGCGTGGAGGCGACGTTCAGTGACAGGCGCAACATCGTGCTGACCAAAAGCACGGTCGGGAACACCATGAAGTCCAGCGGTTTGACCGTGTACAAAGCGGTCAGCAATACGATGATCGACAGCGCGATATTGAAGCTGAAGAAAATGTCCAGCACGATGGCCGGCAAAGGCAAAATCATCATCGACAACATCATGATGATGATCAATGGCGCGGCGACCGCTTTTGAGCCAGGGCCCGTCATCCAGGCTGGCATTTTCAGACTATTCATTGTGGCAGGCCATTGGTATCTGCATCTTCTGCAGCGGGGTTAAGAGGATCAAGCTCGGGGGGCACTTCGAGGTCGCCCGGTTTTTGCGGACGCGTGCCGCCGTTTTTGCTGTAGGCGCGCAACTGGAATACATACGCCAGCACTTCCGCCACCGCGATATACAGCGCTTCCGGAATTTCATCGCCCAGCTCTGCGTGACGGAACAAGGCACGCGCCAATGGCGGCGCTTCCAGCATCACCACATTGTTTTCCAGCGCGATTTCGCGGATTTTGGCTGCCACTTCATCGGCACCCTTGGCAACCACGGTCGGTGCCCGCATACCGTTTTCGGAATACTTGAGCGCGACTGCATAGTGCGTCGGGTTGGTCACCACCACGTCTGCGGTCGGCACTTCAGTCATCATGCGGCGACGCGCCATTTCGCGCTGTTGCTGGCGTATCTTGGCCTTGATTTCCGGATTTCCGTCGGATTCCTTCGACTCCTGGCGCACATCCTGACGCGACATCATCAATTTCTTCGCGTGCTGCCACATCTGATACGGCGCATCAATGCCGGCGATGATGATCAAGCCGCTGACGATAAAGGTAAAACTGATCAGCAGGATGTGTCCGACCTGTTCAATACCGGACTGCAGCGGCGTCACGCTCAGAGCCAGCACGCCATCGATTTCATACTTCATCACCGTCCATGCGATGCAACCGATCAGGATGGTTTTGGCTATCGCCTTGCCCAGTTCTACGGCTGAACGGGTGGAAACCATATTGCCCAGACCCTTGATCGGGTTCATACGACCGAAATTCGGCTGCAGTGCCTGGGCGCTGAACAACCAGCCGCCGATCAGCATGGGCGAAGCCAGCGCGACCACGATCAGGATCAGGGCGGCCGGTGCAAATGCGATGAGTAATTTGATGATGCTGGCTGCTGCATGCGCCAGCAGCAATTCCATGTCGAACGCCATCTCGCGATCGAAGCTCAGACCGGAAGCCAGCATGCTGTTGAGTTCCGCGATCATATTGCCGCCGGTGAACCAGAAAGCCGCACTCGCGCCCAGCAACAGCGTGCAGGTTGCCAGCTCGCGCGAACGCGGAACATCACCCTGCTCCCGCGCCTGTTCCAGCTTGCGCGGTGACGCGGGTTCTGTCTTTTCGAGATCACTTTCTTCAGCCAAAGCCGACTCCTGGAGCAAACCGGTTGGCGTTCAACATGACGCCATACGGAGCTATGAGTGGATTATTGGCTAGAAAGCCTGCAGGTCATCGAGGGAATAGGCTGGGAAATACCCGCTTTTTAAATATTGCCAAGCGGATATGGATGGAAACAACGCACATTGTGCGTTTAAATCTTGATGCTTTGAGCCCAGGCCAGTGCGGCCAGATGCGCTTCATTGACCTGACGTGCATTGATGAACAGCGAATCGGCCAACGCACCGATATCGCCATTATCCGTTTCACAAGCTTCGGCCAGTGCCAGGAAAGGGCCGTACATGCCGTCGCGTGTCAGCAAGGCTTGCGCGACCGGTTCGGACAGCTGGATTTTTCCCAGTACTTCTTCCATCGGAATCCCCAGCAAGCGGTCCAGCATTGAAAATATGCCGACCACGAACAGATTCTCGGCCTCGTTCTTGGGCAGGATGCCATGTCCGGCCAATTCGGCAAAACGGCCGCGCACGATCGCCGTCTGCATCAATACCGCCGAATCGCTGCCGGTGCCGGCCGTTGCCAGCAGCAATGACAGCCAGCGATACAAAGGCGAATAACCCAGCATCGTGACCGCATGGCGCAAGGATTGAATCTCTGCGCCCAGGCCGAAACCGACATTGTTGATGTAGCGGAAAAGTTTGTAAGCCAGGGTCGCATCGCGCTTGAGCACATTTTCCAGCTCGCGTACGTCGGCATTCTGCCGCACCATCTGCATCAGTTGCACGATGATGAGCTGGGCAGAATTCAAGCCCTTCTTCTCCGCTTCCGGGCGCGGTGTCAGATACAGCTTGCCGATGAACGCCTGCAGCCCCGCTGCTGCACAGTGATCGTATTCCTGCCAGTCGGCCAGATGGCGCACCACCTTGATCGGCGACGCGTGTGCTTCGCCGAAAGTTGCAGTGTCGTTCTCGATACCGCTGCCGAAGCTGACCTCGACATGACTGACCAGCGCCAGCAAAGGGCTATCCGGTGCCACGGCATCTGCACCGCACAAGGAAAATCCATATCCCTGCTGACGCAAGGCTGTCACCGCCTGATGCGTGTCTGCATCGGTCAGATCGGCGGCAGTCAGGCGAAATACGGTATTTTTTGCCGGCAAGGTCTGTACTACATTGGAAGCAATCAAGGCTGGCGTCGCCTCAAAAAACAGCACGCTGTCACTCAGCAGCCAACCCGACTCTTCATTGCGCAGTTGGGTAGCGACAAACGTCACCAGTTCCAGCAAATCCTCATCGCTGGCCATGCCGTCATCCTGCTGATTGCCATACCAGCGAAGTTCGTATCCAAGAACCTGCTGCTTCGCACTCAGTAAAGGTTCACGAACAATAAATTTAGTTACAAGCATGGAGGCGATAAGAAATGGAGAAACAGGAAATGGAAAGGATGGGCAACATCGCTTGCCGACGAATTAAAACCCCAAACTGTCGAGTAGATCATCCACCTGTGCCTGACCGGCCACCACATCATTGCCCACCGGGTTGATTTGCGGTCCGTTCAGCAAGCCGGTATCGACTTCACGCTTGATTTCAGGCGGCGCGTAATCGACCAGCAATTGCAACAGCTGCTGCTCAAGACCATGCGCCAGCTCGGTCACCTTCTTGATTACCTGTCCGGTCAAATCCTGGAAATCCTGCGCCATCATGATATTCATCAGATGCTGCTTGGTTTCTGCCGTTGCCGCTTGTGTTTGATTCAAATAAGCGAGCGTGCTCTCAGCAACGGCCCGATATTTCTCTTCCGAAAACGCACCCTGCAGCGTTTGCTGCCATGTGGCCGAAATGCTGGCGGCATCGGTTTGAATACGGTCTTGCAGCGGGCCGGCGGCTTCGGTTGCATTCAGCACACGTTGCGCCGCCTGCTCTGTCATGCGTGCCACGTAATCGAGGCGGTCGCGCGCATCCGGAATATCATGCGAAGCGCGTTCGATCAGTTGATCGAAACCCAGGCCGCGCAGGCTATCGTGCAAGGCACGCGTCATATGACCGACGCGCGACAATACTTCGTCGTGCGCCAGATCGCCTCGTTCGTCAGCCATGCCTGAAGGCATGGGCTCGGCACGCAGGGTCGTACTCAATTCAGGCTCCGGCAGCGGCCAGTTTTTCAAAAATCTTCGCGAGTTTTTCATCCAGAGTCGCGGCTGTGAACGGCTTGACGACATAACCGTTGGCACCGGCCTGCGCCGCTGCGATGATGTTTTCCTTTTTCGCCTCTGCCGTCACCATCAGGACCGGCAATTTGGACAGCGCGGGGTCGGCGCGTATCTGCTGCAACATTGTCAGGCCATCCATATTCGGCATGTTCCAGTCGGAGACGACGAAATCGAAGGTTTCGCTACGCAGCTTGGACAGTGCCATCACGCCGTCTTCAGCCTCATCAACATTGGTATAGCCCAGTTCCTTCAACAGATTGCGGACGATACGACGCATCGTTGAGAAATCATCGACGACTAAAAATTTGGTGTTTGGACCTGCCATGAATTACTCCATTAATTCTTTATACCGTTATCGATCTTGAAAGAGATCGAAGCTCACTGCAAACCTGGTCTCTTTTTCTGACATCTTGCTATTATGCACTGATGATGCAGCAGAATTGGAAGATTTGCCAGCCTCTGCAGCATCACTCTGCATCGACAGCCTGCTCTACACCCTCAATGCGCGACTGCTGTTGGTTGCCAGATGACCCAACACAATGCCCGGCAAAGCATTCAGCGAGCCAACCTCGTGTGTTGCACCGACCGCTATGGCTTCCCGCGGCATGCCGAACACCACGCACGATGCTTCATCCTGGGCGAAATTATAGGCACCGGCATTTTTCATTTCCAGCATGCCAAGCGCGCCATCCTTGCCCATGCCGGTCAGGATTACGCCCACCGCATTTTTACCTGCATGCACGGCAGCGGAATGAAACAGGACATCCACCGAAGGACGATGACGATTGACCGGCGGCCCCTGATCGAGTTGTGTCATGTAGTTTGCACCGCTGCGCACAAGCTGCAAATGCGAATGGCCGGGCGCAAGGTAGGCATGTCCAGGCAGTACGCGCTCCCCGCCTTCTGATTCCTTGACGTCGATTTTGCACAGGCTGTCGAGACGTTGCGCAAACGATTTGGTAAACCCGGGCGGCATATGCTGGGTAATCAGTATGCCCGGGCAATCGGACGGCATCTGCATCAGGAAATCCTTGATGGCTTCCGTGCCGCCGGTCGAAGCGCCGATGATGATCAGCTTTTCGCTACTGGTCAGAGGGTTGCGTATCAGCGGCAACGCCTCGCCTCCAGTTGACTTGTGTGCTTCGGTCGGAATATGGCGCGCCTTGATCCGTGCCTTGGAGGCAGCGCGGATCTTGTCCGCAATCATTTCCGTGTATTCCAGCATGCCGCTCTGAATCGACATCTTCGGTTTGGTAACGAAGTCGATCGCGCCCAGTTCCAGCGCGCGCAACGTAATTTCCGAACCGCGCTCGGTCAGCGAAGACACCATCACGACCGGCATCGGCCGCAGGCGCATCAGCTTTTCAAGAAAATCGAGGCCGTCCATGCGCGGCATTTCGACATCCAGCGTCAACACATCGGGATTCGTCTGCTTGATCAAGTCCCGCGCGATGATCGGATCGGGAGCAACGCCCACCACCTCCATATCCGGCTGGCTATTGATAATTTCCTTCATCACGCTGCGGATCAGGGCCGAGTCGTCCACAATCAAAACTTTTATCTTCATATCTCCACCTCGGCAAAGCTGTTTTATCTACGGTCATGCGTTCAGGAAAACAGCTCGATGTCGCCAGCGACATTGTTCGACTGCAGACGATTTGCGTAATCCTGTTCGCGATTGACCAGCGTATTGTTATTCAGTTGTTTGAGTTTCTTGACCAGCACCTTGCCGCTGCGCGGGAAGTAATACACCTTGCGCGGATGAATATCGTTGAGGTCTTCCGCAATGATGCGGATGCCTTCCACCTTCAGAAAATCACGCACGAACTGCGCATTGCGTTCGCCTACGTTCATGGCGATAAATCCGCGCAGGACCGCGCCGCCGCCAAATACCTTGGCTTCCAGATTTTCACGCTTGGCGCCGGCCTTCAACAGATCGTTGATCAGCACTTCCATTGCATAGGTACCGTAACGCGCCGAGGCGGAAACAGGACTGTCCGCATCGGCACCGCTATCCGGCAGCATGAAGTGATTCATGCCGCCCACACCCGTTACGCGATCGCGTATGCAGGCAGATACGCAGGAACCGAGCACCGTCACGATCAGCATGTCCTTGCCGGTGTAGTAATACTCGCCCGGCAGGATCTTGGCTGCATCGCGATCGAAGGTCCTGTCGTAATAGACGTTCGTGGCGAAATGCTCTTTGGTAAATTCACTCATACATTCAATCTCATGCCCTGCGCAATTTTGCGCTGCTGGTTTTCCTGTCCGGATCAAGTTCGTATACTGTTTTTCCGCGCAGCTTGAATTCATCGCATACATACAGGAAGTTTTCGGAATGACCGGCAAACAGCAAGCCATCCGGTTTCATCAGGGGCGCAAAACGATCCAGTATTTTTCCCTGGGTCGGCTTGTCGAAATAGATCATCACATTACGACAGAAAATCACGTCGAATGGCCCCGAAACTCCCCAATTATCAGCCAGCAGATTCACTTGCTTGAAACTGATCATCTGACGCAGCTCGGGTCGCACACGCACCTGGCCTTCACGTGCGCCTTTGCCGCGCAGGAAAAAGCGTCGTGCCCGTTCTGGCGACATTTTATCCAGCCTGTCGATTGAATAAACGCCGTTGGCCCCGGTGTTAAGCACATTGGTATCGATATCGGTGGCAATGATGCGCACCGGCGGCGTCAGCGTATTGAATGCTTCGCATGCGGTCATTGCAATCGAATACGGCTCTTCCCCGGTCGATGCAGCAGAACACCATATCTCGATCGGCTCCTTAACCTTCTTCAGGTGTTCGGCCAGAATCGGAAAGTGATGGGACTCGCGAAAAAACGAGGTCAGATTGGTTGTCAACGCATTGGTAAACGCTTCCCACTCTTCCGTCTCTCCACTACCCTGCTCCAGCCTGTCGAGATACGTCACGAAAGAACTGATGCCGGTGGCGCGCAAACGGCGCGCCAGCCGGCTGTAAACCATTTCCTGCTTGCTTTCCGCCAGTGCAATTCCTGCTTTTTTATAAATCAGCGCACGCACCCGCTCAAAATCGCGCGCAGTAAACTCGAACTCCTTGGAGCCTTCGGTTCTGGTTTGAGAAGACGATTTCATACTGCCACTTTCCTTTTCCACAGTTGCATATCAATGCTGCCGACTATGCAGTCTCCAAAAATCGTCAACTGTTTTGCACAATTTTTTATGCCGACTCGACTACGCTGCAATATTTTCAATCAAACCCATCTCTTCGCTGGACATCAATTTATCTATATCGACCAGAATCAGCATGCGCTCATCCAGCGTCCCCAGACCGATCAGATAATCGGTATTGAATGCCGTACCCATTTCCGGTGCCGGCTTGATTTGTTCCGGCGACAGGGTGATCACATCCGACACGCTATCGACCACCATACCCACCACGCGACCGCCGATGTTCAAAATGATGACGACGGTAAATTGATCGTAGGTCGGTTCGCCCAGATTGAATTTGATCCGCATATCGACGATAGGCACGATGATGCCGCGCAGATTGACCACACCCTTGACGAATTCAGGCGCATTCGCAATCCGCGTCACGGTCTCATAGCCGCGAATTTCCTGCACTTTCAGGATGTCGATGCCGTATTCTTCCCTGCCGAGGGTAAACGCAAGAAATTCATTCCCGGTTTTGGCGCCGTTGGTATTGTCTAGTACATTGTGGATCATGAAAATTCTCCTCTTCAGGAATAAATGGATTCGTCGTTCAATTGACGACTGGAGCGCAGTAATGCCGCAACATCGATGATCAACGATACGCCGCCGTCGCCCAGAATAGTGGCACCGGAAATTCCCGCCACCTTGCGATAATTCGATTCAAGATTCTTGACCACGACCTGCTGCTGACCGACCAGCTCGTCGATAAACAAGGCCGCCTTGCGACCTTCCGACTCCAGAATCACAACGATGCCTTCTGATGGATCAGTGAAGTTCGGTTCAATATCGAACATCTTGTAAAGCGGGATCAAAGGCAGATAATCGCCACGCACCTTGACCACTTTTCCCTGTCCGCTGATTTCCTTTACATCCTCCGGTTCCGGTTGCAGGGATTCCACCACGTAGCCCAGCGGCAGAATGTAAATTTCTTCACCAACCTTGATCGACATGCCATCCAGAATGGCCAGCGTGAGCGGCAGCGAAATCGAAATGGTAGTGCCGAAGCCCTTGCTGGAACGAATCTCGACCGCACCGCCCATTGCAGTGATATTCCGCTTGACCACATCCATGCCGACGCCACGACCGGAGACATCCGTCACCGCTTCCGCGGTGGAAAATCCCGGCGCAAAAATCAGTTGCCAGACGTCGCCATCCGGCATCTCGTTCGATACTTCCATCCCCTTCTGTCTGGCCTTGGCAAGAATTCTTTCGCGATTCAAGCCACCGCCGTCGTCGCTGACTTCGATAATGATATTGCCGCCCTGATGGCTGGCGGAAAGCGAGAGCTGTCCGGCGGGGGCCTTGCCGGCGGCCGTTCTTGCCTCCGGCATTTCTATACCGTGATCGATGCTGTTGCGCACCAGATGCGTCAAGGGATCGACGATACGTTCAATCAAACCCTTGTCAAGTTCGGTCGCCGCACCTTGCGTGACGAATTCGATTTTCTTGCCCAGCTTGCCGGCGAGATCGCGCACCATGCGAGGGAAGCGGGAAAATACATAATCCATCGGCATCATGCGTATCGACATCACTGCTTCCTGCAGATCGCGCGTATTGCGCGTCAATTGCGACACGCTGTTCAACAGCCGCTCATGCAGCATCGGATCAAGCGAATCCGTGCGCTGTTCTATCATCGCCTGCGTGATTACCAATTCACCGACCAGATTGATCAGCTGATCCACTTTTTCTATGCCTACGCGTATAGATGAGGATTCGGCGCTCTGCGCCATTTTGTCATCACGTTTGGCTGCAGTTTTTTTATCGGCTGCCGCCGTGTGATGATGCTGATCGTCTTCGTCGTCCGCCGCATCAGTTGCTTTGTGTGCGCTTGCCGGAGCCGGCTCCAGCGGCACGAACGGAGCGAAAAAGCCATAACCCTGCGCATTTTCCTTTTCCTTCTGCGCAGTTTCACCCGCGATCACCGAATGCAGAGGTTCGAAGAAGCCGTAACCCTGCTGCGCTTCCGACTGACTGCGTTGATCGATGCTTTGATGGCCACCAGAGACGATAGCGACTACCGATTCCTCGGTTATTTTCAAATCCTGCGGATCAAGAATGAAAGAGCAAATGGCGATAATGTCATCCGGACCTTCATGCGTGCTCAAGACGAATACTGCGCGCTGATCCGCCAAGGTGTCCCGGCTGATCTCGCCCAGCAAACCCAGCTCTGCGGCCAGCGCATCCACATCGCGCGGCGGCACTTGCGGCAATTCAATACGAAAACGCCGATCGGTGCGCGCAGCAACTCCATCGACATGGGCTGCGGGCGCGACAGCTGCGGCAGATGGGACGGCATCGTCGTCCAGCGACAGCGCTTCCAGCATCAGTCGCACTTCGGTCACAGCGTCCAGATCGACAGGCGTGTGCAGACGATGACCGTCGAGCTGCATTTTCAAAATATCCTTTGCGGACAGAAATGCATCCACATGTTCCGGCTTCAGCGCCATCTCGCCTTTGCGGATGCGATCCAGCAGGGTTTCCAGCACGTGCGTCACTTCGGTCAAATCGGTAATGCCGAACGTGCCGGCACCGCCCTTGATCGAATGGGCAGCGCGAAAAATTGCGTTCAGATCCTCTTCATCGGGTGATGACACATCAACGGCCAGCAGCAATTTTTCCATCTCGGCCAGCAGTTCTTCGGTTTCATCGAAAAATACCTGGAAGAACTGACTCATATCGATGGTCATTATTCAACTCCGTTGTCTATGCTCTGGATGATGTTCTTGCTCATCGCGCGATCAGCCTATGACTTTTTTCACTACTTCGGTCAGGCGTTGCGGATCAAACGGCTTGACCAGCCAGCCGTTTGCACCTGCTGCCCGCCCCTTGGCCTTCATTTCATCGCTGGATTCCGTGGTCAACACCAGAATGGGTACCTTTTGATAGGTTGGCAATGCACGCAACGCACGAATCAGCGAAAAGCCATCCATGCGCGGCATGTTCTGATCCGTCAGAACCAGATCGAAAACCTGCATTTGCGCCTTGTCCAAACCATCCTGTCCGTCCACTGCTTCGGTCACTTGATAACCGGCAGCCCGCAGACTGAACACCACCATCTGTCGCAACGAACCAGAATCGTCGACTGCCAATATTGTTTTAGTCATTTCCACTCCCTGCGAATACACATTTCCGGCGGTTTAACCTGCCAGGCCAAAGTTTTGCTGCCAATTCAAAACAAATCAATCTCGCCGCTTTCCATATGAGTCTGGCGTACAGCCTTCCGCAACTCCTTTTCCAGATCAATACTTTGTGTCTTCAACCTTGCATTGATCTCGCTCAGCGCCGCATGCATCTGCTCGCCATTCCCCTCAGCCGGAATGGCATTGCCATTTGTTCCCAGTACTTCCAGCACATCGCGCAATCCGACTACCCGACGTACAGTACGATTGATCAATTGCGTCGTCATATCCTGAAACTGCAAACCTGTCACTGCGGCATTCACGTGCCGATCGATTTGCGCCGCTTGCTCGCGCAACTCCAGCATCGCATCCGGCGTCACGGCAGTACCTGCCAGCAAGGCATCGACTATCTGCTGTTGTGCCGTGACAGTCGCGTGTATCGCCAGAAAGCTCGCACTCAACTTTTCTATTGCTTCGCCAAGCAGAACATTGGTCTGTACCAGATCAGTCTCGATCTCGGTCAGATGCTGGCCTCCATGCTCGGACAGGCCCGATAGCAGAGACCTTACCTGTGCAGCCAACGACGTCTTTATTGTCATGAAAGTACCCGCTCTTTATTTTCAGTCACAGCAGATGTCGGCTCATTTTTGTGCGCCTGCGGGCGTTGCTGCAAGTGGCGCAGGCTGGGCTGCAACAGATGGATTAACGCCATTTTCCACCGTCTGTTTTGCAGTCGCCTCACTCACCACATCCAGCGTCCGGTTTGCCTTGGTGATGGAATCTTCTGTTTTTTTGTTCATGACGATAATACTGATGCGGCGATTGATAGGATTGAGCGGATCTTTCTGATCGAACAGCACTGCGGAAGACAGGCCAACAACACGCAGCATTTTCGCTTCTTCCATGCCGCCGGCGATCAACTCGCGACGCGACGCATTGGCCCGATCCGATGAAAGCTCCCAGTTGCTGTAGCTTTTTTCACCACTCGAATACGGTGTGGCATCGGTATGGCCCGACAGGCTGATGCGATTCGGAATATCGTTGAGTGTCTTGGCAATCTCATGCAGGATGAGTTTGGTATAAGGCTGCAAGTCGGCTTTCGACAAGGCGAACATCGGGCGGTTTTTTTCATCCACAATCTGAATGCGCAAACCTTCTGACGTGATATCCAGCAAGAGTTGATTTTTGTATTGCCGCAGGCTGGGTATTGAATCGATTGCTTCTTCGATACGCTCCTTCAAGGATTTGAGGCGATTCATTTCCTGCCTCTCCAACTCTGCCTCGGCATCTTTCAGGTTGAGGCTTTTGGTGGGCGTAAGGTTTTCGCCCTTTTTCTGCTGGCCATCGATACGGGTCATGTCCTTGCCACCGCCCTTGATGACGCTGGTGGCGTCGCCGCTGCCGGAACCGCCGGCCATCGCTACCTTCAGCGGAGTACTGAAATAGTCGGCGATCCCTTGCAAATTACCCTTGGTGGTGGAGCCCAGCAACCACATCAACAGAAAGAACGCCATCATCGCGGTGACAAAATCCGCGTAAGCGATTTTCCAGGCGCCGCCATGATGGCCGCCCCCTGATTTTTTAATACGCTTTACGATAATGGGACGGAGTCCTTCGTCAGCCATGTCAGTCTCCGTTAGGGTTCTTTTATATCTGTATTCTCAGGACGGAGAATTGCATTATTTCGACTTCGACTGCTTGATATGATCTTCCAGTTCGCTGAAAGAAGGACGTTCAGTCGAAAACAATACCTTGCGACCAAACTCGACTGCGAGCGCAGGCGCGTAACCATTCAGGCTGGCCAGCAAAGTCACTTTGATGCATTGGAAGACTTTGGATGATTCGTGCAGTTTTTGTTCCAGCGTACTTGAAAGCGGAGAAACAAAACCATACGCAAGCAAAATACCGAGGAAGGTACCGACCAGCGCATTGGCAATCAGGATACCCAGCTCTGCCGGCGGCAGCCCAACCGATGCCATCGTGTGCACCACGCCCATGACTGCGGCGACGATACCAAATGCAGGTAAACCATCGCCCATCTTGGCGATGCAATGCACGGGAATTTCACCTTCGGCATGATGGGTATCGATTTCATTGTCCATCAGGTTTTCAATCTGAAACGCATCCATATTGCCCGACACCATCAGACGCAGATAGTCGGTAATGAATTCAATAATATGGTGATCCGCCAGTACCGTCGGATATTTGGTAAAAATCGCACTTTCCTCAGGAGCGTCGATATCACCTTCGATCGACATCAAGCCCTCCTTGCGAACCTTGGTCAATATCTCGAACAAAAGCGTCATCAGTTCCATATACAGACTTTTTGTATATTTGGAACCCTTGAAAACATTAGGCAGAGCTTTGAAGGTTGCCTTGATCGCCTTGCTGTTATTGCCGACAAAAAATGCGCCTGCAGCCGCGCCACCTATCATCAATAATTCGACAGGCTGAAACAGCGAGGACAAATGCCCTCCAGCAAGTGCAAATCCGCCAAAAACAGATGCAAGGACGACAATATATCCAATGATAACTAACAAACTGCGCTCCGATTCTGGGTTTAGGATGCCATTATTGCCTTAACAATTGCCAATATGCAACCGCGATAATGCCGCGCTTGTCTTGATCACACGACAAGCGATGCAATGCGCCACCCAGCACGCACGATATCCAACTCGCCAATATGACTTTCTACGGCTTGAATTGCAGGAACTTGAGCCGCAGCATTCTTGCAGGGCAAGAATAAAGCTACATGCGCCAGCAATAAATGCGCCGATGCTTAACAAGCGGCGTAACGACCATAGTCGGCACGACATCGGGGATGGGGAATTCATAACTGAGCAGGAGTGTCCCGGCACGCATTTCAGCACGCGCCTTTTCCCACAAAGCCGGCATCGCGACTGGCGACAAATAGGCAAACACCACATCGTAGGCGGCAAAATCAAGATGGCGGTAATCGCCACGTTTGAAACGCACCCGGCTGCGTGTCAGCAATGTGCGCAGCACGCTCACCAGCCAAGGCAGCGGTGCGATTTCTATACCGGTAAATTCACCATCCGGCCTGCGCTTTGCCAGATTCAAGGTCAAACCGCCCAGGCCACTGCCTACATCAACAAAGCGGATTGCCCGCTCCTGCGGCAATAATTCCGCCACTGCGTGCCAGGTTGCAAGGCCGGAGGGGTAAAAAGGAACCTGCGTGCGAAAGGTCGTCCAGTATAGAAACAGCAGAACGAGAAAACCCAGCATGAACAGCGTGGGCGACAATTGCAGCGACAATGCAAACAAGAGAAGTAGAGGGAAAAACAGCTGTATCGCCAGCCACCAGGATGCGAGTTTGCGCCAATAGGAAAAACCGGCGGCAAGCAAGCCTTGAAGAAACGCCGCCAGCCAGAGATTGACCGCGATGCCGAAGATCGCCACCAGACTGCGGGCGATCAACAATACGAAAAAAAAAGAAAGGATTTGAAAAAAAAGAGCCTGCACGGCAGGCAAGTGGAAGACAGATTCAGGCGACGCCGGCTTTGCGCCGGAGCGCCGCACACTCTTCACTCAGGGACTCTTTCCAGAAGGAATTCAATTCAATCACGCTACCAGCAGATTTGCATCCATCTTGGCACGCTTGGTTTTGCCGGCTCTGGATGGCATGTGGCACAAACCACAAGTGTAATTCGCGTTCAGATCCAGACGGTGCACGACAAAATGACCATTGCATTCGCTGCAACATGCCGTTTCCAGCATTTTACTATCGAAAAACCGCACCAGGGTCCAGGCACGCGTCAAAGACAACACCGGTTCGCCATCCTCGCCCATATCGACCTGTTCCAGATAAAGCTTGTAGGCTTTCATCACGGCCTCAATGCCGGAAATCTGCGCATGCTCGATCAGGTATTTATGGATGCCGATAAATAATGAAGAATGAATATTAGGCTGCCAGGTAATGAACCAGTCGGTCGAAAACGGCAACATGCCTTTTGGCGGCGAAACGCCGCGTAATTCCTTGTACAGTTTCAGCAGGCGTTCGCGCGACAATGAAGTTTCCGATTCCAGCAACTGCAGGCGCGCACCCAGCTTAATGAGTTCTATGGCGAGTTGAATTTCCTGGGATTCTGTCACTACACTTTTCTTGGCCATGTCCACTCTTATCCGAAAACTATAACAATACGATGATCAATATCCGTTCAGGCCGCAATCAAGCGATTTGCTCAACCGCCTGGCCCGCCATCAAAATCGCAGCGTGCGAGTGTGCCAGCGAGCGATCCTTGTTGTAGTTGGTCAGCATGCCGAGAATGGCACCGTCGTCGAAACGAAAGCGTGCCAGCATCATGTTTGCGCCGGCGAGCTTCAGAATTTGCGCATTGTTCATGCCTTCGATCAAGTCAGCAATTTCATTGCTGATGCCCAGGCGGAAGATTGCAGTCGGCTTGTCGGCGCGAATCATTTGCTGCGCAAGCATCAGGTAACCAAGATTTGCGTCGCGAATTTCTGCAATGATGTCGTTATTAGTCATGTGAATTCCCTTGCCTGTGAATGTCTTTGGCTGCTTATGTGTGAGCCAGTGAATGCATTCTGATTCGGGAACCAAATGCCTGGAATAGGCACCAATCGGTATTTTTATACAGAGAAGACGACAATATGCCGGTAGGCGTTTGTCCTACAAACGTCGACCAGCATGCGGTACGCGCAACAAGGAATGGCGCGGAGAGTGGCTTGCACATTACATCTACGCGTTTATTTCCCGCGCTGACAAATCTGCAAAAACCGATAAAAAAAGAAAAATTTTATGCCGTTTTGACGTCTGAATTACTTAAAAATATTCATTCAAACAACAAAAAACAAAGGCTTTTTCCTGCCTCTTGTATCTTTAACGGCACGCTTTTGCAGAACTTTAGGGCTCAAACAAAATAAATTTAAAAATTTTTATGCCTTTATCTGACTTTGATAACGGCGGGCATTTCCGAAACTTTAGGGTTCGGATGAAATAATTTTGATTATTTGCATATTTTCTGTTTTCGCCGCTCTGTCAGCCCGACTTTGCAAGGCTGGAGAATTACATGCCAATACAGCCGTCGATTAGCAAGCTGCATCGGACTGGATATTTAAATGCCCGGTTTGTCGCCTGTACAGGTTTCGTGCAAGAGATATTCATTCGATGCGTGGACTGCCGATAAAATCTGCTATTGTTAAGTCGGATATTCCATCATCAAGTAAAAGGAGACTCTTATGGATTTGGTAGAAAAATTCGATGCCAAAGGTAAAACAGGAGCGGCCTATCATGTGGAGGTGTACCAAACCCCTATAGAAACTTCCGACGAAGGAAGTCCGGGTAGCAAAACCTATCAGTTGACTGATGGACGAGCGCTGGATCCCCTGTCCGATGCCAAATTCAAGATTGTGCAGACAGGAGAAAAGATTTATCGCGTGTAAGCCTCAGGTATGGCCCGCGTCTTTAACCGGACTGACATTCATGACAATACCTGCCATGTTGATGACCGGATGAATTGAAAAAGCCCGCAATATTGCGGGCTTTTTCATATGCAAAGAAGTGAGGCGATGTCACCTTCCAATAGCACCTCAAAAATACTGTTGCACAATCTCGCCAAATGCCGCTTCCGCAGACATGCCCTGCTTCATCAGTGCGCTGACTTGCTGTGAGTAGGCGCGTATGCCTTCCGGCAGCTTCTGCATATTGTTTTTGAAATATTCATATTTCTGGATATCGATCAAATCACCCGGCTTGGCCGCCACCTTGGTACCACTGCCGACAACGCGCGTCTTGCGTACGCTGCTCGTTGTCTTGACCATCCCGATGCCTGCGATCGTCTGTTCAATTTGCTGCAGCGTCAGCACCACAGTTGCATTGCCCGCCGCAAATTCATGTTCTTCCGCTCGCAGCAAATGATGATTGCCGTCGAATGCCATTTTTTTATCGAAGGTATTGGTCACCTGATAATTCGGTCGCTGCCCCGGCCCGCTCAGAGCAAACTGCACGCGCTCGCCGTAAGCCTTCATTTGTGCAGTCACACCCTTCAGATAGTCCGCCTCCAGCGTATCCATGCTCCCATTCCAGCGCTTGCTTCTTTTCGTGTTCAAAATGCTTTGTTCCAATAAAAGTGACTTATCCAATTAGACCAAAGAAAAAAGCCCTTGATTTTCATCAAGGGCTTCTAATCTTTTGGAGGAGGCGGTGGGAGTCGAACCCACGATACGGGTTTAAGCCCATATGCTTCCTTAGCAGGGAAGTGCCTTCGACCACTCGGCCACGCCTCCACATTACTTCAGTAGCACCACCAACACGCTACCAGAAGGTTCAGCATAATAACTTTTCATGCATGTCTGGTCAACCAAACTATGCAATCAAAAATGACTTAATTGCTTTTTTCCAGATCAAAGGTCTTGTGCAATGCGCGCACTGCCAATTCCATGTACTTCTCGTCGATCAAAACAGAAATCTTGATTTCCGAAGTTGAGATCATCTGGATGTTGATGCCCTCTTCCGACAAGGTACGGAACATTTGCGATGCGATGCCGACATGGCTGCGCATGCCGACGCCGACCACGGACACTTTTGACACCTTGGTGTCGCCCTGAATACTGGCAGCACCGATATGTGCCTTGACGCTGTCATTGAGCACATCCACTGCCTTGGCGTAATCGGCGCGCGGTACGGTGAAGGTAAAGTCCGTCTTGCCGTCTACCGACTGATTTTGGATAATCATGTCGACTTCAATATTCGCTGCAGCGATAGGGCCGAGAATCTGGTAAGCGATACCAGGACGATCCGGTACGCCCAGAACGGTGATTTTTGCTTCATCGCGACTAAATGCAATACCGGTAATAGCGGCTTGTTCCATCTTTGTATCTTCCTCAAACGAAATCAGGGTGCCGGATTTTGCTTCTTCTTCCAGCGACATCATGGGGTCGGTCAGCGACGACAATACGCGCGTCGGCATCTTGTAATTGCCGGCAAATTCGACTGAGCGTATCTGCAGCACTTTCGAGCCTAGCGACGCCATTTCGAGCATCTCTTCAAATGTGACGGTATTCAGGCGACGTGCTTCCGACACTACGCGCGGATCGGTCGTATAGACGCCATCCACATCGGTATAGATCAGGCATTCCTTCGCCTCAAGCGCGACCGCAACCGCAACCGCCGACGTATCCGAACCGCCGCGTCCCAGCGTGGCGATATTGCCATCTTCATCCACACCCTGGAAACCGGTAATGATCACGATACGGCCGGCATCCAGATCCTTCTTCACCTTCACGTCATCGATCGATTGTATGCGTGCCTTGGTAAAGGCGGAGTCGGTTTTGATGCCAGCCTGCCAGCCAGTATACGACACGGCTTCCTTGCCGATGGAATGCAGCGCCATCGCCAGCAAGGCGACGGAAACCTGCTCTCCAGTCGAAGCCAGCATGTCGAGTTCGCGCGGATTCGGATGCGGCATCAACTCCTTGGCCAAGCCGATCAAACGATTGGTTTCGCCGGACATGGCCGATGGCACCACCACGATTTGATAACCAGCGTCATGCCATTTGGCGACGCGTCTGGCAACATTCTTGATGCGCTCGGTAGAGCCCATCGATGTGCCGCCGTATTTGTGAACTATTAAAGCCATAAGGAGTAAAAAGCGCGCTTTGAAATGAGGTAAGCAGGAAAAAACAACCCACGACTTTACAGCCTGCAGCGCAGAATGACAAGTCCGGCAGGAGTTTCCAGCCACTTTCTACTTATTAAAATAACCAGAATTGGCAATGAAATTGATTTATGGCGAATCGAACTGCCAGCGCAGTTGTATATGCGTTCCGGCTTGCGTACTGAACGAGTGGCAATCCATACCGATTCCTGCCGCAAACAGTAATTGCTTCTCTGCAAAAACCAGTGGCAAACGTTCCCGCTCCCAGGCGGGTACATCGCCAGCCTGATAATGATATTTCAGGCTTTTGGTTGGCCGATTCCACGCCGGCTTCAGACGCTCGCCGCCGCTGCGCAACTGCATGGTCAATGCCTGCCCACGCAACCATTCCGCACTCACGCCCTGCTCTGCCTCCTCGAAAAACAGCGTACCGCCGAATTCGGCAAACTGCATGGCCGTTGTACCGTCCCAGCGAAATGCCAGCGGCGCCTGCTCCAGGCTGGCAGGATCAAGCTTGGGCGTCAGATAGACGCGATCGCGATGGCGGCGGATATGGCAATCCGCATGCGTGACGCATAACTGCGCATCGTGTTTGGCTTCCAGCAATTGCGTGCGCATTTCATTGAGCCAGGAAGTCGAGGGCATGCGCACGCCGCGCGAACCGAACCAGTAGCGCAACATGCTATCGATGCGGTCCGTGCTGAACTGCCTGAGCTTCGTTATATCGAGACAGTCACCATCAAGACACACGGTCAAATCCTGCGCGGCCAGTTCTATCAGCAGGCGTTGCGCCGATTGCGCATGTTGCGCAGTGCGCGCAAAGCGTTGCTGAAAGCCCGGGAAATGTTGCGCCAGTGTCGGCATGACCTGATGACGCAAGGCGTTGCGCGCGTAGCGCGGGTCGAGATTGGATTCATCCTCGACAAAGGCGATTGCATTGCTGGTAACGATTTTTTCCAGATCCGCGCGCGCCAGTTGCAACAGCGGTCGCCCCATCAGCAAAGTTGCATCGCCAAGCAAATCCGCCGCATGATTGACACTATCCATACCGGACAATCCAGCCACGCCGGAACCGCGCAACAATTGCAGCAGCACGGTTTCTGCCTGATCATCCTGATGATGCGCGGTCAACAACAAAGGCACATCATGCGCACGGCACATTTCACCCAGGGCGGCATAACGACTATGACGTGCGGCTTCCTCGACACCGCTCTTGTCCTGATTCGCGATCTGTACACGCCGCGCATCAAATGCCACGCCCAACCCGGCACATTGTTGCTGGCAGTGCGCCAGCCACTGATCTGCATTCAGGCTCAGTCCATGATGCACATGGAAGGCAAACAGTTCTAGCCCGTGTTGCGTCGCATACGCACGCAGCAGGTACAGCAAGGCCGCAGAATCCAGTCCGCCGCTATAGGCAATCGCAATTTTTTGCGCAGCAGATCCGGAAAGAGAAACGCGCGTCCGGATTTCCCCTAACGCGCGTTCAAATTCACTTTGCGTTGCCGCAATGTCTTTATCAGTCAAGGCTCATTCCGGTGTGCTGATTTCTTTGAACTTACCGTAGCTCATCAATTTCTCATGGCGAGCTGCCAGTAAATCCTTGGTTTTCATGCCCTGGAACTGGCGTACGGTATCAGCCAAAGCACGCTTGACCAGTGCTGCCATCTGTTTTGGATCGCGATGCGCGCCGCCCAGCGGTTCATTGATGATCTTGTCGATCAGGCCCATCGCCTTCAGGCGATGTGCAGTCAGGCCCAATGCTTCTGCTGCATCGGATGCCCGCTCTGCAGACTTCCACAGTATCGAGGCACAGCCTTCCGGTGAAATCACCGAATACGTCGAGTATTGCAGCATCAGCACTGCGTCGCCAACCGCAATCGCCAGCGCGCCGCCGGAACCGCCTTCGCCGATGATGGTCGCGATCAGCGGCACTTTCAATTCAGCCATCACGTACAGATTGTGACCGATCGCTTCTGACTGACCGCGCTCTTCCGCATCAATGCCGGGAAAGGCGCCTGGCGTATCGACAAAGGTAAACACCGGCAGATTGAATTTTTCCGCCAGCTTCATCAGACGCATCGCCTTGCGATAGCCTTCAGGTTTCGGCATGCCGAAATTGCGCAGGCTGCGTTCCTTGGTGTCGCGGCCCTTTTGATGGCCGATCACCATGCAAGGCATGCCGTTGAAGCGGGCCAGACCACCGACGATAGAGAGGTCGTCTGCATAGCTGCGATCACCGTGCAATTCGTGGAAATCGGTAAAGATTTCATTCACATAGTCCATCGTGTACGGACGCTGTGGATGACGCGCAATCTGCGATACCTGCCATGGCGTGAGCTTGGCGTAAATATCTTTGGTCAATTGCTGGCTTTTCTTCGACAGGCGATCGATCTCTTCCGAGATATCAACTGCCGAATCGTCCTGCACAAAGCGCAGCTCTTCGATCTTGGAATCGAGTTCTGCAATCGGCTGTTCAAAGCCGAGGAAAGTCGTTTTACTCATCGTGCCTCCATGAGGTGGATATGCGTGTGGCGGCTCAAGCTGGTGCACTCACCGCATCAAGACTGCGCCACAGGTACCAGGTTGCCACCGTACGGTAGGGCTCCCAATTGGCGGCGACTTCCCGCGCATCGCTGCGGGAAACCGGCTCGCCGGAAAAATAGTTACGACTGATGCCTGCCAGCAGACCGACGTCGTCCAGCGGCAAAATATTCGGCCGGAGCAGATTAAATATCAAAAACATCTCCGCTGTCCAGCGTCCGATGCCGCGAATTTGAATCAAATCGGCAATAACGTCCTCATCTTCCATTTCAGCCCACTTGTCACAATTGACACGTTTCGCCTTGAAATGGTCGGCCAGATCGAGAATGTACTCTGATTTTCGCTTGGATAAGCCACAACTGGCCAGTTTATCGCCAGCCTTGATGACCTGCACGGGCGTGCATTTCGGACAAATTTCGAGAAAACGCTGCCACACGCTATCGGCGGCCTTGACGGAAATCTGCTGGCCGATGATGGAGCGCGCCAATGTTGAAAACGGCTCACCACGACTGGCCAGATGCAAATCGCCAAATTGCGGAATCAGCTTGCGCATGATGCGGTCGCGTTTCATCAACTCGACCTTCGCCTCCTCCCAGTAGACAGGCAGGATGCGCGTTTCATCGGTGGCAGTCATTTTCCCCATCCAGCTCTACGCCCTTCGCCACTCGGTTAAACCGCCGGGTTTGTCTTCCAGGATGATGCCTTTTTCCAGCAGGGCGGCGCGAATGCGATCCGCCTCGGCAAAGTTCTTTGCCTTTTTTGCATCGGCGCGCGCAGCGATTTGTCCGATAATCAATGTTTCCATCTCGTCGGCACCTGCCAATCCTGCATGCAGGAATTGCTGCGCCGGGCGCTGCAAAAGACCGACTATACCAGCCAGCCCGATCAACTGGCGCGCCAGTACCGGTGATTTTTCCCTATTGATTTCATTTGCCAGTTCAAACAACACGGCAATCGCCAGCGGTGTGTTGAAATCGTCATTCATCGCATCGATGAAACGGACTGCATGCGCCTCAGTCATGTCCAGCGGCAAATGATCCGGCGCCACGTCCTTCAGAGCCGTATACATGCGCGTCAAGGCATTGCGCGCATCGTCCAGATGCGCATCGGAATAATTCAACTGGCTGCGGTAATGCGCACGCAAAATAAAGAAGCGTACGACTTCCGCATCAAATTTTTCCAGTACTTCGCGTATCGTGAAAAAGTTACCCAAAGATTTGGACATTTTTTCATTGTCGACGCGCACGAATCCATTGTGCATCCAGTAATTGACGAAAGTATGCCCGCTCGCACCTTCAGATTGCGCAATTTCGTTTTCATGATGCGGAAATTGCAGATCGGCGCCACCACCATGGATGTCGAATTGCTCGCCGAGTAATTCGCAGGCCATCGCCGAACATTCGATATGCCAGCCGGGGCGGCCACTGCCCCACTTGGAAGACCATTTCACTTCTTCCGGTTCATTTTCTTTCGATGACTTCCACAATACGAAGTCCAGCGGATCGTGCTTGCCCGTATTGACATCGACGCGCTCACCGGCGCGCAGATCATCCAGCGACTTGCCGGACAACTTGCCGTAACCGGCAAAATCGCGCACCGAGTAATTCACATCGCCATCGGCTGCTTTATATGCCAGGCCATTGCGTTCCAGCATGTCGATCAAGCCCAGCATTTGCGGCACATAGTTGGTGGCGCGCGGTTCGTGATCGGGTTTTTGCACACCCAGCGCAGCGGCATCCTCATCCATTGCATCGATAAAACGCTGCGTCAGCTGTGAAATCGTTTCACCGTTTTCTGCCGCCCGCTTGATGATCTTGTCATCAATATCAGTGATATTGCGTACATAAGTGACATCGAAACCGGAGGCACGCAACCAGCGCTGCACCAGATCGAACACCACCATCACGCGCGCGTGGCCGATGTGACAATAGTCGTACACCGTCATGCCGCACACATACATCCGGACTTTGCCCGGATCAATAGGAGTAAATAGCTGCTTCTCGCGCGCCAGCGTATTGTAGATCTTCAGGGCACTCATGAATGGTTGTCTGTTTCGACCAGGAATTTGTTACAAGCTTTGATGCGTATCACCATCAACACGTATCAGCCTATCCACGGCACTGATGCGACCATGTCGCAAAACACTTTGTCATACTTCTTTTTGATAAAATGCACGTTTTTGCGGCAGTATAGCATTGATGAAATTTCCTCCCGTCACCAAAATAACGGCAAACCTTCAGCAATGTGGCAACAACTTAGGCAAACCGCAAACACCCGAGACTTAACTTGCAAAGGGGACGGCATAATATGATAGCGCCGTCATTCCTGCAACCGCAGCATCAAATAAATTCCTGCCAGGCAGGCTGAACTTGCTTGAAAAAAATCAAGCGCCAGCTGCCGGCATTTTGCAACCTGCCCATCCAGAACAAAGGAAGTCAGCATGAAATTTTCCCGTCGTCGCGCCCTCTCCATCGCCTTCGCCCTGTCGCTGTCAGGCACCCTGCAACTGGCACATGCAACCGATGCACCGCGAGTTTTGCTGAAAACAAATATGGGCGATATCGTGCTGGAACTGAATCAGGACAAGGCCCCGAAAACCGTAGACAATTTTCTGCAATACGTAAAAAGCGGCCAGTACAACGGTACGATTTTTCATCGCGTCATAGCCGACTTCATGATTCAGGGCGGCGGTTTCGACAAGGACATGCGTGAAAAAGTCACCCGCGCGCCTATCCAGAATGAAGCGCAAAACGGTTTGAAAAACGATATCTACACGATCGCCATGGCACGTACCGGCAATCCGCATTCCGCCACTGCACAATTTTTCATCAACACGCAAACCAACAACATGCTGAACTATCCGGGTCAGGATGGCTGGGGTTATACAGTATTCGGCAAAGTCGTCAAAGGCACGGAAGTCGTCAACAAGATCAAGCAGGTCAATACCGGTAATCGCGGGCCGCATCAAAATGTACCGGCACAGCCGGTGATCATCGAATCCGCTACCATTACACAATAATTTTTTTACTTCACACCTAACAAGGACTCATATGGCTGTCATCCTCACCACCAACCACGGCAAAATCACAATTGAACTCGACGCAGAAAAAGCGCCGAAAACGGTAGAAAACTTTCTTGCCTACGTCAACTCCGGCCATTACGCCGGCACCATCTTTCATCGCGTGATCGATGGCTTCATGATCCAGGGCGGCGGCTTTGAACCGGGCATGAAACAGAAACCGACCAACGATCCGGTTGAAAACGAAGCGAAGAACGGCCTCAAGAACGATATGTACACGCTGGCAATGGCACGTACTTCGGCACCGCATTCGGCTTCTGCCCAGTTCTTCATCAACATCAACAACAACAGCTTCCTCGACTATCCGGGTCAGGATGGCTGGGGTTACTGCGTATTCGGCAAAGTCACTGACGGCACCGATGTTGTAGAAAAAATCAAATCCGTCAAAACCACGCGCAGCGGCATGTTCGCCGATGTACCAGTGGAAGACGTGATCATCGAAAAAGCAGAAGTCATCTGAGTATCGATTTCACCTGATTATTTTTGACGCACATTCGATGCACAATATGACCATTTCATCTTCTGCATCGAACCAGCAGGCGCAGCCGGAAACGGCTGCGCTTTTTGTTTCTGACCTGCACTTGCAGGCGGTAATGCCGCGCACCACGCAGGCATTTTTTGATTTTCTGCACCGACACGCCAGCAAAACCCGACAGCTGTATCTGCTCGGCGATATCTTCGAGGCGTGGGCCGGTGATGACGATATGGCAGATGCTTACAACCGGCAAGTCGTGAGCAGGCTGAAACAGTTGAGCGATGACGGCATTGCCATTTTCTGGATGGCCGGCAACCGCGATTTTCTGGTCGGTCAGGAGTTTGCTGCGACGACCGGCATTACCCTGCTGCCCGATCCGTTTGTAACGACGATTGCCAACCGTCCGCTGGTGCTCACGCACGGCGATGCCTACTGTACCGACGATGAAGCCTATATGCAGTTTCGTGCGCAGGTGCGGCAGGACGAATGGCAAAAGAATTTTCTTGCACTGCCGCTGACGCAACGCAAGAACATCATCGAAAGCCTGCGTGCCGGCAGCCGCGCAGCACAACGCGACAAGTCTTACGACATCATGGACGTCAACAAGACGGCCATCGCCACGCTATTCTCCCAGAGTGCCAGCGCAACCATGATCCACGGCCACACGCACAGACCGGCGCGCCATGACGAAACGCACGACGGTCAGACACGCACACGCTATGTATTGTCGGATTGGGATCTGGATGGCGCTGTGCCGCGTGGCGACTGGCTGGCGCTCGATGCGGCCGGGCAGATCACACGCCACGCTTTGAATGGCGCAGTCATCGCAGATTAGACTGCGCAGAGCGCAGGCAGCAGCTTATTCGAATTGCTGCCTGAATTGCTGCAATTGCGCGGCCAGTGCCGCGACTTCTTCCCTTAAGGCGCCGACTTCGCCTTCCAGTTGTGCGATGCGATCCTGCCGGGAAACGCCGGCTGCAGCGCTAGCCGCATATGCTGCGCCTTCGGCAGTTTCCGGATAGCTTTCACCGCATAGCAGCGATGCATAGCGCGCCTCCTTGGTGCCTGGGGCACGCGGCAAGCGGACAACCAGCGGCGGATACTTATCCATCAAGAATTGCAAGCCTGCTTCCACATCGGCAATCGAGGCAAACTCATGCAGGCGACCGGAGCGGTTGCGGATTTCGCCGGCTGTCTGTATGCCGCGCAGCATCAGGATAGTCAGCACTGCCAGCTTGTCCTGCTCCAGCGACCATTTCATGCGCAAGCGATGTTCATATTTGCTCACGCGCGCGCCGGCCTGATTGACTTCGGCTATGAATTTTTCCTGTATCAGGTGCTGCAGGATTTCCCGTACCTCGTCTTCACCCATCGCCATCACAGGGTCGCGGCTGGTCAATTGATTGCAGCCGTTGGTCAGTGCATTGAGCGACATCGGATAGCTATCGGGCGTCAGCGCTTCTTTTTCCGCCAGCACGGCAAGCACGCGCATTGCGCTTGTATCGAACATGGCTTGCGGTTTTTCCTGCGCGTCGGATTCTGTGGATGTGGAATGCATTACTTCGGTATTCATGTTTAAACGCTTATTAAATCAGCCTACTCAACCAGCTTGTTCATCTGTTCCTGATCGAATTTTTCCGCTGCCGGCAGAGTTTCGCAATCAATTCCCGCACATTTCAGGGCTGCCAGAATTTTTTCGATTTGATGTTCCTGTGTCGCTGCATTATCGATCAAGCCGTGCAAGGCCTTGGAGAGCGGATCGTCACCATTCGGCGTCACACCATAGGATGCAAACATGCGCGCCGCAGCCTGATCGCGGGTATCGTCCTTGAGGATAATGCGTGCCGGATTGCCGACCGCTGTCGCGCCTGCCGGTACTTCCTTTACGACCACCGCATTCGATCCGACCTTCGCCCCCTCGCCCACGGTAAACGCACCCAGCACTTGCGCACCGGCACCTATGATGACGCCATTGCCCAGTGTAGGATGGCGCTTCGCACCTTTGCTCAGCGAGGTGCCGCCTAATGTGACTCCCTGGTAGATCGTGCAATCGTCACCGATCTCTGCGGTTTCACCTATTACTACGCCAAAACCGTGGTCGATAAACACACGCCGACCGATTTTTGCACCAGGATGAATTTCGATACCGGTCAGCCAGCGTGCAATATGCGAGGTAAAGCGTCCCAGCCACTTCAAATCATTTACCCAGAACCAATGCGCCCAGCGTTGCATGACGATGGCGTGCAGGCCCGGGTAGCAGGTAATGACTTCCCACACGCTGCGCGCGGCTGGATCGCGGGCAATGATGTTGGCGATATCTTCTTTAATGCGACTGAACATGGAATGAATAATTATGCGAAAGATGCGTAAGCAGCAATATTAGCCTGTTATGGAAATACCCGACGAATGCCGGACTTGCATCCGGCATTCCGCCTGCCATGGTCGGATCTGCTACGAACCGGTAGCGATGCGTTGCCGGCGGGCTTCATACAGACAAACGCCGGAAGCCACGGAAACGTTCAGGCTCTCGACCGAACCGAACATCGGGATGCTGACCAGCACATCGCAGGTTTCACGCGTCAGGCGACGCATGCCCTCGCCTTCCGAGCCCATGATCAGTGCTGCAGGACCGGAGAAATCGGCTTCGTACAAACCTTTTTCAGAATCATCGGTAGTACCGATCAACAGAATGTCGCGCTCCTTCAACTCACGCAAGGTGCGCGCCAGATTCGTCACCGTAATGTACGGAACGGTATCGGCTGCGCCGCTGGCTACTTTGGCAGCCGTCGCATTCAAGCCGACCGCGCGGTCTTTCGGTGCGATCACTGCATGCGCACCAGCGCCATCGGCCACCCGCAGGCAGGCGCCGAGATTGTGCGGATCGGTAATACCGTCGAGCACCAGCAACAAAGGCGGGCCGTCGATGGCATCGAGCAGCTCATCCAGATTGCGCGCCAGCGACAATTCGCCCGCCTTGGCGACCACGCCCTGATGGCGACGCGTGCCGACTATGCTGCTCAGGCGTGCATCATCGGCGGCAATGATACGTACCTTGGCCGCCTCTGCAGCGCGGATCAAATCCTTCATGCGCTGGTCATGACGACTGGCGTCGATATAGATTTCCTCTACCGAAGAGGCTTCATGACGCAAACGCGCCGTGACGGCGTGAAAGCCGAAAATCATCTTGCTCTTCATTTTTTATCGTTTCTTCTTGCTAGGCTTTACCGCCGGTGGGCGTTGTTTGTTGGGTGTGGCGGGCGGACGTTTGGCCGCCTTGGGCTTTTTCGCCGGCGCGTTGTCGGCAGTAGCGGCTTTCACGGCACTCTTCCTTGCACTTTTCGGTTCGCTTTTTTGCTCGCCTTTTTTCGTGCGCTGCTGATGTTCGGTATCGGCACGCCGCGCTTCGTTCTTCAAAACCGTACGTATGCCGGGTTCAGTCACCAGGCGCAAATCGATCTTGCGCGCATCCAGATCGACGCGGCTGACCTGCACCGTGACACGATCCGTCAACTGGTAACGGATACCAGTACGTTCGCCACGCAATTCATGACGCGATTCATCGAACTTGAAGTGATCTGCACCCAATTCGGTAACGTGCACCATACCTTCAATGAACAGCGTATCGAGTTGCACGAAAATGCCGAAGGTCGTGACACCGGAAATCACACCGGTAAATTCCTCGCCCAGCTTGTCGCGTATGAAATAGCATTTGAGCCAGGCTTCGACGTCACGCGAGGCCTCATCGGCACGCCGTTCATTGGCGGAACAATGTATGCCCAGCGCTTCCCAGATAGCCAGATCGCCTTCGGCTTTCTCGCGCTGCTTTCCTTCAGCCTTGTCCTGCGCGTGCTTCTTGCGCGCGGCGGACGACAACATCGTATTCAGCGCGCTGGTATCTATGCCTTTGGGAGTGTAACGCTTGCCTTGCAGAATCGCCTTGATGGCGCGATGCGTGAGCAAATCGGGATACCGGCGAATCGGGCTGGTGAAATGTGCGTACGCTTCATACGATAAACCGAAGTGACCAATATTTTCCGGGCTGTAAACAGCCTGCTGCATCGAACGTAACAACATCGTTTGCAGCAGCAAGGCATCGGGACGGTTCTTGATCTTCGGCATCAGCTCTGCATAATCCGAAGCGCTGGGCTTGTCGCCGCCAGGCAGATTCAAGCCCACCTGTTTCAGGAAGGTACGTACCTGATTCAGTTTCTCTTTGGTCGGCAAGGCATGCACGCGATACAGACTTGGATGCTTGTGACGTTCGAGCAAATCAGCAGCACACACGTTGGCGGCCAGCATGCACTCTTCAATCAGCTTGTGCGCTTCGTTACGCGTGCGCGGCAGTATCTGTTCAATCTTGCCGACTTCATTGCAAACGATATAGGTTTCCGTCGTTTCAAAATCGATTGCACCGCGCGCATGACGCGCCTGCAGCAAGGCTTTATACACGCCATGCAGATTCAGCAGGTGCGGCACCAGCGCCGGGCGCTTGGCGGCTTCTATGCCCTTGGTATTGCCCAGTATCGCTGCTACCTCGGTGTAAGTCAGACGTGCGGCAGAATGCATCACCGCCGGATAAAACTGATACGCCTTGATCTCGCCCTTGGTGGTGATGACGGCATCGCAAACCAGCGTGAGACGATCGACGCCCGGATTGAGCGAACACAAACCATTCGACAATTTTTCCGGCAGCATGGGAATCACGCGACGCGGAAAATACACCGAGGTGCTGCGCTCCAGCGCATCGACATCCAGCGGCTCGTTCGGTTTCACATAATTGCTGACATCGGCAATAGCGACGATCAGACGGAATCCATCGGCGCGGCCGATCTTGCATGGTTCGCAATAAACGGCATCATCAAAATCGCGCGCATCTTCACCGTCGATGGTGACCAGCGGTACATCGCGCAAATCAACGCGATCGGTCAAGTCAATTGCACGAACTTCGTCCGGTAATTTGGAGGCAGCTTTTTTTGCTTCTTCAGAGAACTCATGCGGTACCCCGTACTTGCGCACGGCGATTTCGATTTCCATGCCGGGGTCGTCGATATCGCCCAGCACTTCGACGATCTTGCCCACCGGCTGACTGAAACGCGATGGTTGTTCAGTCAATTCAACACTGACAACCTGCCCGGTTTTTGCGTTGCCGGGCGAGCCGGACAGCATGATGTCCTGACCTATGCGCTGATCTTCGGGTGCGACGATCCAGACACCGTTTTCGTTCAGCAGGCGGCCGATTACATGCGTGTTGGCACGTGCCACCACTTCAACGATCGTGCCTTCGGGACGGCCGCGACGATCGGTACCGATAATGCGGGCTTGCACGCGATCGCCGTGCAGCACTTTTTGCATTTCTTTTTCAGGCAAAAAGATGTCGGCACTGGCGTCGTCGGGAATCAAAAAGCCGAAGCCATCGCGATGGCTGCTGACGCGGCCTTCGATAAAATTGGATGAATGCGCGAGTTGATAATTGCCGGTGCGATCAGGTTTGATCTGCCCGTCGCGCTCCATTGCATTGAGGCGGCGCATCAGGCCGTCCATTTCGTCAGTTTTTACACCGAGTACGGTTGCAAGGGAGGTAGCATCGTGCGAACTGGTCGCCGTGCGTAAGATGCCGAGAATTTCCTCGCGGCTGGGAATGGTATAAGAGTATTGGCTCAAAAGCTGTTTTGGTTAATTGTTGTTGAAACGGTAGTCAGTGTAACGGACGGTGGCAATGTTTGCATAATAAGTAGAGACTCATGCAAATAGATTGCAATCGATGATTGACATTCAAATGATTTCCGCTATACTGCTGATCTTTCTGTAGGCCCACGTGGCGGAATTGGTAGACGCGCATGGTTCAGGTCCATGTGCCGCAAGGTGTGGGGGTTCGAGTCCCTCCGTGGGCACCAAGTTATTAAAACCCCGTTGATTCGTCAACGGGGTTTTTCTTATTTCAGGCTGCATTTTTTCTGCCGCCTTCTGATTGCAAAATTCATACACGACTTTTCACGCTGCAATAGAAATCAATAGTGCCTGTGAAAAGTGACATGCCGGTGACTGAACGCGGCTATCTCTATTCTGCATCGCCCTTCTTCATCCATGCAGCCAATTGGTGCGGACGCAATCCGTCGTATTCTTCAAACGGCTGATGTATCCAGGGATTGTGGGGCAAATAATCGAGATAGAAGTCAGGCTTGGTCGATGAGCAAGCCTTGTACCAGATGACGGCTGACTTGACTTCAGTTACGGCGGGGAATTGTTCGGCAAGATGACGTTGCACTTCTGCCAGCGTGACGCCGGAATCCACAAGATCGTCGAGCAGCAATACCTTGCCGCCTAGCGATCCGCTGATAATGGTGATGTGACTGGCAATATCGAGCGTGCCTTGCATGGTGCCCGCCCCTTCGCGATACGAGCTGGCCGAAAGTATCGCCAGCGGCACATCGAAGATGCGGGAGAACACATCGCCCGGACGCAAACCGCCGCGGGCCAGACACAAAACCTGATCGAATTTCCAGCCGGATTCATGCACCAGTAAAGCCAGACGTTCGATTGCATGGTGATACTCTTCCCATGTAACCCACAAGTCCTTGTCGCTTGATTCAGGCATAGTGCATGTCGCCGGCCGCAGAAATTCTTATTTGAATGGATGACGCAATACGATGGTCTCTTCGCGGTCAGGGCCGGTAGAAATCATGTCGATAGGCACGCCGACCAGTTTTTCGATGCGATCGATATAGGCGCGAGCATTCGCCGGCAAGGCTTCCAGCGTTTTGGCGCCGACTGTCGCTTCTTTCCAGCCTGGCATTTCTTCGTAAATCGGCTCGCATGCTGCCGCATCTTCCGCACCAACCGGGAAGATATCAACGATCTTGCCATTCAGTTTGTAGCCGGTGCAGATACGCAGCGTTTCCAGACCATCCAGCACGTCGAGTTTGGTAAAGCACATACCGGTCACGCCATTGATCTGTACCGAACGCTTCAGCAAGGCCGCATCGAACCAGCCGCAGCGACGCGCACGACCAGTCACGGTACCAAACTCGTGACCAACGGTTGCCAGATGCTTGCCGACACCTTGATCGGTCGGTAATTCAGATGGGAATGGGCCCGAGCCGACACGCGTGGTGTAGGCCTTGGTGATACCCAGAATGTAATGCAGCATGCCGGGGCCAACGCCGGAACCGGTGGAAGCATTGCCGGCCACACAGTTGCTCGACGTAACGTAAGGATAGGTCCCGTGATCGACGTCCAGCAAGCTGCCTTGCGCGCCTTCAAACAAGAGGTTTGCGCCGGCATTGAATGCCGCGTACAGCGCGCTCGATACATCTCCGACCATAGGCTTCAGACGCGGCACATCGGCCAGCGCATCGTCTAGTGTTTTTTGATAATCGACAGTCGCGACCTTCAGGTAATTAGCCAGAACGAAGTTGTGATAATCGAGGTTTTCGCGCAATTTTTCGGCGAAACGTTTTTCGTTCAACAGGTCGGCTGCACGAATCGCGCGACGCGCAACCTTGTCTTCGTATGCAGGGCCAATGCCTTTGCCTGTAGTGCCAATCTTCGCATCGCCGCGCGCCACTTCACGCGCCACGTCGAGTGCCGTGTGATACGGCAGAATGATCGGACATGCTTCGGAAATTTTCAGACGCGACGGGACTTCAACACCGATCGCATGCAGCTTGTCGATTTCGCGCAGCACGTCAGGCACCGACAGCACGACGCCATTACCGATGTAGCACGCCACGCCTTCGCGCATGATGCCGGACGGGATTAGTTGCAATGCAGTTTTATGGCCGCCGATGACCAGCGTATGACCGGCGTTATGGCCGCCCTGAAAACGCACCACACCCTGCGAATGATCAGTCAGCCAATCGACGATCTTGCCCTTGCCTTCATCGCCCCATTGAGTACCGACTACGACAACGTTTTTTGCCATGCTTTTTGTAGACATCACTTAACCTAAATTTTTAATAATCCAGTTGCCATCTTCAAGTACGAGTACACGATCGCACTCGAACTCATCCTGATCGTTTTCGTGGCCGGAGAGACTTTGAATCACGATTTCTCCTGCCTTGCGCAATGCGCCGATTTTTGTGCGTAATGCCGGTTCGCGCCCCCATGGCGCGCGTATGGCGAGCTTGGGTTCTGCATCAGGCAACAAGCGCGCCAGCTCACGCAAATCCATCGAGAAGCCGGTAGCCGGACGGGCCCGGCCAAATGCTTCGCCAACGTGATCGTAACGGCCGCCGCGTGCCACTGCGTTCGGCAGGCCAGGCACATAGATCGCAAACATGACGCCGCTTTCGTATTGATACCCGCCAAGATCGGCCAGATCTATCGTTACGCTCGTTTCACCAGCCAGGCCGGCCAATGCAATCAATTCATCCAGGGCCGTATCGATTCCCGGCAGTTTCGGCAATATTTCGCGCGCCCTCGCAATCACCGTCACGTCACCATACAAGCCCGGCAAGGCCAGCAAGGCGCGCCGCGTATCGGCACCGTAGGTCAAGGTCATTTCCTGCAGCGCAGGAACATCTTTCGCCCGCAGGAAAGTATACAGCGCGTTCTCATCCTTTTGTGCCTGAACATCGCTTGCAATAATTGCACGCAATACGCCTACATGACACAAATCGATTCGCACCTGCGTAAAACCAGCCAGTGCCAGCGAGGCCAGCGCCAACTCCTGAATTTCCGCGTCCGCTTCCAGACCGCCATGACCATAGACCTCTGCGCCTATCTGCAAAGGCTCGCGCGTAGCATGCAAGCCATTCGGTCGCGTTTGCAGCACGCTACCGCAATAGCACAGGCGCGTGATGGAGGCACGATTGAGCAGATGGGCATCAATACGCGCCACTTGCGTCGTCATGTCCGCCCGCACGCCAAGGGTTCGACCGGACAACTGATCGATCAGCTTGAAGGTCCGCAAATCCATGTCGTGTCCGGCGCCCGCCAGCAGCGACTCCAGATACTCGAGCATCGGCGGCATCACCAGCTCGTAGCCGTACAGGTGGAAATTGTCGATGATGAGACGACGCAACTCTTCAATTTTGCGCGCTTCGGACGGCAAAACATCGGCAATATTTTCAGGCAACAGCCAATTGGGCATAACAGGAAATGAAATAGGTCAGAAAAAGAAAATCGACACGGCTTATACGCCAACATAATGGCCAGCGCATGATCCGCCAGCAGAATCATACCTGACCAAATTTATTCGCTTTACAAAACGTAGCGACGCCAACAAAAAAACACTGCCGCGCACAAACCGGGGCTCGCGCCCCGCGTCGTGTGCACGACAGTTTGTATTATTTCTTTGCCGCGCCGCTACCGGTCGTCGGATTTTTGAAGTATTTAAAGAACTCGGAATTCGGATCAATGACGAGCATATCGTTACGCGTTTTGAAGCTGCCGCGATACGCCTCAAGGCTACGATAGAACTTGTAGAACTCAGGGTTTTGGCCAAATGCCTGCGCATAAACCTGCGATGCCTTGGCATCGCCCTCACCGCGAATCTGTTCTGCATCGCGATAGGCTTCGGCCAGAATAACGGTCCGCTGACGATCCGCATCGGCACGAATCTTCTCCGACTCTGCAGCACCGGTCGAACGCAATTCATTGGCCACACGTGCACGCTCTGACTTCATTCGATCAAAAACAGAAGCATTGATCTGCTCGACGTAATCGACACGTTTCAAGCGCACATCGACAATCTCGACACCGATCTGCTTGGCTTCTTCGGTTACTTTTTTCTGGATACCGTCCATTACCTTGCTGCGTTCGCCCGAGATCACTTCACGTACGGTACGTTTGGTAATTTCATCATTCAGTGCCGCCTTCACAATCTGTGCCATGCGGTTTTGCGCGCTACGCTCGTCACCGCTAAAGCTGACGAAATACAGACGCGGATCGACGATGCGCCATTTGACAAAGGCATCGACCAGAATATTTTTCTTCTCCGCCGTGATGAAGCGATCCGCATCCGGCGTATCCAGTGTCAGTATCCGCTTATCCAGAAAAACGACATTCTGGAAAGGTGGCGGCAATTTGAAGTGCAAGCCAGGTTCGTTAATGACAGTCTTGACTTCACCCAGCGCAAACACAATCGCGTATTGACGCTGATCGACCACGAACATGGTGGAGAAAAATATGCCTGCCGCGATCGCCAATGCGATCACATAAGAAATAAGACGATTCATTATCGGCTCTCCCGATCACGGGAAGTACGGCTATCACGAGTACGGGAATCCTGCGGCAATTGTGTCTCCAATGCGACTGAATCAGATGGTAACGATGAAGGGGTGGCAGCAGAAGGCGCAACTGCGGCTCCGGCAGGCGCGGCAGTTTGTGCAATCAGCTTGTCCAGCGGCAGGTAAATCAGATTGTTGCCGCCTTTTGCATCGACCATCACTTTTGTCGTGCTTGAGAAAATCTTTTGCATCGTCTCGAGATACATACGATCACGGGTCACTGCCGGTGCTTTTTGATATTCGACCAGCACCTGCTTGAAGCGTGAAGCTTCACCTTGTGCGTTGGCAGTCACGCTGGAGCGATAAGCTTCCGACTCCTCCATCAGACGCGATGCAGCACCACGAGCACGCGGAATCACGTCATTTGCATACGCCTGGCCTTCATTTTTCTGACGTTCGCGATCCTGACCTGCTTTTACCGCGTCATCAAACGAAGCCTGCACTTGTTCCGGCGGCTGCACGCCCTGCATCGTCACGTTGGTAATCTGCACACCCGCCTTGTAGCGATCGACGATTTGCTGCATCAGCTGGCTTGTATCGAAGGCGATTTTTTCGCGGCCTTCATACAATACAAAGTCCATCTTGCTGCGGCCGACAACTTCGCGTATCGCCGTTTCGGCAACCTGCTTGACCATCTCGCCCTGCTCGCGATTATTGAATACCCAGTCGGATGCGTTTTTCAACGTGTACTGAACCGCAAATTGGATATCGATGATGTTTTCATCTTCCGTCAGCATCAGCGATTCCTGATGCTGCTTGTTCTTGACGCTGCCGCGATAACCGACTTCCACCGTACGTACTTGCGAAACGTTCACGGTTTCATGGCTTTGAATCGGAGCCGGCCAGCGCCAGTTGAAACCGGCGGGGGTCATGTGGCTGTATTTGCCGAAAGTAAGGACCACACCGGTCTGACCTTCCTGCACGATGAAAAAACCGCTGACCAGCCATAGGAATGCGACGATGACGGCAATTACGCCAGCACCGATACCTGCGCCGCGCATGTCGGGCTTGAAGCCCGTGCCGCCTGTATTACCGCCATTTCCCCCGTTACCGCCACCGTTTTTCCGGTTGCCGAACAGATTGCCTAGGCGCTGATTGAAATCGCGCCACAATTGATCCAGATCCGGCGGACCGTCATTGGGACGTTTGCCATCCTGATTCTTGTTATCGTCAGAACCACGACCCCAACGAGGATCATTGAGCGAGAATTTCAGGCCAAATTTTTTGAGTAGGGAAACAAGCATTCTTTTGCGGTCCGGGCTGAAAAATAATGAGTTGGAATACCAAGTAATTTTCATACTTTGGCGTCGTCGGATGCAACAAGCGAAACATCTTCAAGTCCAGCGGCGCGCTCTTTCGCACATTCGGCTATCGCTTCACGCAATAGATCCAATCCGCTTCCAGTCTGGGCACTAATAAAAACACGACGGATTTTATCATATTCATCACGCTCCAAAGCAGGTTCCAGCCCTGCAGCGTCAATCTTGTTCCAAACTAGAATCTGCGGAATCTGATCGGCACCGATTTCACGCAAAACCGCATTCACTTCTTCTATCTGTTCCATCCGCGCCGGGCTGGCGCCATCGACCACGTGCAGCAACAGATCGGCATGTATGGTTTCCTCCAGCGTGGCACGGAATGCCGCCACCAATTGATGCGGCAGCTCACGAATAAAGCCAACCGTATCGGAGATCACCACATTACCGGCCTCGCCTAGATAAATGCGGCGCGAAGTCGTATCCAGCGTAGCGAACAACTGATCCGCCGCCAGCATTTTTGTTTTGGCCAGCGCATTGAACAAGGTCGACTTGCCGGCATTGGTATACCCGACCAGCGACACTGAAAAGGCATTGTTGCGACCCCGTGCGCGGCGCTGGGTTATATGCTGCTTGTGCAGCTTTTCCAGCTTGGCACGCAAGGCTTTCACCCGCACTCCCAGCAAACGGCGATCGGTTTCCAGCTGTGTCTCACCCGGTCCGCGCAGGCCGATACCGCCTTTCTGACGTTCCAGATGGGTCCAGCCGCGTATCAGGCGTGTCGACAAATGTTGTAGTTGCGCCAACTCAACCTGAACTTTACCCACGTGGCTTTGAGCCCGTTGCGCAAAAATATCCAGAATCAGACTGGTACGGTCGACCACCCTGATTTTCAGGTGGCGCTCCAGATTGCGCTGCTGCGCTGGCGACAGTGCATGATTGAAAATAACGATATCGATCTCATGATCGACAATGGCATCGGCTACTTCATTCGCCTTGCCTGAACCAACAAACAAGGCAGCGTCAGGACTGGCACGCTTGCCGGTAATCGTCATGATCGGTTCAGCGCCTGCCGATCTTGATAGAAGGGAAAGTTCTTCCAGGCTTGCAGCGAAATCGCCTTTGCCAAAATCCACGCCTACCAGTACGGCACGCATGTCAGCCTTGCGCCAGGGACCGGGTTGCGCGGGTATTATTCAGCGTCTGATTCAAGGCTAAGATTCACCGCACGTGCAGGAACAACTGTAGAGATTGCGTGTTTGTAAACCATCTGGGTGACGGTATTACGCAGCAAAACGACGTATTGGTCGAAGGATTCAATATGACCCTGGAGTTTGATGCCATTGACGAGATAAATCGAAACGGGAACGTGCTCTTTGCGCAAGGCATTGAGAAATGGGTCTTGTAACAGTTGCCCTTTGTTGGTCATGACAGCTCCATTGTGTTGTTGTGATTAGGAGGTTGAGGCGCCTTGCTTATTTTCAAGTGCCTCTCTCAGTGGGAATGTAATCGATTTCGAGGTTTTTCGCCAAGCCTGCTTACTTTTCCGATCGGCTGAAAGGATTTTTGCCCGAACGTAACTCGATACGTAGTGGAGTCCCAACCAGCGAAAAAGTTTCGCGGAAATGCTTTTCCAGGAAGCGTTTGTAGTTTGCATCAATCGCGTCCAGCGCATTGCCATGGATAACAACGATAGGCGGATTCATGCCACCCTGATGCGCATAACGCAATTTCGGTCGGATAGAACCCTTGCGACGCGGTTGTTGATGCTCCACCGCCTCAATCAGCGCACGCGTCAATTTAGGCGTAGACAGATTGGACATCGCAGCAGCATAAGCGTTATCGACGGACTTCATCATCGGGCCGATGCCGCTGGACTTCAGGGCTGAGACGAAATGCGTTTTGGCAAACGACAGGAAACCGAGTTTGCGTTCCAGATCGATCTTGATTTCATCGCGCCTGTCGCTGGTCAAACCGTCCCATTTATTCACGCCGACTACCAGGGCGCGACCCGACTCCAGAATGAAGCCGGCAATATGCGCATCCTGCTCGGAAATATCCTGTTGTGCATCGAGCAGCAAGAGCACCACGTTCGCTTCGGAAATCGATTGCAGGGTTTTCACCACCGAAAATTTTTCGATCGCTTCGAATACCTTGCCGCGACGGCGAATACCGGCAGTATCGATCAGGGTGTACAACTTGCCTTCGCGTTCAAACGGAATCTCGATTGAATCGCGGGTGGTGCCTGGCAAATCGAATGCGATCACGCGTTCTTCGCCCAGCAGAGTATTGACCAAAGTTGACTTGCCGACGTTCGGGCGTCCGACAATCGCCAGCCTGATGCTGCGATCCTTGGATTCCGGCACCTCTTCTTCCGGCGGACGTTGTGCGAAAGCGATGTCCAGCGACTCTTCCACCAGATCACTAACGCCATCCCCATGCGCAGCGGAAATCACGTAAGGATCGCCAAGGCCGAGTTCATAGAAATCGGCGGTGACCATCGTGTACTTCATGCCTTCGGCCTTATTGACCACCAGCATCACAGAGCGGCCCGACTTGCGCAGGAAATCGGTAATGGTTTTATCGTGCGGCGTCAGACCCTGACGTCCATCGACGATAAAGATCACGACATCGGCTTCAGCCACGGCCTGCTTGGTCTGCTTGGCCATTTCATGCATGATGCCTTCCTTGGCAACAGGCTCGAAACCGCCAGTATCAATGACCAGAAACGGACGTTCGCCCATACGGCCTTCGCCGTAGTGCCGGTCACGCGTCAAGCCCGGGAGGTCAGCGACCAACGCATCACGCGACCGGGTTAGTCGATTGAATAGCGTGGATTTGCCGACGTTAGGTCGACCTACAAGTGCAATAACCGGCTTCATCTAATTGTTTTACTCAGCCGCGACAGCGACCAAGGTTCCTGATTGAGTTTGAAAAATAAAATTCGCGCCGACGTTAGCCGGTGCGGCAAGAATCGGACTGCCATCGGTGCTGATACGCGCCGCCAGCAAGCCATTTTCTTTCGAGAAAAAATGGATATAACCTTGATAATCGCCTACCGCTACCAGACGACTGGAACTGATCGGTGTCGACAGGCGGCGATTTGCAAGTTGATTGTTGCGCCAGGCACTGACGCCGCCATCGCGCTCAAACGCGTTCAATGCGCCGCGTTCGTCGGCAGCATAGACAAAGCGCTCATCGACTGCCACGCCCACATCGCTGGACAAGGCTTTGGCCCAGCGCGGCGTGCCGCTGATCGCATCAAAACAGGCAACCCGGCCCTGATAGGCGACAGCACACACATCCCGACCGGAGACGACAGGCGCACCGGAAATATCGGCGATACGCTCCAGTTCCGTCGTGCCGCGCGGATCGCCTACAGCGATCTCCCAGCGCGGTGCGCCGTTATTCAAGGTCACCGCCAACAAACGGCCACCGGCCAAACCGACATAGGCATTTGAATTTGCGATCGTGATACCGGGCGATGTCCGCAAGGTCAAGGCTGGTGTCGTGCGTTGCACAAACCATTTGCGCGCACCCGTTTCGGCATCCAGCGCCACAACGCGATTGTCCAGGCTGCGCACGATGACTACGCCTTGCCCTACTGCCGGCGTGGACAACACTTCGCTACTGGCTTGTGCCTTCCAGCGTTGCTTGCCATTGCCGTCGAATGCCAGCACCGTTCCTTTTTCACCCGCCACCACGATGGTATCGCCATCGCTACCGACGCCTGCCGTCAGCTTGCTGCCGGCATTGATGCTCCATACCGAACGCCCGGTCGCTGCATTGATGCGCATCACCGTGCCATCTGCCGCTGCCGTAAAAACGTCACCGCCAACTACCGCCGGCGTAAAGACATATTGATCAGCCTTGCCTACACGCTCTGACCAGACCGTACGCACGGTTGCGGTCGTTTTTACTTCAACCAGAGCCGCAGGCTGATTGCGTGTCGATGGCTTGCTGGCGAACGGATTGAGCGAGGACATGAAAGAACATCCCGTCGTTGCCACCAGCAATCCGGCACCCAGAACTTTTAATGTGGCATTTGATGTAATACGCATCGTCTTCCTTAAGCGTGTATGCAAGCTTGTCAAATTAAGCCGCTTTTTTCGCAGCGCCGCCGCCAATGGCATCCAGCTTTATCTGGATCAACTGACGCCCGGGATTCTTTGCATCGGTTTTTTCCAGTGCAGCCTGATAAGCTGTACGCGCCTCATCCAGCTTGTTTTGCGCCATCAGGATGTCGCCCTTGCGATCTTCAACCACACCAGCGAATTGCGCCGGAAAACTGGCTGACAGTAATTTCAAGCCTTCGTCGTAGGCCTTTTCATCCAGTAGGATGCCGGCCAGACGTATGCTTGCAATCGCCTTGTAGTCATCGCTGACGCCCTTGTCGATTACCCACTGCAATTGCGCTTTTGCCGTTTTGAAGTCATTCGCGTCGAAGGCGGATTTAGCAGCAGCCAGGGCCGTCATTTGCGCATAAGCGGTACCGGGGAATTTTCCTTCCATATCGGCGGCAACACGCTGCACCTGATCCTTGTCCTGCGCAGTCACGGCTTTCTGCAACTCTTCATACAGTTGCGCAGCCTGATTGGCCTGCTTGTTCTGGTAAGCGCCCCAAGCTGCCCAGGCAGCATAAGCACCCAGCACGATAATCAGCAACCATGTAATCAGATTGCCGTATTGTTTCCACCAGGATTTAAGGCTGGCGAGTTGTTCTTGTTCTGCGTGATCGTATGCCATATTGGTCTGATATTAATGGTGATAGTGAACGTGATCGGCGTGATCATGGTCATGATCATCGCCAACGATTTGGTCAACCAGATAATCGGCGATGCCCTCAAATGCAACTTCCGATTGCTTGCCTTCTGCATCGCGCATTTCCTTAACGACGGCTGCACCCTTTGCGATTTCATCCTCGCCGATAATCACGGCATACGCTGCACCGCTATTATCCGCACGCTTCATCTGCGATTTGAAACTGCCGATGCCGGCAGACGCTGCGCAATGCAAGACGACATCCAGACCCGCATCGCGCAAACGTTCGGCAACAACGGAGGCCTGCAGTTGCGCCGGCTCACCTTGATGCACGATATAAACGTCGCATTGATTCGGCGTAAATTTTTCGCCGCTGGCTTTCATCAGTTCCAGCAAGCGTTCGACGCCCATGGCAAAACCGCAGGCAGGCGTCGGTTTGCCGCCGAACATCTCAACCAATGGATCGTAACGACCGCCGCCGCACACCGTACCTTGCGAGCCGAGTTGATCGGTTACCCATTCAAACACGGTGCGATTGTAATAATCCATGCCGCGCACCAGACGCGGATTGATGGTGAACGGGATTGCATTGTGGTTCAGAATTTTTTGTACGCCTTCAAAATGCGCACGCGAATCTTCGCCCAGATAATCGAGCAGCTTGGGTGCTGCATTGACCATCTCCTGCATGGCCGGATTTTTCGTATCCAGTATGCGCAATGGATTGCTGTGCAAACGCTTTTGCGCTTCGGCATCCAGCAATTCAGCATGCTGTTCAAAGTAGGAAATCAGATCCGCTCTATGCTTGTTACGCTCTTCGGCATTGCCGATCGAATTCAATTCCAGGCGCACATCCTGCAAGCCCAGATCGTCCCACAAGCGCTGGCACATCATGATCAGTTCTGCATCAATGTCCGGGCCGGAAAAACCGATCGCTTCCGCACCGATCTGATGAAACTGGCGATAACGACCGCGCTGCGGTCTTTCATGACGGAACATCGGACCTGAATACCAGAGGCGTTTTGGGCCGTCATATGTCAGATTGTGCTCCAGCGCCGCGCGCACCACGCTTGCCGTACATTCCGGACGCAAGGTCAATTCGTCGCCATTCATGGAATCGGTAAAGGAATACATTTCCTTTTCGACGATATCCGTGACTGCACCCAGGCCGCGCGCAAACAAGGCGGTCGGCTCAACGATAGGTGTGCGGATTTGCTGGAAACCATAGCTTTTCAAAACTGTGTGCACGGTATTTTCAAACAATTCCCACAAGGGCGCATCGGCCGGGAGAATGTCGTTCATTCCCTTCACACCGACAATTTTTTCTGTTTTCTTGGTATCTGACATTTGCTTTTAAAAACTGATCTTTAACTTGTTTGATGCTGCTTGCTTTGCTTGACTGGCGTTGCCTATTGATCAAACTCAATCGCTATCAAGCTGCACTGTTTTCGCTGTTTTCTTTGCCGTAACGACTCTTGACGTAATCCAGCACAATCGCATGAAATTCTGCGGCGATATTGTCGCCGCGCAGCGTGACGGTTTTTACACCATCGACAAATACCGGTGCCGCCGGCGACTCGCCCGTCCCCGGCAAACTGATGCCAATGTTCGCGTGTTTCGATTCACCCGGACCGTTGACGATACAGCCCATCACCGCAACGTTCATCGCCTCCACGCCCGGATACTGTTTTTTCCAGACCGGCATCTGGTCACGCAAATAAGTCTGAATGCCGTCCGCCAGTTCCTGGAACACGGTGGAAGTGGTACGACCGCAACCCGGACATGCAATCACCATAGGCGTAAATTTGCGCAAGCCCATGGTTTGCAGAATTTCCTGACCGACGATGACTTCGCGCGTCCGATCGCCGCCCGGCTCCGGCGTCAGCGAAATACGGATCGTGTCGCCTATGCCTTCCTGCAGCAGCACCGACAACGCAGCAGTCGAGGCAACGATACCTTTGCTGCCCATCCCCGCCTCGGTCAAACCCAGATGCAGCGGATAGTCGCAACGACGCGCCAGTTCGCGATACACCGCTATCAAATCCTGCACGCCCGACACTTTGCACGACAGGATGATGCGATCGCCGGCCAGCCCCACTTCTTCGGCACGCATCGCGTTTTCAATTGCCGATGTCACCAGCGCTTCATACATCACTGCCTGTGCAGTCCACGGATGCGCTCTTGCCGCGTTTTCATCCATGATGCGTGCCAGCAGTTCCTGATCCAGGCTGCCCCAGTTCACGCCTATGCGTACCGGCTTGTCGAAACGGCAGGCCGTTTCTATCATCTGCGCAAACTGCGTATCGCGCTTGTTGCCCTTGCCGACATTGCCCGGATTGATACGATATTTGGCCAGCGCTTTTGCGCAATCAGGATAATCGTTCAACAGTGTGTGACCGTTGTAATGAAAATCGCCCACCAGTGGCACCACGACATCCATCTTGTCGAGTTGCTCGCAGATTGCCGGCACGGCAGCCGCTGCTTCCGGCGTATTGACCGTGATGCGCACCATTTCTGAGCCGGCGCGCGCCAGCTCCTTGATCTGGATCGCAGTGCCGATCACATCGGCGGTATCGGTATTGGTCATCGATTGCACGACGACCGGCGCATCGCCACCTATGCGGACTTCCCGCCCACCATAGCTGACAACGGCGATGCGGCTTTTACGCCGCGAAAAAGGGCCTGTGGCAATCGGATCGGATGACGACATACGCAATCTATTTCAAATTCAAGCGGGCAACGTTGCTGGTATTTCCGGCAACGACATCAATCGGTGCACCGCGCAAAGTCACATCAACGCCGGCAGCATTACCAATCACCATGGATACCGGCCCGCTCACTTCAACTACTTCGGCGGAACCTGCTTTTAATAAACGTGACAGCACAATGCTGTTGTCAGCGCGCTTGATCTCAACCCAGGAATCTTCACGCACCTTAATTGCCAGCGCATCTTTGCTGTCAACCGGAACCGCAGCGACGGGTATCGCCACCTTGCTCGCCTGCGGCGCAGCCACGGGAAGCCCTGCAGGTGCTGTTACAGAAACAGGAGTCGGTGTCGGCGCCAACACGGGCGCAGGAACATGCGGAGCCGTCACCGGCTTGACTGTCGCGACGGCCGGCGCAGGCGTTACCGCCGGCGGCCTGGCTGCCTCTGGCACTGCCGGCTGCACAGGCTCGTTCGCTCCAGACGTTGCCTCTACCGCTTCAGTTTGTGTTGCGGGTACTTCGACCGCCTCTTCAGCAGACTCGGTCGGGATTGATTTTTCTTCAGCCGTGGAAGATACAGCCGAAACTCCCCCAGGCAGCCAGCCCATGCGTAGAGCGGCGAACAACAGCACCCCTATCACCAAGAGGGCCAGCACCCCCATCACGGTCTTGGACGACAATCCACGCGAACCGGAAGGCGACAGCCTGGTTTCGGAAAACGATGCCGAAAGCGTATTGCGTTCCGGCAGCAGCACGGGCGGCACTACCGTATCGTCAATCACTGCAGCCAGTATGGGTGCTGGATCGGTCTGCAATACTTTTGCATAGGAGCGAATGAAACCGCGCACAATCACCATGCCTGGCAAGGCTGCATAATTGTCGGCTTCCAGCGCCTGAATCTGCCGGTTTGCAAGATTCAATTGACTGGCAATCTGCACCGTAGTCCAGCCGCGTGCTTCACGCAAGGCAGCAAGCTGCGTCCCGGCCGATATCATCGGCTCAACGATTTCGCTCACAGGTTCCGCAACGGACTCGGTGGCCGCGCTATTTGTCGTTTCATTCACAGACATATTGTCATTCATTAAAGGCTCCGCGCTGATAAGCGGAAAATTCATTTGAGTTCGGATAACGGCGACGCAATTGCGTCGCATAACTGCTTTCTGCCGCCCGATCTCCCATCTTGCGTTCAATTTTCACTGCCAGCCACAAGACTTCTGCGCTCAACACATCAGCCTTGGTGACGCGGACGATGTAAAAGCGCGCGCGCTCGAAATCGCCACGATCGTAATTCATGCGCGCCAGATTCGTATTCGTCGTCGGATTGCCCGGCTCGTAACGGAAGGCCTCGTTAAAATAGCGCTCCGCTGCAGCAGCATCCTTCAGGATCATGCTGCACGTTCCGGCATTATTCAAAGCCTTGGCAGGCGACTGATATGCCTTGTTGCGAATAGCTGCTTCAAAATAGGCAATCGATAGACTGGCGCGACCGTTCTGGCACAGGAACCAGCCATAGTTATTGCTTAAATCCGGATCGTTAGGTGCCAGCCGAATGGCGCGCGTAAAGTTTTCTTCCGCCAGCCGCGTCTCGCCCATATCCATGTAAATCAATCCAGCCATGCTGTAAGCATCGGCAAATTCGGAATCGGTCTGCAAGGCGAGTTTGATTTCATCCAGCGCGATATTCATCTGCCCTTGCTGGTAATAGCCGATCGCCAGTTGCAGACGAATCGCTGCACGCTTCTGTCTATCGGCCTTGTCGGAACTGACCGCCAGCTCGCCATCCTGTTTGACTGCGGGGCTGGATACGCATCCTGCCAACAGGGCCGCACTCAGAAGCGATGCCCCCAACCAGGTAAATCGGCGTGCTGTCATCAAGATGGAATCTCCACAATACGTCCAAAATTCTTGCCGAATTTTTCCTGGTATTCGGCCATTTTTTTCATCCGGTCCTGCACTCGCGTACGATCCTGCACCTCGCCCGCCAACTGACCGCATGCAGCGTCGATATCATCGCCGCGCGTCTTGCGTATCGTCGTGACGAGTCCACCATCCATCAGTACCTGGGCAAATGCCTTGATCCGAGGATTATTGGAGCGCGTCAGACCGGACTCCGGAAATGGATTGAAGGGAATCAGGTTGAATTTGCATGGCACATCGCGCACCAGCGTCAGCAGTTCGCGCGCATGCTGATCACTGTCGTTGACGCCATCCAGCATGCAATATTCAAAGGTCACGAAATCACGCGGCGCAAACTCCAGATAGCGTTTGCACGCTGCCATCAATTCCTGCAACGGATACTTCTTGTTCAAGGGCACCAAGCCGTCGCGCAAGGCATCGTTCGACGCGTGCAGCGACACTGCCAGCGCCACTGCGCAATCCTGCGACAGCTTGTCTATCATCGGCACAACGCCGCTGGTCGACAGCGTCACGCGACGACGCGACAGGCCATAGGCATTGTCGTCCAGCATCAGCTTGAGGGCGGTAACGGTCGGCTCGTAATTCAGCAAGGGTTCGCCCATTCCCATCATCACCACATTGGTGATCTGGCGTTCGCCTTTCGGGCCGGGCTCGATACCTTTGGTTCTGCGCAATTCAAATTCCGCCATCCACAGCTGGCCGATAATTTCGCCCACCGACAGATTGCGGTTAAAACCTTGCTTTCCAGTTGAACAAAACCGGCAATTTACCGCGCAACCCGCCTGTGTCGAGATGCACAGGGTGCCGCGGTTTTCTTCGGGAATAAAGACAGTCTCGACTGCATTGCCCTGCCCCACATCGATCAGCCACTTGCGAGTGCCGTCGGAAGAGGTGTGATCGGAAATCACGGCTGGCGCAGCAATCATCGCACGCGTTTTCAGCTTGTCGCGCAGCGACTTCGCCAGATCCGTCATTGCGTCGAAATCACTGGCACCGAATTGATGTATCCAGCGCTGCAATTGCTTGGCACGAAACGGCTTCTCACCCAACTCGCCGCAATAAGCGATGAGCTGCGCAGGATCCAAATCCAGCAAATTGGTGAGAGTCGTCGTCATAAAGCCATTTCACGCCGTCCAGAGAGCAGATGAAAACCTGCGCAGAACGGCAATTCCAAATTAACGCGAATACACATTCAATGCAGGGAAGTAGTAAGCGATTTCAACTTTCGCTGTTTCTTCTGCATCGGAACCGTGCACGGCATTAGCGTCGATCGAGTCGGCGAAATCGGCGCGGATCGTGCCTTTTTCAGCTTTCTTCGGATCGGTTGCACCCATCAGGTCGCGGTGCTTGGCGATTGCGTTTTCGCCTTCCAGAACCTGAATCATTACAGGACCGGAAATCATGAAATCGACCAGATCCTTGAAAAAAGGACGGGCGCTGTGAACAGCATAGAAACCTTCTGCTTCTGCGCGTGACAATTGCGCCATGCGGGCAGCGATGATTTTCAGGCCAGCGCCTTCGAAACGGGAATAAATCTGACCGATTACGTTTTTAGCGACTGCGTCGGGTTTAATAATCGACAGGGTGCGTTCGATTGCCATCTGAAAAAACTCCAATAAAATGAAAGGGTTAAGACAAAAATATGATATTTCAACTAACCTTTAATTCTAGCATGAAAGTACCTTGCACTTCGAGCAGAAACACTGGTTTTTATGTGAGGATAGCGTTAAGAACAGAAGCGTTTATACTATGGACATGTCAAGAAGCTGCTTGGCAACAATGCGAGCTTGATATTAACTGGAGGAAACATGAGCAATTTACAGCAGACCTACGGGTCCACCTACGACATTACGTCAACCAGACATCGTGTTCTGCGCAATACGTACTGGCTACTTGCCTTATCGATGATACCCACCGTGCTGGGTGCCTGGCTGGGCGTGCAATTCAAATTTGCATTCTTCGCCGCCAGCCCTTTCATGGGCATGATGGTTTTCCTGGCCATAGCCTTCGGCTTTTTCTATGCCATTGAAAAATTCAAGAACTCGGGTCTGGGCGTAGCGCTTTTGCTTGGCTTCACCTTTTTCATGGGTTTGATGCTGTCGCGCCTGATTGGCCACATACTCGGCTTTGCCAACGGCACTTCGCTGATCATGACCGCTTTTGGCGGCACGGCAGCCATTCTGGGTGTAATGGCCACGGTTGCCACCGTTTCCAAGCGCGATTTTTCGGGCCTGGGAAAATGGCTGTTCATGGGCGTACTGGTGATCATCGTAGCGGCCATCGCCAATATCTGGCTGCAACTGCCGGCGCTTCAACTGACAATCTCGGTCGTCGCCATCGGCATATTCTCGGCCTTCATCCTGTACGACGTACAGCGCATCATCAATGGCGGCGAAACCAATTACGTCACTGCAACTCTGGGCATCTACCTGAGCGTATATAATATTTTTGCCAACCTGCTCTCCCTGCTGGGAATTTTCGGTGGCGAACGCGACTGATAGCGGACGCACACAAAAAAGCCGACTGATGAGTCGGCTTTTTTTATGCGTGAGCATTTTGGAAAATGCCTGATCAAATCTTTGCGTCGGCCGCCTCACCGGCAGTTTCCTTCAATTCGAAAACTGCCATCGATTCCACATGCGAAGTATGCGGGAACATATTCACCACGCCTGCATTTTTCAGTACATACGGCCCCTCATTCACCAGTACCGCTGCATCGCGTGCCAGCGTCGAAGGGTTGCATGAAACATAGACGATACGACTCGGCAGCAAATCCGGTCGCACGGCATTCAGTCCGGCCAGAGCTTCGCATACTGCCAGCGCACCATCGCGCGGCGGATCGATCAACATGCGATCGAATTTTCCCAGCGCGATGAAATCATCCGTTTTCGCTTCAAACAGATTGCGTGAATAGAAGGCTGTTTTGCCGGCTAGCCCATTAGCTACGGCATTTTCCAGCGCACGCTCGGTCAGCGTGGTGCTGCCCTCGATGCCGACAACCTCGCCCGCCTGCGTTGCAATCGGCAGCGTGAAATTACCCAAGCCGCAAAACAGATCGGCGATCCGATCCGTCGCTTGCGCATCCAGCAGGCGCAAGGCGCGCGCCACCAACACTCTGTTGATTTGATGATTCACCTGCGTAAAATCGGTCGGCTTGAACGGCATTTTTATGCCGAATTCAGGCAGGGAATAATGCAGATTCTCATCCTCCGGATAGAATTGATAGGCACTATCCGGCCCAGCCGGTTGCAACCACCATTGCACCTTGTATTCATCGGCAAATGCCTTGAGCTTAACGTCATCCTCGGCCGATAAGGGCGCCATGATGCGCAGCACCAACGCGGTAATTTTGTCTTGTTCGCCCTGACCAATGGCCAATTCGATTTGCGGCAGATGATCGATGATGGATAACGATCCGATCAGATGCCGCAAAGGCACCAGCATCGCCGATACGTTTGCCGGCAGTATTTCGCAGGTTTTCATATCGGTAATGAAGGACGATTTCCTTTCATGGAAGCCAACCAGCACCCCGCCTTTTTTCGGCACATTACGCACTGAAATACGGGCGCGGTAACGATACCCCCAGGTTGGTCCATGTATCGGACGCAACATGGTTTCCGCCTTGACCTTGCCGATGTGTTTCAAGTTATCTTCGAGGATGCGCTGCTTCATGGCAACCTGTGCCGTCGGCTCCAGATGCTGCATCGAACAACCACCGCAAATGCCGAAATACGCGCATTTCGGCTGGACGCGCAATGACGACTCCTTGAGCAGGACCATCATTTTCGCCGCTTCCCAGTTCGCTTTCTTGCGATAGGATGAATAGACGACGCGTTCCTTGGGCAAGGCGCCTTCGACGAAAATAACTTTGCCCTGAGTACCATCTTCATTCTGAAGATGGCCTACGCCTCGCGCTTCCATGTCGAGGGATTCGATATCGATAATTGTTTGCTGCATAGGAGTTGAATCAGGTGAGCCGGCCGGGAACGGCTAGCGTTAAAGAAGAAGGCGAAAATCAAAAGAACCGGATGATAGCAAACTGCGCACATGCACGGCACACAGCATGTGCCGCCTCTGTCTCAGCCCGGCTATAGCAAAGAGTCTTTGCTTACCCCTGTCCTGGCCAGCGAACGTTTCAGCTTGACCAGTGCTTCCTGCTGGATTTGCCGCACCCGTTCGCGCGTCACATGCATTTCTGTCGCCAGCTCTTCCAGCGTGGCCGGGTCGTCGTTATCCAGACCGAAGCGACGCGTGATGACCAGGCGCTGCTTGTCCGACAATTTGTCCAGCCAGTCACGCACCAGCACGATCATTTCCTGATGCTCGGCCAGCACATCGGGATCGTTCGCATGGTCGCCCTGCAGCAGATCCATCAGACTGGACTGCGGATCGCCATCCAGCGGTGCATCCAGCGAACTGGCATGCTCGGACAGTGCGAGAATATCCTGCACATCCTCGACACTGCGCTCAACCAGATGGGCGATATCTTCCGCCGTCGCATCCTTGCCGTCGTGATGTTGCGCCTCAAGATGAAACTTGGCGCGCAGAGTCTGGTTCAGTTCGCGCACTACATGTACCGGCAGGCGTACCGTACGCGCCTGATTCATGATCGCGCGCTCTATGCTTTGACGTATCCACCAGGTGGCATAGGTTGAAAAGCGAAATCCGCGCTCCGGCTCGAATTTGTCGATCGCACGCATCAAACCCAGATTGCCTTCTTCGATCAGATCGAGTAGAACGACGCCGCGATTGATGTAGTGCTTGGCAATCGACACTACCAGGCGCAGATTGTGTTCTATCATTTTCTGACGCGCAGCAAAATTCCCCTGCTTGGCCAGCGTGGCAAAATGTACTTCCTCTGGCACCGTCAGCAAGGGGCGAGCGCCTATCTGGTTCAGGTAATGCTGGGTTGCGTCGGTGGAAAGCTCGCTGGAAAGAACCTTTTTCAGTTCATCAATGCCGGCAACTTCAAGCGCCTCCGGCTCATGCGATTCGACGTCATCACTCCCCTGGTCGGCATCGTCCGCTTTCTCTTCATCATCAACGGGCTGAAACGATAGCTCTACGGGTACAGCTCCCGCGTTTTCTTCATCGTCCGCCTGGGCGTTTCGATTGTGGTTCATTAGCGGCTAGGTAAAAATTTGGAAGGATCGACCGGCTTTCCTTGTTGGCGAATTTCAAAATGCAGCTTCACGCTATCGGCATCGGAATCACCCATATCTGCAATTTTCTGTCCTTTGCTGACGCTCTGGCCTTCTTTCACGTGAATTATCTTGTTATGCGCATAGGCAGATAGCAGCGTGCTCGTATGCTTGACGATAACCAGGTTGCCGTAACCGCGAATCCCGCTACCTGCATACATCACCTTGCCCGCGCCGGCCGCCAGCACCTGCTGTCCCGACTTGCCGGCTATATCGATACCTTTCTTGTTATCGTCAAAGGTGGCAACGAGCTTGCCCTCGGCTGGCCACATCCACGATACGGTTTCGTACTCTGCGCCAGTTGCCGCGGCAGCAGGGATTTCTGCCGGTTTGTCGCTAGACGCAACCGCCTTGGGCGGCGTGGTTACCGCCGCGCCTTCCGGCTTTTGCATGTCGGCCAGCGTGCTATCAGAATAGGGACGCTTTTCGCCGCGCGGACTGGTTTTGTTGCCGGCCGTGCTAGCGGCCGGTGCTGAAAGGGGGCGTGCCTCGGCACCGGATCCGGTCGCTACCGCGCCGGTTTGCGCACCGCCGCTACGTGCAGCGGGAGCGTCGGGCGGCGCCACGCGCAGCACCTGATCGACCTTGATGTCGTTTGGATTGGCCAGCTTGTTCCAGGTAACGAGCTCACTATAACTTTGCCCGAAATCCAGCGCGATGCGATACAAGGTATCGCCTTTTTTGACGGTATAAAAATTCCGGTCGTCTGCTGTATTTTTTGCCGTGCTCGCGCCACCTATGGTGCGTTCGGTGACAGGTGCGGCGCGATGCGTGGTGCCGCAGGCGGCAAGCGAGCCGACCAGCAATACCAGCAGTGTGATTCTAAATTTTTTCATTCTCTTTACGTTCAATTATCTACAGCGGTGTTTGGTCGTTACGATCAAGTTACGGTACCCGGACGGAGCGGCACAAAATGGCAATCCTCCAGCGTCGAACTTTTCCATTCAAATTTGCTGACGCGCTCTATCAGTTGCAGAACCTGATGACGGTCGCCAACCGGGGCAACCAGTCGGCCGCCTATTGTCAGTTGTTCCAGCAAGGCCTGCGGCACTTCCAGTCCGGCGGCGGCCAAAATAATGCCGTCAAACGGCGCTGCCTGAGGCAGGCCAAGCATACCATCTCCGTAATGCAAGCGGATATTTGCCACGCGCATGGGCCGCAAGTTGGATTTCGCCAGTTCGTGCAAACCCTTGATGCGTTCGATGGAATAGACTTCCTTGGCCACTAGCGACAGCACCGCCGCCTGATAACCGCAGCCCGTGCCAATTTCCAGAACACAATTGAGTACGCCGGCATTGCTATTGTTCCGCATGACTTCAATCATTCTTGCCACGATATACGGCTGCGAGATTGTCTGGTGATAGCCAATTGGCAACGAAGCATCGATATACGCCTGGCTGGCCAACGCCGGCTCCATGAACAAATGACGCGGCACCGCTTCCATCGCCGCCAGCACCTTGCTGTCTGTCACCCCCTGTTTGGCCACGCGCGCCGTCATGGCCTTGCGGATCGCATCCGACACCAGCGATGCGCTACGCGGCGCAGTCGGCGCGGCGATCTTGTGCGGTACGTCCTGCTGCCGTGGTACTACCGGTGCTTTGCCGTGCCGGGAGGCATTCAGCGTCGCCGTCTGCGGCGTAGCAGTCTTTCCCGCAACATGCTGAGGATCGCTGCGCGCACCGTTGCGTGGTGCTTTTTCCGAAAGGGAGGAAAGCGACAGTGGAAAACGCTTGGCCTTGTCCGTCATGCCAAAACTTTCTTCAAGGCCGCCAGTTGCGCATTTTGCGTCAGATCGATCTGCAAGGGCGTAATCGACACATGACCCTGGGCCGTGGCATGGAAATCGGTGCCCTCGCCGGCATCCTTTTGTCCACCGGAAGGGCCTATCCAGTAAATATCGCGGCCATGCGGGTCCTGCGCCTTGATTACGGCTTCGGACTGATGGCGCCGGCCCAGACGCGTGGCGACCGCAGGTTTCAATTGTTCATAAGGCAAATTGGGAATGTTGACGTTGAGCAAAAAATTCTCGGGCAAGGTCTCGAAACGGCGCTCGACAATATCGCGCGCTACCCGTGCCGCAGACTTGAGCTCGGCCCATCCCTTTTCGAGCTGTGAAAACGCAATGGCCGGAATACCGAACAGATGTCCTTCGGTTGCCGCCGCCACCGTACCGGAATAGAGCGTGTCATCACCCATGTTTTGTCCCTGATTGATACCGGAAACGATCAGGTCGGGCCGGAAACTCATAATGCCGGTCAGCGCAATATGAACGCAATCGGACGGCGTGCCGTTAATGAAATAGAAACCGTTGGATGCCTGGTAGACCGACAAGGGCCGGTCCAGCGTCAGCGAATTGGAACTGCCGGAGCGGTTGCTGTCGGGTGCCACGACGACGATATCGGCAATCGGCGCCAGCGCATCAGCCAATGCTATGAGTCCCGGTGCAAGATAGCCGTCATCGTTACTGATAAGAATTTTCATGAGTGAATTTTACCTGAAGCAATATGGCTTTCCGAACTGGCTTTCATGTCCGCTCAAGCAACGGAAAAACGTGCCGCATCATGTAACAGTTTATTCCGCTGCATCCAGCACGACCTCCATCGAAGCAAGAAATGTACGCACCACATCCAGCTCACGCGTGCGCTTGAACGGCGGCAGACTTTGCCAGATGCGCTTGCCATAGGGCTTGGCAATCAGGCGCGGATCGCAAATCATCAGTATGCCGCGATCCGTTTCATCCCGAATCAGGCGGCCGGCGCCCTGCTTCAGGTTGATGATCGCAGCAGGCAACTGGTGATGCATGAAACCGTTCATGCCCTTGCGTTCCAGCGCTTCGATGCGCGCTGCCAGCACCGGATCGTCAGGCGGGGAAAATGGCAGTTTATCGATGATGACCACCGACAGCGCATCGCCGCGCACATCGACGCCCTCCCAGAAACTCTGACTTCCGATCAATACCGCATTGCCGGCGGCACGAAAACGGTCCAGCAATTCGGTTCGTCCGGCTTCGCCCTGCACCATCAGCGGGAACGGCAGTTTGCGGCGCTCGAATTCTTCCCGCAAACGTTCGGCTGTGCGATTGACTGCGCGTATCGTCGTGCACAGAAAAAATGCGCCGCCGCCTGCTGCTTCTATTACAGGGAGTGCGGCATCGATAACGGCATCCGTATAGTCAGGCGAATTCGGCTGCGGCAGGCCGGTAGGCACATACAGCAAACCCTGGCTATCGTAATCGAAAGGGCTCGGCCAGGAATGCGCCGGCTCGTCCCACAAACCCATTTGCGCGCTGTAGTGATTGAAATCGTTTTTCACCGCCAGCGTGGCGGAAGTAAATATCCATGTGCGCGGTACGCCCTCACGCTGCTTGTTGAAAATAGGCGCAATCGACAGCGGCGTCTGGTGCAGTTGCAGCGACGATGAAAACGCTTCCACCCACAACACGCTTTCCTGCCCGATGATCACTTCGCCCTTGGGCTTGTTCCACGCATCCAGCCTGGTCGCGATTTCAATCCCGCGCACACGACACTGTTCTATCGTCTCGGCCCGCTCAGCCTGCTTTTGCAGAACCGAAATCATGCCGTCCAGTTCATCCTTCAGTGTTTCCAGCGCAGGGAAAAACAGGCTGGACGGTGCGATCTGATTGACCGCGAGGCGCACGATATCCTGCGGGAAAGTCAGTCGCAAATCCCGCGCAGCGCGTTCGACCTTGCTCACGACGCCCGCCCAATCGGCGCCATCGCGCGCATGCGACAAGCCTTCTGCCAATACGTCGCGGCACAGCTCCAACACGTTGGAAGTTGAAATCGTATCGCCGAAAAACAGCGTCGCCGTCTCCGGCAACTGGTGCGCCTCATCGAAAATAATCGTGTTCGCAGATGGCAGCAATTCGGCCACACCGGTGTCTTTCAGTGCCACGTCGGCAAAGAACAGATGATGATTGACCACCACCACGTCGGCCTGCTGCGCTTCCTTACGTGCCTTCATCACAAAGCAATCCTGGTAGTACTGGCACTCGGCGCCCATGCAGGTGTCGCGCGTGGATGTCACCAGATTCCACACCAGCGCGGTTTCCGGGACTTTCGACAGTTCGGCCTTGTCGCCCGAACTGGTGGTTTTCATGAAGCGGGAAATTTCACGCAGATAACCGACATCGTCGCGCGAGGTCAGCCGGCCATTCTGCAAGGTGCGTTCCAGATGGAAATGACAAACGTAGTTGGCCCGCCCCTTGAGCAAGGCGACCGAAACCGGCGCGCCCAGCGCTTTGCGCACCGTCGGGATATCGCGCAGAAAAAGCTGGTCCTGCAGGTTCTTGGTACCGGTCGAGATGATGACCTTGCCGCCCCACAGCAGCGACGGCACCAGATAGGCGAAGGTTTTTCCGGTACCGGTGCCGGCTTCCGCGATCAGGGTGCTTTGATGGACTATCGCATGGGCAATCGCCTTGGCCATTTCAGTTTGCGACTGGCGCGGACGGAAACCGCCGACCGCATGACCGAGCGGGCTATCAACACCAAACAACTGATCGATTTCGGCATCGTGTGTGGCGACTACAGGCAATGCAGAAGATTCGGCGGTCAAGGTAAGTGCTTTGGAAATACGTTAAAAATCTAGGATTCGCTGCCGGCAAGGCAGACGCACAGCAGATCAATCATCACCAATGCGCCATCAGGCCGGAATATCCGGCACCAGCTGCATCCTGAGCAGGGTGATATTGTCTTTCAGCTGCAGTTTGCGCTTTTTTAAACGACGCAATTGTAACTCTTCATGCCGTCCGTCACGGATCAGGGTTTCAATTACCTGATCCAGATCACGGTGCTCGACTTCAAGTTCAACAATGCGTTGATGAATGGCTTGCGGAGAACTAATGGTCATATTGTCATTCTTGGCAATGATGCATTCGATGGGTGCTTCCGATAAGTAAATACAGCGGATGCATACCTTAAGCTTCGTCGTCTGGGAGCATGCCCATGCGCTGACGCCAAAACACCTATAAAAAACAACGGGTTTCACATAGAAGCGCCCTGCATCGCGCTGCTTCAAAATGATTGTATAAAATTATTACAATTTAAAAAGCATGCATTTGACTGTGTGCAGAGCCTGCATGCAATAATCAAACGCAACAAACTCACCCGTATAGTTTAATCCACCCAGACGTATGAGCCAATACAAGATAGAAGCAGGAACCGGCCAACATATTGGCGATCGCGAAGAACAACAGGATAGAGTCGCATTATTTGCGGCTCCCAAGGCGCCCGGCTATATGCTGGCGGTGATAGCCGACGGCATGGGCGGCCTGTCTGGCGGCGCACTGGCGGCAGAACAGGTCGTCAGCACCGCCCAACAAATTTTCGAGCGATTTTCGCCACTGACCGATACGGTAGAAGAGATTCTGCACACCATTGCGCACGAAGCCGACACCGTCATCAAATTATCGGCCATGTCTTCCGACAAGAAACCGCACAGCACCGTTGTTCTACTGATCATCACGCCACAGAATTCAGCAATCTGGGCGCATGCGGGCGATTCGCGACTGTACTGTTTCGATGGGCCGAACTGCACCAAACGCACTACCGATCATTCCTATCTCGAGCAGTTGAAAGCCGAAAACAGGCTGGATGAAGAAAAAGCCAGAGATCCCTTGCTGGCCAATCTGCTGGTTAACGTACTCGGTAGCAGCAGTAACGATTTCACCTTGAGCCTCAACCGGCGTGACGGCTTGAAAGCCGGCGACTCCTTCCTGCTCTGTACCGACGGTCTCTGGCAGTATTTCAGCGAAGCGGAACTGGGAGCGGCCACTGCCATGAATACCAGTCGCAAGGCATGTGAAATGCTGATCAGCAAGGCACGTGAACGGGCAGCGGGCAGCAAGGCAGACAATTGCACGTTAGCCATCGTCAAGCTCGTCAAACCAGCCCAGGAAATCAAGGATTACACTGTCAAGAAAATGCGGCGAGCCGTCTGACTCCGGCAGCAAGCGCTGGCAAGCGCAAGATTTTCTTCCCGGATTGATTTTTTACGGAAACTCTTTCCGCTCTGCCCCAGTCTGAACCACGAGGGGAAGCGGGCAGAGTTACATACCCAAAACGTTCCGGCCCGGACTACGCAATCCGGGCATGCTCATTTCCCTCCTGTTAAGCCGTTAATCATTTAAAAAAGTACATGCATTGAAAAAACCATTGCGCTCATATTTCAATTTCGACAGCTTGCGCGTCCGCTTGCTCGTATTAGTGTTGCTTGCCATTGTGCCACCCGTCATTCTGACCGTGTACGGCGCATGGAAAGAAAGACAACAAGCCATACACATGGCGGAAGACAATCTGCAACAACTGACACAACTGGCCGCCACCAGCGAAGCACGTTCCATCGAAGGCGCGCAACAATTATTAAGTGTACTGTCGACCATACCGGAATTGCGCGGTGACGCAAAAACCTGCAACCAATTCCTCGCCGGCATCCTGAGAAAAAACGAAGGCTACGTTAACTTCGGCCTGGCTCAACTGGATGGCAGCGTCAGTTGCAGCGCCGTGCCGCTGGGCGATAAATTCAATCTAGCCGGTCGTCCCCATTTCAAACGCTCAATACAGGATCGTGCATTTGCAACCGGCGACTATGTATTTGGCAACGACACGCGCAAACACGCAATCAATCTGAGCTATCCCGTGTTCGACAATAACGGGGTCGTACAAGCCGTCATTTTTGCGGCACTTGATTTGAGTTATCTCGATCGCTTTGTCAGCGACATCGCATTACCCGACGGAGCAGTACTCATTACGGCCGATGGCAACGGCACCATCATCGCCAGACGACCCGAGCCGGAAAAATGGATAGGAACACGCGCCTCGCAAGCCTTGTTTGACGTCATGATCAAGGTCGGCTTTGGCACCTCGGAATTGACCGATAGCGACGGCATCACACGCTTGCACGCTTTCGCACCGATCGGCACCAATAACATTTCCAACTTCAAAGTCAGCATCGGCATTCCGGTCAAGGACATCGTTGCTCCCGCCAATCATCTGCAAATGATGGAACTGAGCACCCTGGCCATCATCGCCCTGCTGGCCTTGCTGGCTGCCTGGTTTGTCGGCGACGTGATTATCCTGCGGCGCGTCAAGGCGCTGGTAAAAACAGCAAATAAAATCGCGGCCGGAGATCTTGATGCACGTACCGGCATCAAGTATGGCAAAGAAGAAATCAGCCAGCTGGCGCGTGCCTTCGACAGCATGGTGATATCGCTGCAACAGCATGAATCCGACCGCGAATTGTCGCAGGCGATTCTGTTCGCGGAAAAGGAACGCGCGCAAGTCACGCTGGAATCGATTGCGGACGCCGTGATCACAACCGACAAGCTGGGCAATATCGAGTACATGAATCCGGTTGCAGAAGCGCTGACCGGCTGGAGCAATATAGAAGCAGTCGGGCTGCCCTCTACGCGCGTGTTCAAGATCCTCAACGGGTACACACGCGAGCCGGTATTAAACCCGGTCGAACTGGTGCTGCAGCAGCAAAGCAATGTAGAACTGATCAAGGATACCGTGCTGCTCAGTCGCGACGGCATCGAATATGCAGTGGAAGATTCCGCCGCACCGATACGCAATCGTGAAGGCCTGATCATCGGTGTGGTGCTGGTATTCCACGACGTCAGTGATTCGCGCAAACTGGCGATTCAGCTGTCGCATCAGGCGGCACACGATCCGCTGACCGGCCTGTTCAATCGCCGCGAATTCGAACGCCGGCTGGAACTGGCTATCGATACACTGGCGCGCCAATCCAAGCAGCATGCGCTGTTGTATCTCGACCTGGATCAATTCAAGATCGTCAACGATACCTGCGGTCATAGTGCCGGCGATGAATTGCTGCGGCAGATCACTGCCCTGTTGCAACCCCTGGTGCGCGACAGCGATACGCTGGCACGCCTGGGTGGCGATGAATTCGGCGCCTTTCTCGAAAATTGTTCGCCTGAGTCGGCAATTCGCATTGCGGAAAAACTGCGGCAGACAATTTGCGATTTTCATTTTGTCTGGCAAGACAAAATATTCCCGATCGGCGTCAGCATCGGTCTGGTCAACTTCAATACCAATGCATTGTCCTTGCCGGATCTGTTAAGTGCTGCCGACACCGCATGTTATGTCGCCAAGGATGCGGGTCGTAATCGCGTGCATATTTATCGTCCGGAAGATCACCAACTGGCGGTACGCGAAGGGGAAGTAAAATGGAACGAGCGCATTCAGAAAGCATTTGAAAATGATCGATTCCATCTGCTCGCACAGCGCATCGTCAACATTCGTTCCGATCAAAAAGATTTTTTGTTTGATGAATTGACCCTGGTCATGGCAGACGAGTTCGGTCGATTGATTCCAACATCCGCCTTCCTGCCTGCAGCGGAACGTTATCATTTCATGCCGACCATTGATCGCTGGATCATACGCACTACTTTTGCGCAGCACGCGGCAACCATTCGCAATGCGCGCGATGCTCATCCGCATGTGATGCTAATCAGGGTTTCCAGCAACTCCCTGGACGATGAGAGCTTCGTCGATTTCATTCAGGAACAGTTCGTTCATTACGCGCTGCCTTACCAGACCATCTGTTTTGCCATTGCAGAAACCACCGCCATCACGAATCTGACGCGCGCACTGCACTTCATAGGGAAACTGAAACCACTGGGCTGCCAGATTGCGCTCTACGATTTTGGCAGCGGCATGTCTTCGTTTGCCTATCTCAAGCATCTGAACGTGGACTTCCTGAAAATCGATGGCAGCTATGTCAAAGGCATGGCAAATGATCTGGTCGATTGTGCCAAAATTGAAGCGATACAGAATATCAGCAGCGTGATGGGCATTGAAACCATCGCGCAAAACGTCGAGGATGAAATCACCCTGGACAAGTTGAAAAAAATCGGTATCGGCTATGCGCAAGGCAGCGCCATCAGCCACAAAATTTCGTTTTATCCACCCGCCGGCAAACACCAGGCGCCATAAAAAAATCCTGTTGCATGCAACAGGATCAGGAGTCCTTCAAACCCAGAGGCTGTGTTCTGTGTCCGCTATTTTTTTGCGAGCAACAATCCAAGCAACACACCGACGCCGGCCGACAGCGTTACCGCACGCCATGGATTGTGATGCACATATTCGTCGGTGGATACCGCTACTTCCTTGGTTTTTGCAACTGCTACGGCTGGCACTTCCTTCGCAGCAGCAACGGCGGAGTTAAAAAACTCTACACATTTCGCACTCAATTCGCCGTTTTTCTGCAGCAGGCTCTCTTGTGCTTCACGTGCCATTTTTTTTGCGTCCTGCGACAATGCCTTCAGATCATCGCTAACTGCCTCTATTCTTGCTTCTGCCATGTTGATGCTCCTTGAGTTCTGAAACTTGAATGAAAGAGAAAGAGCGCGTCCAAACGAACGCATTCCTGTTTTTACGATGTAGCTGCGTGTGCCCGATCACGCAGAATCTTGATTGCATCATGGTTTTTCAGTACACCTTGATACTGACGTTCGATCACCACTTTTACATCAAGAGGAAGATCTTTTTCCAGTGCACGACGGTAGCTTTTTTTCGCGACGTCTTCACCGCGCTCGCATTCGTTCAACACGGCCTTCTCGTCCTTGCCCATAACAGCAGATTTGATATCAATCCAGCGGCGATGCAAGGTGCCAGCCAGGCTGCTTTTTGTTTCTGGTTCGCCACCATGGGCGATAACCAGGGCAGTCAATTCACGTGCAGATTCAGAGCAATTCGATGCATAGGCCAGCAGTGTTTGTTTGAGTTGTGAATCACCGAGATCCTCGGCACAGCTTTTAAATCCTTCTTCACCGTCTTTACAGGTTTCAATCAGGTCGTTGAGAGTAGAGATTACGTCGTTATGCATCACAGTTCCTTTCAAAACATCGCGTTTTTAACGCAGGCTTAAGGAGATGAGAAGCTTGTTCGCCCAGTCTGAAATACAGTTCGCAGCATCCAGTATTTTCAGCAGGAAAGATTAGGCTTCCATCGAATCGCTATCACGAAGTTCGCCGACAAGTGATGTGCCGACATTGCAATTCACTATGAAGAAAAGATGCATCCACCTCTGTGCGACATCGCACATAGAGGCATCATGCGTGTATTTTTATTACTGTTTTAAGATGGTAATCAGTTGAATATTTACAATCTAAACTTATGCAAACTATTGCTTCCCACGCGACGTGTTTCCGACGTGCAAGGTACAATGTTTCTACTCATACAGCACCATGAAGAATATTTTTCATTCGACATTGTCATCCTGACGCTCCGCCTTCAGACATCACTTGACAACGCGAATTGCCACTCTGTCAACACACATCCTCATGAGCTTGATCGTTGATTGTGGTGCGTGCTCGCTGTTCGTCTGGCAATACTTTCCTGCCGTATCCGATACCTGTCATGAAAACAGCAATTTTCGTGTCGTTTTGTTTATTTAATATTGCGTGAATGAAACTTCTACCATGTTAACAGCGTACTACGCAGCACACTACGACACCCTGCTGGTTCTCATATCTTTGCTGGTTGCCATCCTCGCGTCTTATACCGCGCTGGATATGGCGGAACGCATCAATGCGACCCAGCACAAGGCTGCAGCCTTGTGGCTGGCTGGTGGCGCATTTGCTATGGGCGTCGGTATTTGGTCCATGCATTTCATCGGCATGCTGTCATTTCGTCTACCGATCGCTCTGGGCTACGATTTAACACTGACCATCACTTCGCTGGCAATTGCGATTGTGGCTTCCGGTTTTGCACTGTGGCGCATCAGCCAACCCACTTTGCCTGTTATGCAATTGAGCGTAAGCGCCTTGTTGATGGGCGTCGCTATCGCCGCCATGCATTACACCGGTATGGCGGCTTTGCGCATGACGCCAGGCATTGAATACAATCCGCTGCTATTCTCGCTCTCCATACTGATCGCCATCGCAGCCTCGGGCGCTGCACTATGGATAGCGTTTACCTTGCGAAAAAATAGGCCCCACATGAAACGTGCGCGCGCGATGGCGGCAGTGGTGATGGGTGTCGCTATCATCGGCATGCACTACACCGGCATGGCTGCCGCGAACTTCCCGCTCGGCAGCATTTGTACTGCAGCTAGCGAAGGCATCCCCCCCGGCTGGCTGGCCTTGGTCGTCATTATCGTAACGCTTTCAGTGCTGGCAATTGCACTGCTTACCTCGGTGCTGGATACGCGCCTCGAATCACAAACCAGTTTGCTGGCCAAATCGCTGGCTGTCGCCAATCAGGAATTAACCCGGCAGGCTCTGCAAGACAATCTGACCAAACTGCCGAACCGAACCTTGCTGGAAGACCGCTTGAATCAAATTTTGCACAAGGCTGAGCGCACGCACACACGCTTTGCGCTGATGTTTATCGATCTCGACGGTTTCAAGGCCATCAACGACTCTCTCGGCCATCATATCGGCGACATGCTGCTGATCGAAGTGGCGCAACGGATACGCGGCAGCATCAGGGCGCAGGATACGGCGGCGCGTCTGGGCGGCGATGAATTCGTTTTGCTGATTGAAGTGACAGAACCGGAGGATGCCGCCTCGGTGGCAGACAAGCTGTGCAACATCATCAATCAACCATTTGAGATTGATTTCCATACCCTGGGTGTGTCAGCCAGTGTCGGCATCACCATTTATCCGGATGACGGCCATACTCCGCATGACTTGCTGGTCAACGCGGATGCGGCGATGTATCACACCAAAAGTACCGGGCGCAACGGTTACCATTTTTTTGAAGCGTCGATGAACGCCAATGCGCATAACCAGTTGCAGGTGATACAGGATTTGCGCCTGGCGCTGGAACGCAAGGAGTTCAAGCTTCACTATCAGCCAAAATTCAACACACCGAATGGCATCGTTGTCGGCGCGGAAGCACTCCTGCGCTGGCAACACCCGACACGCGGCATGATTGCGCCTGACGATTTTATTGCGCTGGCAGAAAAGACCGGCTTGATTGTGCCGATAGGCGAGTGGGTATTGGATGAAGCCTGCCGTCAAATGCGGATATGGCATGACGAAGGAAATCAGCACTGGAAAGTGGCTGTAAATTTATCAGCGGTTCAATTCAGCAACGATCACCTGATCGAACTTGTACAAACCACCCTGGCGCGGAACAATTTTCCCGCGTCCGGCCTGATTCTGGAAGTAACCGAATCGACCGCGATGCACGACGTTGAAGCAAGTCTGACGATACTCGACAAGCTTGCCGGCCTGGGTATCGATATTTCCATCGACGATTTCGGAACAGGCTATTCCAGCCTGCTCTATCTGAAACGTCTGCCTGCCACCGAATTGAAAATCGATAGAGGCTTCATACGCGATCTGGCACAAGGCAGCAATGACTCATCCATCGTTGCGGCAATCATCGCCTTGGGGCGTTCGCTGAATCTGCACATCGTAGCAGAAGGCGTCGAAACCGAAGAACAGCAGGCATATTTGAGAGTACTGGGCTGCGATGCAATGCAAGGTTATCTGATGGGCAGACCGATGGCACCGGATCAGTTCATGGATGCCATCCATACTGCAGCGTTGGCGTCAGAACAGGCCGCATCATTAGTGCCCCCAAATACGTCAGGCAATCACGCAACGCCAATGCAGTAACGAGAATCCGTGCTTATCTTGAGCAATACGCAATCGCAACGAGATCATTCAAAGCGACGGTGTAACGCCAGGATTCCGTTTGATGTAAAGCAATATAGGGTAAAAAATCGTATGTCGCATTGGCGTCATCCCGACTCATATCGACAGCAGTCGCTTCAGGCAGCAGCGGCGACCAGATAACAATCATCAGGATAGCCACGGCTGCAAAAACGACAATAGCGATGCTCGCCCAAATCAGGCCCCTGAAGTGCGATTTGCTTGCATCCATGCCACCCCCCTTTGCCGTATAACCGGCCCTCCCCATCCTCGACAGTTAACCGATCGTATTCCTGTCGTTTCCAGTCGATCTGTACGTTTGCGCACCTAAGCAGACTATTTTTGTTGATGACGACAAGTCCATAAAGAAAAAGGCCTTGCTTCTCAGCAAGGCCTTTAAAAAACAAAATATTCGCCATACCAGCCGGCACGATGAATGTGTCCGGAATTTAAAGCTGAGGATTCAGCTTTTCTATCTTCGAATGCAATTTATTCAGCGCAGAGATGTAGGCTTTTGCCGAGGCCACGACGATATCAAGATCCGCACCGACGCCATTGACGATACGACCAGCCTTCGACAAACGCATCGTGACTTCGCCCTGGGATTCGGTACCGGTAGTAATCGCATTGACTGAAAACAGCAGCAATTCCGCCCCGCTTGCCACTTTCGATTCAATGGCATTGACGATTGCATCAACCGGACCATTGCCCTCACCTTTGCAGATTTCTTCCTTGCCGCCCATCGAAAATACGACACTGGCAACAGGTTTGCTTGCACTGGACGATTGCTGCGTCAGGGAAACGAAATTGTAGTATTCGTGTTCATGCGAATGCTGCTCGTCGGATACCAGGGCCATGATGTCTTCATCAAAGATCTCAGACTTGCGATCGGCCAGTTCCTTGAAGCGTATGAATGCGGCATCCGTATCCGCAGCCGATTCCATGGTGATCCCCAATTCCTCAAGACGTTGCTTGAAGGCATTGCGACCTGACAGCTTGCCCAGGACGATTTTATTGGCAGACCAGCCCACGTCTTCGGCACGCATGATTTCATAGGTATCGCGCGCCTTCAGCACGCCGTCCTGGTGTATCCCCGATGCATGTGCAAATGCGTTTGCACCCACCACCGATTTGTTCGGCTGCACGGCAAAACCGGTAATCTGCGAAACCAGTTTGGAAGTCGGGACGATCTGTGTAGCATCGACGCCAATTTCCAGATTGAAGTAGTCCTTGCGCGTACGCACGGCCATCACGATTTCTTCCAGCGCGGTATTGCCTGCGCGCTCACCCAAACCGTTGATCGTGCACTCAACCTGGCGCGCGCCGCCTATCATGACGCCGGCGAGCGAATTGGCAACCCCCATGCCAAGATCGTTGTGGCAATGAACTGACCAGACCGCCTTGTCGGAATTCGGAATACGCTCACGCAAGGTCCGCAGCATGTTGCCGTACAACTCAGGCACGGCGTAACCAACCGTGTCGGCAAAGTTGATGGTCGTTGCACCTTCCTTGATCACAGCTTCAATCACGCGACACAGAAAATCCATATCCGAACGGCTGCCGTCTTCCGGACTGAACTCGACATCATCGGTAAATTGCCGTGCATAACGCACTGCGATCTTGGCTTGCTCGAATACCTGATCCGGCGTCATGCGCAGCTTTTTTTCCATATGCAACGGTGAAGTCGCAAGAAAAGTGTGAATCCGCTTTCTTGCCGCCGGTTTCAGCGCCTCTGCTGCACGCGCGATATCCTTATCGTTGGCGCGCGACAAAGAACAAACCGTTGCATCCTTGATGATGCCGGAGATTGCATGGATTGATTCGAAATCACCTTGTGAGGCGGCAGCAAAACCGGCTTCGATAATATCGACCTTCAGACGCTCCAGCTGTCTGGCGATGCGGATTTTTTCATCCCTGGTCATCGATGCACCCGGCGACTGTTCGCCATCGCGCAAGGTGGTATCAAAAATAATCAGTTTATTTGAATCGACTGCCATATTGCACTCCTGAGCCCAGGCTCACATTTAAATGAATTGCACAACCTTAAACAAGGCGGTGCCAAATTATTCCTGCATCAATGCTCGTCGTGCTCGGTTTGTATGATGCTGACCGGCCGGCCCTTGGCCAGACGCCAGAAATAAATCACATAGCCGGACAAACCGTACAACACGAACAGGCCGAACAGTACTTTCGGCGGATCGCCGGCAATTGCGACGAAGGCCAGCACGATCACGAAGATGGCGATGAAGGGCACCGATTTACGATAGTTGATGTCCTTGAAGCTATAGAACGGCACGTTGGTCACCATCGTCAAACCGGCATACAAAGTAATCGTCCAGGCGGCCCAACTCAATTCATTGCCGGCATAGCCGAGGTCCTGCATCAGCCAGATAAAGCCGGCGACCAGTGCTGCCGCAGCCGGGCTGGGTAAACCCTGGAAGTAGCGTTTATCGACCACCCCGATATTCGTGTTGAAGCGCGCAAGGCGCAAGGCACCGCCGGCACAATACACAAATGCCGCCAGCCAGCCCAGCTTGCCCAAATCCTGCAATGCCCAGATATACGCGACCAATCCCGGCGCGGCACCGAAGGACACCATGTCTGCCAGACTATCGTATTGTGCGCCAAATTCGCTTTGCGTATTCGTCAGGCGCGCCACACGGCCATCGATTGCGTCCAGCAGCATCGCGGCAAAGATAGCAATGGCTGCGTAATCGAATTTTTGCCCCATGGCCATGACTATGGCGTAAAAGCCGCAAAACAATCCCGCCGTGGTAAACGCGTTCGGCAGCAGATAGATACCACGTCTGCGTCCTTTGGGTGCAGGTGTAACCGACTCACTCTCCTCCCCTTGCAGCAGCACTTGCGGGCCACGCGCGAGCTTGCCCAGAGGGCGTACCCGGGGGAAAGTGGAATTACTGTTTTTCGCTTTTCGACGATTGAAACTTGGCATGCGAATCCCGTCTTTAAGTGGCGGTTTTTGATGGAAAATCAGGAGTCGATAGTGTATCAGACGGGCAATGCCTGCGGCAGTCCGCACATCAGGTGCGTCAGATAAATCCCGTATCCTGCAAAATGCAAGAAATCGCATCACATACACTCAGTGCATGCGATGGATAGATAGCGAAACAAGTGCGATGAAGAGAGAAAATGCCATGTGAAACTGCGACGAAGAACACGGCATTGAAAGTACGGAGCATTTGTATCCGACGTCAATACCGCGTTAATACAACTTCATTCCAGCCTCCAGCTGTCACAGCTCAACGGAATCTGACTTTACCCACGACCTGCATGGTCAACGTCGTTTCTCCCGGCTCAAAACTGGGCTCCTCGACTTGTGCAGCATCAGCCGACATGGCTGCAGCCCGCATCATTTTTGGTGCTGCGGATTCCTGCGCATAATTGCCCGAGCCTTCAAAGTCTATCGTGTCCAGCACGGCATCAGCCGGATTGCGCCCCATTGCACGCGCAATCGCTGCGATGCGTTCCGTCAGATTTTTATACGTTGCATTTATACGTTGCGCGTCCAGTTTTTTGGCCGTCGTATCGCTCAGACCGAACTGCAGACCATTCATCGCCAGCACGCTTTGCGCAGCAGCGACGGTTTTAGGCAGACTAGCCAGGTTATTAGTCTTCACTTCCAGATACTGGCCAACCCGCCAGCCGCTGATTTGACGCACTTTGTTCGCTTGAGTATTCGTCGGACGCGGCGGCTCTTCCTGATAAACGGCATAGGTGTAATAGCCGCGCGTACTCAGGACTGCTGACGGATCTTCCTTGCGGGCGATTTCCATCCCCTGCTTCATTTTCTGATTCACACGAGAGGCAGCAGCAGCTTTGTCCTTGTCCTGCTCCTCTATCATCAGGGTCAGGCGTGCTTCATCATTGGCCTGTTTGACTTCGCCAAATGCCGGAACGATCAACAAGGCACCACTGGTCTGGATAGGCGTTTGTGCAAATGCCGTCGCACTGATAGCGACGCAAGCCAAAGCAAGAATGGAAGATTTCAATCGTGACATCATGGTTCTCCAGAAATAGGTGTACAGCACACCCAGGTTATTGCAGGATAAATCGCGCATTGTTGTGACTGGCTGGTAACAACTTAGTTCTTGCCTGCTGACAAGAATCGCATCTTTTATGCAAGCAAATGTAAACGAAAAAAGCTGCACCGAAGTGCAGCTTTTTAATCGCAAGGTACGCGAGGGCTAAAAAAAGCCACGCATATGCGTGGCTTTTCGACCGAGCACGGCATGTGCTTGCAAGCGCATACCGTTTGATGCCCGGCTTTCATTCAATGAATCTTAGTTTTTGGTTTGGTCAACCAGCTTGTTTTTGCAATCCAAGGCACGTGAGGACGAAAAAAAGCCACGCATGTGCGTGGCTTTTCGACCGAGCGCGGCATGCGCTTGCAAGCGCATGCCGTTTGATGCCCGGCTGTATTGATATGAAGATTAGTTCTTCGATTGATCAACCAATTTGTTTTTAGCAATCCAAGGCATCATCGCACGCAGTTTTGCGCCAACTTGTTCGATGTCATGTTCTGCATTCAAACGACGACGGGAGATCAGCGTAGGTGCGCCAGCCTTGTTTTCCAGGATGAAGCTCTTCGCGTATTCGCCGGTTTGAATGTCTTTCAGACATTGGCGCATTGCGTTTTTGGTGTCTTCGGTCACGATGCGTGGGCCGGTGACGTATTCGCCGTATTCCGCATTGTTCGAGATCGAGTAGTTCATGTTGGCGATACCGCCTTCATAGATCAGATCGACGATCAATTTCAGTTCGTGCAGGCATTCGAAGTAAGCCATTTCCGGAGCGTAACCAGCTTCGGTCAATGTTTCGAAACCAGCCTTGATCAGTTCAACCGCACCACCGCACAGAACAGCTTGTTCACCGAACAAATCGGTTTCTGTTTCTTCACGGAAGTTGGTTTCGATGATGCCGGCACGGCCGCCACCGTTAGCCATTGCGTACGACAAGGCGATGTCGCGGGCGACGCCGGATTTATCCTGGTACACAGCGATCAGGTGAGGCACGCCGCCGCCTTGCGAGTAAGTACCGCGCACGGTGTGGCCTGGTGCTTTTGGCGCGATCATGATCACGTCCAGGTCGGCGCGTGGCACGACTTGACCGTAATGCACGTTGAAGCCGTGAGCGAATGCCAGCACTGCGCCTTGCTTGGCGTGCGGAGCAACGTTTTCATTGTAAACCTGAGCGATGTTTTCATCAGGCAGCAAGATCATGATGACGTCAGCCGCTTTAACAGCGTCGTTGACTTCAGCGACATTCAAACCTGCGTTTTTAACTTTGTCCCATGAAGCGCCGCCTTTACGCAGACCGACCGTTACTTTGCAGCCGGAGTCGTTCAAGTTTTGCGCGTGTGCATGGCCTTGCGAACCGTAACCGATGATGGCAACGTTTTTACCTTTGATCAGCGACAGATCACAATCTTTATCGTAGAAAACTTTCATGATGTTCCTAAATGGTGTTGTTGGTGTGAATATGAACTACATTAAACTTTGAGTATGCGTTCGCCGCGACCAATGCCGGAGCTGCCGGTACGGACAGTTTCCAGAATCGCCGTGCGATCGATGGACTCGATAAACGCGTCGAGTTTTGTTTTGTTACCGGTCAACTCGATCGTGTAAGTCTTGTCCGTGACGTCGATGATACGGCCACGGAAAATATCCGCAGTACGTTTCATTTCTTCACGTTCCTTACCGACCGCGCGGATCTTGATGAGCATGAGCTCACGTTCGATAAACGCACCTTCGGTCAAATCGACCACTTTGACCACTTCGATCAAACGGTTCAAATGCTTGGTGATTTGTTCAATCACCTCATCCGAGCCGCTCGTGACTATCGTCATGCGCGACAAGGTTGCGTCTTCGGTCGGTGCCACGGTCAAGGTTTCAATGTTGTAACCGCGCGCAGAGAACAAGCCTACTACGCGTGACAGAGCACCTGCTTCATTTTCCAGCAATACAGAAATGATATGTCGCATCACAGATCCTCCGAACCCAGCAGCATTTCAGTCAAGCCCTGACCTGCCTTGACCATGGGCCAGACGTTTTCGGTTTGATCAGTAATGAAATTCATGAATACCAAACGGTCTTTCATTGCAAACGCTTCTTTCAAGGCACCATCGACATCGGCAGGATTTTCAATCGTCATGCCCACGTGACCATACGCTTCGACCAGTTTGTCGAAGTCGGGCAGGGAATCCATATACGATTCGGAATAGCGCGATCCATATTCCAGTTGCTGCCACTGACGCACCATGCCGAGGAAGCGATTGTTCAACAGAATGATCTTCGGTGTCAGGTGATATTGCTTGCAGGTCGCGAGCTCCTGGATGCACATCTGGATCGATGCTTCACCAGTGATACAGGCGACAGTCGCATCCGGATTGGCCATCTGCACGCCCATCGCGTACGGCAAGCCCACACCCATCGTGCCCAAACCACCGGAATTGATCCAGCGGCGTGGTTTGTCGAATGGATAGTATTGTGCTGCCCACATTTGATGCTGCCCGACATCTGAGGTCACAAAGGCATCGCCCTTGGTGACGTCCCAGACTTTCTGGATCACCGATTGCGGCTTGATGACGGTCGTCGAGTTTTCAAACTTCAGGCAATCGCGCTTGCGCCACTCATTGATTTGTTTCCACCAGTTCGACAGCGCAACGCTGTTCGGCTTGGCTTCAGCAGCATCGAGTTGTGCCAGCAATTCCACCAGCACTTCCTTGACGTTGCCGACGATGGGAATGTCAACCTTGACGCGCTTCGAAATCGACGACGGATCGATATCGATATGAATGATCTTGCGCGGATTCGACGAAAAGTGTTTCGGATTACCGATCACGCGATCGTCGAAACGCGCACCGATCGCAATCATCACGTCCGAGTGCTGCATCGCCATATTGGCTTCGTAAGTGCCGTGCATGCCTGGCATGCCGACAAACTTGTCGCTGGATGCGCGATACGAACCCAGACCCATCAGGGTGTTGGTGCAAGGGAAACCGAGCTTATCGACCAGTTGCGTCAGTTCTTCCGACGCATTCGCCAGAATCACGCCGCCGCCGGTATAGATCATCGGACGCTCGGCTTGCAGCAACAGTTGCACCGCCTTGCGGATCTGACCGGTATGTCCCTTGTCGACCGGTTTGTACGAACGCATCTCGACTTCCTTCGGATACGAGAACATGCATTTGTGCATAGACACGTCTTTAGGAATATCGACCAGCACCGGACCTGGACGGCCGGTCGTGGCGATATAAAATGCTTTTTTCATCGTCGCCGCCAAATCCCTCACGTCCTTGACGAGGAAGTTGTGTTTGACGCACGGACGGGTAATCCCGACGGTGTCGCATTCCTGGAATGCATCCAGACCGATGCCGTGCGTAGGCACCTGACCTGAAATGATCACCATCGGAATCGAATCCATATACGCAGTCGCCAGACCTGTGACCGCATTGGTCACGCCGGGGCCGGAAGTCACGATAGACACGCCGACTTTTTTGGAACTGCGGGAATAGGCATCGGCAGCATGTACGGCCGCCTGTTCATGGCGTACCAGAATGTGCTGGAATTTGTCTTGATTGTAGATGGCGTCGTAGATGTACAGTACTGCGCCGCCAGGATAACCGAACACATGTTCGACACCTTCTTCAGCCAGACAGCGTACGACGATTTCTGCGCCGGTCAGCTCTTCGCCGACGGCATTGTTTGTTTCCGAGGTCATGCTAACGTCCTTTCAAGGTCCATTGGAAATTGATCGGATGCTCTCTCCTGACGAAATCACATCTTGCAGCAGTCCTGGGGCGTCCCTTTTTTGTGCGGTCACGTCGATTCGTCACACATCTGTGAATGTGTTTCAAACAAACGCTTAACGCTACTCGTTCGGCCGGAGTTGCTGCTGCGATACTGTGGATTTCTCGCGCTTGTGGCGCGGGTTAGAGCAAACAGCTTTCAAATTTTGAAGCGCGTCTTCCTGCAACATTGCATCATGCGCAACACGCAGAAAGACCATAGTGCCCTTTGTGATCGCAAAGGGACTAATACGTTACTGCGTCGCACCATTTCGGTCAAGTGAAATTCATCGCAAAGCGTTTGAAATCAAGGAATTTGCGCAAAAACACCCGCAAACGAGGCTTTTTTGCTAGCATGCCTGCAGTTTGAAAAAGTGATCGTCCAATTTTTGTCGAGACATCGAATCCAGCAACATCTCCGGCAGCGCACTAATGAGTGCGCTGCATCCAATGGCAACTGATAAAGAACTTTCGGATTTTCTTGCAGACGTCGAACGACGTGCGTTCAAGCAAGCCCTGTACGCCGTACGCAAGGACGAATCCGCATTCGATATTGTGCAGGATGCCATGATCAAGCTCGCCGAAAAATACGGCGACAAGCCGGCAGCCGAACTACCCATGCTGTTCCAGCGCATTCTGCAGAATACTATCCGTGATTACTTCAGGCGCGAAAAAGTGCGCAGCTCATGGATCAGCCTGTTTTCCAGTTTTGGCAACAAACAGGAAGACCAGGAAAACTTCGATGCCATGGATATGGTCGAAGCTGAAGAAGGCAGCTACGGCGCAGAGACTGGCTTGGGCAAGCTGGAACGCAAACAAGTACTCGAGTTCATAGAGCACGAAGTACAAAACCTGCCGGCACGTCAACGAGAAGCCTTCCTGATGCGTTATTGGCAGGATCTGAACGTGGCTGAAACCGCTACCGCCATGGGATGCTCCGAGGGAAGCGTGAAAACTCATTGCTCCCGCGCGACGCACACTCTGGCTCAGGCGTTGAAAGCCAAAGGAATTTACTTATGAAAACGAAAGAACTGGATCTGGCGTATAAACTACGCCATGCACTGGATGAGAGCAGCAACAATTTACCGCCAAACATCTGCGAACGACTCGCATCCGCACGCAATATTGCTCTATCTCACAAAAAAGCTGAATCTACGGCATCAGTAGTAGTGCAGCGTACCGCCTTGGCCGGCCATCCCGCACCGTCAACCCACAACCGCTTTTCCTGGATAGCGCGCATGGGTATGGCCGTACCTTTGGCTGTCCTGGTTTTTGGCTTGATAGGTATTTATCAATTCGAGCAACGCCAGCAAATCATTGAATCTGCCGCCATCGATGCAGCAGTATTGACCGATGACCTTCCAATATCTGCTTATCTGGATAGCGGCTTTAACGCATTTCTTGCCAAGACAGAGGATTAGGCATGAGGGTATGGATTTTTTCCTTGAAGACTAGCCGTCTTGGGAAAATCGCTGCAGCGTTGCCGCCCACTCTGCTGGCTGGCGCGCTGCATGCCATGTCCGCCCCTGTCCCTGCGTCTGCTCCTTCGCCAGCGCCGCAACCGGCTGCAGTAGCCACGCCACAAGCAGCGCCACAGCAAGCCGCCAAAACGGCGGCAAAACCACGCGCCAACACCACTGCCAAATCGGAGTGGAATAAACTAAGCCCCGCACAACAACGTGCCCTTGCTCCACTGGCCGGAGATTGGTCCAGACTGGATAGCTTCCGCAAGGAAAAATGGCTGGAACTCGCCAACCGATTTGCTTCCATGCCGCCGGAAGAGCAAGCCCGCATGCAGGAGCGCATGCGCGACTGGGTCAAGCTATCCCCTGAGCAGCGCCGTCTGGCGCGTGAAAGCTATTCGCGCACGAAGAAACTGAATGCACAGCAAAAATCCCGGCAATGGGAGGAATATCAGCAATTGTCGGAAGAGAAAAAGAAACAGCTGGCAGCTACGGCCAAGCCGAAAAAACCGCTAGCCAATCCGCCGCGCCAGTATGCCGGTAAAGATCCGGTCATAAAACAACCGCCGAAACTCGGCACCCCGGCATCCCCCCCTCAGCCCACGGCAGAAGCGACGCAATCTTCGTCTATACATCCCGCCCCGTCTACGCCTTGAGTGAATTGTCTGTCCATGCAATTTGAATCATCCGATACACCCACCATCAAGCGCCGCCTGACCGTCATGATTTATGAAGGCGTGCTGCTATTCGGCGTAGTGGCAATTGCCGACCTGCTGTTTGCACTGATTTTTCAGCAGCGTCATGCGCTCTATCTGCGTCATGCGGCGCAGTACTGGCTGTTTATCGTGATAGGCGCATATTTCATCTGGTTCTGGATGCATAGCGGGCAAACGCTGCCGATGAAAACATGGCGCATGCGCCTGGTGACGCTGGATGGCCGGCAGCTGCCCTTCAGGCGCGCGCTGGCGCGTTATTTCCTCGCATGGCTATGGTTTGTCCCCGGCCTCGCCATTGCATGGCTGCTGGGTGCCAAGGAATGGACTGCCGTAGCGATCGTGATGGCAAACATTCTCGCCTGGGCGCTCACGGCCAGCCTGCATCCAAGCCGGCAATTCCTGCATGACCGCATTGCCGGCACAAAAATCATCCAGCTTAACAAAACCAAATAAACAGGCAGCAGGCGTGAGTCACGCATGCTGCCTTCGTTCCTCTTGGCAGGCCGTCATGCGACAGAAAATTCTAGTCTGCATCTAAAAGGCTATGCCACTCGCAGCACCTGATTGCCACTATAATTAACTGCACTTCCGGCATTTCCATCTGATGGATGTCCATACCAGACCAGACGTTTTTGTTTAACCTGAACGGAGAAGTCACATGGCAAAGAAACTGAAAAAATCAGCGAGCGAACAATTAGGCAACGGCGTACACGCTTCCGCGCAGCAGATATGGCAAGCCGGTCTGGATGCATTTGCGAAGACGCAGAAAAAAGGCGGCAAGGTTATTTCCAAACTCGCAAAGGACAGCTCCAGCCTGCGACAGCGCACGCGCAAGATTGCAGAGGATCAGGTTGCGGATGTATCGGAAGGCCTGCACAAGATGAGCGGCCGCGTGAGCAAACAGGCAGCCGAATCCTGGAACAGCCTGGAGCAACTGATAGAAGAAACTGTCACGCGTTCACTGACCAGCCTCGGCCTATCGACACAAAATGAATTGTTGGCACTGCACAAGCGCATCGATGCCCTGATCAAGCCCGGCAGCAAAAAAACGGCAGTGAAAAAGGCAGCAAAAAAAACACCCGCCAAGAAAGCTGTCGCAAAAAACGCCGCAGCCAAACCGGCAGCGAAAAAGAAAGCTGTCGTCAAAAAAACTGCTGCAAAAACAAGCAAGTAAACGGCGAATACCTTCTTCAACCAGCAGCGGGATTGCGCCACGCGCAACCCGCTTTTATTTTCTGCAACTTGAATACCCTCCCCTGATAATGAAATCCCTTTGCGTCTATTGCGGCTCCTCCTTCGGGGCCAAACCCGTTTATGCCGATGCAGCTCGCACACTGGCTGGAGAAATGGTCAGGCAAGATATAGCCCTGGTCTACGGCGGCGGCAACGTCGGCCTGATGGGCGTCATTGCAAATGAAGTACTGCGTTTGGGCGGCACAGCAACCGGTGTAATCCCGCAAGCCTTGCTGGATAAGGAGGTAGGCCACACGCAATTGACTCACTTGCATGTCGTCAAGGACATGCATGAGCGCAAAGCCATGATGGCGGAGTTATCGGATGGATTCATTGCCATGCCGGGCGGCATCGGCACACTGGAAGAATTATTTGAAGTGCTGACCTGGTCACAACTCGGCTTTCATGAAAAGCCGGTTGGGGTATTGAATGTCGATGGCTTCTACGACGGCCTGATCGCTTTTTTGCAAAACCAGGTAGCGCAAGGTTTTGTAAAGGCCAATCAGGCTGCATTGATGATGCATGAAAAGAGTGCATCTGAGCTGCTGCACAGACTGCAGACGTTTATTCCTCAACCAAGCACCAAAGTACTGGATGCGCTTGCTGCTAAAACGCTGCTACTCTGATAAAAATCTTAAACTGCATCCAGCGCCTTCCGGAAATCTTCCACCAGGTCGTCCGTATCTTCAATGCCTATCGACACACGTATCAACGATTCAGCAATCCCCATGCTGGCGCGGCGCTCTGCGCCCATTTCATAAAAAATGGTATGGGCAACCGGAATCACCAGTGTGCGCGTATCGCCCAGATTGCTGGCCGAAATACCCAGCTTCAGGCGATTCAGGTAATCAAAACAATCTATGCCTTCTTTCAGTTCAAAACTGAACAGGCTGCCGTAAGAGCGGAACAACTCGGTGGAAATCGCGTGCTGTGGATGTGATTTCAGACCCGGGTAATACACGGCCGCCACGCGCTCATCGGCTTCCAGCATCTGTGCCACCGCCAGCGCATTCGCACATTCGCGATCAAGACGCAGCGCCATTGTTTCCGAGCCGACCGCCAGGTGATGCGCCGCCTCAGGTCCGAGCGAAGCGCCGAAATCGCGCAGGGACTTTGCACGTATCTGTGCGATACCCCATTGCACGGTTGGATAACGCTTGTACGTATCGAAGATATTCGGGAAACGCGACCAATCGTACAAGCCGGTATCCGTCAGGCTGCCGCCCAGCGCATTGCCGTGACCACCGATGGATTTGGTCAGCGCATTGATGACGATGCTGGCGCCTACCGATTTCGGCTGGAACAGATAAGGTGAAGTCATCGTGTTATCGACGATGTAGACAATGCCGCGCTCCGCACACAACTTGCCTATGCGCGCCAGATCGGCAACTTGCGTGCGCGGATTGGCAATCGTCTCGACAAACACGATACGCGTTGCCGGTGTAATCGCCGCTTCCACATGCTTGACATCGGTTGCATCCACCATCGAAACAGCCACGCCTTGCAAACCGACGGTTTGCCACAGACTATTAGTATTACCAAACAAAAAGGCCGAAGATACGACGTGATCGCCCTTCTGCAGCAAGGCCTGCGCAATCGCACCAATTGCCGCCATGCCGGTCGCAAAACAGATCGTAGCAAAGCCATCTTCCATCTTGTTGACCTTGTCTTCCAGCGCCGCCACCGTCGGGTTGCCCTGCCGTCCATAGCGATAACCCGGCTGCTTGCCCTGAAACACCGTCGCGAGTTCGCGCGCATCGTTGTAGCCAAAGGTTACCGAGGTGTGAATCGGCTTGTGCAGGGAGCCATGCTCGATCGCTTTTTGGCGATCGCTATGCAGCGTGGTGGTGGTAAAGCCGTATTTTTTAGAGTCAGTCATCGTGGTCAATTCGGGATGCCAAATAAAAAAGCCTGCGTGCGCACCAGGTGCGCAAAGCAGGCATCAATACTCATCTATGCAGCGGAGTGATTAATCTACCTGCGCCAGATTCAAGTTCAATTGCGAGCGAATCGCGTCGTCTGTTTCCGGTTTCGGATTATTGCGGGCAAATTCAATCCGGTCCAGATAGTCGCGCGAAATATCGCCTGTCACATAAATACCGTCAAAGCACGACGCTTCCAGGCTCTTCAACGCCGGGTTCACGTCAGAAATGGAACGCTTCAGTGCGTCGATATCCTGATAGATCAAGGCATCTGCAGTAATTTCACGACAGACTTCTTCATCAGTGCGACCGTAGGCGATCAGTTCGGCTCGCGTCGGCATATCGATGCCGTACACGTTCGGGAATTTTACCGGTGGCGCAGCGGAGGCGAACATTACTTTTTTCGCACCGGCTTCACGCGCCATTTGCACGATCTCGCGACTGGTGGTGCCGCGCACGATCGAATCATCGATCAGCAGCACATTCTTGCCCTTGAATTCGGAACCGATGGCGTTCAATTTCTGGCGTACCGATTTGCTGCGTATCGCTTGCCCCGGCATCAGGAAGGTGCGACCGATATAACGATTCTTGATAAAACCTTCGCGATATTCGATATTGAGCTTGTGCGCCAGTTCCATCGCCGCAGGGCGCGAGGAATCCGGAATCGGCATCACGACATCGATATCTCCCAGCGGGAATTCGCGTGCGATTTTTTCCGCCAGATATTCGCCCATTTTCAGACGCGTGGCATAGACGGATGCACCATCGATAATCGAATCCGGACGCGCAAAATAGACAAATTCAAACGCACACGGATTGAGCGTCGGATTTTCTGCGCATTGCTGATTGTAGAGTTTGCCTTCGATGTCGATGAAAATTGCTTCGCCCGGCAAGACATCGCGCAGGAAGCGGAAACCCAGGCCTTCCAGCGCCACCGATTCGCTGGCCACCAGATACTCAGTGCCCTGCTCTGTTTCATTGAAACCGATGCACAGCGGACGAATACCGAACGGATCGCGGAAAGCCAGCAAACCGTAACCGGCGATCTGCGCCGTCACTGCATACGACCCGCGCACCCGCTTGTGCACCATCGCCACCGCTTTGAAAATAGCTGCCGGATCGAGCGAGTAGCCGGTCGTCGCCTGCTGGATTTCATGCGCCAGGACGTTCAGCAATACTTCGGAATCGGAAGTCGTGTTGATATGACGTCTGTCATTCTTGAACATCTCGATCTTCAACTGTTCCCAGTTGGTCAGATTGCCGTTGTGCGCCATGATGATGCCGAACGGCGCATTGACGTAGAACGGCTGCGCTTCTTCCGCGCTGGATGAGCCCGCCGTCGGATAACGGACCTGGCCGACACCCGAATTGCCGAACAGCGAACGCATATTGCGCGTGCGGAAGACATCCCGTACCAGGCCGTTGGCCTTGTGCATGCTGAATGTATTGCCGTTATCGGTTGCGATACCGGCAGCATCCTGACCACGGTGCTGCAGCAGCAGCAGCGCATCATAGATCAATTGATTTACAGGGTTGTGAGAAACGACGCCAACAATGCCACACATGGTGGACTCCTCAACTAGAACAAATTAAAACTGCGAATGTAAAATCTTGAATTGAAAACACCATTCAAAACTTGATATGTCGTGCAAAATCACCCGGCAGGAAAGGCTTGACCGTCAATGCGGCGGTTTCCGCCAGCGGACTGAACAAGGCTTCTTTCCAAAAACCCTGTTGCGGAATCGCCGTCATACCGCATAACAATACGCCAGCCAACACGATCAGCAAACCACGCGCCAGGCCGAACAAGCCGCCCAGCCCACGATCCGCCAGGGTCAAGCCGCTTGCCTTGACCACCGCATCCAGCGCCATCGTCAGCAAGCCCATCAGGATGCGTACACCGATGAACAAGACGATGAATCCTACTATCAGGCGCGTCGTATTGCCCGGCACCATATCCGGCAGCAGCTGCGCCAGCGATTCGCCATAGGCGTTGGCGACCACAAATGCCACGATCCAGCTCAGCAAGGACAGGATTTCCTTGACCAGCCCACGCAAGGTACTGATGACGATGGAACAGATCAGTACAAACAAGACCAGATAATCAAAAATCGTCACTGTCGATTTACTTTAACGCGCATCCGACCATCACGCCGGAATCAGTTTTGCATCCAAACCGATCTTGAGCAGTTTGGCGCGGGCTTTTTCAGCTTCCGCATTGTTTGCAAACGGGCCTATGCGTACACGTATGCGCTCGCCGGATTCGGTCGCCACTTTTTGCGTGTACGACTTCAAGCCGGCACCCTGCAATTTCTTTTGCAACTCATTTACCTTGTCTTGTGTAGCCAGGGCTGCGACTTGCAACACGACCTTGCCGGTAGCTGCATGCTCGGTGGAATTCGATTTTCCCTCCAGAATTGCACGTGCCCGCGCAGCTTCGTCCGAATGATCAGCCTTTGCTATGCTTGGAGGGTGCGTTGCCACTTTTGGTTCTGGCAATTCAGCCTTCATGACTGGCGCCGGCGGCGTCTTTTTATCAGGCTCGACCACTTTTATTTCTGTTTTTACCTCTGTTTTCACTTCCGCCTTGGGTGCAATTGCGCTCGGCTCCAGCACTTCCTCTTCAGGATTGAGCGACTCTGCCAACGGTTCGCGATTTTCCTTTTGCACAGCAGCAGCTTTACCTTGCGCAGGCGGCACCGGCGTATCTTTGGATGGAATTTGAATGGCGATATCGTCAGCCAATGGCTTGGGCTCAGAGTCCAGAATCATCGGCAAACCGATGATGGCAGCCAGCACCAGAGCGATCGCACCAACCAGGCGTCGGCGCGCGCGTTTCTTTTCCGGCAAGACCGGATCAACCGCTTCTTCGCGCTTGCTGCCTCTGCCACCTTGTTTGCGATTACTGCGGCCAGTAGGCACTTCTTCATCGGACTGCGAATAAAAATCGCTCTTGCCGACCGATGATTCCTGCTTATTTTTACGAAGAAACGAGAACAAGCCCATACGATATAGTGTGAAATTCGTTAGTGATGTTCGGAGTGTCGGAATTCCATCACGCCAGCGACGGTAAGGAATGATCCGAAAACCGTAATTCTATCATTCTCGCCCGCTCGGCTGAGCGCATTTGCAAAAGCATCTGCTGGCGTAGCGAATGTGCGGATGCTGCGTTCGGTTTCTACGGCGGGCGGCAAATCGGCATAAGCATGCAGCAACTTGTCCCGGATATCGGCCGCCGTAGCTGCACGTGGCAACGGCAGGTCCGTTACACACCAATGATCGACCTGCCCTTTCAAGTGGGCAATGACGCCGTCAATATCCTTGTCCTGCATCGCGCCGAACACCGCATATGTGTATGGATGGAAACCCATATTGCCAAGATTCTGCGCCAGCGCGGCGGCGGCATGCGGATTGTGCGCCACGTCGAGAACGATCGTAGGCTGGCCTGGCAATACCTGGAAACGTCCCGGCAAGTCGACCAGCGCGAGGCCGGTACGCACTTCCTGCGCGCCGACCGGCAAACGCAGGCGCAAGACTTCCAGTGCTGCCAGTACGGAAGAGGCATTCAGCAGTTGATTGGCGCCGCGCAGGCTGGGATAGGCCAGCGAATTGCGTCTATGCCCACGTCCGCTGAAATTCCATTGCTGCTTGTCGCCCGAATAATTGAAATCGCGGTTGAACAGCCACAAATCGGCACCGATTTTTTCTGCGTGCTCGATCAGCGATGCGGGCGGCACCGGATCGCCGCAAATCGCGGCTTTCCCGCTACGGAAAATACCGGCCTTTTCAAAACCGATTTTTTCACGTGTATCGCCCAGGTATTCGGTATGGTCGATATCGATGCTGGTAACGATGGCGACATCGGCATCCAGCACATTGACGGCATCCAGTCGCCCGCCCAGGCCCACCTCAAAAATCACCGCATCCAGCTTTGCATCGGAAAACAGTTGTATCGCCGCCAGCGTCGTAAATTCGAAATAGGACAAGGAGACATCCCCGCGTACCGCTTCGAGCTTGTCGAAAGCGGCAAGCAATTCGGCATCGCTGGCAGATTCGCCATTTATCCGCATGCGCTCATTGAAATGCAGCAGATGCGGTGAAGTATACAAACCGACACGATAACCGGCGCGCAACAAGATCGACTCCAGCATCGCACAAGTCGAGCCTTTGCCATTAGTGCCGCCGACGATGATGACAGGACAGGTGAATTCAACCGTCATTGCCTGCTTGACCTGCCGCACCCTGTCCAGCCCCATATCAATGGCTTTCGGATGCATCGTTTCGAGATGGGCGAGCCACTCGGCGAGGTTGCTAGGATGATTTTTCATGCGAATTCATCGTGGTAAGGCTTGGTATGTGTAGGTGAACAGTCAAATAAAAAGCCCGAACCGTGCCGGGTTCGGGCTTCAGCAAGCAAACCGTTCAATTAAGCGAGAACTTCCGCTGCCTGATTTTGTAACAATGCCAACAAATGTGCGATTTCTTCGCGCATTTTACGTCTATCGACGATCATGTCGACCGCCCCCTTGGTCACGAGGAATTCGGCGCGCTGGAAACCTTCTGGCAGTTTTTCGCGAACCGTGTTTTCAATCACGCGCGGACCGGCAAAACCGATCAGGGCTTTTGGTTCGGCAATCACCACATCGCCCATGAAGGCGAAGGAAGCGGACACGCCGCCCATGGTCGGATCGGTCAGCACTGAAATGAAAGGTAGTTTCTTTTCAGACAACTTGGTCAACATGGAGGTAGTTTTGGCCATTTGCATCAATGACAGCAAACCTTCCTGCATGCGCGCTCCGCCGGTGGCGGTGATGCAGATAAACGGTACTTTTTGCTCCAGCGCGGTTTGCGCGCCACGGGCAAAACGCTCGCCGACTACAGAACCCATGGAACCGCCCATGAATTCAAACTCGAAGCAGGCAACGACAACCGGCAAGCTCATGATGGAGCCGCCCATGACGATCAAGGCATCGGTTTCGCCAGTGGCTTCCAGCGCCGATTTCAGGCGATCCGGGTATTTTTTGCTGTCCTTGAACTTGAGCGTATCGACCGGCAAGACTTCCTGGCCAATATCATAACGCCCGCCAGCATCCAGCAAGGCGTCCAGACGGTCGCGCGCACGGATGCGCATGTGATGGTTACATTTAGGGCAAACGTGGATATTCGATTCCAGATCCGTCCGGTACAGCACCGATTCACAGGACGGGCATTTGACCCACAAGCCTTCCGGCACCGATTTACGCGAGGCGGTATCGGAGCGCTGAATACGCGGGGGAAGTAATTTTTCTAGCCAGCTCATCGCGACCTCTTTCATTTTGACTTGGCGAATTGTACCGTTTGCACGAATATTCGCCACAATTGCGTGTTTTTTACCGAATGGGCGGTATTTTACTTGTCTGCAAGGACAATTTCACCTTATTCGTCCAGTGCCTTGCGGATGCCGGAAATAAATGTCTGCGCCGCTTCCACTGCACGCTCACGCGGTGTATTTTCCAGTTCCTGAATGATGCGGCTGCCAATCACCACCGCATCCGATACGGTGGCCACCGCCTTGGCTGTTGCTGCATCGCGGATGCCGAAGCCAACGCCGATTGGCAATTTCACATGTTTGCGTATCGCCTCAATACGCTGCGCGACATCCTGCGTATCGATATTGGCGGAGCCGGTGACTCCCTTGAGCGAAACGTAATAGCTGAAGCCGCTACCGAATTTGGCCACCTGCTGGATGCGCTCTTCAGTCGAAGTCGGCGACAGCAGGAAGATAGGATCCATATCGTTGGCCTTGAGCGTCGCGGCGAACTCTTCACACTCTTCCGGCGGGTAATCGACAACAATGGTGCCATCCACGCCGGCAGCTTTCGCCGCCAGGACAAAAGCGGTTTGCCCCATGCGCTCGATCGGATTGGCATATCCCATCAGGACGACTGGAGTCGTGGTATCGGTCTTGCGAAATTCACTGACAAAACCGAGTACATCGTGCAGGCTGACGTTGAATTTCAGCGCCCGTTCGCAGGCGCGCTGTATCACCGGGCCTTCCGCCATGGGATCGGAAAACGGCACACCCAGTTCAAGGATATCGGCACCGCCAGCCACTAATGCATGCATCAGCGGCACGGTCAGATCCGGTGCCGGATCGCCTGCCGTGATGAAAGGGATCAAGCCTTTTTTATTCTTGGCCGCCAATGCGGCAAAGGTAGATTGGATTCTGGACATGAAATACTTTATAGGTTCTCTGCACTGCTTGAAATCAAACGCATTCAATCCGGATTGAATGCGTGCCTGGCGATGTATGGAAGAGGAAGTTCAGTCGAACTGCAAACCCATGCGCTGCGCCACCGTATGCATATCCTTGTCGCCACGACCGGAAAGATTGACCAGCACGACCTGTTCTTTCGGCAAGGTTGCTGCCAGCTTGGCCGCATAGCTCAAGGCATGACTCGATTCCAGCGCGGGAATAATGCCCTCGATATGGCAGCAATCGTGAAACGCCTGTAATGCATCTTCATCGGTAATAGACACATATTGCGCACGACCGGAGTCTTTCAGCCATGCATGTTCAGGCCCGACACCTGGATAATCGAGGCCGGCCGAGATGGAATGCGTTTCCATGATCTGGCCATTCTCATCCTGCAACAGATAGGTACGGTTACCGTGCAACACGCCAGGCGAGCCGGCCATCAGCGACGCCGAATGCTTGCCGCTTTCCAGTCCTTCACCGGCTGCTTCGACACCGATCAGTTGCACATTTTTGTGTTCGATATAAGGATAAAAAATTCCCATCGCATTCGAGCCGCCGCCTATGCAGGCAATCACGTAATCCGGTTGACGGCTGGTCATTTCCGGCATTTGCGTCAGGCATTCATTTCCTATCACCGATTGAAAATCGCGCACCATCATCGGATATGGATGCGGGCCGGCAACGGTGCCTATGATGTAAAAGGTGTTTTCAATGTTGGTAACCCAGTCGCGCATGGCTTCATTCAGCGCATCCTTGAGTGTTTTGGAGCCGGACTCGACCGGCACCACCGTGGCACCGAGCAGCTTCATCCGGTACACGTTTTGCGCCTGACGCTTGACGTCTTCGCTCCCCATGTACACCACGCATTCAAGGCCGAAGCGCGCGCAGATAGTCGCGGTGGCAACGCCGTGCTGGCCGGCACCGGTTTCGGCGATGATCCGCTTCTTGCCCATGCGGCGAGCCAGCAGAGCCTGACCGATCACATTATTGATCTTGTGCGCACCAGTGTGATTCAAGTCTTCGCGCTTGAAATAAATCTGCGCGCCGCCCATTTTTTCAGACCAGCGTTTGGCGTGATAGATAGGGCTGGGGCGACCGACGAAATGCTTGAGGTCGTAATGGAATTCTGCGAGGAAAGCCGGATCCTTGCTGTAGTGCGCATATGCGTCCCGCAGTTCGGCCAGCGCATGACTCAGCGTTTCGGCAACAAAACTGCCGCCATATTGCCCGAAGTGGCCTCTGGCATCCGGCAGATTGTAAGGTGCGGTTTGATGCAAAGCGGTTTCGCTCACTGCCTGTCGCTCGGCATATGTACCGAGCGCATCTAATTCTTTCATGATTTTCTCTTTGCTATTTGCTCTGAAGCGCGGCATCCGCCACGCGTACGGCGGCGATAAATGCATTGATTTTCGCCACGTCCTTGATGCCCTTGTCGCGTTCGACGCCACTGCTGACATCGACTGCATAAGGGCGAATGCGCTGTACTGCGTCAGTCGCGTTTTGTGCGCTCAAGCCACCACTTAAAACGACCCGAGGCGCGATATTTGCGGGTATGAGAGACCAATCGAAAACCTTTCCACTGCCACCGTAGCTATCTACATAGGTATCCAGCAACAAGCCGGCAAACAATCTGCTGGCGGCGCGATAATCAGATTCGTATTTTAACAAATCAGCGGCACTGGTATCCGGTTTTACGCGAATGGCGCGTATGAAGGGCCGATTCACCGCTGCGGCAATCGCGGCACACTCTGTCACCGTTTCATCGCCATGAAATTGCAACAGTGCAATTGATGTTTGCGCCACCACTGCCTGTACCTCTTCCACACCGGCGTTGACGAACAAACCAACCGCGCTGACAAAGGGCGGAAGCTGTGCGATCAGTTGTGCCGCCGCATCCGGCGCGATATAGCGCGGACTCCTGGCATAAAAAACGAATCCGATCGCATCCGCCCCGGCAGCCAGCGCATCTTGCATATCTTCAGCTCGGGTCAGGCCGCAAATCTTGATGCGGGTGCGGTGTATCATTGTATCCATTCCATCTTCAAAAATGCTTCTGGTCTAAGGTGGAAATTGCTCATGCATCGGGATGTCATCAAGACCACAGGAAATTCTGTATCTCCGTTTGCGGCAACTGCCATTTTGGATCGTAATCGATTTTGGCCAGATACAAGCCATCGGGCATGAAAGTCGGAGCGGCAAATTTTCGCTCCTGTCCCGCCAGCACCTCTTTCAGCCATGATGGGGCTTGCGTGCCATTCCCGACGTAAATCAGCGACCCGACGATATTGCGCACCATGTGATGCAAAAATGCATTGGCGTGCACAGTAAACATGATCAAGTCGCCGCGCCGCTCTATCTTGATCGCATGCATGGTCTTGACCGGCGACTTAGCCTGACATTGCACGGAACGGAAGGCTGAAAAATCGTGCTGCCCCAGCAAATGCGCTGCCGCCTCCTGCATTTTAGCAATATCCAGCGCACGGAATACCCAACCCGCCTTGCCTTCCAGTAAAGGGGAGCGCACCGGATTGTTGTACAGCATGTAGTGATAAGTACGGGAGCGCGCGCTGAAGCGGGCGTGAAAATTTTCTGCCGGATCGTGCGCCACTTCACTGGCCCACCGCACCGCAATCGAAGACGGCAGGAAGGTATTCACGCCACGCACCCAGGACTGCATATCGCGCTCCAGCGTTGTATCGAAGTGCACCACCTGCTCCAGTGCATGCACGCCCGCATCGGTACGTCCGGCACAAGCAGTCGTAATGGTCTGCTGGGTGAATTTGTATAGCGCAAATTCCAGTTTGTCCTGTACGGTCAAGCCGTTGAGTTGCGTCTGCCACCCCTGCCACGGCGCACCGTCATACTGCACACCGAGCACGATGCGTCTGGAGGTGATTGCGTCGCCTGATTCGCCATTCATGATGAAAATTGTCCGAAAAATCCAAACTGAAAATGAAAACGGGCGCAAGCAGTGCATTGCGCCCGTCGATACTGCATATTAGACCGTCAGGAGAGCTTGCTGAGAAGGTTTTTTGCCTTCTCCGATTGTTCTCCATTACCACCTTTAAGGACTTCCTCCAGCAACTCGCGCGCACCTTCCTTGTCGCCAATTTCCTGATAGGCAATCGCCAGATCAAGTTTGGTCGCCATTTCGGCATTGCTGGTATAGCTGGTGTCATCATCCAAACCGTCCAGAGCCAGATCGTGGGAGGCCGCTACTTCGGCAGGATGCAAATCAAGTGCGATATCGGACAGGTCAAAAGCCGGTTCTTTTGCCGGCGCTGCGGCCACTTGAACAAAAGCACTATTTTTCGATGGAAAATCCAGTCCCAGATCGTCCGGAATCAGAATTTCAGGCGTGGAAAATGGTGACTCTTCCTGCCTTGCCTCTGAGCTGGCTAACGCTGTTTTTCCTACTGCAGCTGAGGCAGATTGATCTTCCAGGAAGCCAAAATCGATATCTGCGATATCAGTCGGCATCTCTGCCGACGACGCTTCAGATGATTTCTTGTCAGCACTTTCAACGTCCAGTCCATCCAGATCGAAATCAAGATCGTCGATCACGGCTTGCTGCACAGGAACGTCTGCCGGTTTCTGATTCCACTCTTCATGGAGCGGCAATGTCGGGCTATCCGCCAATGAAGAACCCGCGAAGGAGGTGTCTGATTCTGCAGGCTCGGACGAAATAGCGGTATCTTCTTCGTCAAACGGTTGTGTGTGCGCATTTAATGCTGCAGCGTTTGACTCCGTTTTTCCCATCAGGGTATTGTTGGCGTACAGCGGATTGCTCGGATCCAGAATCAAGCCCATATTGGCCGCCTGTTTCCAGTCCTCGCCCTCGCCCTTGGTCAGGCTGTACAGCTCGCTGGCCAGAATTTCAAAGGAACGTGCGTCATTGCGATTGGCATAAATTTCCAGCAGCTTGACACGTACGGCATGACGATCGGGCTGATTGCGCAATGCTTCCTTCAGGATTTCTTCCGCCTGTGCATCACGCCCATAGGCAATATACACATCGGCTTCGGCGATAGGATCGACTTCATTGGTATCGAGCTGGCTGGCGGATGGTACAAAGTTCGAGTTGAACACGCTGTTATTGGTGTCGACGCTTTGACCGCCGGTTGAACCGAACAGGGAGTTCGACTTCAAGCTGGAATCGCTGATGATGCTGTCTTCAAACGATTTGGTTTGCTTGCGGCGGCGCGAACTGTAGATGCCGAGACCGGCCAGCAATGCCAGCAAGGCGGCGGCGCCCGGCAGGAATAGTGCGTTATCCATCAAGTCTTCAAAGAAACTCGGCGGAGGTGGTGGTGGCGTAACAACCACCGGCTTTTTAGGCGCGGGTTTAGGTGCAGGGGCAGGCTCTGGTGCAGCTGGAGCAACCGCCGCTTCAGTCGCAGCCACAGCTTCGGCTGGCGCTGCAACGACGGCAGTGTCTGCCGGTGCCGGTGTTTCAGCAGCAGGCGTTTCAGCAGCACCTGGCGCTACTGGCGCAACTGCAGCAGCCGGTGAAGTTGCAGATGCCACCTTTTGCTGCTCTGCCAAATCCTTGTTTTTGATTTCAAGAATTTTTTGCAGTTCACCAACATTTTTTTCCAGTTCCTTGACGCGTGCATTTGCCTCGGCAATTGCCCTGTCTTTGGCGATCAGATCTTCTGCACTGGCACTGGCACCCGCATTTGCGCCGCCATTCGCTGCCGCACCCGATTTGGATAACTTCAGCTTGTCTTTCGAATCATCGCCAGTACCGGACTCTTCCTGAATACGAGTACTGATTTTTCCGCCAGCGGTTTGTCTGACGTCGTCCGATTTCTTCGCTTCTGCAGCAGCCACTTGCCCGGCCAGCTTGTTGCGATAGCTGTTGAAGTCGGCAGCCTGCGCCACAACGACTCCTTTCGCTTCGGACTGCGCTACGGATTTTGCGCTGTCTGCCTCCGGCACGGACAGGATCTGGCCGGCCCGCAGGCGATTCATGTTTTTACCGATAAAGGCATCAGGATTGGCGCGATACAGTGAGACCAGCATCTGGTCGAGCGATACACCGCTTGGTCGATACTGATTGGCGATTTTCGCCAGCGTATCGCCTTTTTTAACCTGATACTCATCCGCAGCAGCATCTGCTTCCGCCTTCGGTTCTGCTACGGCACGCACAGGTTTGCTTGCTGCAATCGGCGCTGCTGTTTCACGAGCGGCAGGCGCAGGCTGAGCAACCGGCTCTGGAGATGATGTTGCCGATTCCGGATTACGCTCGACAGGAGTTACCGGCGGCAATGCGCGACCGACAACAATAGGCGCTACCTGGACGGCACGCGCAGAGCGCATTTCAGGCGGATCCAGCAGGAAGGTATATTCGCGCACCAAACGGTTTTTATTACCGGCCAACTCCAGCAGCATGTCGACGAAAGGTTCATTGATAGGCTGGGTCGAGGTGATGCGTACTATAGGTCGGTTACCACGTTGCTCAACAGCAAATCGCAATGAAAACAGCGCCGGATGAAGATCGATATTCGCCTGGCGGAATGCGTCGGCAGACGCCAGCTTGGGAATCAGCGAACCGGCTTCATCAGGTGATACGGACGTCAGCTCAATCTCGGCGCGCAAAGGCTGCCCCAGCGACGACAGGACGGTCAATTTTCCCAAGCCTGCTGCATGCGCATTCGACAACACCACAGCCGAAATTACGGCGGCACTGAGTGTTTTTAATGTGAACGAGGAAAAGGATGAGCGAGGAGTTGACCGCATTTTTAGTGGCATGGAGAGTATTCCGTTAGCGTACGTTGGAGACCACAAGCAACGCTTATTTATCGTTTTTCTAAGAACTTTCACCATAGCATCATGGACTTACACGCGCAAGCGCAACCATATTGGCAACTAATTTAAAACCCGCCTATCGCTCCTTAATTGAGCGAATTTGGCGGGTTTATGTTGCGTCGTGACAACGCAAGATACTGTTTTTATTCAGCGATCAACGATCCAGCACGATGCGCAACATGCGGCGCAACGGTTCTGCCGCACCCCACAGCAACTGGTCGCCGATCACGAAGGCTGAAATGTATTCCGGCCCCTGATTCAGCTTGCGCACACGACCGACGCCAATTTCCAGGCCGCCGGTGATTGCAGCCGGAGTCAATTCCTTCACCGTCACCGCGCGCTCGTTAGGCACCCATTTCACCCACTGATTGCCGGAACGGATAATGGATTCGATTTCAGCCAAAGGCAGGTCGCGCTTCAATTTGATCGTCAAAGCCAGACTGTGGCAGCGCATCGCACCGATACGCACGCACAAGCCATCGACCGGGATCGTTTTGGCATTGCCGAGTATCTTGTTAACTTCTGCCTGGCCTTTCCACTCTTCTTTCGATTGTCCATTTTCAAGCTGGGCATCGATCCATGGAATCAAGCCACCCGCCAGAGGGGCGCCGAAGAATTCGGTTGGCACTTCCTTGCGTATGGTTTCCGCAACCTTGCGGTCGATATCCAGAATCGCCGATGCAGGAGTCGCCAGTTCATCAGCCACCGCACCATGCACCACGCCCATGCCGGACAACAATTCACGCATGTGATTGGCACCGCCGCCGGAAGCCGCCTGATAAGTCATCGAGCTGACCCATTCAACCAGGCCTTCGCGGAACAAGCCACCGACACCCATCAACAGAATGGAGTTGGTGCAGTTACCGCCGATGTAATTTTTGACGCCACGTTCCAATGCGTCGGTGATCACATTCTGGTTGACCGGATCCAGAATAATAACGGCGTCGTCTTTCATGCGCAGTGTCGAAGCCGCATCGATCCAGTAACCGTCCCAGCCCGCTGCACGCAACTTGGGGAAAATCTCGGTGGTGTAGTCGCCGCCCTGGCAAGTGATGATGATGTCGCATTTTTTCAGCGCGTCTATGTCATTGGCATCCTGCAAAGTCGTTTCCTTCTTCGCCATTGCCGGAGCTTTGCCGCCCTTGTTCGAGGTAGTGAAAAACACTGGTTCGATATGCTCGAAATCGCCCTCTTCCTGCATGCGTTGCATCAGGACCGATCCCACCATCCCACGCCAACCGACCAAGCCAACAACTTTCATCATCATTTCCTTCACTCAGGCGTATCAGACGCCCATTTTATAATTCATGGCAATCTCTGCCACGTCTGTTTCAAGCCAATGCTTTGACGACTGCATCGCCCATTTGCGTCGTGCTGACTTTGGTAGTGCCGGCTTCGTAAATATCGACCGTACGCAAACCCTGTTTCAACACCGCCTTGACTGCGGTTTCAATACGATCTGCCTGTTCGGTTTTACCCAGCGAGTAACGCAACATCATCGCCAGCGACAGAATTTGCGCCAGTGGATTGGCGATGTCCTTGCCGGCGATATCCGGTGCCGAACCGTGCGACGGTTCGTACAAGCCCTTGTTGTTCGCATCCAGCGAAGCTGATGGCAACATGCCAATCGAGCCAGTCAGCATCGCTGCCGCATCGGACAGGATATCGCCAAACATATTGCCGGTCACGACCACGTCGAATTCCTTCGGTGCGCGCACCAATTGCATTGCGGCGTTATCGACGTACATGTGGTCGAGTTTGACGTCTTTGTATTCCTTGTGCACGTCGGTCACGACATCGCGCCAGAACTGGAATGTTTCCAGTACGTTCGCCTTGTCGACGCTGGTCAAACGCTTGCTGCGTTTTTGCGCGGCCTGGAATGCGACGTGCGCAATGCGGCGAATTTCCGGTTCGCTGTAACGCATGGTGTCGAAACCTTCACGCGCGCCCTTGAACGGACCGTCCGGTGCTTCGCGCATGCCGCGCGGCTGACCGAAGTAAATGTCGCCTGTCAATTCGCGCACGATCATGATGTCGAGGCCGGAAACGATTTCCGGCTTCAGTGACGATGCTCCCGCCAGTTCCGGATACAAAATCGCAGGACGGAAGTTCGCAAACAAACCCAGATGCTTGCGCAGACCGAGAATTGCCTGCTCAGGACGCAGCGAGCGTTCCAGTGTGTCGTACTTGAAATCACCAACCGCGCCGAACAAAATGGCATCCGCTTCTTTCGCGACCTTCAAGGTCGATTCCGGCAACGGGTGCCCTTGTTCTGCATAGGCTGCGCCGCCGACCGGCACCGTTTCAGTTTCAAATTTTTCACCCAAGGCGTTCATCACCTTGACCGCTTGATTCATGATTTCCGGACCGATGCCGTCGCCCGGCAAAATTGCAATTTTCATTGGATAACTTCAGTAAGAATTAAAAAATAGGCAAACGCGCGACTTGTGCTAGTCGACTGTATCAAAGCGTATGAGTCGCGTCGTTAAATGGTGTTCGACAGCCATGGCTGCGCAGCAAGATGGCGCTCTTCATACGCGCGTATCTTGTCAGCCTTTTGCAAGGTCAGCCCGATATCGTCAAAGCCGTTCAGCAGGCAGTATTTGCGGAAGGCATCAATATCGAATGGATAGGCAACGCTACCATTGCTGGTGGCGATGATTTGTTTTTCCAGGTCGATCACCAGATGAAAGCCGGGGAAAGCCTTGACCTCGTTAAACAAATGATCGACTTGTGCTTCGGTCAGCGTAACCGGCAGCAAGCCGTTCTTGTAACAGTTGTTGAAGAAGATATCGGCAAAGCTCGGCGCGACAATCGCGCGAAAGCCGTACTGGCTCAAGGCCCAAGGCGCATGCTCGCGTGATGAACCGCAGCCGAAATTCTTGCGCGCCAATAAAATCTGCGCGCCTTGATAGCGCGGCTGATTCAGCACAAAGTCTGGATTCAAGGGACGATTTGTATTGTCCTTGCCCGGCTCACCCTGATCCAGATAGCGCCATTCATCAAACAGATTCGGACCGAAACCGGTACGCTTGATTGACTTAAGAAACTGCTTTGGAATGATAGCGTCGGTGTCGACATTTGCACGATCCAGCGGTGCAACCAAACCATCAAGAATATTAAATTTTTCCATAGTGCCCAACTGTTGGTGCGTATGGACGACGATGTCGCCCGTATTATTTTTGAGTATCGATGCGGCAGAACAAGCTTTTTACTAGACAGTTTCTTTAGTTCAGCGATGCGCCCGAATCAATCGGCGCATCGCTGCAAACCAGCTTCTTATTTACCCTGGATTTTGTCGCCCACATGCTCGACATCCTTGCCGAAACCCTGGACCGTATTGCAGCCTGCCAGCAACCATGCGCAAGCAATCAACAAAGCAGCTATTTTTTTCATTTTTTCTCTCCGTAAGTGTTATTTAAAGCAACGTATTTACAGCGACGATTACAGCGCACGTACATCAACGAAATGACCTTCGATACCTGCAGCCGCTGCCATTGCAGGGCTCACCAGATGGGTGCGACCGCCCGCCCCCTGACGTCCTTCGAAATTGCGATTCGAAGTCGACGCACAACGTTCACCCGGCTCCAGACGATCGGCATTCATCGCCAGACACATCGAACAACCCGGCTCACGCCATTCAAAACCGGCATCCTTGAAAATCTTGTCCAGGCCTTCACGCTCGGCCTGCTCTTTGACCAGGCCGGAGCCTGGCACCACCATCGCCAGTTTCACGTTAGAGGCACGATGCTTGCCGCGCACTACGGCAGCCGCTGCACGCAAATCTTGTATGCGTGAGTTGGTGCAGGAACCGATAAACACCTTGTCGATACGAATATCGGTAATCGGCGTATTCGGCTTCAGTCCCATATAGACCAGAGCTTTTTCCATACCGTCACGCTTGGTTGCATCTTTTTCCTTATCCGGATCTGGCACGCGACCATCCACGGACACCACCATCTCTGGCGATGTACCCCAGCTGACTTGCGGCTTAACTTCAGCAGCATTCAATGTCACGACCAAGTCGAATTTCGCGCCGACGTCGGAATGCAAGGTACGCCAGTATTCGACTGCACGATCCCAGTGCGGACCGACAGGCGACAAGGGACGTCCCTTGACGTAATTGATAGTGGTCTCATCCACGGCAACCATGCCGGCGCGTGCACCCGCTTCGATCGCCATGTTGCAGATGGTCATGCGGCCTTCCATCGACAGCGAACGTATGGTCGAACCGGCAAATTCAATCGCATAACCGGTACCGCCGGCAGTGCCGATTTTTCCGATAATGGCCAACACGATGTCCTTGGCAGTCACGCCGACCGGCAATGCGCCATCGACCTGCACCAGCATGGCTTTGGATTTTTGCGCCAGCAGGGTTTGCGTCGCAAGTACATGTTCGACTTCTGAGGTGCCTATGCCGTGTGCCAATGCACCGAACGCACCATGCGTGGATGTATGCGAATCGCCACAGACAACCGTCATGCCAGGCAGGGTTGCGCCCTGCTCAGGTCCGATGACATGAACGATGCCCTGACGCTTGTCGCGCATGCTGAAATAGGTCAAACCGTATTCATGTGCGTTGTGATCCAGCGTTTCAACCTGCAGGCGCGATGTCGGATCTGCAATCCCTTCCGAGCGGTCGGTAGTCGGCACATTGTGATCCGCCACCATCAGATTGGCGGAGACGCGCCATGGACGACGTCCAGCCAGCTTCAAGCCTTCAAAAGCCTGCGGGCTGGTGACTTCATGCAACAGGTGGCGATCGATGTAAAGCACGGTTGTGCCATCGTCGCCGGTATCGACAACGTGCGATTGCCAGAGTTTATCGTAGAGCGTTTGAGCCATATTTCGAGTATAAAAGTAAGTCGGTAGTGACCGATGAGCAGCTTTTGATTATGCCATATTTGCGCATTTTCATCGCAGGAAACGACGGTGCCAGCCACAGGAAGCCGTCTCACTCGCAAAAATACGGGCGTTTATCTTTAATGCAATGTCTTGTTCCTGCTATCTGTTTTTTGCCTGCAGATAAAGCGGCATCACGCGCTGTGCGTAGACCGTGAGGTCGCTGCTACGATCCGCACTGGATGGGTGGGTAGAAAGAAAGGTGGGCGGTGCACTGCCGCCTACCTGTCCCATTTTTTGCCACAAGGTGATCGCGGCGCGCGGATCATAACCGGCGCGCGCAGCCAGTTCGACGCCTATGCGGTCCGCTTCCGTTTCGTGGCTGCGTGAGTTGGGTAGTCCAACCAGACCCATGTATGTGTATTCGGCGCCTTTCTGCCCCAGACTGCCCACACCCAGCAGCGCTGAACCGATCGAAATCACGCTGCCCGCCACTATTTGTTCGGATGCGCGTTCGCGCGCATGTTCGCGCAAGGCATGCGAAATTTCATGGCCAATGACGGCAGCCAATTCGTCATCAGTGACTTGGAGTTTTTCAATCAAGCCGGTATAGACGGCAATCTTGCCTCCCGGCATGCACCAGGCATTGACTTCAGGAGACGTCAATACATTGACTTCCCACTGCCAGCGGGGTGCATCGGGGCGAAAAACCGACGTCTGTGCAATCAATTTATTCGCGATGCTGCGTACCCGCGTCACCTGCGCCGCATTGCGGTTCAAGGCGTTTTTCTGCTTTTGCTCCGCAATCAGCGTCGCATATTGCTTGCCCGCAGCCTGATCCAGCTCCTGCGCCGACACGGCCATTCTCTGCTGTCTATCGACGCCGACCAATCCACTTTGTGTAGTCTGTACAGTTTCGCAAGCTGCCAGCATCAGCACGAGCGAAACCGTTGCCACCGATGAAAGCGCAAAAAATCGCTTGGTCAACCTCATGTTCACTCCTCGCCAAACAACATAAATCCTGCGCAAAAGCGCTTAAAAATGAATCAACGCGAACTGGCCGGAATCGGTGGCGGACTCACTTTGACATCGCCGCATTGCGCTCTATGCCGCAATGCGTGATCCATCAGTACCAGCGCCAGCATGGCTTCGGCAATCGGCGTGGCGCGTATGCCAACGCAGGGATCATGTCGTCCGAAAGTTTCAACCATGATCGGATGGCCGTCCTTGTCGATTGAATGACGTGCGGTGCGTATGCTGGAAGTCGGCTTGATCGCCATCGATGCCGTGATGTTCTGTCCGGTCGAAATACCGCCCAGCACACCGCCTGCATTATTGCTGGCAAAGCCGTCAGGAGTCAGTTCATCGCCGTGCTCGGTGCCTTTTTGCGCAACGGATTTGAAGCCGGCACCGATTTCGACGCCCTTCACTGCATTGATACCCATCAGTGCGTAGGCGATTTCCGCATCCAGCTTGTCGTAGATCGGTTCGCCCAATCCTATCGGCACATTCTCCGCCACCACATCGATACGCGCGCCGCAGGAATCGCCGTTCTTGCGCAAGTCGTCCATATACGCTTCCAGCTGCGGCAGGATGCTTGCATTGGCAGAGAAAAAAGGATTGTTCGGAACATGTTCCCAGCTCTCGAACGGAATCGCGATTTCACCGAGCTGGCTCATGCAACCCTTGAATGTAGTGCCGTATTGTTCCAGCAACCATTTTTTCGCGATGGCGGCAGCGCCGACTACCGGTGCGGTCAAGCGCGCCGACGAACGTCCGCCGCCGCGCGGATCGCGGATGCCGTATTTATGCCAGTAGGTGTAATCAGCATGACCAGGACGGAAAGTTTCGGTGATATTGCCGTAATCCTTGCTGCGCTGATCTTCGTTGCGTATCAGCAGCGCAATCGGCGTACCGGTAGTTTTCCCTTCAAATACGCCGGACAGGATTTCTACCGTGTCCGATTCCTGGCGCTGCGTCACATGCCGCGAGGTACCCGGTTTGCGACGATCCAGATCGAACTGGATGTCGGCTTCTGACAACACCATTCCAGGCGGACAACCATCGATTACGCAACCGATTGCGGGACCGTGAGATTCGCCAAAAGTGGTGACAGTAAAGAGTGTGCCAAATGTATTACCGGACATGATGGTTAATTATCAATGAAATAAAGTGCCATTCTACCAGTGCACAGAAAACAGATACTTCAAGAAAAATCATTGCCTGATATTCAATCGGTGTGCAATATACGAGCTCCAAACTATAAAAATACATCTCGGAGAAGGCAACATGAGCAAGTCGGTCAGCCATAGTGAGGATGACCTTGTATTTCTGGATGAAGCAATACCCCTATCCGAAAACAATGCTTTGGGAGCAAACAAGGACGTCTGGCAAGTCATGATCATCGACGATGATACTGACGTCCATTCGGCAACCACCTTCGCCCTCAGTAACGTTGAAATACAAAATCGTCCCCTGGCGTTTTTGCACGCTTATTCCGCGCAGCAAGCGCGCGACATCCTGGCAAATGAACCGAATATTGCGGTCATTTTGCTGGACGTCGTCATGGAGCAGCAAGACGAAGGCCTGCAACTCGTTCATTACATCCGCGATGTATTGCATCGCGCCGAAGTGCGCATTATTCTGCGCACCGGCCAGCCCGGCTACGCACCGGAAATCGATGCCATCCAGCAGTTCGACATCAACGATTACAAGACAAAATCCGAACTGACGCGCATCAAGCTGTTTACCGTCGTCACCGCAGCGATCCGCTCCTACGAACAAATCTGCACCATCAATTCAAGCAGCAGCGGCCTGGACATGATTCTGCGTGCCAGTACCGATCTGATGGCATTGCAAACACTGGAAGAATTTACCGCCGGCGTGCTGGAAAAAATTGCACACTTGCTGGATATGCCGACGAACGGCTTGTTTTGCATACAGCAAACATTGCATGACGAAGAAACCGAATTGTTCGTGGTCGCAGCGACAGGAACATATCAGGATCTACTGAACCATCCAGTTTCCACCCTCAAGGATGTCCACATCGGACACACACTGACGCGTGCGCTCAATGAGCGCCGTCATATCTACGGCCGCGAATATACTGCATTGCATTTTACCGGCAGCGCGACCAGCAACTTCACCGCATTTTTCAAAACCGGCCGCGCATTAAATGAAATTGAATTGCGTCTGCTGGAAGTTTTCTGCAGCAATATTTCCGTCGGCCTTGCCAATATCATGCTGGTTTCGCGACTGCATAACTCCGCTTTCTACGACTCGCTGACCAAACTGCCGAATCGCACCCGTCTCAAGGAAATCATCGATGAAAGCCTGATCTCCTCCAGGAACCGGCCGACTACGCTGGCACTGATCGACATTGATCACTTTGCCGAAACCAATGACACGCTGGGCCACCAGTTCGGTGACCTGCTGCTGCTGGCCGTTGCCGCACGTCTGCAATCACGCCTGGGCGGCCGACTGGTCGTGGCGCGCGTCGGTGGCGACACTTTCGGCGTGCTCGGCGACGATATACAAGTCAATCCCGCCGCTGTACTGGCGCAATTTGAACGTCCGTTCAACATCGATGGACAGGACGTACAACTTTCCGCCACGGTCGGCCTGGTGCGCCTGTCCGAACATAAGGGGCGCGGTGTAGAGGCGCTGAAAAATGCCCATATCGCATTGAAGCGCGCCAAAATGCAGCAGCGCACCGGGCACCTTTACTTTTCACGCAGCATGGGCATAGACATCCGTGAACGCGTCAACATGATGCATGCCTTGCGCACCGCATTTGAAGAGAAGCAGCTGTTCGTCGTCTATCAGCCGCAAATCGACCTGGTGACACGCGCACCGGTCGGCGCCGAAGCCCTATTGCGCTGGCAGACCGAAGACAACACCATGATTTCGCCGAATCGCTTTATTCCGATTGCGGAATATTCCGGCCTGATCATTGAACTCGGCGAATGGGTATTGCGTCAGGCCTGTCAGGAACTGGTACGTATTCAGCGCCTGGGTTTCAGCAATTTCATGATGTCTGTCAACGTATCGCAAGTGCAGTTCCGCCATCCGCATTTTCTCGGCATGCTGCGCAAGGCCCTGGAAGATACCAATGCGCCTCCTCATTGCATCGAACTTGAAATCACCGAATCGATGGCAATGGAAGAGCCGGATGCCTTGATCAAATTACTCGATCAAATCGCCGCAACCGGCGTCAGCATTGCCATCGACGATTTCGGCACCGGTTTTTCATCACTCAGCCACTTGCAGAAACTGAATGTGGATCGCCTCAAGATCGATAGAACCTTTGTCATGGAAATTACTGATTCTTCTCGCGGCAGCAGTATCGCCGAAATGATCATTCAATTAGGACGCAATCTGGAGCTGGACGTGATTGCTGAAGGCGTCGAAGACGAGCGACAGGCAAAAATCCTGACTGAACTCGGCTGCCCGTTTGGCCAGGGTTATTTATTTTCCCATCCATTGAATCCCGACGCATTGCACGATTGGCTATCTCATCACAAGCAACACTAGCAGCGCATATTTCTTTCACTCGCAGCATCGGCAGCAGCCCTCCTATCTCCTGATCTCCACCAGCAACGGACGCCATGAAAAAAAGCGTATTTACCCTGCGGCGTTCTATCGTACTGGCAGTGGTAATCGGCTTGTTCGTCCCTGCAGCTCTGGTCGATGGCTATAGCTGGTTAAAAACCTACGATACGGAAATCAAAAAGCGCACCAACAGACTGGCAGAGGAAACTGCCGTCGCACTGGCTGGCGGCATGAGCGAGGCGTTGTGGAATTTCAAGTACGAAGACGCCGTTGCACTGAGCGACGGTGCGATATGGCGCAACGACGACATTGTCCGTATAGAAGTGCGCGACAATAAAGGCACTCTGTTTGCCACCAGCGAACGCCGCGAGCGCCCATCCGGTCTTATCGTCAGCTCCGGCACCAGTATTGTCCATCACGGACAGACCATCGGCTCGCTCAGAGTTGAAGTCGGCAGCATGAGACTGCAGCAAATCATGATGGAAAATCTGGCCCGGCAAATACTGGCGCTGGCGCTGCAAATCGGTTTGTCCATTCTGCTGATACTGTTCTTTTTTGAACGCCGTCTGATGCGGCCGCTGCAACGTCTGCATACCGACGCCACACATCTGCTTGAACATCAGCTCGAACAACCGTTCGCATCGCAACGCCGCGATGAAATCGGCCTGCTCTCGCAAAAGCTTGAGCAGGCACGCCTGCGTTTGCGCCATCTTCTGGGCGACGTGCAGGATGACAGTACTATCGAGACCGAACAGAACCCACACGCCAGAATGGAATTGCATGAGCATGCAGCACACCTGCGCGCACTGACAGCACGCAGTCCGATCGCGATGATCGAATGGAACAAGAAATATCAGGTGGTCGAATGGAATACCGCAGCCGAGCGCATATTCGGCTACCGCCGGGATCTTGCAATGGGCAGGAATATTCGCTTTCTCAGTCCACTGGACCAACGCCACCTGATCGAAGGCATGGTCCAGCAAGCCAGATCCCATGCGGGCGCGCCCATCGTGCAGGAAAATTTAACCGCCGATGGACGCATCATCCGCTGTCAGTGGCGCTATTCGCATATAGACGAAGATGACGGCAATACCGGCCGCCTGTTATCGATGACGGAAGATATTACGGAGCAGCATCATGCCGCAGAAGCGCTGCGCCTGTCGGAAGCGAAATTCGCCGGCGCCTTCCGCGACAATCCCGAGCCGATTTCGATTGCACGTTACCCCGATGGCACATTTGTCGAAGTCAATGCCGCGTTTGAAAACATTCTGGGTTTTGCACGCGATGAATGGCTGGAAAAAAACGGCTTGCGCTTGGATATTTGGGTATATCCGGAAGAACGTACAGAATTATTCCGGCAGCTGGAGCGTGATAAAAAGGTGGAAAATTTCGCCTGGAGCATGCGCAGCAAGACTGGTGAAATTCGCCACTGCCTGCTCAATGCGACACTGTTTCCCATAGCCGACGAGATGTACGTGCTGGCCGTCATGCGCGACGTCACCAGCCAGAAGCTGCTGGAAGAACAGAAGATGGAAGCCGACCATGCGCTGCTGCGGCTGGCGCAGGGTACGCAGGGCATCGCTGGCGAGCCCTTCTTTGAATTGCTGGTCAACGATCTGGCGAGCGCACTGCGTACCGATTGCGCACTGATAGCGGTGCGTTCCAGTACCGACCCGCAGCGCATACTGACACTGGCATCGCATATGCATGGCGAAATCGTCGACAACTTCGAGTGTGAGATTCCCGGCACTCCCTATGGACATACGCTGGATACCGGCCTCTGCGTTTTTGCCCATGATGTACAGAATATGTTCGCGCAAAACACCTCCCTGATCAAACGCGGCTGGGACAGCTACGCCGGTGCACCGCTGCACGATGCCAACGGCCTTGCCATAGGCGTACTGGCCGTGATGCATTCCAGGCCGCTGCGCAACCCGGATCTCGTCAAATCGCTGCTGCAGGTATTCAGCGAACGTGCATCGGCAGAGCTTGAACGCAAGCGCGCAGAAGAAGAATTGCGGCTCAGCGAACAGCGTTTCGCGACAATCTTTCATTCCACGCCGGTGCCCATGTTCGTCACGCAACTCAGCAACGATAGTGTGATCAAGGACGCCAATGCAGCGTTTGAACAATTGTTCAAACGCACGCGGCAGTCGGTGCTCGGCAAGAACACTCAGGATCTCGCCATGTATTGCAATCCCGCCGATCGCGACGCCGTGCTGAGCAATCTGCAAAATACCGGCAGCCTGGAGCAGCTCGCTGAGTTATGGATGTACCGCGGTGACCAGAGCAAGATACTGATTCAGTTTTCCGGCCACGTTTTTTTGCTGGAAGGCGAACAGTTCGGCATTCTGGCGTGCCAGGACGTGACGGAAAAACGCCTGATTGAAAATGAAATTCTGGAATTCAATGCGACCCTGGAAGACCGCGTCATCGAACGTACGGAAGAATTGCAGCAAGCCAATCAGGAACTGGAAACCACGCTGGAAGCATTGAATCTGGCGCATGAAGAATTGGTCAACAATGAAAAGCTGGCTGCATTGGGTGCGCTGGTAGCCGGCATTTCGCACGAATTGAACACACCTATCGGCAACAGCCTGATGGTGGCCAGCGCCCTCAGCGACCAGACGGCCAGGCTGGCCGAAAATTACCGCGACAGCAAGGGCATCAAGCGTTCAAGTCTGGAAACCTATATCAACGATGTCGACAAGGCGGGCGATATTCTGGTGCGCAACCTGCATCGCGCTGCCGATCTGGTCCACAGCTTCAAGCAGGTCGCCATCGATCAAACCAGTTCGCAAAGACGCACTTTCTCGCTGGAAGAAGTCATCAGCGAAATCCTGCTGACGCTCTGGCCACTGATACGCAAAACACCATTTACGGTCGAACAAAGCATTCCGGAAGACCTGGTTTTTGACAGCTATCCAGGCCCGCTGGGTCAGGTGCTGAACAATCTGATTAACAATGCCCTGTTGCACGGTTTTGAAGGAAAAAATCAGGGTTTGGTCGTCATTGCTGCGCGCAACAGTGCCGAAGGCTGGGTGGAGCTGACAATCAGAGACGATGGCGTCGGCATTCCGGCCAGCAACCTGAGCCGGATTTTCGATCCGTTTTTCACCACCAAGCTGGGCGAAGGCGGCTCCGGCCTCGGTTTGAATATCACACACAACATCGTCAGCGGGATACTGGGCGGGCGCGTCCGTGTGCAAAGCGCAGTGGGTACCGGCACTACTTTCATCCTGACCCTGCCGCTGACCGCGCCGCAACGCAGCCACGATGATGAAGCCTTGCACCCGCTGGCATGAAATCCCGGACGCCTCTCCTCAATCAATAGACTGGCCGGGCTTTCATCCACGCCAGGAAACGATGCAGGAATTCCGGCACTGCGACAAAAATAGCGGCGGTGACCAGCGCATTCAATATCGCAGTAAACAGAAACAATTGCGGAATACTCAAACCCGCATTCAACAATACCATCGCCAGCAATGCCGCCCCTACCATGAACAGGGCGTTCAGGATATTCATGCCGGCTATCGTGCGTGACATATGTTTGGGATCGCAGCGTGTCTGGATCAGGGCAAACAGCGGCACAATATACACACCGCCGAACGCGCCTATCAGCAGGCAATCCAGCAGGATACGGATACTGCCGGCCTGCTGCAGGAAGCCTGAGGCATCGACCAGATTCGTATTGGCGTAGGCCGTGCTGGAAAGAAAAAGATCAATGCCGAATATCGACAGACCGATCGCTCCCAGAGGCACCAGCCCGATTTCGACCGTATGCCGGGAGAGCCGTTCGCACAGCAGCGAACCGGCGCCGATTCCGAGTGAAAATATCGTCAGCAGCAGCACGAATATGCTGTGATCACCATGCAGCGTCTGTTTCGCATACATGGGAAATTGTGCCAGCACGATCGCACCGTAAAACCAGAACCAGGAATTGGCCAGCATCGCCATGAACACCGGGCGATTGTGTCTTGAAAAGCGGATATTGCGTACCGATTCGGTGAACAGATTCCAGTTGATTTTCAATTCAGGAGCGGGAGCGGGAGAAACCGGAATTGCGCGACTTGCCAGCCATCCAGCCACTGCAATGGCAATCGTGCCGCCGGCCACCAGTTCTATGCCCCACGGTTTGTGCAGCACCAGAACCGCTCCCAGCACTTCGCCCAGCAAGATACCGACGAAGGTGCCCATCTCCACCAAGCCGTTACCACCCATCAGTTCATCAGGCGTCAGTTTCTGCGGCAGATACGCATACTTGACCGGTCCGAACAGGGCCGAATGCAAACCCATGCCTGCCACTGCGGCAATCAGCAGCCATAAATCGTGCCGGAACCAGCCCACGGCGGCAAGCAGCATGATGGCAATCTCGAGCAGCTTGATATAACGAACCAGCCCGGATTTTTCAAACTTGTCTGCCAGTTGTCCGGCAATGGCGGAAAACAGCACGAAAGGCAGAATAAATAATCCAGGGATCAGATTATTCAAGAATCCCCTATCCATCGTCGTCCAGTCCAATGCTTCAAACGTCAGAACCGTCAGTAGCGCCGTCTTGAAGACATTGTCGTTGAATGCGCCGAAAAACTGGGCCCAGAAGAAAGGTGCGAAACGGCCTTGCGTGAGCAGGGTAAATTGACTGGGCTTGTCCATGAAGAAAATTGAGCGCTCAAAGAGGGAGGCGCATGCCGTCTGGCAAATGCACCGGATTCAGAATCAGGGGATTGTAAGGTATTGCAGCGGGAACAAAGAAAAGCCGTCCGTGTATTCATACACGGACGGCTGCATTGAATTTTATCCGTCTGGTTTAACCGTCTTGTTCGCTGGCCATGGCGGGCGAACTCTGGATATACGATTTCAGCATTTTATTCTCGAAGCTTTGCGCTTCCAGCACCGCCTTCGCAACGTCATAAAACGAAATCACGCCGACCAGGATTTTGCCATCCATCACAGGGACGTAACGCGCATGTTTTTCCAGCATCATGCGGCGCACCTCGTTGATCTCGGTATCACAGGAGATCGTGATTGGGGAGCTGTCCATATGCTGCCGGACGCTGCCACCGCCGATTGCCCCTCCGTGCGCATGAATGGTCGCCATGACTTCACGGAAAGAAAGCATGCCGATCAGATTGCCTTTTTCCATCACGACCAGGGAGCCTATATCCTTTTCAGCCATGACATTGACGGCATCCAGCATCGGACTGTCCGGTGTCACAGTGAAGAGAATATTTCCTTTTACCTTGAGTATTTCGGAGACTTTCATGTGACGGCCCTCCCAACATTATGGTTGTACAGCGGACGCTTCCAATGTAGCGCAAGCGCTGCAAAAAAGCCACTACCCATCATTCGAATAGATGCACTGCATTACGACAACACGAAAGCATAAAAATTCCACGATGGCGGTTTTATCCAGGCAGGTACAAACTTGCATCTTGCTCAAATGAAGTCTAATCTGAAATAACACGTGGAAGGAGGCCATCATGAGCGTCATTGCACACAAAGGGCAGCAATCGTTTGCCGAGTTCTATACCCACTATCTGAGCGACCACGGAAATCGCCATGCGCGCCAGTTGCATTTCTTCGGATCAACGCTTTCCATTCTGTGCCTGGCCATTCTCGCCCTCACCGGTAATGCATGGTGGTTATTGGCAGCCGTGCTGGCGTTCTACGGTTGCGCGTGGATAGGACATGTCAAGTTTGAGAAGAATCTGCCATTGTTCAAACAACCGGTTTACTCATTCATGGCTGCCTGGCTGATGTACTGGCAGATGCTGAGCGGCCAGATATCGTTTTAGGCCGGCTGACTGAAATATTCGGACAGCGATAGCGTCAGCCCCTGCTCGACCGCAACTTCGACTTTCTTGGCAAGCGCTTCATTGCCTGCGGCATCGAATACAAACAGGCGGTACACATCTGCCAGCGTCAAATACTGGGGATTGACCAGCAGCGTCCAGCGATCGAGGCCATCGGTAATGCGTTTGCCCCATTGCATGCGCTTAGGTTGTTCGTTCCTGATACGGCCAACCCAGCCTGCATCCAGCATTTTTTCCAGCAACGTTTCCGACTCATCGAAACCCAGACGGGTTTTTTCACGAAACAGCCTGCTATCGACCACTGCACAATCGGCCGCAGTACGCGCCTCGTACAATACCGCCAGCAATGCCATCGCATCGACGAAGGCGCTACCCGGCTGCGGCACATGCCACCATCGTTCATATTTCACGATCGGCAGTGCGGCCGTTACTACCGCCCCACCCAGCGTAATCAGCCAGCCCAGATATATCCACACCAGAAAAATAGGAAAAGCCGCAACCGCACCATACACCACCGTATAGGTCGGCACCTTGACGACAAAGATCGCAAACAGTCGTTTGACTACCTCGAAGGCTATTGCCGCCAGCAAACCGCCGCACAAGGCATCACGCCATTCGACGAAGCGATTCGGCACCACGATGTACAGGGAAGTAAACGCCACCGTCGTCAACAGAATCGAAATCGACGAATACAGCACGCCGCCGAAAAACGGGATGTCGCGCACTGCGCCATTGGTCGCGGTAAACAAATACGATGTCAGCGTCATCGAGGCGCCTATCAACAATGGCCCCAGAGTCACAATCGCCCAGTAAATCAGGATGCGCTGCATGATCGGACGCTTGGTCTTGACACGCCAGATCTGGTTGAAGACGCGATCTATCATCAGCATCATCATCACCGCTGTCACGATCAGCGCCACCGCACCGACTGCCGACAGGCGCGTGGCCTTGGTCGAAAACTGCGTCAGATAACCGAGTATCGTGTTGGCGATCCCCTGCGGCATCAGGTTCTGCACGAAATAGGCTTCCAGCGAGGCGCGAAAGGTATTGAAGAGCGGAAAAGTGGTAAAGATCGCCAGCGCGATCGTCAGTACCGGCACCAGCGCCAGGACGCTGGTAAAGGTCAGGCTGCCGGCGACTTGCGGCAATCGTTCTTCATCCAGCCGGCGCGCTGCAAAACGGATCAGATTGCGCAGCTGCGCCCATGACAGTTCACGAAAAAGAAGAGGTTTGGCTAATTTCATGCAGGACGTATCGACAGGTTCATCGCCTGAAAAATGCATATCGGCTATGGCTATCGTGTATGGGGATGCTTATAAAGCATCCTATAATACCAAGCATGAACTCATCCAAGCTCCCTATTCTCGTTTTGTATTATTCACGGCACGGCTCTACGCGCAAACTGGCTGAATTGATCGGCCAGGGCATAGATGGCGTGGCCGGTTGCGAAGCACGCCTGCGCACCGTACCGGCGGTTTCCACCGTGACCGAAGCCACCGCCCCGGACATCCCGACGGAAGGCGCTCCTTACGTGGAACTGCGCGATCTGGAAGAATGCGCCGCGCTCGCGCTGGGTTCGCCTACGCGCTTCGGCAATATGGCAGCGCCGATGAAATATTTTTGGGATGGTACTTCGTCGCAATGGCTGTCCGGCACGCTGGCCGGCAAACCGGCTTGCGTGTTTACTTCCACCGGAAGCCTACACGGCGGACAGGAAACAACCCTGTTGTCGATGATGCTGCCTTTGCTGCATCACGGCATGCTGCTGCTCGGCATTCCCTATACGCAGGCTGAACTGATGACCACCAGCTCCGGCGGTACGCCTTACGGCGCTTCGCACTGGTCCGGCGTCAGCGGCACGCAGGCAATCTCTGCCGATACCCGCGCACTGGCAATCGCGCTGGGCCAGCGGCTGGCGCACACTGCCATCAAACTGCGGAACGCCTGATGCAGACACAAAGCCAGAAAATCATACACCTGGGGGCAGTCTGCAGCCTGATTGCACTGATCGTCCTGTGCATAGCCTGGGAATGGCTGCTGGCTCCCGTGCGTCCCGGCGGTTCATGGCTGGTACTGAAAGTCATTCCCCTGCTGATTCCCTTGCGCGGCATCCTGAAGCGCGACCTCTACACGATGCAATGGTCGTCGATGCTGATCCTGCTGTACTTCGCCGAAGGCATCGTCCGCGGCATGAGCGACAGCGGCTTGTCCGCCACGCTAGGCTGGATAGAAGTGGCGCTGGTGCTGGGCTTCTTCATCTGCGTGATTGCCTATCTGCGTCCGTACAAGAAGGCTGCCAAGGCACTGGCAAAAAAAGCCCTGCAAAAGGCGGCTGAATGAAAGCGTTTCTCGATGCATGTCGCCACGCCATCGGCGCGCAATATGTATTGACCGCAGCAGATGAAACTGCAGCCTACCTGACCGACTGGCGCCGCCGTTTTACCGGCAGCGCATTCGCGGTAGTGAAACCGGCCTGCACCGAAGAAGTTGCCGCCATTGTCCGCCTTTGCCATCAATTCCATGTGCCTATCGTGCCGCAAGGCGGCAATACCGGGCTGGTGCTGGGCAGCATTCCCGATGCCAGCAACACCGCCATCGTTCTGTCGCTCACACGCTTGAACCGGATACGCGCCATCGATAGCGTCAACAATACGATGACGGTGGAGTCCGGTTGCATCCTGCAAAACGTCCAGCAGGCAGCAGCCGATGCAGGCCGCCTGTTCCCGCTCTCGCTGGCGTCGGAAGGCAGTTGCACGATAGGCGGCAATCTTTCATCCAATGCGGGCGGCACTGCCGTTCTGCGTTACGGCAATGCACGCGAACTGTGCCTCGGGCTGGAAGTCGTCACCCCGCAAGGCGAGCTGTGGAACGGTTTGCGCGGCTTGCGCAAGGACAATACAGGTTACGATTTGCGCGATCTGTACATAGGCGCAGAAGGCACGCTCGGCATCATCACCGCCGCCGTACTCAAACTCTCCCCGCTGCCCAAAGCACAACGTACGGCACTGGCTGCCTTGCGCAGCCCTGATGCCGCCTTGCGTCTGCTGACGCTGGCACAGATGCGCTGCAACTCGGCACTGACAGGTTTCGAGCTGATGTCGGCCTTCTGCCTGACGCTGGTCGGCAGGCATTTTCCGCAGATGCACCTGTCGTTCAGGGAACAGCATGCGCAATACGTCTTGCTGGAATTGTCGGATAGCGAATCGGAAGAGCACGCGAACACGCTACTGGAAGAATTGATAGGCGACGCGCTGCAACAGGACATCGTGCAGGATGCCATCGTGGCTACCTCGCTGGCGCAATCCGCTGCGCTATGGGATATCCGCGAACACATTCCGCTGGCACAGGCCGCCGAAGGCAAAAACATCAAGCACGATGTCTCGCTGCCGATCTCGGTCATCGGCGACTTCATCCGCAGCACCGACGCATTGCTGCAACAGGCATTTCCCGGCGTACGCATGGTGACCTTTGGCCACCTGGGCGACGGCAATCTGCATTACAACGTCGCGCATCCTGAACAGGAAACCGATGCCGGTTTCATGGCGCAGCAAACTACCGTCAATCGGGTCGTACATGATAATGTGCACAGTTTCGGCGGTTCCATTTCTGCCGAACATGGCATAGGGGCGCTGAAACACGAGGAAATTCTGCGTTACAAATCTGCAGTCGAGATCCAACTGATGCGCGCCATCAAGCAGGCACTCGACCCACAGAACATCATGAATCCGGGCAAGCTGCTTACATAAATCATACCAACCAACCGCGAGACTGCCATGCCATCCACGCTGCTGCTTCTTGTGCTTCTTGTTTCACTCACTTTCTCCACCTCTGCACTGGCAATCTACAAGTGCGAATCCGGCGGCCAGACCGTCTACAGCGATACTCCCTGTCACAACGGCAAAACAGAACGCATGCGGGAAATTGCGGTGACTGCACCGGCGACCGAGGCCGCGCTTGCACAAAAGCAGGCAGAGCAAGACAAACAGGAACTGCAGCGTCTGCAGCAACGACGCCACAAACAAGAGAAGATGGACGACCGTCAGCAGGAAAAAAGAAACAAGGCATCTGCTGCGAAAAAGAAGAAATGTGCGGAATCGGCGCAACGTGTCAAATGGGCCAACGAAGATGCTGCCAGCGCGGCCGGCAAAACAGCCGAGCGTGCCCGGCAAAAGGCACACCGCGCGACAGAAAAACATCAGCTGACTTGCGGTCCGGCCTGAGCCTCAACCTTCTTTTCAACAAAGCTGGCGGAAATTTGATGCATGTCAAACTCCCGTCACATACGCTTGTTACGATACGCCCGTGCTCTCAAAAAGAGCCGTTTTTAGCGCTACACCCACGGTGCTACTACCGGCGCTGGCGGTCGGGAAACATACCAGCACCAATTACAAAGCCTGCCTCGTGCAGGCTTTTTCATGCCCTGCGTAAAGACAGGCATATACATCTATCGAAATTCATTGGATTTAATATCAAAATTAAGCAATTTTATTGTTGCATTAAAAATGCTATAAATAGCGTGCAGTCAACTCATATGCAATGAGTACCGAATAACGGTATTGAAATTGCGCTTACTCACCAAGGAGGCCTTATGCAAATCAATGAAGAATTCAAAGTCCAGAATGCCGCCGGCAAACCTCTCATCATGCTCAAAATCTCCAAGGGGATCAGCTATCTGGATTTCGGCATGGCTCATCTGCCACGAGATTTTGAAGGCTATATGGTGAAGCACACAGATCAGGTTGCGCTACCGCAAAGCGATGGCAGTTTCAAACTGAAAGATACTGAAGAAGTTTTCAAGCGCGTTTAAACAACCGTTACTGATGGTTCATCATGCCGGGCCGGTTTCGGTCCGGCATATTCATTTTCACTACAAGTTTTTCCTTCCCCTCTACCATCTGCAAGAATGCAGTGCACTATCCGCAGATAGAACACCACTTTTCAGTGCCGAAAAGATGCCTGCGCGCATAGAACAAACCTTCTCGCCATGTATAGTTTTTCCCTATGGGAAAAACAGGAAATACAAACAACGTCAATGAACCTTTGATGATAGTATTTAAACGGTGTCGCACCATCTGTGCCGACTTTGTTCACTTACATTTCTAGAGGGACGTATGTCAAAGAAAAAACTAACCACCACTGGTGGCGCACCTGTTCCCGACAACCAGAACGTCCTGACTGCGGGCCCGCGCGGACCGCAACTGTTGCAGGATGTCTGGTTTCTTGAAAAACTGGCGCACTTCGATCGCGAAGTCATTCCTGAACGGCGCATGCATGCAAAAGGTTCTGCCGCATACGGCACCTTCACCGTCACGCACGACATCACCAAGTATACGAAGGCAAAAATTTTCTCGCAGATCGGCAAGAAAACCGAGATGTTTACCCGCTTTTCCACTGTCGCCGGCGAACGCGGCGCGGCCGATGCAGAACGCGATATTCGCGGCTTTGCCATGAAGTTTTACACTGAAGAAGGCAACTGGGATCTGGTCGGCAACAACACGCCGGTATTCTTCTTCCGCGATCCGCTGAAATTCCCCGATCTCAATCACGCTGTCAAACGCGATCCGCGCACCAATCTGCGCAGCGCAAAAAACAATTGGGATTTCTGGAGCTCCTTGCCGGAAGCACTGCATCAAGTCACCATTGTCATGAGCGACCGCGGTATCCCTGCGTCCTATCGTCACATGCACGGTTTCGGCTCGCATACCTTCAGCTTTATCAATGCGCAGAATGAACGTTTCTGGGTGAAGTTCCATTTCCGCACGCATCAGGGCATCAAGAACCTGACCGACGCCGAAGCCGCAGCCATTGTCGGCAATGATCGCGAAAGCTTCCAGCGCGATTTGTATGAAAGCATCGAGAAAAAAGACTTTCCGCGCTGGACCATGTCGATCCAAATCATGCCGGAAAAAGATGCCGAGAAAGTACCTTATCACCCATTCGATCTCACCAAGGTATGGCCGAAAGGCGATTACCCATTGATCGAAGTCGGCGTGTTCGAACTCAACCGCAATCCGGACAACTATTTTGCCGAAGTCGAACAGGCTGCATTCAACCCCGCCAATGTGGTGCCCGGCATCAGCTTTTCACCCGACAAGATGCTGCAAGGCCGGCTGTTCTCTTACGGCGACGCGCAACGTTACCGGCTCGGTGTCAATCACTATCAGATTCCGGTCAATACGCCGAAGTGTCCGTTCCATGCCTTCCATCGCGATGGTGCGATGCGCGTGGATGGCAATCACGGCAGCACCCTGCACTACGAGCCCAACAGCTACAACGAATGGCAGGAACAGCCTGATTTCCGTGAGCCGCCGCTGGCAATCAACGGCAATGCCGATCACTTTAATTTCCGCGAAGATGACGACGATTACTACTCGCAGCCACGTGCACTGTTCAAGCTGATGACGCCGGCACAGCAACAGGCATTGTTCGACAATACCGGTCGTGCAATGGGTGATGCGCCGATCGAAATCAAGCAAAGGCATATCGACAATTGCACCAAGTGTGATCCTGCATATGGTGCGGGCGTGAAGAAAGCACTGGGGTTGTAATCTGATGGCGGGTGAACGGACTTTGTCCGTTCCGCTGGAATGAAACTGCAAAAAAATGGCCGGGAATATTCCCGGCCATTTTTACGTTCTTCTATTTCTCAGCACTCATTTTTCAGCACTTATACAACCTTCAGCGAAATGCTCGGCAGACGTTCAATATAGCCTTCCATCACATCGCCGCGTACTACCGGACCGACATTTTCCGGTGTGCCGGAATAAATAATGTCGCCAGGCTGCAGTTCAAATGCTTTCGACAGATTGCTGATCTGCTCGGCCACTGACCAGATCATTTTGTTCAAATCCGAGCTTTGCTTGACCTGGCCGTTTACCTTGAGCCAGATTTTTCCTTGCGTAAAGTTGCCGATGCTGGCAACAGGATGCAAGGGACCGATAGGCGCCGACATGTCGAAGCTCTTGCCGATTTCCCACGGCTTCTCTTCCTTCTTCATCGCAGCCTGCAAATCGCGACGTGTCATGTCCAGGCCGACCGCGTAACCGAAGACATGCTGCAAGGCTGTTTCAACGGGAATATTTTTACCGCCCTTGCTGATCGCTGCAACCAGTTCGATTTCGTAGTGGTAATTTTTCGTCAGCGTCGGGTAGGGATGATCCACCGTCTTGCCTGGCGCGATATATTGAATCGAGTCACTTGGCTTTTGAAAAAAGAAAGGCGGTTCACGTGTCGGATCCGAACCCATTTCGCGCGCATGCGCCGCGTAATTGCGGCCTATGCAGTAAATACGGCGCACGGGAAAACGTTCATTGCTGCCAACAATAGGGATCGATGGCTGTGCTACGGAAAAAAGTGCCTTGTCGCCACCACCTTCACCACGCGATGTGGCACAACCGCTGACTGCTCCTAGTGTCATCAAACCGGCGGCCTGCAACATTCCACGTCTACTGATTTCAGCCATGTTGTCTCCTTGTCTATTTTTTAGGTATGGCAAGCGACAGACGCATCAAGCTGCAATGCGCCGCCTGACTTTCCATGTATACAAATATATACTGAATATATGCAAGAAGTGCATATATAAAAAGAGAATTGCAATATGCGGCTTCTGAGCATGCTGCAAGTAATGACTTTGCAAATGAAAAAATGGAACGATGCAATATCGTTCCATTTTTTATCAGCCCTCGTTTTCCGGTACTAGCGATTTTGCATCAATACGTCGCCAGCACATTGATGAAAAATCCGCGACTGCGATAAGACAAGTCGGTCAGATCATCCGAGTAGCTGGTGAAGTTGTAGTCTCTATGACCTTACTCCCATGGTCGAAACGAGGATACATGCGCTTGTAGATATCATGCCATTTCGCCCCAGACAAAGTAGAGAGCAATCTTTGAAGTTACATCGAGAGTTCCAGATCTTCAGCGACCAATTTGACGCCTGCTCTTGCACACATGTCATCAGCATCGCCATTCGGTGCGCCAGAGACGCCAACGGCACCGTATAAAGTACCGCCGGCTTCGATCATGATGCCGCCGCCGATGGCCAGCACACGATCAATCTGACGGATCCCGCTAGACGGCTTTCCAGCCTGGGTCGCTTCCGCCAGTTGTGTTGTATTTGACTTGAAACTGGCCGCACTCCAGGCCTTGTCCAAAGCAGCACCCGGCGTATGCATGCCGGCCAATCGATCGCGCAACATGACCTGCGCCTGGCCGGTGCGATCAACCACCGCAACAGCGACCTGGAAACCGTCTTCCCGACATTTTTTCAACGCCGCTTGCGCAGCTTTCAATGCCGTCTCGGGTGTCATCAGTTTGATTGTATAGCTGGCGTCTTCTGCATGTGCAGACATGCCCATGATCAGTAAAGTGATTGCAATGATTTTCTTCATGGATGCTGACCCTTCTTGTTATCCGGCTTCTCCGCCAGTTTACTGGCCGACTCGGCAAATGCATTGTCTAGATAGCCGCCGTACAAGCCTGCAATATCGCCCCCCACTATAGGTGCGGTGAGCAGCTCGCCATGCGCGTCCATGAACAGCACGGTGGGCGCAGCATGTACGTTGAAGCGCTTTGCCACATCACGCTGCGTTGTCAGGCTACGATCGAAATCCTTCACCTCTTTCAGGCTCGTCATGTCTACCTCGCGAATGAGAGGACGATTCTTGACGACGTGATTGCGCAGCAAAGGAGCAAGATAGTTTTGCCGCACCACTTTGCAGTAAGAACAATCCGGCATCGAGAAGAAGAGAATGAGAGGCTTTTTTTCAAGCCTGGCTCTCTCTCCGTCACGTCCCAGATCGGCCAATGGCGGTACCACGCCGAGCTTTGTTTCTGCCCCTTGCGCGTGACCGGCCATCAGACCCGTGCCCGAAAGTATGCACACAATCAGGCAAAACGATTGCAGCAGCTTATGCATGACAGACATCCTGAAAGGGTTTTAAGAAAGAATCAGCACCCGTCTGCATGCTTCAGAATTTCGGAAAGTACATCTTGCTTTTCTCAAGCTTGAAACTCCAGGGCAGGCCGGAATTTTTCCATCCGTTGACTGCCCGTTCGCCGGCACGTGGTCCATCCTTGGCCACATCACCCTCGAAGCCGTCCACTACCGTATACACCTTGGTGTAGCCGAGATCAGCTAACAAATTGGCGGCACGCGCACTGCGATCGCCGGAACGGCAAATCAGGATGACCGTGTCGTCCTTGCCCATGCCCGCCTGTTCCATGCGACGCGCCAGTTCAGGAGCGAAATCACTATTGACGTCCAATTTAAATCGCGCGTTTTTATCGTCCCACGGAGCGTCGTACGGATGTTCTACATATGGAATATTTGCATCGACCGGTGTCGCCATGCCGACATACGACACTTCTCCTCGTGTACGCACATCGACAAAATAGGCTTTTGCGCCCAACTGGCTTTTCAATGTATTGGCTTCTACCGCATCCAGATACTTGCCGGCTTTGGACTGTTTCGCTGCCGGCACCTTGGCCGCATCAAAAGCAAGCGCCGGCAGGCACACGAGACAACAGGCAATCAGGGAAAGGATTTTTTTCATATTATTTTTTATCCGTTCAGGAAGCGATGCCCGGATTGCCATCCATGCCTATGATGCGCGGTGTGTTGAGCTTGCGTGGCGTGACAGTCTTATTGGTGCGCAACCACTGCGCAACAACGTCCCATACCGGTTCGCCGCTTGCACCCTCGGCAACCGGCGCCCATCCGGCGACCTTGTAGGTTTTACTCGCATCGATCAGTTTGCCATCCAGGCGCATGTCCTGGATACGAGCCCCCATTTTTTCTTTTGGTGCAATCGTGTACGACATGCCACCAACGCGCACCATGTCACCACCCTGCTGGTAATACGGATCCGGATTGAACAGATTGTCGGCTACATCTTCGAGAATGGTCTTGATTGTCTCGCCACTCATGTCCGACAGCGTCGTGTAGGAATATGTAGTTGCCGTCTGATCCATCAGATGCTCCATCAGGATAGGACTGTCCGGCAACAGCGAAGTGCCCCAGCGAAAACCTGGGGAGAAAGCGATGTCTGCACCTTTAACATCCATCAGGGCATCGACGATCAATTGGTCGAAGGTGCCGTTGAAATTGCCACGGCGGTACAAGGTACCTTCCGTCATCGCGAGTTTTTCATTGAGTTTGGATTCATACGGCGCACGTATCTTCGTGATCAGTGCATCCATATTCTTGTCGGCCGGCAGAAAATTGGAGAACACCGGCAACAAACGATATTTATAACCTTGTACCTTGCCACCACGCACATCGAAATCGAGCACGCCGAGGAATTTGCTATTACTTCCTGCGTTGGTCACCAGCGTCTTGCCGCCAGGATTAGAAACAATCACCGGAGCCGGTATACCGTCATGCGTGTGGCCGCCCATAATTGCATCGATGCCGCGCACGCGCGACGCCATCTTGAGATCGACGTCCATGCCGTTATGCGACAGCACGACGACAACCTTGGCACCTTTACTGCGCGCCTCGTCCACCATTGCCTGCATGTTTTCTTCCTGAATGCCGAAACTCCATTCAGGCACCAGGTAACGTGGATTGGCGATGGGCGTATACGGGAAGGCCTGACCGATAATCGCAATCTGCACACCATTCATTTCCTTCAGAACGTAGGGCGGAAACACCGGATCGCCAAAATCGGTAGTCTTGATATTCTGCGCAACGAAATCGACCTTGCCCTTGAAATCCTTCTCGACGATTTCCTTCACGCGCTTGTCGCCCAGCGTCATTTCCCAATGAGCCGTCATCACATCGACGCCGAGTTCCAGACAGGCGTCAACCATGTCCTGACCATTGGTCCACAAGGCGGTCGCCGAACCCTGCCAGGTATCGCCGCCGTCCAGCAGCAAAGCACCGGGACGGCCTGCTTTCATGCGCTTGACCAATGTGGAGAGATGTGCGAAGCCGCCCACCTTGCCATAGGTTTGCGCTGCCTTTTCGAAATTCAGATAGGAAAACGCATACGCTTCCGGCGTATTCGGTTTGAGACCGACTTGTTTGAGTAATTTTTCACCGACCAGATGCGGCATGCGGCCGATGGCGTCGCCGATGCCAAGATTGACATTCGGTTCGCGGAAATAGATCGGCTTCAATTGCGCGTGGCAATCGGTGAAGTGTAGTAAATGGACATTACCGAAGCGTGGTACGTCGTAGAGCTTGGCTGCAGACGGTGCTGCCAATGCGCCCTTTGCGTCGAGCAGCATACCGCCCGCAGCAGCAATACCCATGACCTGAATAAATTCGCGACGATTCAAACCCATATTGTTCCTCTGATTTTGTTCGGTAAATAATTACACCGTTATTGCTGTGCGCAAGCGATGAATAAGGGCAAAAAAATGAGCATCGAAGACGCACTACTTCACTGTGCGCTTCGATGCTCTGATCGTATTACTTGTTAACAGGCGAAGCCGGATCAAGCAACAAGGCCATTACGTCCTTGATCTGCTTTTCTTCCAGGATACCGTTATGACCAAAACGCGGCATGTTGGAACATGCAGTGAAAGCCTGTGCGTTATAAATCTTGGCCCAGGTATATTTCATCATGTCTTCGCTTTGACCGCGAAGCTTGCCGTACTGATACAGCGAAGGGCCGATATTGCCGAAAGAAATTTCCTCTTTGCTGATCTGGTGACAGGCATAGCAGTTACCGCCGTTCACACTGCCGACCTTGTCGGACGATTGCATACCGCGGCCATTCTGCGCAACTTTCTCGCCTTCTTTCCAGTTGCCCAGATATTTTCCATCGGCCGGATATTTGATCGTTTTCAGTTGAGAAGCTTCCAGTGCTGCAGCCTTGTCTTTCGGCACGTCGCTCGGATATTCGCTGCACAGCGCCTGCGCCTCGTCCTGTTTGAGAACACGCTCCAGGGTTGCGGGGCCCTTGGATTTGAAGTCCGACTTCATCATGGCGATGGCCGCCTTGCCGTAATCGGTTTCGGCCGTCATGGTGGCGCACCCGGCAATGGTCGCCGCGACTGTCAATACGATAGCTATTTTTTTCATGATCATCTCCCTTATCGTTTCAGCGCTGGGCCGTTATAGACGCCACCTTCGGCACTCTTCGCCAAAAACATGGTCACGGCTGTAATCAGGTCTGAACCATATACCGGCTCCGGGAAGCGTTGCTGCCGGAAACAGTCGTTGAGACGATGCTGCATCGTACGCACCTCGCCTTGCGAGACGCGATAAGCCGGCCAGGTTGCATAAGCTGCCTGTGCATCGCTCTTGTTGAGCAAATTAGGCAGATCCTGCAAGCGAATGCGCTGTTTGTCGGTCGCATGGCAGGTAGCACAGGCGAAATCATGAGAGCCGCCTCGGTAGAAGAAAACCTTCTTGCCGATTTCATATGCACGCTTTTCTTCCGGATGCGACAGCGGCACTGACATCTTGATACCGCGCGATTCTGCGGTGATGTAGGCAACCATAGGCTCGATCAGCGATGGCTTGCCTGCAGCGCCAAAGGGAACGGCGGTCGCCTGTGCGAGCGTCAGACCCTGCAAGGTCATGCGGCAATGCACCAGGCGCTGCTCAAGATCCATGACCTTGTTTACATCCTTGAAATACCTGGGCAGTTCAGCATAAGCTCCCTTGACGACACCGGGACCTTTGCCAAGGTCACATTGTTCAAGGGTGGCGTTCTTCGGACCTGCTTTCGTTTTCCACAACTCCTCCCCTCGCATTTCCCACAATTCTGCTGGATTGCCATCGGCCAGTAACTGACGGTATTTTGCGATCTCGTCACTTGAATCGGCTGTGGCATACGAAGTTGCGCCAAAGGCAAGCGCGGCAAGAAAATAGCCTATGCATTTCATAACGTCTCCTTAAATTAACTGATGTGGTCTTTGCCACATTGCGGATATGGATCGCATGACAGTGTCATGCGTCCCTTACCAATCCTACGAAACGACTGTTTCGTCGGTACGGCTATCTCCGGTGTTGTCAGTCCACGTTATAGTGACCTTGTCACCTTTTGCGCCACCTTTGAATTTGAACGACAGGAATGGATCTTTCGATATCGATGTACCCATCAGGCTGTCGAGAACAACCTTGTCGTTGCATTTGGCAACCAGCGTCTGGATAAAGTGCGCAGGAATGGCGGCACCGGCTGCATCCTTGCGTTGACCGGTTTCCATATCGTGACGCATCAAAACCTTCACTTCGACGACGTCGCCACTTGCACTGGCGCGAATGCGCATCGGATTTCCCATAATATTCCCCTCAAAATTGTTATGAACAGGTGCTGAACAACAGTCGATTAACCGCCGCAACCACCAAGGGTGACTTTGATCTCTTTACTTGCGATCAGCCACTTTCCATCAGCCTTGACCAATGCGTGCACATTCGACGTTCCGCCCATTTTTACGCGTGTACTGACGGTTGGTTCTGTGCCTTCCGGAATGGTGAAGCTCGCCGACAGCGGGTTCGGATTCTTTTCGACCAGGATCGCCATGAATTCCGTTTTTGCTGCCTTGCTGGTGACGGACACCGGCACGACTGCGCCGTTTTCTGCAATGTCCGGTCCGTTGACGGCGATGTCGGTGCTGATCTGCGCACCACTTGCACCCAGTGCCTTCAGTGTTTCCGGCAGCGACTTCGCATCGAAACCGCCAGACTTCCAGTCTGCTGCGAAGACATCAGTTGGCTTCAAGATGCCAGCCGTGATTGCCAGCCCGAGTACCGTTGCTATACGCAGCGCGTCACGTCGACTCTGATTCATATACTTCTCCTCTTTATAAAAATAAAGCCGTCATATTCTCAACGGCAATGCAACAAATTACTTTACCTGCGCAAGCGCCTTGGAAAGGCGATCCTTGTTCATGACAAAGCTCTTCGATAGTTTTTCGGATTCCTGTTTTGCTGCATCCAGATTGGTAGCATTTCCGACTTGAATGACGCCGGCCATGCCCATGGTTTTGTGCGGATCGCAGATATAGACGTACACACCTTCCTGGGTGAGAGGAATCGAGATTTCTTCATCCATCTTGCCCTTCCAGGCAGCTGCACCCGCAGGCACAACAACGGAAGCACTGTTGTGCGACGCGTCGACCTTGATGAACTTGACCGTATCACCTTTCGCAACTTTGAGAAAGGCCGGCTCGAAAGCCATGATGCCGTCCTTGCCACTATTGACCATCTTGATCTGATGTTCAGCAGCCGATGCGCCGATGGAAAATAACGCTAATAAAATGGCTGGTACTACTTTGTTCATACTGTCTCCTGATTATTGATTTATTACTTCCACTTTTACGCGGCCATTACGCACTGCGCATTCACAACTTCATTCCAACATTTTCGTTACTGCTGCCGTAGCAGCCTCTTCTTACTTGGCGCCTGACAGTATCCAGCTCACCAGGGTCTTCACATCTTCATCCTTGACATGCGCCTGACCAGGCATAGGCACTGGTCCCCAGGCACCGCTGCTGCCATTCTTCACCTTGTCAAACAAGGTGGTTGCAGCAGCAGAATCGCCCTTGTATTTGGCAGCGATTTCATTGAATCCGGGCCCCACTATCTTGTTGCTGACGCCATGACAGGCGATGCAGGCATATTGCTTTGCCAAACCCAGGGCCTTGGGCTTGGCTGCAGCTTCTGCAGGTGCTGTAGTTGCAGCAGTTGCCACAACAGACTTGCGCGTTGCAGAGGAAATCGGCGTCGTTGATGCAGGCACAGTCGTATTCACGCCACGCACTTCACCGAAACTGCGGTTCTGCTCCTGAATATTGCCGTGTGCATTTCTGGACGGCTCGGGCAAGGACGAACGAATATCGCCGCTGACCTGACAATCCTTCATGCATGCAACACTCTTCACATCCGGCTTGCCTTTGACATCCCACATGCCGTGCTTTTGCGTCATGCCGTTACGATTCGGCATGAGTTTTTGCACTTCAGCGATGTTCTTGTCCGACAGGGTAAAGTCGTCCGGCAAGACTTCCGACATATTCAGGATATAGGCTGTCACCGCGTAGACTTCTTCTGTCGTCAGCGACTTCGGTGCCGTCCATGGCATGGCGCGATTGATGTAATCCCACAAGGTCGATACGGTCGCAACCTTCATCATCGTGGTGCGTTGCGGCTGCTTGTTGGTAGCCAATGCAGCAACGCGTCCCGTCTTGACATCTTCCTTCGTGGTGCCGCCAACGATAGGCGTGAACACTTCGTTGGACTCGCCGAAAGTACCGTGACAGGATGCGCACTTCCCCTCCCACACTTCCATGCCCTTGCTGACGGTGCCCGACCCTTTCGGCAAGCCCTTGAAATCGGGACGCACATCGATATCCCACGCGGCAATTTCCTTCTCGGTCGCCGTGCGGCCGATATGCGGATAAGCAGTTTGCGCACATGCAATGGCACCGGTCGCGACCAGTGCCAGCGCGACGACGGTTTTAGTAAACCTGGACATTCGACACCTCGCCTGATTCCGACACTTTCCACGACTGGATCGCATTGTTGTGATAAATGGAGCGTGTACCGCGCACTTCGCGCAGCTCATTGATCTTCGGCTGTACATAGCCGGTATCGTCAATCGCGCGCGATTGCAATACGACGGGCGCACCGTCCCATGCCCAGTTGATATTGAAGCGCGTCAGGCACTTGGTATTGACCGGCCCTTCCAGCCTTGCAGTACGCCAGTTGCGGCCACCATCAACAGACACATCGACGCGCTTGATCTTGCCGCGACCCGACCATGCCAGACCAGTGATGTTGTAGAAACCCTTGTCCAGCAGCATCTGCCCCGCAGACGGTGTGGTGATGACCGATTTGCATTCCTGTATCGATGTGTACTGACGGTACATGCCATCCGGCATTGCATCGATATAGTGAATCGCTTCATCTTTGGTCGCGTAAGGCTTGTCGCCTACCTCGATACGACGCAGCCATTTGACCCACGACACGCCTTGCACGCCCGGTACAACCAGACGCAGCGGATAACCGTTTTCCGGCCGCAGCATTTCACCATTCATGCCCCAGGCAACGATCACATCATCCAATGCGCGATCCATCGAAATGGTGCGGGTCATGCTCGAGCCGTCTGCACCTTCGGCGAGTACAAATTTACCGTTCTTCTTGTCGTAGCCACAATCTTCCAGCAACACCGATAAAGGTACGCCGGTGAATTCGCAGCAGCTCAACATGCCATGCGAATACTGCACGGTAGGCACGGCGACATTACCCCACTCCATCGCGGTATTGGCCCCGCATTCGATGAAATGCATGCGCGATACCGACGGCAAACGCATCAAATCATCCATGGTGTACACCTTGGGATTTTTTACCAGGCCATTGATCATGAAACGATGCTTGCTCGGATCAATGTCATGCCAACCCTGATGATGACGTTCGAAATGCAAACCGCTCGGCGTAATGATGCCGAACAAACCCTGCAATGGCGCGAACGATACGGATGCTGCGCCTACGCGAGTCAGCCCTGGAGATTCGCGACGCAGCAGGTTCGTTTCATATTTGGAAGGAACACCATAGCCATTGGTGACGACTGGTTGACCCAGCGTGATGGAATGCTCGGGCAGATTCAGAATATTAGGGTCGCCGTCCGGCATGGCTGCGCGCGCCAACGGAACACCGCCAGCCATTGCCGCTCCAGCTGCGAGAAAACTCTTGCGCAGAAAACCACGCCGCTCCTCACTCAATCCCTTGGTCGTAATGTCGTGGGCCAGTACAGGATCCACAAAGTTTTCAGGTGCCCGCACTATGCGGCCCGTTTTTTTTATGTCATTCGTCACGCAATGTCTCCCGCTTAAAGCCTGTTTATATTTAGTTATATGACCATATAACTATAAACGCATATTACTGAAAAGCACTAGGCCTTTTCCCGATTGCTTAATTAACTTGTGGTCTTTTCTCTACAGCAGGCGGCACCATTGCAAGCATGGATTCACCGCCGATCTGCATGGCAATGCGCCCACAAACCGATTTGCACAAATCAATCGTCTTTTCATCATCCACCCGATAAAAAACCAGAGTGCCTTCCTTGCGGCGCGCAAGAATCTTGGCCCTGTAGAGCATGGCAAGTTGGCGTGATACGTTGGCTTGCGTCGACTCGACTTGCGCCACGATATCGCCAACCGATCGCTCGCCGTTACACACGGCATAAAGAATCTTGAGACGAGTTGGTTCGCACAGCAGAGAGAAGTAATTCGCTACTTCCTCGAACACCTCGTTCATGCTATCTGTTTTAAAATTTTTATCCACAATCCAGACCGTTCAAATAATAGGCAAGCAAAATTCAATCAATCGATCAAAGATGCGCTCACCTCATTGCACAGAATGTGCGTCACGCAGCTTCAAGCTCCAGCAGTCCACACGATGCAGCAGTGGCCTTCACTGACAGCCGTCATCACGGCTTCAGATAGGCATACCCTTCACGTATCTGCAATCGCGCCACTTCAGCAACACCGGAAGGCACGATCGTCGCTTCCGGCAGTACTTTGCTCTTGTCGATTTTACGGTCCGTCAACGTATTGTTGCAAACGCGGAATTCAACATTGTGGCGCATCGACAGTTCCTCTACGGTAGCGTCATAGGGATTGCCATTTTTATTCTTTGCGCCTTCCAGCAGGAAATCGATGCCGGCACCGTGGGTTACAACGACGATTTTTGCTTTTGGACTGGCACTCAAATGATTGCGAATGTTGTTCAACGCACGGGTTGCAACTTCGCTATCGTTAATGTGATAAACCACCCGCTCCTCACGTTCCGCAGCATTGGCTGCAAGCATGCCCATGGTGGCCAGTAAAATAGCGATGGAGACTTTATGCAAAAATTTCATTTTCTTTCTCCTGTTAAGCAAGCCCATCAACACAATTATTGAGTACCGAGACTTTCTTTTTCCATCTGCAAATAACTGCCATAGGCATTGATGCGATTAGCCTGTTCAAATGCAGGATATTTTTCAAATCGGGACCAGTCTACTGCAGTATAAGCTTCATCAAACGGCTTCATGTCAGCAACTGCCTCACCCATTTTTTTTCGCAGGAAAATCAGATACTCGCGCGTTAATTGCATATCCTTTGTCGGCTCGGTTGACATCCGCCCATGACCGGGGATAACGAATTCGGGCTTTACTGCCAGCATACGATCCAGCGCTTCCAGCCAGCGCTTGCTGTCGGCACTGCCTACAAATGGAATCCGGCCTGTGAAAAACAGATCGCCGGCAAACAAGACCTTGTCTTCATCCACAAACAGCATGATGTCTTCCGGCGAATGGGCTCCGCTGGAGTCGATGACGCGAAAATGCAAACCACCCATTTCAAATGCAATCGTCTTCGCATCAGTGAAATTCAACCATTTATCTGCAGGGATCAAGCGTGTCTTGCTGTTGACCCATGGTGCAAGATCAGCTCTTCTTTGCTTCAGGCGCGCCTTGGCATCGTCAGAAGCCAGTGCGGCACGCCCATTTTCATGCGCCCATATTTCAGCGCCCTTCTCTTTCAATATCTGCAGGCCATAGAAATGGTCGGCATGATAATGACTGATAATTACACGCCGAATGGGTTGCGACGTCACTTTTTTGATCGCCTTTACCATTGCCTGAGCTAAGGCCGGCGTGGCCAATGCGTCGAACACCACAACACCTGCATCGGTAACAACGAAACCTGCGTTTGACATGAAACCCTTGTTCGCAACACTCGCCATACCAGAGTCACCCTCAAAGAAATACACATGAGGAGACACTTTGATAGGGTTGAGCGTTATTTCATTGGGCTGCGCCGCACATGCGCTGAATGCAAGGAGCATGGCCCAAGCGAAACCGAAGGTCTTGATACAGGAATGCATATGGTCTCCAAGTCTGAACTCCAATATGGAGATCAATGACAATTTGCTTTTATAGTTATATATGCAAATAGTGCCGAACGATCGCTACCTGTGTCAAGCAAATGATCAGAATTCCCCAAGCGCGCCCCTTTCCATCATTTTCCAGATCGTGTCACGAATCTTGTGCACAGATGTGTGCAAATCTGGCGGCATCTTTCGACCCATGCCGAGCAGCATGTCCATATTCAGCGAATAAATCCACAAGCCATCCTCTTGCTCAACAATCGTCAGCCGACATGGCATGTAGGCCGCCATATGCGGGCTGAAATCAATCATTTGTCGTGCGATGACGGGGCTGCAAAACGAATACACTTTAAGAAAGAGCTGGGATTTTCCAGTACGTAATTCCAGTTCGCGCGAAAGATGGAATTGACCAACGGATTTAATATTATCCTCGGCAGCGACGCTGTCGAATGCCTGCTCGACTTCCGCAATCGACACGCCATCCTTCACTTTGCGGCTCCATGTAGTGGCAACCGCGATATCACCCTCAGATTCCACCCATCGGTTCCACACATCCAGGGCCTGAGTGCCGGCTCCGGCTTCCGTATTGTTCATTGCACGCAGGGTGCCGCAGGCGGATAGATGTAAAAGAAAAACGATCAGTAGACTGCCTCTCGCCCATTTTAATGTTTTCATATTTCCGACAATCTCAATCCATTTTGTGCACGCCGGGAAAGCAGCTTACGTACAAATACCACTGCTCAAACATCTTGGCAACCTAGGGCCTGTTAACAATTAATTTGCGAGATGCGTTCCAGACAGAAAGCGTGATGGCAAGGCGCGTGGCGTAGCAGGTGGGCCCGCCACCTGCTACGCCATGCAACGCGGTCAGCGCGCTTTCTGCCTGAAACCCTTCGGGGACGGCTACAAGCGTCGCCTGCCGTTGTTGCAGCTCCTTCCCATAGCGCCACCAACTATGTCGCGTCGCTGCGCCTAGGCAGTCAACGCCTGTCGCGCGTTCGCACTCTAAAATTAATTGTTAACAGGCCCTAACCGGCAACTACCGGCTTCGATCTTGAGAGTAATGGATGGATCTGCGTACAGGAAAAATGGCACCGGGAAAGCGATGCTTGTTGTAGTCAAACCAGCATCATAAAAGCCGAGACGCTCGCAAAGACTTGCATGACGACCTTCGTGGCGACTTGCCAGCCAACCGCCTTACAGAACATCCGCACGACACGCTGATTCGCGTCTGCGATAACAGCAAGGCTGCCGATTGATCATCAATCGAGCAGCGACAAATTATCTGTTCGCATAACCGGAAATAAATTCACGCATCTGCCCGGTGTCCTGATCATAAACGTGTCGTTTAATCTGACCTATATCCCCACCGTAGACGTGGATGCTGATCGACACACGATTTGCATCAGCGTTGGAGACACGATGTATGTCGCCCGATGCTGGCGACAGGCTTTCAATCTCGCCCTGAACAAGAATATCGGTGCCTATGCACTGCATCGGTTGGCCCAACAATCCCGCCACAAAATGCTCTCCGCGTTCTGCACCGCGCAACATCCCTATCAATGCCCAGACTTTGTGATCGTGTATCGGCGTGGTCTGACCCGGGCCCCAGACAAAACTGACGATGGAAAATCGTTGTTGCGGATCGCAATACAACAGATATTGCTGGTAGTACTGAGGATGCGGCTGTGCAAACTCATCCGGCAGCCAGTCATCCGTGCCGACCAGTGTTTTTAACGCATCACCGGCAATGACAAGTTTCTGCTGCTCATCCCTGGCATCCATTCCGCCGAACAAGTCAGTCAGCGTATCCACCAGTTCATGCAGGCGCGGTATCGGTTGCATATTCATCTCCTTGCGTTTCGATGTGCTCATTTTTGATTTTCCTTTATGCGGCAATACCGCACGAATATCCATCTTGACAGCACAAATATATCAGATGAACATCAAGCGCAGAAATTAAGGGCGCACTCATGATCAACAAACGCCAGCGGGCATTCCGCGAAGTATGCAAAGCCGACATCGGCCACCGGTTCAACGGCTATGGAGAGAATATGTGAAGGAGGAGTTAAGACCGATCATCAAGCGCTGCCGTCTCGACGATGCACGCTGGATGGTCCTCAATTGACTAAAGAAGTAAACGACATCATTGATCACGGCGTCCTTCTTTGATGCTCTTTGCGGTTGCCGAATGGATCCCGGAAGCTACTTCTTACATGTCGGATGTCAGCGTCGCTTTTGCAAAAATTTCGATATTGTCCAGCAGCCGGTCGAGTCCCTCGCCCGCCGCTGCCACATTGCCCCTGGAGATAGCCCCGGCAACATGGGCATGCAGGCGCGCCACTTCCGGAAGGTCAGCAGCCTGTTTGTAATGAAAGTACCAGAAGCGGCGCGACAAATCATGCATCAGGCGCATCGCACCTTCAGAGAATTCATTACGCGCTGCAATCAGTGAGAGATCATTAAACTCACGATCCGAACGCATGAAGGCAACGTCGTCATTCGTGGAGGAAGCATGCATGAACTCATCGTGCAGTCTGGCAAATACCTCGCGTTCGGCAGGTGTAGCGCGGCGTGCCGCACTCTTGCAAATCAGGCGCTCCACTTCGCGACGCGTTTCCAGAAGCTTCAACTGTTTCTTGAGGTCGACTTCCGGAACCATCACACCACGTTGCGGCAGAACCAGCAACAGATGTTCGCGCGCCAGACGCTGGATAGCTTCACGTATCGGCGTACGACCGATGTTGAACATTTCGCTCAAGGTCAGTTCTGAAATCACGGAGCCGGGAGGAATACGCAAAGTGATGATCGCTTCTTCAAGTTGCTCGTATGCCAGATCGGTCAGCTTCGGTTTGGGGCCTGCCATGCCATTGACGCTGCTGGCCAGACGCGTACTTTTCTTTCCCGACTTCACCGCTTTTGGATTTGTCTTGACTGATATTTTTTTTATAATTTTCATGGAATATGAACCAATGATCAGTGAAAAACAATTGCATGTGAATGCTGCAAACAATAACGCTGCAGAGCTCATACGATTAGCAATATTTAAAGATATATTCAATATGAATTATATGCAAAAAATACCCAAGTAAACGTGGGGAATAATGCATATTAGATATAGTCATTAGGGACTATAGAGAGCACGCAACACTTAGGAAGCGATAGCAAAACTATGCCGAAGCAGCCGATACGGATGATAAATTTTCGACCTTGGACGTATCTTTTCGAGTCCAGTATTCACTCGGAAGAAAAATGCGAGAAATTACTGCGGCTGCAGTGACAGCAAATGCACGAATTGGATGCATCGCTGCATGCATGGAATCCACAAGTCAGTGATGCCCTGATTGAGTATGCGCACTAAAACAAGCACTCGACTTGCACCCTAGGCGCAGAAGGTGAAATGCTGCAACGATGCTTTCAGCCGTTTCGTTTCACGAAGCATCTGCCGATACTCTGCCGCTCGACGGAAATAACGTCGTCTTTTCTTGTTCTCGTAGTGGCCGGAGAGGAAGGTCGATCACATCTTTTGCGGATGCAATGTTCATTGTGTCCGGTAATGCGACGTTGTTGCGAATAGCCGTCAGCTCAGCCAGGATGGAAATCGCAATTTCTGCCGGGGTTTTACTGCCGATGTAGAGTCCGATCGGGCCGTGCAGGCGCTGCAATTGTTCATCGCTAAGATCGAATTCTTTCAGGCGTTCGCGGCGACGCGCATTGTTAATGCGCGAACCGATGGCGCCGACGTAAAACGCCTCTGACTTCAATGCCTCCATCAATGCCAGATCGTCCAGCTTGGGATCATGTGTGAGAGCGACTACCGCAGTGCGACTATCTATTTTCATGTCTATGACGAGATCGTCCGGCATCGCGTGTATGACTTCGACGCCATTCACTTGCCACGTCAACCGGTATTCTTCGCGCGGATCGCACACTACTACGTGATAATCCAGACCAGTGGCGATCTGCGCAAGAAATTGCGACAGTTGTCCGGCACCGATGATGAGCAGGCGCCAGCGTGGTCCGTGGATCGTGCTCAAGACTCCGAAAGTCAGATCCAGTGCTGCATCTGTGGTTCCGGGGACGAGTCGAACTTCGCCGCTGACCAGATCCAGCTGACGTTTGACCAGTTCATGACGCATGACGTGCGTCAGCAATTGCTTGATGCCGCTTTTGTCGGAAAGCGGTTCAATCGCCAGCTGAATGGTGCCGCCGCAAGGCAGTCCGAAGCGATGAGCTTCATCGGCGCTGATGCCATACGTTACCAGTTCAGGCATGGTGCGGGTAATACCGTCCTTACGGACACGTGCGATCAAATCATCTTCGATGCAACCGCCAGAAACCGAACCGATGACGCAGCCATCATGGCGGATGACCATCATCGCGCCTACCGGACGTGGGCTGGAGCCCCAGGTCTGGACAACGGTGACCAGCTCGCAGGCTTGTCCGTCGTCCAGCCAGGTGTCAGCGGCTTTGAGTACTTCGAGATCGATACTGTCCATGATTGTGCTCCGCGATCCGATCAAGTCGCTTTCAATTGATTGCGAACCGGCAGATCCCTGATGCGCTTTCCGGTTGCAGCAAAGATTGCATTGCACAGAGCGGGGGCTATCGGTGGCGTAGCCGGTTCACCGACGCCACCCAAAGGCACATCAAAATCGTGATGAATAAAATGAATGCGTATGTCGCGCGGCGCATCCATTGAGCGCATGACCTCGTATTCGTGGAAGTTGCCTTGTTCGGCACGACCATCCTTGAACGTGATTTCACCGCTCAGAGCAAGACTGAGCCCCATGATGCATGCACCCTCAAGCTGCGAGCGGATGCGATCAGGATTGATCTGCGGTCCGCAATCGACGGCGATGTCGACACGCGGGATGGAGAGGTCGCCATTGGCTGCAACTACTACCTCGATGACGACGGCAACATAGGTGACGAAGCTGTAGCTGACGGCGAGGCCGAGCCCATGTCCTTTCGGCAGTTTACGTCCCCAGCCGGCTTTATCAGTCGCAAGCGAAATGGTTTTCCGCATGCGACCGGTATCAAGCGGATAACGCTCGGGTGATTCGCCGTAATTCCAATCATCCGACATATCTTTCGGATTTATCTTGCGTGCGGGCCCGATCAACTCCAGCAAATAATCGCGATGATCGCGCTTGGCTGCTGCCGCAAGTTCGGCCACGAAAGACTGGATCGCGAAGACATGCGGGATATTGGAGACCGAGCGGAACCACCCAATACGCGTGTGAGCCTCGACCTCTGGTGCTTCCACACGGAAGTTCGGTATCACAAAAGGGATGTTGACTGCGGACATGCCAAGTTCAAACGGCTGTTCACCCTTGGCGCCCTCACTAAATATAGAGGCGATGGTGGGCGCGGCGGTACGATGCAGCCATGCAGTCGGCTTGCCGCTCGCGTCCAGTGCCACTTCCAGCCGCTCGACAGAAACCGTATGAAAGTAGTCGTTGTGGATATCGTCTTCGCGCGTCCACGTCACCTTGACCGGCACACCCTTCATCGCTTGTGAAAGCAAAGCGGCCTCTGCCGCGAAATCGGGCTTGGACTTGCGGCCAAAACCGCCACCCAGCAGCGTTACATGCACGGTGATATCTTCAGGTTTGAGCTTGAGATGTGCCGACACGATTTCGCGCGTGGCTTGCGGTGCTTGCACGCAGGCCCACACTTCGCATTTCCCGTTGACGATTTGCGCGGTTGCTGCCGGTGGCTCCATCGTGGCGTGTGCGATATGCGGCAAATAATATTCGGCTTGGATACGACGTGATGATTTGGACAACACTGTCATCGTATCGCCATTGTTGCGCACCGCCTTGGCCGGTTTGCGTGCAGCTTCCTGCAAAGTTTTTTTATACTCGACTGAGTTGTAATTGGCGTGTTTGCCATCGTCCCAGGTGATCTTGAGCGCTTCGCGCCCCTTGATCGCTGCCCAGGTATTGTTCGCGATGACGGCGATGCCGCCCAAGGGATGGAAGGAAGCAGGTGGTGGGCTACTTTTTAACTCGATTACTTGAATCACGCCTGGCACTTTCAATGCTGCAGATGCGTCGAAGCTTTTCACTTTGCCACCGAGCACCATCGGACGTGCAATGACGGCATACAGCATGCCGGGCAGGCGCGTGTCGATGCCGTACTGCGTATTGCCGGTAACGATATTCTGAAAGTCGATCCCGCGCGTGCTTTCCTTGCCTATATAGCGAAACTCCGCTGGCTTTTTAAGTCGCAACTCCTTGCCGGAAGGCGGTGCGATTTTTGCTGCGGCTTCTGCCAATGCGCCATAACTAAGGCGACGCCCAGTTTTGGCGTGAACGACTTCGTGATTCTTCGCGCGCACTTCCTCCGGCTTTACATTCCATTGTTGTGCGGCAGCCATTTCCAGCATCTGGCGCGCTGCTGCGCCAACACGGCGCATAGGTTCGAACGATTGGCGCATGCTGCGCGAGCCATCGGTGTTTTGGTTGCCGTATTTTTCTTCGATACCAAGTGCCTGTACGACACGTACCTTGCTCCAGTCCGCTTCCAGCTCGTCGGCGACGACCATAGGCAAACTGGTGCGCACGCCCTGCCCCATTTCCGAACGATGCGCAACGATAGTGACAATGCCGTCGGTGCCTATGGATACGAAGACCAGCGTGTCATCCACCAGCCCGCCCGGCATGGCGTCGCCGCCATACTTTTTGATTTCAGCGCTGCTTGCTGCACGCACGATGCCGGATGTGCCGACGGTCAGTACCAAGCCGGTCAGCGCACCTACGCCTTTGAGCCAGGTGCGGCGTGTCATTGAGGGCAATGACAGGTCGGCGGCTAGATTGCTGTCTTTATCTTCAGGTTGAAATACGGTGCTCATTTTTTTAACCTTTCTTTCCAGCGGCTTGTTTGATCGCAGCGCGAATACGCGTGTAGGTACCGCATCGGCAAATATTGCCGCTCATCGCCGAATCAATTTCTGCATCGGTCGGATGCGGTGTGGTTTTCAAGAGGGCCGTCGCGGACATGATTTGTCCAGACTGACAGTAGCCACATTGCGGCACACCCAATTCTGTCCACGCCTGTTGCACACGCTTGCCGACGCTATCCTCCCCCATTGCTTCGATGGTCGTGATCCGTTTCCCGGCTGCAGCGGAAACTGGCGTAATGCAAGAACGTATAGGCTGGCCATCGAGATGCACCGTGCATGCGCCGCACAAAGCCATGCCGCAACCAAATTTGGTGCCGGTCATCCCCAAGTGGTCACGTAATGCCCACAGCAAGGGGGTATCGTCAGACAGGTCGATTTGATGTTGTTTGCCGTTGATATTGAGATTTGCCATGATTTTTAAAAAAGAGTGAGGGGATGAAACGCAGATTACCAAGATAGCGTCCTTAGTATCAGCAGTCGCGAACCAGCAATAAATGAAAATGTTAAGATTTGAGAATTCCAGATTCTGGAATTCTATTGGCATAGCTTGCCGCCATATAAGAAATAAAAGGGAAACAAGACATGCTGAATCGTCTGGAAATGCTTCGCCTTTTTTGCGCTGCAGCGGATGCAAGCAGCTTCAAGGAAGCTGCTGCCCGTCTCGGAACATCGCCCCAGGCGATCACCCGCGCAGTCAAGGAGCTGGAAGAGGCCGTTGGCGAACTACTCTTCCATCGTAATACCCGCGGCATCCAGATAACCGAGTTTGGCACACAGTTGGCGGAGCATGCCCGCGAGATGGTAACCGGGGTCGACAAGCTATTCCATCACACCAATCCTCTATCTGATACAAACCTGGAAGGCTTGGTGCGCATCACCGCACCAAGCCCAATCGGACGGCGTCACCTGTTGAAGTTACTGCTGCCGCTGATACGCCAGTATCCCGGAATCAAATTGGAGCTGGGCGTGACCAATCTGCTTGCCGATGTCGTCGATAAAAAAATAGATATCGGCGTGCGTATTGGCCCACTGCGGGACAGTCGCCTTGTGGCACGTTCGGTAGGAAAAGTCTCTTTTTTTGTCGTTGCGACCCCTGAACTTGTGGCCACTCGGGGCAAACCGATCACACCCCAGGATTTACTGGGGCTGCCAACCACGGCATTAATGGATGGCAATACGGGACGGATATGGCCCTGGTATTTTGCCGACAGCCAGCCGCTTACCCTCACTTCACCGACGCTGGTTAGCGACGATCCTGAAGTGGAATGTGATGCTGTGCTGGCCGGGATCGGCTACGGACAATTATCGAATCATCAGGCAGAGCCGCACATTCGTTCCGGCCGCCTGGTGACTGTGCTGGACGACTATCAGCCTGTACCTTGGGATCTCTACGTTTATCGCCCGCAACGCGGGCCGGTGCCGGCGCGCATCCGGTTAGTCTTTGATCGCATCGTCGAAATACTTTCCGACCCCAGCACTTTCGCGGACCCACCTTAACTAGCCAGCAGAAGATCCCAGATCTGCTGAAGTATCGATGTCGTAATGGATACCCGGATCATTGACCTCGACTCTTGTAAGCGGATGGCTTTTCAACAAGGCGCGTGCGCCCTGATCAGCGGCAAGGAGCAATAATTCGGATATGTGCTTTGCACCAAAACCCACCGGATTGCCGCGAGCGCCTTTATAAAACGGCACAACTATATCGGCACCGTTCCTGAGTTCGTTTGCCAGCGCTGCAATCGTTGCCGTTTGCACTCCAGGCATGTCACCCAGGCCAATGACCCACCCTGCTGCATGCCGGTTTTGCTTTAATGCGCAAACCAGAGAGATGCCCATGCCCTGGTCCGCACCAGGACAAGCAACAAGCTGGCACCCCAAGTTTGATAATTCGACGGCGACTGCATCGTTCACGTCGCGTACAACTGCGGTGACAAGCGGCAGCGCAGACAGCAATGCTGTTGCAGCTGCGACCACGACTTTTTCACCGCTCATGGTCGTTTGCAGCAATTTGTTTTGCGTGCCGGACGGATCAAAGCGCACACCTTTTCCCGCCGCCAGCAAAATGCCGACAATCTGATCGTGACCTTGTGAGTGCATGGGTGAGCGCTTGTGAAAAATAGTGAATGAAAAAAATGAAATACGCTAACAGCTTATTGAAAAAGGCATACACATCTTCAATGCCTTATCAATGATTGTAAAAATGCTCCATCAAATTGAGGTGATCACTGTGAGTACCTAATAGCGTCAATGACTAAAGCAAATGCCCTGGAGAAGTGGCGGCTGGAATAGCAAGCGTGCAATCCAGAAAATGTCGGCACCAATTTCCCATTACGCTAAGTAGCCGCCCTTCTCGAACATGGCCTTCTGCCAGATCTGCTGTCACCAAAGCCAGGCCTGCCCCACCCCGCATTGCGTTAAACAGATTCAGATTAAATCAACTTACGCACATTCGCCTTGCGCGCCATACAACTGCGCAGCCGTGATGCCGACATCGAGCCGTACAAGCGGCAAAGGTGGCGACAGCAGCGACAAGTTCAATGCTTGATAAGCCGCGTCGCTGGAAAACCCATAAGGTGCCGCATCCTTATTGTCAAATGCGTAGTAGACAGCGTCCACACCGGTCAGGACCATGGCAGCCAGGCACATAGGACATGGGTGACCACTTGCATAGATCACGCTGCCTTTCAGGTTAGGCCGTCCCAAGCGTTGGCTGGCGCTACGTATCGCTTCCATTTCTGCATGTGTCGTCGGATCGTGGCTATGTACAATATTATTGACACCGACTGCAATAACTTCATTATCGATCGCCAATACTGCGCCGAATGGCCGTCCGCCTCGCTCGCGATTTTCTTGAGCAAGTTGTACCGCCTGGTGCAACATTTTCTCGTGATGAGATGACATGGAAGCTCCTTCTTGATGCATTTTTTAATGCGAAATTTAAATTCTTGATGCCGTGCAAATATCAACCTGATACCTGCGCTTTATCCGGTGAAAAATTTTAAAGCATTGAATTTCATTGAAACGATGATTGCCCTACTCAAGATGCCAAGACGATGCGCATAATCGAGACGTAACGTGCTTCTCACTGTCTGCGGCATTGAAACCTCACGGTAAAAAAGGCATAATGCAGCACCTTTGCGGCATACCGTCAGGCGCTCTTTGAGCAGTACAGCATTACTTTTCATGCCGCCGCAAACCGTTTCTGCCCATAGCTCAGTTGGATAGAGCATCAGCCTTCTAAGCTGAGGGTCGCAGGTTCGATTCCTGCTGGGCAGACCACCTCCTACTCGCACTCCGTATTTTTTCGACTCTGCCTTGATTATTTTTGGCTGACTTTGATTCCACGTCGCAGAATAATACCGAGTGTCAAAATCCAGGCTTCTATTCTCTAAGCTCGTTCACCATTGCATATCCTTTGGCAAAACCCGCCGCCAAGGCCTCATTCGCAGAAATATAATCCGCATCGTCACCAGACTCTGCAGCCAGTTCGCTTTCTGCTGTCGCATCCACTCCCGGCTCGCAAATTCTGACCGTATAGTCCCATTTGTCTTTCACGCCCTCTTTTTGTAAAACCGTGACGTGAACTTCCATTCCCTTGTACTGTTCGGTGCTCCAGTTTTGCTGTTTTTCCATCACGCAGCCTCGATCGTTTTTACGTCAATTGAAATCATCAGACTTTTATGAAGACGGCAAATCAGGAAAGCGTGTGCTGTGGATTGTCCACTTCCGGATTAGGCGATGGAACCGGCTCTTCTTGTGGAACCGGATGCTCTCCCGGCAAAGGTTCTTCAACTGGCACTGGCACTGGCGCCTTGTGGGCGCGGATCAGCGCTGCTGGAGTGAGTGGCACACACGATGGTGGAATTGCCGTAGATAAGCTCATTGCATGCATGGTTTTCGTCCCGTTGAAATCGATACGATAACAATACCATGCCATTCATCCGGATTGCTGCATCGCCGCCGGGCCACCGTTGCAGCGAAGAATTCAGACCAGTACCGTGAAATATCCATGCTTGCCAAAAGAAAGCACGTAAGGGAAGCACATGAGCAACAAGCAGAATGCCCGTCATTGAGCATTGGAAATAATGGATAAAAATCCAGACGAAAAAAAGGACTAGCGATTAGGCTAGTCCTTTAAATTCTGGTCGGAGTACAAGGATTCGAACCTTGGACCCCCTGGTCCCAAACCAGGTGCGCTACCGGGCTGCGCTACACTCCGAAGAACGAAATAATACTTCAATATCCGACATCAGTCAACGACTAAAGTGAAATCGACACCAACATTTTGCAGAAACTTATACCGTTAATGTGGCGGCGATTCGGCGCGCCATTTTATCGGCCATTTCGCCATTCTTTGCTTCGACCATGACACGGATCAATGGCTCGGTTCCGGAAGCGCGAATCAGGACGCGACCTTCATCGCCCAACTCTGCTTCAACCTGTTCTTTTTCAGCCAGCAAACCAGCATTCTTCTTCCAGTCGAAACCGGGCCTTACCTTTACATTGATCAACGTTTGCGGAAACATTGCGATATCCGCCGTCAATTGCGCCAGGGTCTTGCCGCTGCGTTTCAATGCAGACAGAATTTGCAGCGCAGAAATGATACCGTCGCCTGTCGTGTGCTTGTCCAGAAACAGCATATGACCAGAGCCTTCCCCGCCCAGCAACCAGCCGCGTTCCTGCAGGGCTTCCAGCACATAGCGGTCGCCGACATTGGCACGGACGAAGCCGATACCCATTTTCCTGAACGCCACTTCCAGCGCCATATTCGTCATCAACGTGCCGACCGCACCTGCAACAGCTTGCACACTCATGCGATCCTTGACCATGATGTAGAGCATCTCATCGCCAGTAAAAATACGGCCGGATGCATCGACCACGATCAAACGATCGGCGTCGCCATCGAGTGCAATTCCGATGTCTGCCTGGTTGGCGCGTACTGCTTCGACCAGAGCGGCCGGCGCCGTGGCGCCCACCTTATCGTTGATATTGAAGCCGCTAGGCTGATTGCCGATTGCCACGACTTCTGCGCCCAGCTCGTGAAACACATCGGGCGCGATATGGTAGGCCGCACCATGCGCGCAATCGACGACGATTTTCGTACCGCGCAAATCCAGCTCATTCGGGAAAGTGCTTTTGCAGAATTCGATATAACGCCCGCGCGCATCGTCCAGACGTTTGACACGACCCAGCTTTTCCGATGCCACACATGACATAGGCACATCCAGTGCAGCCTCAATTTCCAGCTCAGTGGCATCGGCTAATTTATTGCCGGAAGCGGAAAAAAACTTGATACCGTTATCGTCGTAGGGATTGTGCGAGGCAGAGATGACGACACCGGCAGACAGGCGCAATGCGCGCGTCAGGTATGCCACAGCCGGCGTCGGTACAGGTCCGGCCAGCATGACGTCCACTCCGGCAGCGGAGAAACCCGCTTCCAGCGCCGCCTCCAGCATATAACCGGAAATGCGCGTGTCCTTGCCTATCAATACCGTCGGCCGGCTGCCTGGTGTTTTGGTAGTTTCAAATTTGGTCAGTACGCTGCCGGCGGCATAGCCCAGGCGCATCACGAAGTCCGGAGTGATCGGAGAAACACCTACTTTGCCGCGTACCCCATCGGTACCGAAATATTTTCTTGTCATTTTTAGTTTGAATTTGTTATTGGTTGATTGCGTGCCACACGGTCAATGCATCCACCGTTTCCGCTACATCATGCACGCGTACGATACGTGCACCTTGTGCGACACAGGCTAAAGCGCCTGCAAGACTGCCCGCCATACGCCGTTCAACAGGCTTGTCCAGCAATGCGCCTATCATGGACTTGCGCGACAGGCCGGCCAGCAAGGGCAGATCCAGCGCTGCCTGCAACTGTCCGATATTTTTCAGCAAGGCGATGTTATGCGCAAGCGATTTCCCAAAACCGAATCCCGGATCTATGCACAGACGCTCCCGCGCAATGTTCATCTGCGCGATCGCCGCTATGCGTTCATGTAAAAACGCGGTTACATCGGCCACCACATTTTCATATTCGGGTTTCAACTGCATGCTTTGCGGATCTTTTTGCATGTGCATGATGCACAGTGCGCAATCCGCATCGGCCACCGCTTCCAGCGCACCCGGCGCACGGAAACCGTTGACATCGTTAACCATGTCGACACCGGCTGCAATGGTTTGGCGCATCACTTCCGGTTTGTAGGTATCGATGGAAAGCGGCTTGCCGCAATCGCGCAACGCATACACCAGCGGCATCACGCGATCGAGTTCATCCTGCAATGACACTGTTTGCGAGCCGGGACGCGTAGATTCGCCACCGATATCGATGATGTCCACGCCGGCTGCAATCATTTCCTCGGCATGCGAAATCGCTGCATCCAGAGCATGGTATTTGCCCGCATCGGAAAAAGAATCGGGTGTGACATTCAAGATGCCCATGACCAAAGGGCGCGAAGTTGCCGCCACGGGAAGGCTGTAACGCCCGCATTGCAAATGAGTTTGCATGATTCACTGAAAAAATAAAAAGGGCGAGGATTGCTCCTCACCCTGTATTAATACACTACCGCTGACCCCATGCGCGAAATACTTATTACGCGGCGGGCGCTGCCGGTGCATCCGGCGCGGTTGCATTTGGCGGAACGCCACTCGAAGGAGTATCAGACGTTGCACGTTTGACCGGGATCCCATATTTAGGCTGACGCGGCTCCCGTCCTTCCATGATGTCGTTGATCTGGTCGGAGTCGATGGTTTCCCAATCCAGCAGGGTCTTTGCCATCAACTCAACCTTGTCGCGATTGTCTTCAATCAACTTGCGCGACAACGCATATTGCGTATCCAGAATCGTGCGGATTTCCGTATCAACTTTTTGCTGCGTCGCTTCAGAAACGGTTTTTGCCGACGAACGTCCGAAATAGGCATCCTGCTCGGTATCTTCGTACACCATCGTACCCAGGCTTTCCGACATGCCGTAACGCGTCACCATCGCACGCGCCAGCTTGGTGGCACGTTCAAAGTCATTCGATGCGCCGGTCGACATCTGGTGCATGAAAACCTCTTCCGCAATACGCCCGCCGAACAGGATGGAAATTTCTTCCAGCATCTTGTCCTTGTACATATTGACGCGATCATGCTCAGGCAATTGCCAGGTCAAACCGAGTGCAAAGCCACGCGGCATGATGGTGACTTTATGTACCGGATCTGCTTTAGGCAAGAGCTTGGCAACGACTGCGTGACCGGACTCATGGTAAGCCGTATTGCGACGCTCTTCTTCGCGCATGACAGCCGACTTGCGTTCCGGGCCCATGACGATCTTGTCTTTCGCATCTTCGAAATCCTGCATCTCGACCAGACGCTTGTTGCGACGTGCAGCAAACAAGGCAGCTTCGTTGACCAGATTGGCCAGATCAGCGCCGGAGAAGCCTGGTGTGCCGCGTGCAAGAATATCGGCTTTAACGTCAGTCGCGATAGGCACCTTGCGCATGTGCACCATCAAGATCTGTTCGCGACCACGAATGTCAGGCAAACCAACGATCACCTGTCGATCAAAACGACCTGGACGCAGCAATGCTTTATCCAGCACGTCAGCGCGGTTGGTTGCGGCGACCACGATCACGCCAGCGTTAGGCTCAAAACCGTCCATCTCGACCAGCATCTGATTCAGCGTTTGTTCACGCTCATCATTACCGCCGCCCATACCGGCGCCGCGATGACGACCAACCGCATCGATCTCATCGATAAAGATGATGCAGGGAGCGTGTTTTTTTGCGTTATCGAACATGTCGCGTACGCGCGATGCACCGACGCCGACAAACATCTCGACGAAATCCGAACCCGAAATGGAAAAGAAAGGAACCTTGGCTTCACCCGCAATCGCACGTGCCAGCAAGGTTTTACCCGTACCTGGAGGGCCCACCAGCAGCACGCCGCGTGGAATGCGTCCACCCAGTTTCTGGAAACGAGTCGGATCGCGCAAAAACTCAACCAGTTCAGTCACTTCTTCTTTTGCCTCGTCACAACCGGCAACATCTGCAAAGGTCACGGTATTCGTCGTGTCATCCAGCAGACGCGCCTTGGACTTGCCGAAGGAGAACGCCCCGCCCTTGCCGCCACCCTGCATCTGTCGCATGAAAAAGACCCAGACACCGATCAGCAACAGCATCGGGAACCAGGAAATGAAAATTTGCGAAAGGAAGGATTGTTCTTCCGGTTGCTTGACGTCGAACTTCACGCCATTGTTGACCAGATCACCGATCAGACCGCGATCCAGATAGGTAATCGCGGATTTAACTTTCTTGCCCTCGGTAGTAGTCGCAACAATCGTGCGATCTTCAATCGTGGCTTCTTTGATGCGCTTGCTTTTTACTTCGTCCAGGAAATCCGAATAGGGAATCGCCGTCGCCGCACCCGATACAGTACGGCCATCGAACTGCTTGAATACGGTGAAAAGTACCATCCCGATCACCACCCAGATGGCGGCTTTGGAAAACATGTTATTCACTAAAACTCCTTGGACGCGAAAAGCGCCTTTTTTACTAAAATGTAAGTTCGATTCTACTCGGAATCAGCAAGGCTTGCAGTATCTGATATAAGGTTAAAGCCACTATAAACAAGAGTTAAACTTTTGTTAAAGTGGATTTTTCAGAGTTTTCCCCAGTAAAAAAATTTCAGAAGATTTATCACGACTGGCTTTCGGTTTTTTCTGGGTAACAGTTTTGAATTCATGTCTGAATTTTTCAACAATATCGTTAAAACCGGAGCCATTGAAACACTTCACCAGCAGAGAACCGCTAGGTTTCATATGATGCTGTGCGAAATCGATGGCCAGTTCAATAATATCCATCATCCGGGCGGCATCTGCAACTGCAATCCCCGACAGATTGGGCGCCATATCCGATAGCACAAGATCAACCTTGCGCCCCGCCAGCACCACCTCCAGTTGCTCCAGCACATTCTGTTCGCGAAAATCGCCCTGAATATAATGAACGTCGGCAATCGGCTCCATCTCCAGCATATCCAGGCCGATAATGATGCCATTGATGCCGCCACCCACACTGCCCGACAGTTTGTTGCGCACATATTGCGACCAGCTTCCTGGCGTGCAGCCCAGATCGACGATGATTTGACCGGGCTTGATCAATTTTTCGCTTTCGTCGATTTCCTTCAACTTATAGACCGCACGTGCGCGATAGCCTTCTTTCTGCGCCAGCTTCACATACGGGTCGTTAATATGATCGTGCAGCCAGTTTTTGTTTAATTTCTTCTTTGCCATTCGCGTAGAATACTAGTTTTAAATACTGTGGGACAAAGTTTGTCAGGTTTGCAATCAGCGCCGCGATAAATTATCCCCGACACTACTGCCATATTATGTTGAAACTTACTCCGGCCGAGCGCAGCTCCTTACGCGCTGAAGCGCATGCTCTCAGCCCTGTCGTCATTATCGGGGAAGCCGGCTTGACGCCTGGCGTACTCAAGGAAATCGACGCCAGCCTCGACTCCCACGGCTTGATCAAGGTCCGCGTATTCGGCGACGACCGCGAAGCACGCGTCGCCATCTACGATACCATCTGCGAAAAACTCGATACTGCGCCTATCCAGCATATCGGCAAATTACTTGTGATCTATCGTCCCAAGAAAGAAGTAGTGAAAGAACGCAGCGAAACCCGTGGCAAGGGCATGCGTGAAGTCACCATCGTCAAACCCAGCGCTAGCGGCACCAAGCGTCCGTCAGTGACAAAAGTGATGGTAAAAGGGAATGAACGCGTGACGCAAGGCGGTTCGATCAAACGCGCCAAGCCGCGTCAAACCAGCCCAAAAAAATCGTCGCTCGGACGATAAAACCTGATCGTTAAACTTCAGCGAAGTTTAACGATCAATGCAGCGCCAAACAGGCTCTGTATGACATACACCCCGGTCGAAACCCCATGCATGATGCCAAACTGTTTTTTGGCATCGGCCAGCAATGCTGCGTCGGTAACGCTATGCAGAACCAGGCGCAACTCGGCCATGTAAGGTTGAACGCCGAAATAGCCGATCAAGGTACATGCGACCATACCGGCAATCAGCCACAACACGGTTTTCGATGTTTTCTCCTGCTCCTTGCGTGCTGCCTGAAACAGCAGTGCAAGCAAGGCGGCTGCGCAAAACATCGATAGCCATGCCATCACGCGAAACAGGCTGCCGGCGATCGTGCCGGCCAAAGCCCGATCGCTGAGCGTAGAGAACAAGGTCGGCGCAACGACAAAGCCCACGGCCCAGAGGGTTCCCACCCAGAAGGTCGCAATCAGCAGGCGTGCGCGCGACAGAAACATCAGATATACCGAACTTGCAGGACTTCGTATTCGCGGATGCCGGCTGGCGCTTCCACTGCCACTACATCACCGACTGATTTGCCTATCATGGCGCGGGCAATCGGCGACGTGATGGAAACTTTCTTTTCCTTCAAGTCCGCTTCATCAATGCCGACGATTTGATACGTTACCTTGTCACCCGAATCCAGATCTTCCAGATCCACGGTGGCGGCAAACACAATACGGCCATCAGCTTCCAGCGTGGTTGGGTCGATAATCTGCGAAGTACCGAGCTTGCCTTCCAGATCGGCAATTCTTCCTTCGATAAAACTCTGTTTTTCCTTAGCAGCATCGTAATCTGCATTTTCAGACAAATCGCCTTGTGCACGCGCTTCGGCAATGGCATTAATAACCCATGGCCGTTCTTTGGTTTTCAGGCGATGCAATTCCTCTTTCATGAGGTTGGCACCGTGTGGAGTAATTGGTGTGGTCATAGCTTCCATCCGTAAAAGTGGAAAACCACAGAGGTCGCAGCTGACACCGATAATGGGTGCCGTCTGTGACCTCTGTGGTTAGGATCTAACTGTATATCGGCTTAGTGTAAGGTTTTATGCAGGCCTTGTAAATCATAGACGTGCAACTCGTCCAGATGGGCCATGCCTTCCACTGCTGCTTCGGCACCGGCGATCGTTGTGAACGTCGTGACGCGCGCTGCCAATGCTGAAGTGCGAATCGTGCGGGAGTCGATAATCGCACTGCGCTTTTCTTCCACCGTGTTAATGACCAGAGCAATTTCATCGTTCTTGATCATGTCGACAATATGCGGCCTGCCCTCTGCCACTTTGTTGACCGATGTCACTTCGATACCGGCAGCGCTGATTGCCGCTGCAGTACCTTTGGTAGCGACCACGGAGAAACCGATCTCGACCAGATCTTTGGCAACTTGAACCGCACGCGGCTTGTCGCTGGCCTTGACGCTCAGAAATACCTTGCCCGAACGCGGCAACTTGATGCTGGCACCGAGTTGCGATTTGACAAAGGCTTCGCCAAAGGTTTTACCTACGCCCATCACTTCACCGGTCGATTTCATTTCCGGTCCGAGAATGGTATCGACGCCCGGGAATTTGACGAACGGGAACACGGCTTCCTTGACGCTGAAGTATTCAGGAATAACTTCGTTGAAGATACCCTGGCTATCCAGCGATTGACCGACCATGCAACGTGCCGCGATCTTGGCGAGTTGCAAGCCGGTGGCTTTCGATACATACGGCACGGTACGCGAAGCGCGCGGATTCACTTCCAGCACGAACACGACATCCTGCAACTTGCCGTCTATCTCTTGCTGTTGAATCGCAAACTGTACGTTCATCAAGCCGATGACGTTCAAACCTTTGGCCATCAATGATGTTTGACGCTTCAGCTCATTGATCGTTTCTTGCGACAAGGAATACGGCGGCAGCGAACATGCGGAATCGCCCGAGTGAACGCCGGCCTGTTCGATATGCTCCATCACGCCACCGATGAAGGTGCGCTCGCCGTCGGACAGGCAATCGACGTCGACTTCAATCGCATCGTTCAGGAAGCGATCCAGCAACACCGGCGAATCGTGCGACACCTTGACCGCTTCACGCATATAGCGTTCGAGATCACGCTGCTCGTGCACGATTTCCATCGCGCGGCCACCGAGAACGTACGATGGGCGCACCACCAGCGGATAACCGATTTCCTGCGCCAGACGCAATGCATCTTCTTCAGTACGTGCAGTACGGTTCGGTGGCTGACGCAATCCCAGATCGTTCAGCAGCTTCTGGAAGCGCTCGCGATCTTCTGCCGCATCGATCATGTCCGGTGAGGTGCCGACGATAGGCACGCCATTGGCTTCCAGATCGAGCGCCAGTTTCAACGGTGTCTGGCCGCCGTATTGCACGATCACGCCGTATGGTTTTTCCAGTGCGACGATTTCCAGCACATCTTCCAGCGTCAGTGGTTCAAAGTACAGACGATCGGACGTATCGTAATCGGTGGAAACGGTTTCCGGATTACAGTTGACCATGATGGTTTCGTAACCGTCTTCACGCAATGCCAGCGCAGCATGTACACAGCAATAATCGAATTCGATACCCTGGCCGATACGGTTGGGACCGCCGCCCAGCACCATGATCTTTTTCTTGTTGGTCGGCTGCGCTTCGCACTCTTCCTCGTAGGTCGAATACATGTACGCAGTGTTGGTGGCGAACTCACCGGCGCAAGTATCCACGCGCTTGTAGACCGGGCGAATATTCATCGCATGACGCTGTTCACGCACTGCCTTGTCGGTAGTCTTCAGCAATTTAGCCAGACGACGATCGGCAAAACCTTTTTGCTTCAACTTGAACAGCGTGTCTTTATCGATCGCGTTCAGGGATTGCGTGTCCAGCCACAGTTCGATATCGATGATTTCCTTGATTTGCGCAAGGAACCACGGATCGATGTGCGTCAAGCCATGCACTTCTTCCAGCGAGAAACCCTGCGCGAATGCGTCGCCGACGTACCAGATACGCTCCGGCCCAGGCTCGCCAAGTTCTTCTTCTATCGTTTCGCGGTCGGTGGTTTTTTCATTCATGCCATCGACGCCGACTTCCAGACCGCGCAAGGCTTTCTGGAAGGATTCCTGGAAAGTGCGACCGATCGCCATCACCTCGCCTACCGATTTCATTTGCGTGGTCAGGTGGCTATCGGCTTGCGGGAATTTTTCAAACGCAAAGCGTGGAATCTTGGTAACGACGTAATCGATGGAAGGCTCGAACGATGCCGGGGTTGCGCCACCGGTAATTTCATTACGCAGCTCATCGAGTGTGAAGCCGACTGCCAGCTTGGCAGCGATCTTCGCGATCGGGAAACCGGTTGCCTTCGAGGCCAGCGCGGATGAACGCGATACGCGCGGATTCATCTCGATAATGATCATGCGGCCGTCTTCCGGATTGATCGCAAACTGCACGTTGGAGCCACCGGTATCGACACCGATTTCGCGCAGCACTGCGATCGATGCGTTACGCATGATCTGGTATTCCTTGTCGGTCAGCGTTTGCGCCGGCGCCACGGTGATCGAGTCGCCGGTATGGACGCCCATAGGATCCAGATTTTCGATCGAACAGACGATGATGCAATTGTCCGCCTTGTCGCGCACGACTTCCATCTCGAATTCTTTCCAGCCGATCAGCGATTCTTCAATCAGCAATTCGGACGTTGGCGACGCTTCCAGGCCGCGTTTGCAAATCGCTTCGAATTCTTCCGCGTTGTAGGCAATACCGCCGCCACTGCCACCCATCGTAAAGGATGGACGAATGATGGACGGGAAGCCGAGCTCCTTCTGCACTGCCCACGACTCTTCCAGAGTATGCGCGACGCCGGAACGTGCGGAACCCAGACCGATCTTGGTCATTGCATCCTTGAACTTGGAGCGGTCTTCCGCCTTGTCGATCGCTTCCGGCGAAGCACCGATCAGTTCGCAACCGTACTTGGTCAGCACACCATTGTGATGCAGGTCCAGCGCGCAATTCAGCGCAGTCTGGCCACCCATCGTCGGCAGGATCGCGTCCGGACGTTCTTTATCGATAATGCGTTCGACCGCTTGCCAGGTAATCGGCTCGATATAAGTCACATCGGCCATTTCCGGATCGGTCATGATGGTCGCAGGATTGCTGTTAACCAGAATGACTTTGTAACCTTCTTCGCGCAGTGCTTTACATGCTTGGGCGCCGGAATAGTCGAATTCGCAAGCCTGACCGATCACGATCGGGCCTGCGCCAATAATCAAAATACTTTTAATATCGATGCGTTTAGGCATTTTTATTCTTCTCCATCATCGCCACAAAGCGATCAAACAAGGGGGCGATGTCATGCGGACCTGGCGATGCTTCCGGGTGACCCTGGAAACAGAACGCCGGCTGGTCGGTACGCTCGAAACCCTGCAGCGAACCGTCAAATAATGAAACATGTGTCACGCGGCAATTCGCCGGCAGGGTTGCTGCATCGACTGCGAAACCGTGGTTTTGCGAGGTGATCAACACTTTCTTGCTATCCAGATCCTGCACCGGATGATTGGCGCCGTGGTGACCAAAACCCATCTTGAACGTTTTTGCGCCGGATGCCAGCGCCATGATCTGGTGGCCTAGGCAAATACCAAAAGTCGGAATGCCGCGTTCGATCAACTCTTTGGTCGCCGCAATGGCGTAATCGCACGGCTGCGGATCGCCGGGACCATTCGACAGGAAGATGCCATCCGGCTTCAGCGCCAAGGCTTCGGCGGCGGTTGCCTGTGCCGGCAGCACCGTCACCTTGCAGCCACGCTCGGCCAGCATGCGCAGGATATTGAATTTGACGCCGTAATCGTAAGCGACCACATGATATTTAGGCGTGATCTGCTTGCCATAGCCTTTGCCGAGTTTCCATTCGGTTTCATTCCATGGATACGATGCTTTGGTCGACACCACTTTCGCCAGATCCAGACCAGCCAGACCGCCGAAAGTTTTGGCCAAGGCCAACGCTTTTTCAGCTGTCGCATCCTCGCCTGCCAGAATGGCACCGCTTTGCGCACCTTTTTCACGCAGAATGCGTGTCAGCTTGCGGGTATCGATGCCTGCAATACCGATGATATTTTCCGATTTCAGATAATCGGACAGTGTTTGCGTCGAACGGAAGTTGGAAACCAGAATAGGCAGATCCTTGATGATCAAACCGGCCGCATGTATCTTGAACGATTCGACATCTTCGGCATTGACGCCGGTGTTGCCGATGTGCGGATAAGTCAGGGTAACAAGCTGATTACTGTAGCTAGGATCGGTGAGGATTTCCTGATAACCGGTCATCGAGGTGTTGAAAACGACTTCGCCGATCGTATGACCCGGCGCACCAATCGAAAAACCTTTGAAAATCGACCCGTCCGCTAGCGCTAGGATGGCCGGAACGGTAGGGCCGGAAAAGAATGGCGGCAAGGGGAAACTCCTGATGTTGTTACCGCCGTTGCGCTGCGCCAGATCGACCGCCGAAACCCGCGCAGCTTGCGCGCTTGCTGAACCGAGACTATGCGCTCGATCTAGAGTTCTACTGGTCGTATTGAGACGATGGGAAATGGGTATGCGCTACAGCGGAGTAAAATTAGCTAAACCGCCGAATTGTAGCGCAAAATGCCCTCGACTGGCAACCTGATCGGCTCCTGCGAGGGCATTTACGTGGTGCATGCCTGCAATGTCAGCCTGGCAAAACCAGGCCGGCAATATCAGGCGCCAATCGCAATCAGGCCAGCTTTGGCAATTTGCACGTCTTCAGTCGATTTCACACCCGATACGCCGACAGCACCCAGACATTGGCCGTTGATGATGACTGGCACGCCACCCTCCAGCATGCCTTCCAGCGTTGGCGCGGTCATGAATGAGAAGCGACCGTTATTGATAATGTCTTCATAAACTTTGGATTCACGGCGACCCAGTGCGGCCGTCTTTGCCTTGGCCGGCGCAATATGGGATGAAATCGGCGCGGCGCCATCCATGCGTTGCAACCACAGCAAATGTCCGCCATCGTCCACGATGGCAATCGTGACATTCCATTTATTCAGCGTCGCTTCGGTTTCCGCTGCTGCCGCAATTTTTTTCACATCTTCAAGCGTCAGTATTTGTTTTGATTGCATGGGAACTCCTCTGAAAGAAAAATGTATTGTAAGGCATCGTTGTTTTTTATCGGGGGCAACTCAAATTTCCCATAAATTAACTTAAATTAACTTTTCTATTTGGCAAGTCGGCGTATATTTAGTAATGCCTACAAATCTTGCAGAGCATCGTTCGATGTGTCTGGAATAAAAGGCAAATGTACCTACGAAAGCCCGCCGTAGTTTTTTGTTATTGGATGGCAACATTCATAAAAGGTTGACGTAACCATATTGTCCTTTTGCAGCAGAAAGGAAAAGATATGTTCTTCAAACGCGATGTGACACCTCATCTACCAGCCCCTCGTGAAGCTGAAAAAAAGCCCAGGCAGGAAAATCTCGGCAAAAAATCAACGCCGCATGTTGAAAACATTCTTTTGCACTCCCCTTTATATCGATTTAAACGCGACGTATTGAGCCTGGTTGCAAAGATGAATCAAGGGGTGCCGAATCTGGATTGTGAAATGCTGAAAAAGCAAACCATGTTCATACAATCCCAGTTGCTGCACAGCTTGACCAATGATCCTACCGTGCCGGGAAATTTCAAAATCATGCTGATGGAATATCATGCAAAAAGTGTCAGGGCAACGTTGATCGACCGTCGCGGCGAACATTTACGCCACGAATCTGAAAAATAGCTTTCATCGATGCAAATGACTCTGGTGCAACTTGCTCATTAAAAAATTGATAGGTCCTATCAATTATATGGAAAACCTTGATGAAGGCTCTAGGCCTTGTGTTGCTTCAACAGCAAGTCCACCAGGGGCTGTAATTCGGCAGACATCTTGCCTATATGCGCCAGCACTTCGGCTTCCCGCCCCTCTTTAATCCAGCGCAGCAAGGTAGCCAGATCCATCGACAAATCGGCCTCACGATTTGACGCTGTCGAAGCAGCAAGCGCCGCCATATCAGGCAAATGCTCGCCCTGTTCCAATAACGCTTCTTCCTGAGCGCCGATTACCCCGGTAATCGCATTTTGCAAGCCCAGCAAGGCGCGTTTTTTTGCCACTACCATCATGGCGTCCAGCATTCCTGTCGTCGCTGCAGTTTCTTCGACATATTCACTGATGGAAACAACGCCACAACTCGCAATCAGGGCCATCTGCCCATCCTTGATCAGGTTGGCATGTGCAATCGCGCGGCAAACGCGTTCGGCAAAGTGGCGGGCGGAATCGAAATGTATGCTGCCGGTGGCAATCGTAAACTCGATCTCGCCGGTGCGCGCAACGCAATCGGTTTGTCGTACCGTGCGATGCAAAAGCTGGCCGATGGCATTGATGACGCTGGCTGGCGGCAATGCCGGGTAGCCTTCCAGCTCAAGATGCTTGAGACCAATACAGGCGTTCAACACGACAAAATTCCTCTGCTGGCGTGCTGCGCTGGCACGCATTCCTTCTGCCTGCACAGCCCATGCATCCGGCGACAGCAAGGCTATGTGATGATTACTGTCAACGTGCTGGGCCAATGCTTCCAGGCCGCGCTCAAACTCGTTCTGGGTGCTGACCAGTTTTGAAAGAATATCCAGCCGTGACAAAAGCTGTCCGGTGCCTATACCCTTGGTGATCAGGTCAGTGGCACCCGCCGCCTTGGCACGATCGCGTTCGGCCTGTTCATCGCTACCCGAGACAACCACAACCGGCATCGTGCGTATGCGGCCGATTTTTGACGAACGTATGCGTTTCAGGAGCCCATAGCCGTCGAGCTTGGGCATGGTCAGGTCCGAAATCACGACGCGGATGCTGGGATCAATCAGCAACATTTCCCAGGCCTGCTCGCCATCCAGCGCTTCACGGAATTCAAACATGCCTTCAATGTGCTTGATCAGGGTTGCACGCACGATGCGAGAATCGTCGGCAATCAGAATACGCGGCTTCAACGAAATATCGCGATACGAATCATTCAGCATGCAAATTAACCCTTTTCAATGTTGGTAACAGCATAACGCCAGCCAATAAATTTTGACAGCACTTCCAGATTGCCTTACATTCCCTAAGTCCTATTGAATGAAATTGCAATTAATGACATTTTCTCAACGACCTCTACTCACGTTCAAATTAGCGCGCTCAGCCATATTCGCGCTCAGCTTGATGGCGACTTCGGCCGCCTGGAGTAGTGATCTACTCATGCAGGAAACCGACAAGCCCATCAGCAAATTGCAGGATTTGACGCATCGCGCTTCAGAACTGGCCTTGCAGGCCATGGGCATGCTGGGCATACGCTACAAGTACGGCGGCTCCACGCCGGAAAACGGTCTGGATTGCAGCGGCCTGGTTCAGCATATATTCAAGGAAGCCTGGGGCAAGGACTTGCCGCGCACTTCGGTGGAAATCAGCCGGGTCGGCGAGCATATCGAGAAAAAAGATCTGCAGCCCGGCGATCTGGTTTTTTACAACACCCTGAAACGCGGCTTTTCCCATGTCGGGATCTATCTGGGCGACCGCAAATTCATCCATTCGCCCTCCCCCGGCGGTCAGGTAAGAATTGAAAGCATGGATGTCGCTTACTGGAAAAAACGCTTTAACGGCGGCCGCCGCATCAGCGATCAGGATCAGTAAGAATTTCTCTGCACACAAATAAAAACCGCAACGAATCGTGCGGTAATGAGATGGTCACCCTCCACCCTACAAAGTACTAATCTTGTAGGGTGTTTTCACTTCTGAGGAGGCCATCATGGAAGACGTTACGCTCATCGGGATCGATTTAGGCAAGTATAACTTTCATCTCCACGGCCAAGACCGGCATGGCAAGGCGCTGTTGCGCAAGAAGTTCAGCCGCAGGCAGCTTATTGACTTTCTCGCCAACTTTCCCGCATGCACTATCGTCATGGAAGCCTGTGCTGGCGCGCATTGGATGGCCCGCGAACTGGCCGGTTTCGGGCATGAGGCGAAACTGATCTCGCCGCAATTCGTACGTCCTTTCGTCAAGAGCAACAAGAACGATTTCATCGACGCTGAAGCTATTTGCGAGGCGGCTTGCCGCCCCGCCATGCGGTTCGTGACGCCCAAGACCGAGGCTCAGCAATGCCTGTCGGCGCTACACCGTATACGCGAATCGCTGGTGCATGACCGGGTCAAAGCACGCAATCAGATCCATGCTTTCCTGTTGGAGTTTGGTATCAGCCTGCCCACTGGCCACCCCAGCATCCGGCGCTTGCCTGCTCTGCTGGCAGAACAAGCGTTGCCGCCAAGATTGGTGAGCGTGCTGAAGAAGCTGCACTTGCATTTCAAATATCTTGAGGAGCAGATCGCCGACATCGAGAAGGAGCTAGGCCGGCAACTGCAGGAAGATGACTTGGGACAGCGTCTGATGACGATTCCCGGTATCGGTCCGATCACCGCCAGCGTACTTTCCGCCGAGATGGGCGACGGCAAGCAATATGGCTGCGGGCGTGATTTTGCTGCATCGATCGGGTTGGTGCCCCGCCAATACAGCACTGGTGGCAAAGTCAAGCTGCTCGGCATCAGCAAGCGTGGCGATAAGACGCTGCGACGTCTTTTGGTGCAGGGCGCGCGTTCCTACATGCAGCGGCTGGATCGGCACACGGACCGGTTGGCGCAGTGGGTACGCGCCATGCTGATGCGCCGCCACGCCAACGTGGTGGCTTGTGCATTAGCCAACAAGCTGGCGCGAACCGCATGGGCTATCGCCGCCAAACATACCGAATTTGAAAAGCAGGAGGCCGTCACGCACTTGTGACGGCCTCCTGAGACTTGCAGTACCAAGATTACCCACCTGGTTTTGCGACGACTGACATTGGATGACGTGAACGGCACACCGGCCTGACGGATAACCTGGAAAAAAAACCGGCTTTCGAAGCCAATGCGGTTTTTAGGACCGACAGGCGCGACTCTCATCGTGGCGCGGAGGTTTCAATTCTCTAAACAGACGCCGGATAGATTTAAGCAAGCCTAACCACATCATACAAAATCAGCTTGCAAAAAGGAGGGTGACCATAGATTTTTTTTCATCTTGCCATTTACTGTTCGCGTCTGATTTTGAGTTTGCGCTTGATCTCGGGCATCAGCGCCATCGCCGCCTGTTCGCCGGCCAGCACCGCCAGATTGCGGCCGTTGAAATCGTTGCCTTTCATCATGCCGAGTCCGGGACGAATCACGATGTCGGCATCCTTCAATTCATAATGGTTGATGCTTTGTCCCATGATGGCAAAGGTTTGCAGCAGTACATCGACCGAACTGGAAGCCAGTTGCGCCTCCGGCTGCACCGAAATATTCACAGCGACAATGAAATCTGCTCCCATCTCGCGTGCAAAACGCACGGGCACCGGCGCCACCAAGCCGCCATCAACATATATACGTTCACCTATTTTCACCGGTTGAAAAAGCCCAGGAACTGCCGACGATGCACGCACTGCCAGCCCGGTGTTGCCGCGCTGGAAAAGAATCGGCAGACCGCTATTCAAATCCGTGGCAACTGCTGCAAACGGTATTTTCATTTTTTCGATGGTGACATTACGCACTGATTTATTGACGTAATTCTGCAGCGCATCGCCTTTCAATACGCCGCTCGATTTGGCAAAGAAAGGCACCGACCAGTCAGAGATGGCGGCCTCATCCATTGCCAGCGCCATTTTATGCAAGGCAAACCCATTGTTGCCGGCCGCATACAAGGCACCGACCAGACTGCCTGCGCTGGTGCCGACCACCATATCCGGCACTATTCCTTGCGATTCCAGAGCCTTGATCACTCCTATATGCGCAAATCCGCGTGCTGCACCGCCACCCAGTACCAGTGCGACTTTGATCGGGGCTGCAGATTTTGCAGTCACCGCCACCGGCGCGGCCGGTTCTGACGTGAAAGGCATCAGCGTGGAACAGCCTGCAATCGATAACGCCATGCATGACAGGATGAGGCTGGAAAAACGGGATAGGGAGCGGGAGATACGGGACATAGGAAAAGCGCTGATTTGAGAAGTACGAAGGTTACCTTTTTTTGGCATACACGTTTGAAATAAGGGAAATTACACCCGCGTTTCATCATGCAGCCATCTTCAATTGAGAATAATTTGCATTCAAGCGAGCGATCGCTATATACTTTCTCAAGTTAAAAAATCATTAAATCATAAGGAAAAACATGAGATTTCCCATCGCATCCCTGCTTGCCATGATCACTTTGGCAGCGTCGGCAGCACAGGCTCAAGACAAGGAATTGAATCTGTACTCCGCCCGCCATTACCAGACGGACGAAATCCTGTATGCCAATTTCACCAAGCAAACGGGCATCAAGATCAATCGCATCGAAGCAGATGACAATGCGCTATTTGAGCGCCTTAAAAACGAAGGCAAAAACAGTCCGGCCGACGTCATCGTGATGGTCGATGCTGCACGCATCTGGCGCGCCGAGATTGAAGGCTTTTTCCAGCCGGTACAGTCGAAAATCCTGCAAGCACGCATACCAGCGAATCTGCACGGCAAGGACGATGGCAAGGGGCCGGAATGGTTCGGTTTCTCGACACGTGCACGCGTGATCGTCTATAACAAGGACAAGGTCAACCCTGCCGATGTCGCGACCTATGAATCGCTGGCCAATCCGGTCAACAAAGGCAAGGTCTGCACCCGTTCGGGCTCCCATCCTTACAATCTGTCGCTGATCGGTTCGATGATAGAGCGTGATGGTGAAAAAGCGACGGAACAATGGGCCAAAGGCATGGTTGCCAATTTTGCCCGTCCTCCACGCGGCGGCGATACCGATCAGATCAAAGGCGCCGCTTCCGGTGAATGCGGCGTGGCGATTGCCAATTCCTACTATTACGTACGCCTGCTGCGTTCGACCAAGCCGGAAGATATCGCGGCAATGAAAAACGTCGGCTTCATCTGGCCGAATGCACAAACCAGCGGTACGCATTTCAACATTGCCGGTGGCGGGGTTGCAAAGAATGCTCCGCATCGCGAAGCGGCCGTGAAGTTCCTGGAATATCTGGCCAGCGATGAAGCGCAAGGTTACTTTGCAGAAGGCAATAATGAATGGCCCGCCGTGGCAAAAGTTCAGGTGAAGAATCCTGCTCTGGCTGCACTCGGAAAGTTCAAGATGGAAAATGTTTCCGTTGCTGCCATCGGCAAAAACCAGATTGCGGCACAGCGTATTCTGGATCGGGTCGGCTACAAGTAAGCACATAGCGAAGGCTCGTTTCCGAGCTTTGAAACATCAAAGACTGCTGTTGCTCACGTACATCGTGAGCAACAGCAGCCTTTATATATAGGGCGAGCGATTCAGACTATTTGACCGATCTCAATCCACGCACAGCTTCAATGCAGCCTCCCACTCCGGCAAACGGCAAAACGCCTGCATGAAGCGCTGCGAAGACAGCACCGAATTTTGCGGGCGTTTGGCTGGCAATGGATAATCCTGCGTCGCGATCGGCGTGACCTTGGGCTGTTTCAAGCCTGACGAATGCGCGATGATAGCCTGCGTGAAACCGTGCCAGCTCGTTCGACCTTGGGCAGTCACATGATACAAACCTGAATGTGCCGACCAGGCAGCATGATCAACGTTGGCCTGCGTACCGCCGCCCTGCAATTGACAAATGGCGTGCGCGGTCACTTCAGCCAGTGTGCGAGACCAGGTCGGTGCGCCAAACTGATCAGCCACGATGCGCAATTCATCGCGCTCCTGCGCCAGACGCTGTACCGTCAGCAGGAAATTCTTCCCCCGCAAGCCGTAAATCCAGCTGGTGCGCAAAATCAGATGCGGAATTCCTGCTGCCTGTATGGCCTGTTCGCCGGCCAGCTTGCTGCGGCCATAGACACTTTGCGGATGTGGCACATCCTCTTCCGTATAGCTTTCCGCCTTATCGCCATCGAAAACGTAATCCGTCGAATAATGAATCATTGCCGCACCCAGCTTCTTCGCTTCGGCAGCCATCACGCCCGGTGCATCGGCATTGATGCGCATCGCAAGATCGGGAGCGCTTTCGGCCAGATCAACCGCCGTATAAGCGGCCGGATTGATGATGAGTTGCGGCTTGACGCTACGGATGACGTCGCGCACCTGATCCAGATTCGCCAGATCCATCTGCTGCCGATCAAGCGCAACGATTTCACCCAAGCCCTGCAGCGTGCGTTCCAGTTCGTAACCGACCTGGCCGGTTTTTCCTGTAAGCAGTATCTTCAAGCGAAAACCTCGGCATCAGCGAGCGACGTGCCGTTTTGATCCTTGCCCGACAAAATCGGACTGCCAGTGATCGGCCATTCTATGCCGATGGCAGGATCGTTCCAGGCGATGCAACGCTCATGTCCGGGAGCCCAATAATCCGTCGTTTTGTACAAAAATTCCGCCGAATCGCTGGTCACGACAAAACCGTGTGCAAAACCTTCCGGTATCCACATCTGGCGCTTGTTCTCGGCAGATAGCAGCGCACCCACCCACAAACCGAAAGTCGGCGAGCTTTTACGGATATCGACGGCGACATCGAAGACTTCTCCTGACACCACCCGTACCAATTTTCCCTGCGGCTGTTGTATCTGGTAATGCAGACCGCGCAGCACCCCACGCGCAGACCTGGAGTGATTGTCCTGTACAAACTCCACCGTTTTGCCAACGGCTGCAGCAAAACGCTGTTCATTGAAACTCTCGAAGAAAAATCCTCTATCGTCGCCGAACACTTTCGGTTCGATCAACAGCACATCAGGAATCGCCATACTCACAACATTCATAATCAGAATACTTTATCGTCAAGTATGCGCATCAGATAACGACCATAGCCATTCTTCTTCAGTGGTTCTGCAAGCTGTTCCAGTTTTGCAGCATCGATATAACCCTTGCGAAACGCAATCTCTTCCGGACAGGCGACTTTCAGGCCCTGACGATTTTCAATCGTCGCAATGAACTGCCCGGCCTCCAGCAATGACTCGTGCGTACCGGTATCCAGCCACGCCATGCCGCGACCCATCAATTCGACATTCAACTCGCCGCGCGCCAGATAGGTGCGATTGACATCGGTAATTTCCAGCTCGCCACGCGCAGACGGTTTGATGGACGCGGCAATATCGCATACCTGATCGTCATAGAAGTACAAGCCGGTTACCGCGTAATTCGATTTTGGTATCAGCGGTTTTTCTTCAATGCTGATGGCACGCCGCGCTTTATCAAATTCAACTACACCGTAACGCTCAGGATCCTGCACGTGATAGGCAAAGACTGTCGATCCGCTCCTCCGCTCAGACGCCTGCCGCAACTGTTGATCAAACGCGTGACCATAATAAATATTGTCACCCAATATCAATGCGGATGGACCGTTGTCGATAAAGCTGCGTCCAATAATGAATGCCTGCGCCAAACCATCCGGCGTAGGCTGCACTGCATAAGTCAGATTGATACCCCACTGGCTGCCATCGCCCAGCAACTCCTGAAAGCGCGGCGTATCCTGCGGTGTAGAGATCAGCAGGATATCGCGTATGCCCGCCAGCATCAGCGTCGTCAGCGGGTAATAGATCATCGGCTTGTCGTACACCGGCAGCAATTGCTTGGAAACCGATATCGTGACCGGATACAAGCGCGTGCCAGAACCTCCGGCCAGTATGATGCCCTTCCGTGATGCTGGATTAGCCTGCGGTATTGTCATGTCGCTTCCCTGCTAAATTTTTTCTTGTACTTTGTTGAATAGCTCACTAGCGGCATTGCGTTGCTGATAATTTTTCTCCAGCCACTTCATGTAATCACCGGACTGCACATCGCGCACCCATGCCTGATTCTCCAGATACCACTGCACGGTTTTCCTGATACCGCTGTCGAAGGTCTCGGCAGGTTTCCAGCCGAGTTCACGTTCGATCTTGCGCGCATCAATCGCATAACGACGGTCATGGCCGGGCCTATCGGCAACATAAGTAATCTGTTTCCGGTAACTGCTGCCAGCACCATTCGGCTGCAATGCATCCAGCATATCGCACAGAGTGTTCACTACATCCAGATTGGCTTTCTCGTTCCAGCCGCCGATATTGTAGGTTTCTCCAGGCTTGCCGGCTTGCAGCACGCGACGTATCGCGGTGCAGTGATCGCCGACATACAGCCAGTCACGAATTTGCTGCCCATCGCCATAAATAGGCAAAGGTTTTCCAGCAAGCGCATTGGCAATGATCAGGGGTATCAGTTTTTCCGGGAAATGGTAAGGGCCGTAATTGTTCGAGCAATTCGTGGTCAGTGTCGGCAAACCGTAGGTGTGGTGGTAGGAGCGCACCAGATGATCGGACGCCGCTTTCGATGCCGAATAAGGACTGTTCGGTGCATACGCAGTCGTCTCGGAAAACGGTGCATCGTCAGGACCCAGCGTGCCATACACTTCATCGGTGGAAACGTGCAGAAAGCGAAATTGTTCTTTCTCTGCGCTCGTCAGTTGCGGCCAGTAAGTGCGTGCCGCCTCCAGCAGGCTGAAGGTGCCATTGATATTGGTGCGTACGAATTCTGCCGGGCCATGGATGGAACGATCGACATGGCTTTCCGCAGCAAAATGCACGATGGCAGTCGGCTTGTATGTGCTTAACAACTCCTGCATTTTGTCGCTGTCGCAGATATCCGCGTGCACAAATATATGTCGCGTGTCGTCGCGCAGCGAGGCCAGATTATTCGGGTTGCCGGCATAGGTCAGCTTGTCGACATTCACCACCGGCTCATCGCTCTGCGCCAGCCAGTCGAGCACAAAATTCGAACCGATAAAACCGGCGCCGCCCGTCACTAAAATCATTCCATCTTCCTATTTATGAGTAAGCTTGCAGAGCACTACGGGCTCACCTGCCGCAATCCAGGCTTGACTATGGGCGTATCAGATTCCAATTGTAGTAACAGATCATCATCGGCTCCCGAAGCGCCGTTCTTTTCCAGCCAAAGCAAATCCTCTATTCCGCATTGCGGCGTATATTCGCTCACGATACGCTGCAACATGGTACGTACTTGAGCGTAATCGAACTGCTCACAAGCCTGCTTCAGTTGCAACAACAACGTCTGTAACTCAGCCCATGGAATTTCGTTTTCCTGTGCACGCATGATCAAGGGATGTTGCGTCCCTTCGACATTGGAGCCGATCAGCAACTCTTCATACAATTTTTCGCCCGGACGAAGGCCGACATGCCTGATCTCGATCGCATCGCTGGACTCATTGGATGCGCTACGCACTTCCAGTCCGCTGAGATGCACCATGCGCGTGGCGAGGTCAAGAATCTTGACCGGCTCGCCCATATCCAGCACGAAGACATCGCCGCCCTCGCCCATAGCACCTGCCTGCAATACGAGTTGCGCCGCTTCCGGTATGGTCATGAAGTAACGGGTAATTTCAGGATGAGTCAATGTAATCGGCCCGCCTGCCATGATTTGCTTGCGAAACAGCGGCACTACGGAACCAGATGATCCCAAAACATTACCAAAACGCACCATGCAAAATCGTGTCTGGCTCTGCGCACGCGACAGCCCCTGCAAAATCAGCTCCGACAGACGCTTGGTCGTTCCCATCACATTGGTGGGACGTACCGCCTTGTCGGTAGAAATGAGGACAAAACACGCGACTTTCGCAGCAATCGCAGCTTGCGCCAGCATCATGGTGCCGAATGCATTATTGCGAATGCCCTGAATCGGATTGTGTTCAACCAGCGGAACATGTTTGTACGCCGCTGCGTGATAGATGGTATCGACTGCAAAGGTACGCAAAATACGTTCGCACTTTTCCGCATCCAGTACCGAGCCGAGAAACGGCAACAATTCAATATTTTCATCATGGGCATGTTCGATCGCCCGCAAATCCTGCTCAATCGTATACAGCGCAAACTCCGATATATCCAGTAACAACAGACGCTTGGGTTTCAAACGAATGATCTGGCGACATAATTCGGATCCTATCGACCCGCCAGCCCCGGTCACCAACACGGTTTTTCCGGTAATACAGGTAGTCAGTAATTGCGCATTCGGTTCTACCGTATCGCGGCCTAATAAATCCTCAATTTCAATATCGCGTATATCCTGTACCCGCAATTCACCGTTAATCAGGCTCGCAATCGGCGGCGTCACCTTGATCTTGATCTTAAGCGGTTCCAGTCTTTCAAGAATGACCTTCTGCTCCGCCTTGCGCAAGGATGGCATTGCCAGCAGAATTTCCTGAACCTGTTTATCCGCAACCAATTTAGGTAGGCAATCCGGCGCCCATACTTTTACCCCGGCAATCGTTGCTCCCTGCAATTCCTTTTTGTCGTCAAGCAAAGCCACGGGAAGGTATGCACTCCCTGCACGCAATGCACTGGCCAGCTGCATCCCTGAATGCCCGGCGCCATAAATGGCGACGCGTATCGCACCGCTTTTATCATTTGTCCGCAGCAGATAACCGCGCGCCATGAAACGACTGGCGACGACGTACAGAATAGCGCTCACCCAGTAGATGCCAAAAACCCCGCGTGACAAGGTGACGGTGTGGGTAAAGGTCGCCAATGCTGCCAGGCAAATAACCGACAGCGTTACCCCCAGCACAACCACATAGACGATTTTTTGGTCGATAAAACGGATTACCGCGCGATAAAGGCCCAGCTTGAGAAAAATCGGAATAGAAATCAGCGGCGCCGCGACTATCATCCAGAAATACATCTGGAATAACTGCGGCGTACTGCTGTCGTAACGCAGTAATACTGACAGATAAAAAGTCAGTGGTAATAAAAGCAGATCGGCTGTAGCGGCGATCAGCTGTTTTTGAAAACGCGGTAATTCGAGAAAAGGCTTCATCTTGGCTCAGTGGGTAATGCCATCTTTTTTTAGCACTTTAAGAAACGTAAGAAATATGATTTTCAAATCGAACCAGAAAGACTGTCGCTGCATGTATTCCACATCCAGTTGTACCTTCTCCGGGATCGGCAGCTCATCGCGGCCATTAATCTGCGCCCACCCGGTCAAGCCCGGAGTCACTTGATCGACGCCATAACGGGTACGCAGCGCTATCAGATCGTCCTGATTAAACAAGGCCGGACGCGGACCGACAAAGCTCATATCCCCACGGAGAATACTCCACAACTGGGGCAATTCATCCAGACTTGAGCGACGCAGAAAAGAGCCGATAGGCGTCAAAAACTGTTCTGGATTCGAAAGCAGATGCGTTGCCACTGCCGGCGTATCTATTTGCATCGTCCGGAATTTAGGCATTTTAAATATTTTATTACCCCGCCCTACCCGATCCGACCAATAGACAATAGGCCCTTGAGATGTCAGTTTAACAAATAAACTTACCAATCCAATCGGCACTAGCAAAACAAACGATGCCAATATCGCCAGCGTCAAGTCAAATGTTCTTTTCATAATAGTTTGTCAGGAATGAGCCCGATAAGCGGCAACTGTTTTCTTCAAGGCAAATTCCATGCTTACTGGCGGCTGCCATTGCAATGTCGATTTTGTATGATTGATGTCGACTTGCAGCGAGCCCAGCAAGCGGCTCGCTACGGCAGACTTGCCTAACACTGCTGCTGCGCCTGCTATCAATCCTGCAGGCAGGGCTAATAACATGCTGCGTTTCCCCATGGCTGCCGCCAGCAAACGCAGCAATTCTGAAATACTCACGTCATGGTCATCCGATACCATGAATACCTGTCCAGCTGCTGCAGGATGCGAGGCGCATAGAACCAGCAGATCCACCAGATTATCCACTGCCACCATGCTCCGGCGATTATGGATGGCGCCTAGCGGCAAAGGCACACCTATTTTCACGAGTTGCATCAATCGTCGAAAGTTTGCTCGAACGCCAGGTCCGTACACCAAAGGCGGGCGAACGATCACCACTTCCAGCCCTGTCACATTGCCTAATTCCTGCAATGCGATCTCCGCTTCCAGCTTGGATTGACCATAGGGATCGATCGGAGCGGGTTCGTCAAATGCCGTAAATGCTTGATTTGTCGTCTCTTCGCCATTGACCTTGATGCTGCTGACGAAAACAAAACGTTTGACTCCCTTTGCAAGTGCTTGACGAGCCAGATTCAATGTTGCATCGACATTCACCGCTCTAAACGCAGCAAGCGGATCGCTTGCACTATCGTTCATCACATGCACACGCGCAGCCAGATGAATCACGACATCACACCCGTCCAATGCCGCCGTCCAATCAGTATCCGGGCCCAAATCTCCAACAGATATCTGTCCATTCAGATCCGCCTTGCGTACGACAGGAACAAAATCCATACCGCGCCGACATAAGGTGTCGCACAGGCTGCTACCGACAAAACCGTTGGCACCGGTGACAAGAATTTTATTCATGGAATTTATCGAATGTATGGCGTGGCAAGATTCGCGGACAATATGTCCGCGATCGCATTCAGCTATTTTGACCAGACAACCCGATTGATATAGTCGATATAGCTGGCTACGACTCGTATCACCTGCTTCGATACATAAGGATTTTCGTAATCAGCGACGGGAAGAACCGGCGCAGAATGTGACGTGTATTGAGACGTCACAATGTCGATTGCCTCGATGACCCGATCCGCTCTCAAACCAGACATGATCAGGGTGCCCACATCCATACCTTCTGGACGTTCGTGCGCATTACGCAGGGTGATGGAACACAAATTCAACAAGGAAGTCTCTTCCGTGATCGTTCCACTATCCGACAGAACGCAGAAGGCCTCCATTTGCAACTTGATGTAATCAATGAAACCGAATGGCTTGGAAAGAATGATTCTTTCATCCAGCGGCCCATGCCCCAATTCCTCAAGGCGCTTGAACGTCCTTGGATGCGTCGATACCAGAACCGGGTAACCGTAACGCTTGACCAAAGCATCCAGCGTTTCCAGCAAATCGCGCAAGGCCTCGGATGAATCGACGTTCTCCTCCCTATGCGCGCTAACCAGGAAATACTTGCGGCTTTCCAGCGACAGGCGCTGCACCACATCCGACTGATCAATTTTCGGCTTGTAAAAATCAAGAACTTCGCGCATGTGTGAGCCGGTCTTGATGATGGTTTCAGCCTTGATTCCTTCGGCAAGCAAATAACGTCGGGCATGCTCTGTCAGCACCATATTGATGTCTGCCAGATGATCCAGTACCTTGCGATTCAATTCTTCAGGGACACGCTGATCAAAACAGCGGTTCCCTGCTTCCATATGGAACACCGGGATCTTGCGACGTTTGGCCGGAATGATGGCAAGACAGGAGTTGGTATCGCCATAGAGCAGCAAGGCATCAGGCTTCTCGATTTCAAAAACCTCATCTGCCTTCATGATCACTTGTGCGATCGTCTGCGCTGCATTTGTACCGGCGGCATCCAGAAAATAATCCGGCTTGCGGATTTCCAGATCGTCGAAAAAAACCTGGTTTAGTTCGTAATCGTAGTTCTGGCCGGTATGTACCAAGATATGCTGAGTATGTTTTTCAAGTTCGGCAATCACCCGGCTCATCTTGATGAGTTCCGGTCGTGTGCCGACAATCGTCATGACTTTACGCATGCAGTTGCTCTTGAATGAAATCCAGCTTCAATAAAATTTCTTTGACCTGCTCAATAGTCAAACGCTCGGTATTATGCGACGTGTAGTCGTCGATCTCGGAAATTCTGGTTTCGCCTTCAACAAAATATTTCGCATAATTGAGATCGCGGTTGTCCGCGGGGATTCTGAAATAGCGCCCCATATCATCAGCCTTCGCCATCTCTTCACGAGATACCAGGGATTCATATAGCTTCTCGCCATGCCGCGTTCCAATCACGCGCACCGGATTATCTTTGGAAAACACTTCTTTCAACGCGATGGCCAGATCACCGACCGTCGATGCCGGCGCTTTCTGGATAAAAATATCTCCCTGCTCACCATGCTCGAAGGCATGTAATACCAGATCGACTGAATCTTCCAGGGACATCAGAAAACGCGTCATATTCGGGTCGGTCACCGTCAGCGGCTTCCCCTCATTCAACTGACCAACAAACAGGGGAATCACAGACCCGCGTGAAGCCATGACATTGCCATACCGCGTCGCACAGATAACGGTCTCGCCAGCAGAACGCATGCGCGCTTTGGCGACCATCAATTTTTCCATCATTGCCTTGGAAATACCCATGGCATTGATTGGATACACTGCCTTGTCCGTACTGAGTACCACGACTCTCTTCACACGATTGGCAACCGCTGCATTCAATACATTTTCAGTACCGAGGACATTGGTACGCACTGCCTCCATCGGATAAAACTCGCATGACGGAACCTGTTTCAACGCTGCGGCATGGAAGATGTAATCCACGCCATGCATCGCTTCATGGATACTGTCGTAATTGCGAATGTCGCCGATATAAAATTTCAACTTCGGATTGTTCAGCGCAATCCGCATGTCTTCCTGTTTTTTCTCGTCACGGCTGAAAATACGAATTTCACGTACCGCCGTCGACAAAAACCGGGTAAGCACAGCGTTCCCAAATGAGCCTGTTCCGCCGGTGATCATCAATACTTTATCGTCAAACATATGCTTAATTTTTCTATTTATAAAGATGCATTAATTGAATAAGACTACGCCAATCCGGCGCTTCATATCCTGTGTCTTGCCTGAGTTTCTCTGCACTCAATGAACGGTTAATCACTACGCTCTCATCGGCTAGGATGTTGATCTCTTTGCCGTAAACGTCTGCTATAAGCGCAAGCAAATCAAACTTTGATATCGGTTTGGCTGCCACATGATACAACCCTGACAAGTCAGCTCTAGGAATAACAACATCACGAATAAACTGTGCCAAAGCAACCGTCGGCAAGCCAGAAAAAATCGATCGTTTATATCCATTGCAACGATCTTTTTGCTCAAGAAACCATTCCACCAAACCATGCGCATTTTGCAGCTCATGTCCAATGATCGACGTTCTCAAGGTCAAAGTTTGTGGGAGAGAAACCTCTCCTAGGAATTTTGACTTGCCGTATAAATCAGTCGCGTCAGAGATATCTTTCTCTTCATATGCCCCTTTATCACCTTTAAATACACAATCGGTACTGATATGAATCAGGCGTGCTCCGCTTAAATTGCAAAGAGCCGCCAGGCGATGCGGCAACAAAGAATTGATAGGTAGTGCTAACAAGGGATCATCCGCATCGGCCAATTGCTTGACCAAGCCTATGCAATTGATGACAACTGTCGGCTTGACCCTGTCGAATACCTTGACCAAAGCATCATGATTTTCGACATCGCAACCCGGTAATAAACATTCCGCAATCTGAGGCGAAAAAAAACGGCCTGCGTTCGCCGAGCGAACTGTCCCGAACAGTTGCCAGTCTTTTTTTTCACTCAGCACGCGCATAACGGCACTTCCCAACATGCCGCTGGCACCTAATACTAAAATTTTCATTCCTGGCCCTTACTTGATGCGGAGACCGCATGGAAGTGGTCGATGAGTTGGTCCGTCAAAATATCCTGATCAAAATGCTCTTTAAAATAGCGGCGACCATTTTCCCCCATTTGTGCTCTTTCGGCATCAGTCATTTTATATAAACACAATATAGAATCCGCCAATGCTTGCGCATTCTCGGCAGCACTCACCAAGCCAGCCTGCGCCTTACTGACCAGGCGCGCACCCTCGCCATTCAGGCAAGCCAAAATTGGCTTACCTGCGGCCATATAGGCTTGAACTTTACTTGGCACTGTCGCAGCGAAAATCGGTTGATCCGCCAGAGTTACCAGCAGCGCGGAAGCCTTCTGCATGAGTCCCGGCATCGTCTCCACTGGATAGCGCCCAGGCAAATACACATTGCTTAAACCACGCACTTGCACTTCTTCCCGCATCCAATCCCAACGACTACCGTGACCGAGCACCACGAAACGGATATCTGCATACTCCGTCAGCAAAGCTGCTGCCTCCACGATAACCTCTACCGCCTGGCCGGTGCCGATATTCCCGGCGAACACAATACAAAACCCCTCTTTCAATGCAGGAATATCGGGAAGCGACATTTCAGACGGCACAGCAAAACTCGAATCGACTGAATTCGGGTAATAGACAACCCGCGTACCTGGAGCCAAAGCCGCAACTCGGGCCTCAAAAGCTTCCGACTGAACCAGCAACAAATCGCTATGCCGATAAATGAAGCGTACTACCTGCGCTACGGCAGCAAGAATACGTGGATTGCGAACATATCCGGTCGCCTGCAAGCTTTCCGGCCATAGATCCTGAACCCAGACAATGACACCACAGCGTTTCAACCAACCCAAAAAAATGGCGGGAATAGCTTGCAGAATGGGGGAAGGAGCATAGACGAAAATGACATCATAATTATTTTTCCGCAGCATCCAAGGGCCGATCAACAGTCCAGAGACGACAAATGACAAATAATTAAAGGCCAGTTTAATTGCACTCTTGCTCCCCCTAGGAGCCAAGGGAACACGATATATCCTGGCGCCAGACCAGTACTCTTGTTGACAAGCTCCCGCCCGGTAGCCGGGAAATACGACACCCTCCGGATAATTCGGCTGCCCCGTCAATACATCGACATCCACGCCCCTCTTTATCAGCGACTGGATCAATTCATTGATACGAAAGCTTTCAGGCCAAAAATACTGGCTGACGATAAGTACCTTCATTTTTTTACCGTCAGTATGTTTTTATATAGTTTCAGATACTCGGCAACGATGGACTCCCATGTATATCGTTGCATAACAAAATCACGGAAAAGAAGTCCAAGACGCTCCAGCATACCCGGCTCCGTAATCACGCTCTCCAACCCGGCTGCGATACCAGCAGCGTCGGCAGTAGTCTCAAGGTCAGAGCAAATCGACTTGATTTCTCCGAATCCGCATTGATCGGTTACCAAAACCGGCCTGCCACAAATTCCGGCCTCCAATGCCACTATCGACATCGCCTCCTGTCTTGAGGGTACAGCGAGCAGCGTCGCTGAACGATAAGCCGCAACCTTGTCGTGCCCGCTCACAAAACCCAGAAAATGTACCCGATCGGCGATTCCATTCTGGCGCGCAAATTCAAGCAATCCATCCTGCATTCCCTCATCTGGTCCGGCAAACGCAAGATGGAAGTCATTAATTCTGTCTTTTATCGATGCAAAGGCTTCCAACAGCAAGTCTGGCCCTTTGATCAGGTTCAGACGCCCCATGAATAATATCAAGGGCCGATCGGGAAGAGCTTTCGCTTCACGAAATGCTGTCACATCTACAGCCGGAAAATCCTCAACTGCGACACCATTCGGAATGACGGTAATGCTCGATGCAGGAACACCATATTTTTCAAATTGGGCAAACTCGATTGGTGTCACAGCTATCCACGCAGACGCATTTCTGATAATTGCATTGCCAATCAGAAAATTGTATAAGCGCTTGAGAACAGCAGAGCGGCCAAATATAGGCAATGCCCCAGCAGGACAAACAACATAGGGCTTCCCCGCACTACGGGCGGCCACATAAACCAATGCGTTCAGCACGCCCCAATGTCCCATTAAGTGAATGATGTCTGCATCATTTACTAATTTTCGAATCGTGTTCCAGTTTATTTTCGGGACATAAAATCGCCGCCATAACAATGGTATGGCGACGACCTCGGCCGGTTTAAGCGCCGCGACTCTAGCCTGATCAAGCCCTGTATCAATGGTAAATACGGTACATTTTGTATTCACTCTGGCCAAAAAGCGGCTCATCTGGAATGTACGCTCCGCCGTGCCACCACCACTCCTGAAGTCAAGAGAAGAGTTGACGTTGAGTACCCGCATTGGACAAGCTTTCATTGTCTCAATCCAGTAGAGCGCCACCATTCAGCGTACTCTTCCAAGCCACTCATGAAACTCTTAGGTCGTCTAAATCCTAAAGCGCTAATTTTATTGGGAGAATAATTACAGCGAGGGTTCACATTGTTTCTACCGAGTCTATTTAAGATAAAGCTCAATACACCCAAAGGAATTAAAAAACGAGGAAATTTATACGGGGGAATGGCGAGTCTATTCATTAAGAAATGTTCGACATCCGCGAAATTATTGGAAGGGTCATCATCGTCAGAAACTATAAAAATTTCCGCTCCGAATTTATCTTGGTAATCGATAAAAAAAAGCAAAGATGCCACCACATTATCGACATGAACCAGATTCATTCTGCGCCTGCCGAAAAGACAGGACTTGAGATAATTAGTGACCCGTTTTCCAGCGGCAAGATCAGAAGCCAGCTTTTTTAAAGGTGCACCATCAATTCCAAATACCGCGGTAGGGCGTAAAATCGCGACATCACAAAAGTTCTGTGCCCCTCTAATAACTTCTTCTACCGCGAGTTTAGTTTTGCCATATTCGGTAATCGGATTTGAAACTGTATCTTCGGTAACATCATTTTCTTCGACACGTCCAACTACGGCGGCAGTGCTACAGTGAATAATTCTTCCGACACCGGCGGCGCTGCATAACCTCAGCAAATTGGTAGTGACAGCGACGTTATCTGCTATACCTGCCCCCCACATATATACAAGATTAATAACCGTACAATCCCGCTCAAACAATCCCGTCAACAATTCAGGAGCCTGTAAGTCTCCAATCACAACCTCCACGCTATTTGGAAATAAGCAGGCAGAAGATGAAATTTCTTGGCTATGCCTTGTTAGCACTTTTACTCGATAGTCTCCAAGCGCTAAAAGCTTAGTCACGAGACAGCGGCCAATATAACCAGAGGCACCAGTTATCACTATTGTTTTCATTTAATTTGCAGTGATTTCAAATTTTGATTTGATTTGAAATTTCATTTTTTGCATAAGTTGCCGACAAGTCATAATTAAAATTGCCAAATGTATTAAAAAAAACGGTGCTAGCCAATTGCCATATGAAAGATTGTGAATACTGTGACCGATAAACGAAGCCGCAATATATTTGTATACATTATTTCCTGATATTAATAGTGGGTGGCAAAAGTAAAAGAAGATATAGCCGAAAAAAAAGACAAGCAATATAAGGGCAGGTAACCCTCCAGAAATTACCCAAAAGAAAAAAGCACTTGCTGAACCCCAATCATTCAAACCCAAGGTATGAGAGAGTCCTACTCCCAAAGGATGATCGGAAAGTAAATCGAAATAGGTACCCATTCTGTCCTGCTCTCGTAAAAGATTTCCACTTTGGCCTGTCCCTGACTTGAAAGACACCAAGATAAGGTGTTTTAATCAATCAGGAGGAAATAAATGGCAAATCGTAGACAGTTCAGCAAGGAGTTCAAGGTAGAGGCGGTTAGGCTAGTTAAAGAACGAGGTGTTTCAATCGTGCAGGCCGCCAAAGACCTCAATGTGCACGAGAACGTATTGCGCAAATGGGTTCATGCCGTATCGGAAGATGCATCGCATGCCTTTCCCGGGCATGGTCAACTCAAACCAGAGCAACTTGAGATAGCAAGGTTGCGCAAAGAAGTCGCCAAACTGAAGATGGAGCGCGACATTTTAAAAAAAGCCGCCGCCTACTTCGCCAGGGAATCGATGTGAAATTTGGATTCGTGGCGAAGCACCGAGGAATCTGGCCGGTGGCACTGACCTGCGACACACTCGGCGTCTCGCGCAGTGGTTTTTATGCATGGCTCACGCGTACGCCGTGCAAACGTCGCACGGAGAACGAGCAACTCGGTCGCGCCGTTCATCACAGTTTTATTCAAAGTGACCGCACCTATGGAGCACGTCGTGTCTGGCACGACCTGTTGGCAAGTGGCTATCGTTGCGGGCTGCATCGCGTCGAACGGCTGATGCAGGCTCAAGCGTTACGGGCTCGACCTCGCCGGCGCAGCTTGCCGATTGACCGAGGTGAGCGCCCAGTCATCGGTATTGCAGCCAACGTGCTCGACCGGCAATTCGACGCTAGTGCACCGAACCGGAAATGGGTCGCTGACTTCACCTACATCTGGTCAGCCGAAGGATGGCTTTACCTCGCTGTTGTACTAGACCTCTATTCCAGGCGTGTCATTGGCTGGTCGATGAAGCCTGAGATGAATGCACAACTCGTCGCCGATGCATTAATGATGGCTGTATGGCGACGTGGTAAGCCGGAATCCGTGATGCATCATTCTGACCGTGGAAGTCAATATACGAGTGAGCAGTTTCAGCGGCTATTGCTTGAATTGGGTGTGACGTGCAGCATGAGTCGTGCGGGTAATGTGTGGGACAACTCGGCCATGGAGAGCTTCTTCTCTTCATTGAAGACAGAGCGCTTATCCAGAAAGATGTTCCGCACGCGAGACGACATCAGGGCAGAAGTGTTTGACTACATCGAACGTTTCTATAATCCGGTTCGAAGACATTCAACGTTGGGCTATATCAGCCCAATTGACTTTGAACAGCAAGCTCAGTTAGCTTAATGCGGTGTCTTTCAGTTTGGGGACAGGCCACTTGGCCCACTAGAATCTCTAGAAAACATTTTTAATGCGATCACTGTCCCCTTCGAAAATCCATCTTTCTCTACGTCGCCAATCCCATTTAAAATCTTCATTAAACCGCTAGCACTGAAAAAGAAAATTACAGAAATCAGTAAAGCGTAACCGTATCTTATGACTCCCTTACTCCTTACAATTTCATAGAAAGGTTTAGATAATATTGCGAACAGTAAAGTAGCGATAATTGCAAAGTAACCAGCCAGTGAAAAGGTTAAGAAAAGTGCGGAAAATATGAGGAGACTGAATAGCAGAAGTATTCCCTTTCTGTTTTCCAAAAATTCTCCCCAACACTTAAACAAAGGAAATAAAAGAAATGCAGCAAGGATTGATGGCTCAAGAAACCAAGCTTGTGGCCGCAATACTAGATCGTCGGCGAATGGAGATTGGATTGCATTGCCAAACCCTAGTAAACCAAGACTGACTTGGGGCACGTCAGGACGACGGCTCATCTCAACTACATTTGATATGTCTAGTAAATTCCACCTTATTGCTACAAATGCAATAATAGATTGCACGGAAAGCGCGACACCAAGCCAAATATACAATGAACTTAAATAATTATTTTTAGATTGAAAAGTATGACCACTCATCAGTATGATAGGGAAAATCAACGTCATAAATGCAAATTTTGACCATTGATAGAAACCGACTTCATCCCCATTCAAGACCGCAGGGACCAATAGCGTGAGAAGTAATAAATAAAAAATTAGAATGATATTTTTTTCACTATCTCTTATTGCATTAGGGCTTCGTTTGAAAAAAACTAGCATAAGAATTAAAGCCGATACCTTGATCGTCCGATCCCAAAACACATCCCCTATGAGATAAATTGCATACTCCAGCGCGAATATCCAAATCATCGAAGAAAAAATCCATATGGATTTTTTTAAATTGATTGCTTTATTAAAAAAAATATTCAAAATTTTATTTAGACGTACGGGAGACAAACGGTAAATGATGTATGACGCTCAAGACAATTCCCAAATAAATTTTGGGATAAAATGGCCAGTATTTTATTGATTGTAAAAACAATCTACGGGAATCACTTCTTTTCCCGTTCTTTTGCATGACCCGCCCTGCACTGTAATACGCAAGGCCTAGACGTTTTCTACGACGAATTTGAAAGGAAATCGTTGAGGAAGACTGCGCTGGAAAGAATTCTTCTACCACTTGCAAAACTGACTCTAGATGCCGTAGCGCCGCGCTGCTCTGATTGGAGGAGTGGATGCGATAACCACCCAATATCTCCTCCAAAAACTTCATTCTGGCACCGACTTTTGCCAGTTTAAGCCATAGATGATAATCCTCTGAAGTAACGACCGCCGGATTTTGCGAAAATCCATCGACAAGGTCCAATATACTTTTTCTCACCACTGTGGCTGAGGGCGTAATGCAGTTGCCTTTATCGAGCAAGGCATCAAACGTAGCGCGTTGCGCAGGGCCGCAAAACATGTTTCTTTCTTCATTGCCAAACCAGTACAAGCCATGGCAAACCAAATCAACATTGTCATCGAAGCTTTGCATACATTGCGTTAACTTCTCAGGATACCAAATATCATCCGAATCAAGGAACGCAATGTACTGTCCTTGAGCCAAAGCAATTCCACGATTACGCGAGCTCGCAATGACACCATTATTTCTAAAATTTTCCAATCGAATACGCGGATCGGAAAAAGACGCCACCACTGCGATGGTGTCGTCCTCAGAATAATTATTAACAACGATCGCTTCCCAGTTGGAAAAGCTTTGGGCACACAGCGATTGCAACGCTTCCCGCAAAAAATGTGCGTGATTGTATGTAGGGATAACTACCGTAACAACAGGTGAGTCGTTCATCGTTTATTACCAAAAAATTCTCTGCAAAATAACAGAGTCGCATCTATCTCAGCCGCCGTATTTATATTTGCAGATCGATCGAAACCTGATGCAAGTAACCTGTCTATTTGAAAATCGAGCTCGTGTGTCACTTCTGCTCCACTGGATTTAGCGCGCATGATTTCAGGGGTGGAACCTAACACGGCAAGACACCTGGCTTGTATCAATTCAGTCATATCGATAACACGTGGTGCCCACGCTCCTCCGACATTAAATATTCCGTCTCCGACCTGCTCTTCACTCAAACCAAGTACATGAGACACTGCACGGCACGTCTCCTGCATTCCCACGAAATCCCGCCTTTGCAAGCCTGATGATCGTAAGGTCAGCCTACCTGCCGTAACAGCCTGCCGACATAGTTCGTTCACCAATAAAGTCCAGCAATTCACATCCTTATGCGCGGGCGCGCCGAAAACGTTAGATAAACGCAGCACGATGCCTTTTATTTTTCCATACTGTGCAGCGCTCAATAAGGCGTTCTCTCCCGCAAGATGCGAACTTGCATAAGGATGCATATTGCGCGGGCAAACATCTTCTGAAATATGACCAATGAGAGGGTTGGCATACACATGCGCAGTTGATAGATAAATAAATCGCTGCACACCAACACGACTAGCGACATCAACTAAACGCGAAGTCGCTAAACCATTGAATTCTAATGCTGCGACCGGATCAGCTCCACAATCATGTGCATTCATTCCAGCAGCATGAATCAGCACATCGACCCCATCACAAGCTTGCTCGAGGATGCGGTCATTGCTCCAGTCTGTCTGAAGCACTTCAGCTTGAGGAAGCCAATTTGGTGGGAGGCGTGCTTGACGTGAGCCCAAAAAAATTTGATGTCCGAGTTGCTGCAAATGCTGCGCTACTCGCCCACCGACGAATCCATATCCGCCAGTAATCAGGATACGCATCGGATTAGACTATCGCACCCAAGGAGCACCTTTGGCCCACAGTGACTCCAGCAGCTCATGATCTCGCTTGGTATCCATGCAATGCCAGAAACCATCATGGCGATAAGCCATCAACTCACCAGCCTTGGTTGCCTGCTCCAAAGGTTCTCTTTCCAGCAAAGTACTATCCCCTGCTATCATGTCAAAGAATGCTGGTTCAAATATGAAGTAACCACCATTAATCCAACCCTCCTGCAACTGAGGTTTTTCCTGAAAGCTCTCGACACGTGCGCCATCAAGATCCAGCTCCCCAAAACGTGCTGCTGGACGAACAGCAGATACGGTAACCATCTTGCCGTGGCTCCGATGAAATGCCAGCAATGCATCCAAATCAATATCGGCGACGCCATCACCATAGGTCAGCATACAGGTCTCGTTGCCGATCAATGACCGCATACGCTTGACGCGTCCACCTGTCATGGATGCCTCGCCCGTATTTACCAAAGTCACCCGCCAGTCCACCGGATCAACCTGTAGTGAAGTAACACCTCCAGAAGCAAGGTCTATCGTAAAGTCGGCATTGAGCGCTCGATAATTAAGAAAGTACTCTTTAATGACCTCGGCCTTGTAACCCAATGCCACATAAAAATCCTTGTGTCCAAATCGCGCATAGGTCTGCATGATGTGCCAAAGAATCGGCTTGCCGCCAATCGGCACCATCGGTTTTGGAATTACATCAGTGTATTCTGCCAATCGAGTACCAAAGCCGCCGGCAAGTAAGATAACTTTCATAGTTTATTTCCAAGCGTAATTATTATGTGACAACGTAGCGCGCTCAACTTCGCTAGGGTCATGAGGAATATCGGCGATGTTTAATACTAAACTTTGCGGCTCTGCCATCCCTTGAAAACCAAACCATATACCAGGTGGAACAGTGATACGGGCATAATGCTCCACACCAATCTCTTCGATGCGAAAGGAGTCCTCACCGCCCAAATGAAAAACAAACCTGACCTGGCCCACAGGAACAACAATATTCATTGTCATCCGTGTATGGCGCTTCCATGCTTTAATAGCCCCCATAGCCACCCAGGAAAAATAAGCCTCACCGAAATCCACATAGCCACTATCGCTATGCTTTATCGCATGCAGCACATCCCCCCCCTCTACCGTAATACGAGCCAAGGGTGTAACCAAAATATGGTCCAGGCTTATTGCGCCCATACCAATCCCTGCTGTTTTGCAAGCTTCGTATAAGCGTCAAGCTGCTCGCCGGTTACGGCAGCAATCTGCATCGGCTGCTGGTAATAAGCACGATACCATTCAGCAGTCATGCGCACGGTATCTTCAAAACCCATCACAGCACGCCAATGCAAATGATGTAGTGCTTTATCACAATTGAGCTTGAGTAGACCAGATTCATATGGCCCTATTGCTGACTGCGATACATCCTTCCAACGTACCTGATCCCAATACAAAGCCATCTGATTTACCAATTCCAACACACTGTGATTTTGCTGTGCAGGTGGGCCAAAATTAAACGGTTCGCCATGTAATTCAGGACGTTGTGATAAAGCAGCAGCAAGACTCAGATACCCGCTCAGGGGTTCTAGCACGTGCTGCCATGGCCTGGTTGAGTGCGGATTACGCAGCTCAACATCATCATTATTTGCCCAAGCCTTCACACAATCCGGCACAATGCGATCATCTGCCCAATCACCACCACCAATCACATTGCCTGCCCGCGCTGCAGCAATTCTTACCTTACTGGTAGCTTTAGGAAAATACGATTTAATGTGTGATCGAATAGCCAATTCCGCAGCCCCTTTGGAAGCACTATACGGATCGGGGCCACCCATGGCATCTGTTTCACGGTAGCCCCATACCCACTCGACATTGTCATAACATTTGTCACTGGTAATGATCACCGCCGCACAAGATTTATCCAGCTTTCGCAAAGCCTCAAGAACGTGCAACGTCCCCATCACATTGGTTTGCCAAGTTTCGATAGGGTTATCGTAGGATCGTCTAACCAAAGACTGTGCCGCAAGATGGAATACGAAATCAGGTTGCACAGCAAGAATCGCCTCTTCCAAAGCAGCCTGATCACAGATATTGACACGCAAATCGGTCATGTTATCTGCCATATGCGCAACAGTAAAATGTGCTGGGTCAGTCGGTGGATCAAGAGCGATGCCAACCACTTTAGCACCGAGTTGTTTGAGCCAGGCAGTTAGCCAAGCACCTTTAAAACCTGTGTGTCCAGTGATGAGAACAATTTTATTGTGAAATGTATTTTGTAACGTCATGAATAGGATATTAATTCTTAAAAACCACAAAATAAGATATCGGACACAAACTAAACTAGGGGTGAAAAATTAATTTTTTGGCTTTTCTCAAATAACTGGAAGGCCTCGATCATTTCTATTAATCGGGGTTCGAATTAGCGGCCAATTTTATGCCATGAAAGGCGAACGTTTCAGCCAATCCCTGCTCAAGTGAATACTTGATGACATGTCCTAACTGTTCTCTCGCACGAGAGACATCCAAAACACTTGCAGGTATATCCACGAAACGACTGGCAACATAACTAGTCACCAAACGTTGCTCAGTAATTTTCTCCATACCCTCTACGACCTGGTTTAGAGAGTACCCCTGACCACTCCCCACATTGAAAACGCTATCTTTAACCTTGGTGATTGCAAGGAGGTGCAATGCACTGCAAACATCGGCAATATAAATAAAATCCCGAATAGCAGATCCATCACCCCTTATCGAGATCGCATCCCCTGCCAATATCTTCCCCAGCGCTATCGCAACAAATCCTTGTCGCCCTTTGATGCTCTGTCTAGGTCCATATGGGTTACTCAAGCGCATAATTTTACAATCCAAGCCATACTGGTATTTGTATAATTGAAGATATTTTTCTATCGAAAGCTTATGGATACCGTGAGAGCTAATTGGATCAGTCAATGCTGTTTCCGCTATTGGCAAGACTGGCTGCACCCCATAAACCGACGCCGAAGAAATAAATACCACTCGCGATACTTTTTCTTGCAGACATAATTTCAAGAGATGAAGAGTTTCCACTACATTCTGTATCAACTCCCCACCTTCATCCGCAACGTCGCCGGGCACAGTACTGGATATAAAGTGAAAAACAATGTCACTCTTCTGAAGCACCTTCCTCACGGCTTCCTCGCTGCTCAAATTGCCCTGCACCCACGTCAATCTACCATCGAACTCAGCCGGGCAACTTTTGTGATCCAGCACGCGCAGGTTGTACCCGTGCTCAAGAGCGAACTCAATAAAACTTTGGCCAATGAAACCGGCCCCTAAAATCGCTGCATTTAGCACGATAAAACCCTCTTAATTTAAGCACAAGCAAGCTGCATACTCTAGAATCTGAATTCTCAAATCCTCTTTCAGGAAAACGCCATCTCACCCATGGTTTTTTATGGAGTCACTATCTCTCGAACTCGACCATGCATTTTCTTTAGTTCCAGGTCACTCTCAAATTTGAGGCGGGCATTCCGGGCTAGCATGTCACGAGTCACAGCATCCGATAACAGTTGTTCTATTGCTTCAATGATCGCATCTGCCGAACCAGGTTTAATCAAAATTCCATTTACACCATTTGTTATCGCCTCTGGAATCCCACCCACATCAGTGGCGACTATCGTACAAGCAGAACGCAATGCCTCAACTATGCTGTAAGGGAAACCCTCCCACAATGAGGGAAAAACATATATGTCAAAAGTATTCAATAAGGCACAGGTATCACCACTGTAATGCCCAAGAAACTGCACTTGATCCTGTATACCAAGCACGCCAGCACGCCGTAAAAGGTCAGCGGAAGCGTTACCATCGCCTGCCAATATCAGCCGCAATTCAGGGTGCTCTTTTGCTAGGTATGCGAAAGCATCAAGAAGAAAAAACACGCCTTTTGCCGCATCCATCCGAGCAACACAACCTATGTTGACCAACGACTGGTCGCGCATTGTATTTGTAATTTTGGGAGGCATGTCTTCGAGTCCGTTATACACGACACGGGCCTTTTCCAAAGGCATATCCCTAAGTTCATGCAAAGACTTCAAGATAGCCTTGGCATTGACAATAACAACATTGACGGACTTCCACACCAGCTTGTCTATAAAACTTTCATAATGGCGAAAGTACGCTCTCCGTCGCACGGGCATACTGACAACACTGAGTACAACAGGAAGTCGCAAAATGCGTGCTGCCACCACCATGGCAAGACTGGATTGTGCCGCAGGGTATCCACCATTACAACTAACTATATAGGCAGGTTTTACAGACCTGAGCAGCAGCATGAATCTCATCAAATTAGCCAGAAAAAAAAATGGCTCCGCCAAAATAAGAGGAGCAAGAATTATTCTTCGAGTAATCGGATGAATAAATCGCAATGCATGGTCCATCGAAGACCGGGAAATAAACCAAATATGACGATAAATCGCAGGTCTATTCAGGCGAGCAATATCTTCTGAAAAAATCCCGTTCTTATTGCTAGCAAAGACTACGTGATCATAACGTTCCTCAATAGCGTTCACCACATCAATCATGTACCGATTGCCACCGCCCTTAACGTAATTCTCGGTAAATACGAGTAACTTGCTCAATTAAGTTCACTCTTTTTATATATGGCCAGGATGTATGAGCTAAAAAATTGATGATTTAAATGATCAAGTTTTTTGATGCGTCTGATGCGATGCGCAAACCACAAAAAACTTTTCACGATGAATTGCATAGGATTGCCAAATCGATGCTTCGCAATCGGCAGTGAAGGCTCAAAAGATCCGATGTAGTCCAGGAAAACAGGTTTCAAATTAAAACGCTTTGCCAAACTCTGAAAATAGCCCAAATTCATTATCTTCAAGTTGTGCTTATCCAATATCTCTGGATCCAATACATTTTGAATATAAGAATTTATACCGCAAAAATTAGGCACCCCAAGAATCAAGGTCCCTCCTGGTTTCAGCCAACCAAGGTGCAATTCAACTACATCATCCACGTTATCGAAATGTTCAATGAAGCCAAACGACATCACTACATCGAATTTCCGGTCGGGCTGAGTCTGAAAAAAATCTCCTGTCAGAATTGAACCCGCGGCAAGATCAAGGATCTTGAAATTCTCCAAAGTAGCTTGCATTCCTGCTTCAGAATATTCGATTCCACTAGGGATGAGGGGGAACTCTTTAGCCATGAACGCCAGCCATTTACCCGGCGCACAACCCACCTCAAAAACATCTCCTTGAACATGTGGCATATGCTTCTTTAATGCATCCGCCAGACATCGATCAAAAGAGAAAGTCATGTCCGCAGTACTGGGAAGCTTGCAGTTAGCCCAATAGTCTTCCCAGAATTTCACTTCCGTCAATTCCATACATCGTCCCGAAATATAATGAATTTCAATAGCATCAATTGACTCTTTCCCTGATCACACTCGTCGTGCTTTCAATCGTTCCAACATATTTTTTATTTCTGTTTTTTCAGCGCCTACAAGCGATGGAACAAACCAAATCATTACAAGAATAAACATAGCGTAAATTACGGCTGCCAATAAAAATGGAGGCATCAACTTGATGTTGCTAATACCTTCCAAATTCCATAAAGCGCCGACCAGCATCCTTGCCAGATAACCAAAACTCAAAGTCAACGGAATACCGACGACTTGAAAAACCCAATCAAACTTCCAGCCACCATAACGAGCGATGATCCAAGCCTGAATATTTACTGACACAATTCCAAGCACAACCATTTTGCACGCCAATCCTAGCGCGCCCATCTCAAGCCCATGTATCCAAGTACCTGAAGATGGAGCCAACATAATGTATGTCATCAAGATGGACAGCAACATCATGGCCGCACTGATAAACATGTATCGATGCGTTTGTCCACTAGCAAGGAACATTGTTCCTCCAATTTGCCCCATAGATTGGTGAATTGGATAAAGCAACATCACCGCCAAAACGGGCCATGCAGAAATATAAGCAGGACCAAGAAAGGTATTTACAATTTGCACTGACCAAGGGAGTAAAAAACCGCTCACAATTGCCCCTAGCATTACGAGCCCACGGCTCACCTTTCGATAAAGCATCGCTACGCGGCTTAGATCATCCCTCGCCCAGGCATCAGCGATTTCTTTCCAAAACACACTCAAAATCGAAGTGGTAGCCAACAGACTGACAGCAGCAAATTGACTCGCAATCTGAAAATACCCTTGTTGCGCGGCTCCTCCAAATTTTTGCAGCATCCATTTATCCGCAAAATCGTACGCAAAATTGAGCAGGGCAAGTATAACGAGCGGCTTGCAATACTTCCAGTAGTCACTCCAAATTTCACCTAGCGACTCCGTTTTGACTAAGACACCAGCTTGATCGCCCTTAAGTACATGGCAAGCAAATATAGTCGCGACCGTATATTGAACAATCAGTATGCCGAGTATCTTTGTAATTGATAATTCGCCATAAATTGATGCCAACAAGATCGTCATTAGATAAAACAATGCAATAGCAAGATTCATCAATTGAATCTGTATAGTTTTACGCATTGCCTCGCCGATCTGCCCAACGGTTTGCCATACTTGCTGTTGAATAAATGCGGCCACAAAAGCAAGTAAAACGATCTCGCGATCTCCTCCTAGCCAGATACGCTCAAAAATACTTGCCGGAATAATTAACCAGATCAGTAATAGCGTTACAAAGAATTGAAAAGCCAACCAACAAAAATATACAAAGTAAAAATACCGAGCCCTGGCACGTTGCGATAAAAATGTGAAAAATGCACTGGAACTTCCCATGTCCAATACAGACCGTATTGCCACAAAACTACCAAGCAAAAACATCAGGTCACCGTATCCGGCAGGGTTCAAGGCACGCGCAATCACCAGACCGGTGGCAAACCCGATAACTGCACGCAAAGTATTCGAACCTACCGAAACGGCGAATCTTATCTTGATAGAAGTGGAATGGAACATGACGTATTAATCAGCGAGCGAAGCGCTCTTCAATTCCGGCGTTGCTTCAATACGCTTAAACTCATCGACCCACAATTTAATGGCATCAGGAGAATTACGGGCGAATCGCTCACAAAAGATTAAAACTGCATTTTTCCGCTCAGGGTCATTCCACCAACTCTCGACATCATCATAGACTTGATTGACGGCTTCTCCTGCACGCTCAGGTGAGTCAAAAAGGATGCCGACTTTCCGCAGCAAATCATAATAAGGCTGAGCCTCAGATCTCAATTCATTTGCCTGGTTGTCCCAAAATAAAATTGTTGGCTTATTTGCTGCAAGCGCCTCGGCAAATGTCGTCGAGAAGTGATCGCACACATAAAGACGACAATTGGTCAGGCTTTCTTGAAAGGGAATGTCCCAAGTTTCAATCCCAATGCTTGGCACACATTCTTTGATCCTCGGAATAATGCCCCAGCCATCATCTTCACGATGAGGCCGCAGACGGGCTACCAATACCAATTGTGAGTTCAGTGTTTTAGCAAAGCGACCTTGCCAGGCGATGTAATCATAAAAAAACTTCGGCAATGAGGGAAACTGCAATAAATATCTTGAAGATGAAGTAGCAGCCCATAAGATGCCAACTTTTAGATTGCTTGCGCCTATTTTTTGTCTGCCGACCAATTTACTTGCAGGAAAAGGGATCACCTTCGCAGCACAATCTGTGCGAGTCCATCCCCATGAATAATAGCGATCAACTATCGCCACTTCATGATTTTCACTCGGCATATCGAGCAAACCACCGTAACTTCCTCCATGAGGAGTCCCTATCAATAGCGCGCCTTTTTCTGCCGATTTAGCTGCCCATTGCTTAAATTTTTCTTCGTAATACCAAGAATTTGCACTGAAAACCGCCTTGGGAAATTTTGGATAAACGTTTTGTGCATCTCGACTAACTTCGTGGAAATTTTCCACAAAACACATCGGCATATCTGCAAATAACATCGCTGACAAACATCGCTCAAACTCATCCTCTACCAAGCCAATATTTGGTAAATTTTTACGAATAGCGTTGTTAATTTTGGCCACAGGTTCTGGTTGTTTATTCAACTTTTCTACAACCGGCATAACGCCACCCAAAGTCCTCAATAAAAACCGAGTCTCAACGATCCTGGAAAAGTAAGTGCTTTTCAGAAAAATAGGCCGAGACAATTTTGTTGCAATGTTTAAGTAGGATTGCGTAATCCAGCCAAGTAAATTACTTTTCAATGATTTACGAGAGAGTTTGCTATATAACCAATTCTCTTTTATTTGAGAAGTACGACAAGGGAAAGTCCGACCAAGTGCAGAAAGAATTTTGGTATAAATTTGAAGATTAAACGCGTCTTCCTTAATGTAACAAGCAAATCCAAGGGTGTCTGCAGCAACCACAAAGGAGCTATCTGACAATACCAAGGTAGAGAAATCAGGGTGTTTTTCCAACGCGCACTTTATATGACTGTATCGATCATAAATAACCGGCAGATAAAGCTGCAACCATGGGCCAATGACAATCCTCCAATAACGCTGGCTGTGGTTCGTTCCATGGATAGTGTTGAGCGTCTCCCCGAGGATGGGCAATAGCCTCTCGTAGATTGCATTGATATAGCGGTAAGCAGCATGAGCAGTATCCCCGCTATCAAATGGACTGCTCAGAACTTGCCCTTGGAGGGGCTCCCAGAATGAGCGACGGCCGTAGAGCAAACACCATTCCCCCAAAAAAAGAATGGGCTTCGATGTATCCCAAAATTCTTCCAAAGCTGTTGTAGCAAGAAAAACTTCTTCTTTCACTGGCAACTGAACGTCTTTCATAAGTACATGTACTTTACAGACGTCTTATATTTTTCCTTAAACATGTTCAATTCGATAGAATTTTAGATGCCAACACCCCATGCTCCACTCTCAGCAAAGGAATTCCGCGCAAGACGGGGTATGCCAAATCAGCTTGCTCACCTACAAATACATCTCCCAAATCATTCATTGGTTGATAAGTAAGCGGACATCTCCAACGAGGAGCTTCATGATCTGTCGACACATTAGATTTTTCTATCAAAATCAATCCGCTTGGATTTAAAGGATTATTAATATTTTCCAGTAGGCGATATTCACTAATTTTTGCACCAAGACGCTCAGCCGTTTCTTTGAGTCCACGCACATACCCATGGCGTAGCATGCGAGCTTGTGCCTCCGTACTGGCTAACTCATAAATAGGTTCAATCAGAACCACCGCCCGACGAGCTACTCGCATTAACTCGCGTATTGCGGCTTCTTCTCGCCCCCCATTAGGCTCCAGTGAATGCGATGTATAAACCACATCCACACTTGCATCTTCCAGAGGAATATTAAAAAGATCTGCGACAAAAAGTCGCGCAGAAGCTTCCTTTTCCGCAAGCCAGCGCTGTCCCTCAGAACAACGCGACCAACTTATATCCAAACCAAGTCCATGACGAGGCGTATTGCTCACATGTTGCAAAACGCCTGCAAGCGTCGTTGCCTCGCCGCAACCGACTTCAAGAAGAGAACTCTGCTCAGACAAAAATGGATCAATTATTTTCGCCAACTGACTACACCAACGTAAATTTGCGCCAGGATTACTCTCTACCTCAGCTATATATGAGCCGGCTTGAAGGTCATAGGCAATTAAGGTAGCGACGGGTGAATTGCCAACGGCACTCCCTGTTTGTCGTGCGTATTCCATTGCATTTTCACCACGCACATAAACATCACGCATCCCCGTTATCAAAAGCCGTAATTCTTCAGCATCTGAATGAAGCGATTTATCAGATTGGGTATTCATTATTTATTCTTTAAAGTAGTTTGCATATTTACCCGATCATTTCCCACGTCAAAGCCGTGCCACGCTTGACGTCACTTTTCACGGTTTTCCCCAACAGTTGCTCCAGATATTTTGTCGGCAATCCTAAACCTGGGCGAATCGCTCGGACATTTTCCTGCGTTAATACATCACCCGCCTTGATGTCTTGCACGACATAGAGCGATCGCCGATATTGGAGCGATTTTTTCTCGACTTCGGTCGGGCCATAACTCACGCGTCCCAATGCTTCCCACGCCCGCCCGGTTTCCAATACCAGTTGCGCCATTTCGGCCGGCTCCATCGAGAAAGTACTATCGACGCCGCCATCTGCGCGATCGAGAGTAAAGTGCTTTTCGATAACGACAGCACCGAGCGCCACGCTTGCTACCGACACACCAATGCCCATCGTATGATCAGACAATCCGATTTCACAGCCGAACAGTTCACGCATATGCGGGATGGTCAGTATGTTCGTATTGGCAGCAGTGGCAGGATAAGTGCTGGTGCACTTGAGCAGAATCAGATCCTTGCAACCGGCCTGACGTGCCGCACGCACCGACTCGTCAAGCTCGGCCGCTGTCGCCATGCCGGTTGAAATAATCAAGGGCTTGCCGGTTGCCGCCACGCGACGAATCAGGGGCAAATCCGTATTCTCGAAGGAAGCAATCTTGTAGCACGCAACATTCAGGCTTTCCAGAAAATCAACTGCGCTGGCATCGAAAGGGGAACTGAACGGGATCATGCCGTGCTCACGCGCGCGCGCAAAAATCGCTTCATGCCATTCCCACGGCGTATAAGCCTCGCCGTACAGCTTGTACAGCGAAGTGCCAGACCACAGGCTGTTTGGATCGCCGATATGAAATTCGCGCTCGTCGAGATCGATGGTCATCGTATCCGGCGTATAAGTCTGTATCTTCAGTGCGTGTGCACCGGAGCGCGCAGCCGCATCGACTATTTGCAAAGCTCGCTCAAGCGATTGATTATGATTGCCGGACATTTCAGCAATAACAAAAGGCGCGTGACCGCGCCCTATCAATCGCCCTGCAATTACGAGTTCTTGCGCCATAACCAAATCCGTCCTTGCCCAATATCACCCATCGACGGCAAACTCAAAGCCAACTGGTTTACTTCGGAATCGTATTCAGGTTCTTTACCTGCCTTGGACGCCAGCGCGGCATTAACTACTCGACTTAAAAAATAGTATGTCGAGCTGTAATGATTGATTCCCTCAAGCGTGACTTTTGGCTCGGAGAACTGTGCCAGCTCGGAGTCCCGAAAGTAGCGGTTATGCCATGGCGGATCCATTTTCGGAAGTTGAACCATTGCACGCAATGAATTGGTTTTATCGAGCCCATCCTGACTGTTTTCGCACATCACGTACAAACCATTAGGCGCAAGCATGTCTGTAATCCCTTTAATGGCAGACCGTTGCGACTCCCAGTCAGGAAGATTTATCAATACACGCTCGGTATAGATCAGGTCGAAAGCGCCTTGAAACTCGGGCAATGCCGTCACGTCACCAGTTTGAAAGGTGAGTCTGCCCTTGAAATCGTGCCCTTCTGCCAGTTGTTTTGCAGAAGTGATCATTTCTTCAGCATAGTCAATAGCAATGATATCCACGTCGAACTGTCTTGCTAGTTCAATTGCAGTAATGCCGTTTCCGCATCCTACTTCGAGAATGCGCATTCCATCTTTCACATAAGTCGAAATTGCGGCCATCTCCAATTGCTTGGCGATTACATCGCGACTTCCAGCCCATTGCCCCAATCCGGCCCTGCTATTCCAAAATGCCAGAACGTCTCTGGATGCATCACTCATAATTAACTCCTGTCCAATATTGTTGATAAAACTTTCAAATTCGTTATAGCGAGGCCATCAGGTAACATCAGGTTTTTTGATCTCTCAGAAAAACAATGCATCGCAACCTGATCCGAATCGAGATTGCGCACAGCGCGAGCGATCATATTTTCGCTTACTTCATGATGACGTCCAAGGTTTAAAACTATTCCTGCTTGATGCAATGCCTCACTGGTTTCAGCCTGATTTTCAGCCACTACTATCACGATAGCTGGAAGGCCGAGAAAGCAACGCTCCCAGTTCATCGCCCCTCCCGCGCCAATAGATAAATCGGCTTGCGACATAAGCGAAGCTACATTTGTGGCATTTTCATGAAAATTAATACGGGAATTTTCAGCATAGCGATCAAATAAGGAATTTTTATGCTGATTAACGCTACCAATAATCACATCAATTTGAAATTTATAGAAATCAGGTGCCTCAAGTGCTTGCAATACCTTTGCAGTTTCGTTTGTGGGATCCGATCCACCGAAGCCCACAAGTATCTTGCGTATCAACCCATCACGCTCGGCTTCGGTTTTAGCAGTTTCGTAAAATTCTTCCCTTAACAATGCATATGATGGACCTAAGGCCTTGAAGCAGTTATCAGGTACAAGTAAATCATAACGACTTTGTGCATTTACGTAATAATTCTGGTCCAGAATGACATCGCAATCGTGCATTCTGTCTGCAAGATCGTCTATCACAAGAACTCGCGAATTTTTGATTCGAGCGACCTTCTCCCACGCGGCACCTATCGCATAGTGATCAATTACAACCCAGTCCCAAACGTGATCTCCTAGTGCTTCCATTGTATCGCTTGCGTCAACATGCTGATTGACATCCAGCCAATGAGAATGCGCAAACTCACGAATGCCATCGTCATTTTGGCGTTTTGGCAAAAGGCGGAATTCGTGCTTTCTTTCCTGCATCATTTGCACCATATGCGCGGGCATCACGCGACTAATGAAACGAACCGTAGCTCCATTTCTATGCAGGGCATCCGCCAAAGTCAGGCACCGCATAACATGGCCGATGCCAATTTCACTTGAAGCATCAACGCGAATAGCAACTCTCATAGATCAGTTCAACCTTTTGAAACCACTATGGCAGACTGGTCCTTTGAGAAGGGTCATCACGTCACGACCCTCCTCGCACTCCTTGACCAGCGCAAACACCGGCTCGAGTGCTTCAAAGAAGTCGTTCACAACCTTGGGGGTATGTTCCGTGCACACGTACACACTGGTACCTGCAAGATAGCCTTTGGCCAGCATTTCCTGCGTTACCAGAGTCTTGTATGCAAGTGCGTTCGGGCTGTTAAATCCGAATCCGGTCAAGGCCGGCAAGCCGTTGGTGGTAATGGAAAGGTCGTATTTCGCTGCAAGGGCCTTCCACCGTGCAGTGATATCAAGCCCGGTATTGGTAATGGTTTCCCACGATTTTATCCGCGCCATGACATCCAGTGTCGCAAGCGCAGCCGTAGGGCCGATACGCTCGGTCCAGAAGGTGCTGCTGATGAAGGTCGTTTGCGCAGCTTCCATGATTTCACGACGACCGATCGTTGCGGTAATGGCGTAACCATTGCCCAGCGCTTTCGCAAACATGGCCATGTCCGGCTCGACGCCGTACATTTTGTGTATGCCGCCATATGTCTGACGAAAGCCTGATGTGCACTCATCAAAAATCAAGACGATGCCGCGCTCGGTAGCAAGCTGACGTACTTTGTGCAGGAAATTATCTTCAGGTCCGAAGTTGCGCACCACTTCCATCTTGATGACGCCAATGTCGTGTTCATTGACCAGCGCTTCAAGCTCGGCGTAATTGTTGTAGTTGAACGGAAATACGGTGCCGCGCAAGCCTTCCGGCACACCATTTGGCTGCAGGCCGGGCAGCAAATGACCGGCGAGCACCTTGTCATCACCCAGATTTGCCGACAAATACCAGTCATGCCAGCCGTGATAACCGCAAATTGCGACCTTGTCCTTGCCAGACGCCGCGCGCGCAATCCTGATTGCAATCGCATTGGCCTCGCCACCCGAACGGGCAAAGCGTGCCATGTCGGCCCATGGATGCAATTCAATCAGCTTCTCGGCGAGATAGACTTCTTCCGGACAGTTCAAGGTCGACATATTGCCGGCATCAATGGTACGCCGCACTGCATCGTCAACTTCCGGATGTCCGTAGCCCAGGGTGTTGGTACCGATTCCCATGATGGACATGTCGATGTACTCGTTTCCATCGAGATCCCAGACCTTGCATCCTTTAGCCTTGCTGAAATAGGCAGGCCATAAATCAGGCAAAAACATTTCTGCGCGCTTGGACAGCAACATGCTTCCACCCGGAATAATCTGCTTGGCGCGTTTCCAGAGTTTTTGCCCGGTACCCATACTTGCTCCTTCGTTACGAATGATGTTTTGATTTAAATGAAAAATAGCTGGTTGCTGACGTTGCAACTCAAGCACTTCCCTCCACGAGAAATCTGTCCGGGGAGAAAAAGCTTGAAAAATGTTTTTTATTACTGCCAGATCAGCAGGTTCATCCACTGTCCAGCGCAGCGCTGAAAGATCCTCGGGGTACTGCATAGAAGCAGTTTTGAAACGACCTGATTCACGCAGATACGGTGTCACATGTTCGTGATCATATGCTTTGTCGGTTTCCTGGCTTGCCTGTTCCAGCGCACTTAAAAAGAATACTTCGATATCCAGCCCATCGGGATAAGTCGGAGGGCTGATATTACTGAAATAATCCGTATTAGACGACTTGAAACCACGAATGACTTCATCAACCAGTTGCGGATCTACCAGTGGACAATCTCCGGTAATACGCACCACCACATCAGCCTGATGTACCCGTGCAGCCTGAACATACCGGTCAAGCACATCGTTTTCACTACCCTGCTCACAGGCATAGCCAAGTTTGTGCACGTATTCAACAAGGGGAAGATTGCGTACATCCACCGAAGTGGCAACAACAATCTGATCGACTTCAGTGGCGCGTGACAGGCGGGAAAGAAGAAGCTCTATCATGGGCACCCCACCGATCGGCTTCATCACTTTATCGGGAAGACGGGTAGAGCCCATACGGGCTTGAACAAGCGCAACAACTTTCATAATTTTGACCAAAGAGCAGGATTAAGCAGGACAGGATCGATCGCGTGTGGCCACGCGGGCAAGCCAGGCAAGACGCCATTAGCAGCGGCATGAATTTCACGGAACTGCTCAACGCTATCGACACCCACTACGACACTGTCGACTTCTTCAACGCTTAGCGTATAGCGCAAACAGGCTTCCAGCGGCGAGAGCCCGACTTCATTCAACCAACGATCCCACTCCAACCATAGGGACTGCCAACGATTGAATTTTTGCGGGCGCTTTTCCGAAGACATCAATAACAAACCTTGCAGGAAGGCGGAACGCACATGCAGCTCGGCACCAATGTGCTTGAGACGTCGCGCCCAACCGGAATCGACCAAGCGCCGGTCCAGTATATTCAACGGTGCCTGCACCAAATCAAAGTTCATTTTACTAAACAAGCTATCCAGCTCGCTGGGGTCGTAGATCGAAATACCGATTTTTTTGGTATACCCAAGCATCTTCAGGTGCTCAAGCGCTGCGAACAACTGCGGTCCCCGCGCTTCCAGCAACTGGGCGGGACGATGCAATAAAACGGCATGGAGTTGCTGGACGCCTAGGCGATCCAACGATCCTTTTACCTGGCTCTCAACCCATTCTGCTACGTCGGAACATGTTTCCGGCATTTCTGGCAACTTGGTGACAATGCGCCAGCCAGCAACGCCGATCTGTCCTAATGTACGCTCGCTATCACCATAGGCAATCGCAGTATCAAGCATATTAATGCCCGCCTGCCTCGCCTCGGCGAGTATCTTGCCGGCTTGATTAGGATCGATTTGACCGGAATTGTTGGCAACACCATATGCGAGACCGAATTGCACGGTACCCAGTGCCAATCTATTGTGCATTTAATTTATGGATATATATCAATGATCAAAAGAGCGTTTGGTGCCCAATAGGTGTCGTCAGGCTGTGCACTACTTCCTTCTGTTGCTCCTTCGTCAGTGCTGGGAACATGGGTAAACTGATCGCTTCAGCATAGTAACGTTCAGCTTCCGGAAAGTCGCTCGGGTTGAAGCCTTGACGCGCATAGTAAGGTTGTCGATAGACTGGAATGTAATGCAAATTCACACCGATGCCGGCAACACGCAAGCGCTCAAATATCTCATGATGGCTAGCATTGGTTGCTTCGAGCTTGAGGCGAACTACATAAAGATGCAGACCCGAATAGCTATCCCCATGTTGCCAAGGAATGGTAACCGGGCATTTCTTGAGAAGCTCATTGTAGTTTTTTGCCAGTTCATGTCGCGTGGCGACAAATTCGTCCAGGCGTTGCATCTGACTCAGACCAAGGGCAGCCTGGATATCTGTCATCCGATAATTAAAGCCGAGCTCGATCTGCTGATAATACCAAGGACCATCCGGGGCTTGCGTCATCTCTGCAGGATCCCTTGTTATACCGTGACTTCGCAGTCGAGCCATGTGATTGTATAGCTCAGGATCATTGGTGAGCGCCATGCCACCCTCACCCGTAGTAATGATCTTTACTGGATGAAAGCTGAAGACAGTGATGTCACTATAGCGACAATTGCCAATAGCCTTTCCTTTATAGCGGCCACCAATCGCATGCGACGCATCTTCAATGATACGGAAACCGTATTTTAACGAGAGAGCATGGATCGCTTCCATCTCGCATGGTTGACCGCATAGATGCACGGGTATGACAACCTTGGGCAGTCTACCAACAGCTTCAGCTTTCAGCAGTTTCTCTTCCAGATGCGTCACACTCATGTTGTATGTACGTGGATCGATGTCCACAAAATCAACGTCGGCACCGCAATAACGAGCACAGTTTGCACTTGCAACGAAAGTTATTGGGCTGGTCCACACACAATCGCCAGGGCCAACACCAAGAGCGAGACAAGCTATATGCAATGCAGAGGTGGCGCTATTGACGGCTATCGCATGACGAGCGCCGCAATACTCGGCGACAGCTTTTTCAAATGCAGGGACGACTGGCCCTTGAGTAAGAAAGTCCGAACGCAAGACAGTAGCAACTGCCTGAATGTCAGCTTCTGAAATGTCTTGACGACCATAGGGAATAGTCAATGTGAAATTCCTTAGAATTTGGTGCTTTTCAGCATGATGTTGACACCATGGAATAAAAATCATCTTTCTAATTTTTGTAAAAAATCAGAAACAATATGGTTAATCCATGCGGCTTCAATTCTGATAGGTAGCAGAACCATGAAGCGAAGATAGAATCTTACCAAACAAACACATTTCCACCTCAAATATTGACCTTAATTTTCACATTCACTGTAAAAATTCATAATCAAGGCACTGGAAATAGCAGGCTAATACGTCATTTTCTGACCGAAATTTTAAAACAGAGGGGTGCTTCCCAAAAACTAGAAGTTTGTAATTTGGAACGGCTAGGCGGCAAGATCAAGCACTCTCACAACATGTCTTAGACTGATTATGGCGAACTTACTTTAGTCCTGAATTAGTGACATCTGAAGAATAAGTGCCGTGAACTGTGAATCAGCTTCAGTGTTTTGCCCTTTGATGTCGATACGACCATATTCATGGCATGTGGCACACGGCGCTGGAGACGCGACGACATTCTGCGGCCGGACTACACCATTCGAGGCACCGCACGTCATCCATGATGGAGCCATCACCGAAGCACTGTACCGCTCATATTTTAAAAAAACTCAACTACTAAAAAAGAGCAATCTCGTCCCCAAAGTGTAGTCAGCCTCCAGCGCCATCAACGCCACCAGCACCAACAAACAAAGCGGCGGCAGCAAAATTGCATACATCAGCGCCAGCCGTTCCCATGCCATGTGCATAAACACGGCGACGATCAGTCCCGCCTTCATCAGCATGAAAGTAAGGATCAGCCCCCATCTCAGATAACTATGGAAGTGAAAATAGTCGACCAGATAGGACATCGTACTGAGCACGAACAACAGCCCCCATACCTTCAGATAGAGTCCGATCGGATGTTCTTGACCGCTAATTGAAGTCATCGCACACCTCACCACAAGTAAAACAAGGCAAAGATGAATACCCACACCAGATCGACAAAGTGCCAGTAGAGTCCGGCAATTTCGACTATCTGATAGTTACCCGTCTTCTCATAGCGTCCGCGTAGCACGCGTGACGCCACGATCACCAGGTAAATCACGCCAGCCGACACATGCAAGCCGTGAAATCCGGTGATCATGAAAAATGTAGAACCGAACTGCGCCGCCCCCATAGGATTGCCCCACGGCCGCACGCCTTCTGCGATCAGCTTGCTCCATTCGAAGGCCTGCATGCCGACAAAGCTGGCGCCCAGCAGCGCGGTAGCCAGCATCAATATCCCTGTCGTGACGCGATTACGGCGATAGGCGTAATTGACCGCCATCGCCATCGTGCCGCTACTACTGATCAGCACAAACGTCATGATCGCGATCAGCAGCAGCGGCATGTCGGTGCCGCCTATATTCAGGGAAAATACTTCGCTAGGATTGGGCCACGCCGCAGTGGTCGTCAGACGCACCGTCATGTAACCGGTCAGGAAGCAACTGAAGATGAAGGTGTCCGACAGCAAAAAGATCCACATCATGGCCTTGCCCCACGACACTTGGAAGGCTTGCCTGTCAGACGACCAATCAGCCACCAGCTGGCGCCAGCCATCCATTGCAGGCGATGCACCTGGTCTTGAGGTCAATATCGGTGTGCTCATACCGTCTCCTGTTCCCAAGCTCAACGCGGGCCGCAGATAAAACGTACGACTTCCGGTGTCAGCCAGCCCAGTGTCGCAAACAGCAGCAGCCATACTGCCAGCAGAAAATGCCAGTAGCGTGCGCATAGCCTGATCGACCATGCAATGCGGGACGATGCAGCGTCTGCGTCAGCGCTCCATGCACGGCGTACCGTCCCGCCCCAAACCAACAAACCGCCCGCCACGTGCAAACCATGCATGGCCGTAAGCAGGTAAAAGAAGCTGCCGGCAGGATTGCCGGCCGGCCTTACCTGCGCCGTCAGCAGCGCTTGCCACGCCCATAGCTGCGCGCACATGAAAGCCAGCGCAGCGATCCCGCCCACTAACAATAGCGTCCGCGCGCGCCGCCAGTCTGCGCCGCGTGCAGACTGGCTCGCCAACTGCAAGGCCACGCTGCCGGATATCAGCAATAGCGTGCTCAGCCACAGCTGCCAAGGCATCGCGAGCGGATGCCAGTCGTTTGCATCCATGCGCATCGCATACGAAGCGATGAAGAGCGCAAACAGGGAGCTGGCCACGCCCATGAATATCCATAGCGCTGTGCCAAGCGCAACGGGTTCCAGGTCTCGCAACGCAGTCGACGTACCGCTGGAATGAGCTGTATCGGTTTTCAGCAAGATGCATGTGTTCATGCCGGCACCTCTTTAGTGCTATGCGCTTCGGGTTCCATGCCGCCCTCTTCCAGCGGCGCATTCTGTGCGATGAAATCCTGTGGCGCACCCGGTACGCTATAGGCATAAGCCCAGCGATATACCACCGGCGTATGCGGCCCCCAGTTACCGTGTACGGGCGGTGTCTGCGGCGTTTGCCATTCCAGCGAAGCGGCGCGCCACGGATTACTGTCTGCACGCGCGCCGTAAAACCGGCTCCAGATCAGGTTGGCTACGAATACCAGTTGTGCGGTGGCGACGATCAGAGCAGCGATGGTGATAAATGTATTGAGCGTATGCGCCGACTGCGGGATGAATTGATAGCCATCGAAGTTGTAATAGCGGCGCGGCATGCCAAGCATGCCGAGGTAATGCATGGGGAAGAAGATCGCATAGGTGCCGACGAAGGTGATCCAGAAATGCAGTTTCCCCAGCGCGTCGTTCAACATGCGTCCGGTCACTTTCGGATACCAGTGATAGATGCCGCCGAAGACTACCAAGATCGGTGCCACTCCCATCACCATATGGAAATGCGCCACCACAAAGTAGGTATTCGACAAGGGGATATCAACGCTGACATTACCCAAAAATAGCCCGGTCAAGCCACCGATCAAAAAGGTGCTGATGAACGCCAATGCGAACAGCATGGGCACAGACAAATGTATATCGCCACGCCACAAGGTCAGCAGCCAGTTGTACACCTTGATCGCAGTCGGCACCGCAATGATCAGCGTCGTGGTTGCAAAGAAAAATCCGAAATACGGATTCATGCCGCTGACGAACATGTGATGCGCCCATACCACCACCGACAACACACCGATCGCGAGTATCGCCCACACCATCATCCGGTAACCGAAGATGCTTTTACGCGCATGCACGCTGATCAAATCGGACACGATGCCGAACGCCGGCAACGCGACGATATACACCTCGGGATGCCCGAAGAACCAGAACAAGTGCTGGAACAGCAGCGGGCTGCCACCGGTGTATTGCGTCACCTGTCCCATCGAAACGATCGCCGGCATGAAGAAACTCGTGCCTAGCGTTTTGTCGAGCAGCATCATGATGCCGCTGACAAACAGCGCGGGAAAGGCCAGCAAGGCAAGTATCGTAGCGACGAAAATACCCCATACGGTCAGCGGCATGCGCAGCAGCGTCATGCCTTCGGTGCGCGCCTGCAAGACAGTCGTCACATAATTCAAGCCGCCCATGGTCGCCGCCACGATAAAGATCAGCAGCGATACCAGCATCAGAATGATGCCCCACTCATGCCCGGGCGTGCCCTGCAAAATCGCTTGCGGCGGATACAGCGTCCAGCCGGCACCAGTAGGACCTCCTGCTACGAAAAAACTTGCCATCAATACCAGCACAGACAGCAGGTACACCCAAAAGCTCAACATGTTCAGATAAGGGAAAACCATGTCCCGCGCCCCCACCATCAGCGGAATCAGGTAATTGCCAAAGCCGCCGAGAAATAATGCCGTGAGCAGATAGATCACCATGATCATGCCGTGCATGGTCATGAACTGATAATAGTGCGCCGCATCGATGAAGGCGAAGCGGCCGGGGAAGCCGAGTTGCAAACGCATCAGGTTCGACAGCGCCACGCCAACCAGCCCTACCGCGATGGCGACGCTGGCATACTGAATCGCGATCACCTTGTGATCCTGGCTCCATACATATTTGGTCCAGAATCCCTGGGGAACATGGTCCTGCGTATCGTGCTCGGAATAAGACATGAGATCTCCTCTTTGCTTATTGCTGCCTCGTGTACTGCGAACTTCGCTGCGCACCTTGCGGCGAGTCTTTCTCCATCTTTGGCGGCACGCCCTGCCCGGCCGCACTCAGGGATTCAATATAGACAATCAGCGCAGCAAGTTCCGCATCCGACATCTCCAGCTTCGGCATGATGGGAGCAAAACCCTTCACAATCTGGGCGGATGGATCGAGTATGGATTTTTTCAGATACGCTTCATCGGCCAGCACGCTCTTGCCATCGCTCAGGCTTGTGGTGTGGCCAAACAGATTTTTCCAGCTTGGGCCAACCCCGCTGCTGCCATCCAGCGAATGACAAGCTACGCAACCTTTGGATTGCGCCAGCTGCTTGCCTTGTTCCAGTTTGGCATCGGGCGCACCCTGATCGTGTGCGCCGGCAACAACGGCAGGTGCAGCCAGCGTCATTGCAAAGGTCGGTTGCGCCTGCAACCATTTTTGAAACGCTGCCTCATCCTCGACTACCACCACGCCGCGCATTGTGTAATGACCGACGCCGCACAATTGCGCGCATAGAATTTCATAACGTCCCGCTTTGGTCGGCGTAAACCAGAAACTGGTCACCATGCCCGGCACCATGTTCATGCGTGCGCGAAACTGCGGCACGTAGAAATCGTGCAAGACATCTTGTGAACGCAAGAGCATCTTCACCGGCTTGTTGAGCGGCAGATGCACTTCATTGCTATTGATCAGGATATTGTTTTGCCCGTTCGGATCCTTGGGATCCAAACCGAAGGGATTGGCTGCGCTCACCAGGCGCGCATCGCTCAAGCCCAGCTTGCCGTTCTGATCGGGAAAGCGAAAACGCCACTGCCATTGCTGCCCTAGCACTTCCAGATGCAGCGCATCCGGTGGCGGTTTGATATAGGCCGCATAAACAAATAAGCCGGGCGCCAGCAACGCCATGATCGCCAGCGTCGTACCACCTATCAACCAGCGTTCCAGTTTTTTATTATCCGGCGCATAGGCGGCCCGACTGCCTTCACGATGGCGAAAGCGCAACAGCATGTAGACCAGGAGAAAGTTGATGGCTACAAAGAAAATACCGGTGATCACAAATGTAATCGCCAACGTATCGTCCATCTGCTGCCAATTGGAAGCCAGCGGTGTCAGCCGCCACGGGCTGAGGAAATGAAACAGCACCGAACCGACCACAAGCACGACGAGAACGATGGAGATCACCATGCCGATTCTCTTGCTCACCCATGGAGCCGCCGACATTGCGTAGCAGGACGGCCTTGTTGCATCGACTCCGGTATCTCGCCGCGTCGTTCATGCGTGTGCATCGCGGCAGAAATACCTGCCACACAATTGCCGACACCGTATTGCGAGCGCGCACCAGATGAGATGAGTATAGACAACATGCCTGCAATTTCAATATTGGGCAGCTGCACAGGCAAGCGCTGCATGATCGTATTGATTCGCTGCGCATTTTTTCAGGGAGAGTCGGGATTGCATCAGGTCAACTCACCCGCCGGAACCCTCCGATTGATGAAGATTGGGCGGAATTGATTGCAAGAACTTACCGCAAGGAAAAATACCGAACGATCGCGCTCATAGACGACAGCATGCCGGCATGTATGTGGAAATATCTGGCAGCAAGACTATGCCGGCAAGTTTTCTGTCTTGAATTGCACGCTGAAAGTACTGCCGACATCCGGCTGCGACTCAATTGCCAGCACTGCTCCGTGTCGCAGCAACACATGCTTGACGATCGCCAGGCCCAGACCGGTACCCTGGGTTTCCCGTGAACGGCTTTTGTCCACGCGGTAAAAACGTTCGGTCAAACGCACAAGATGCTCGGGACGCATCCCTATGCCAGTGTCTTTTACCGAGAACTGCGGCCCGGCTGCAGTATTTTGCCATTTGATGTCGATACGACCGTGTATCGGCGTATACCGCACGGCATTGGAAACCAGATTACTGAAGGCGCTGCGCAATTCATCGGCGCTGCCTTCAATATCCGGACCGTCTATCGTCAGGGAAATCTCGTGGCGGCCGCCGGACAGGGCTTCGGCTTCCTGCCGGATTTGTTCCAGCAGATTGTGGATGTTGACGTGTTCGGGGCGTAGCGGATAGTCGATCGATTCCAGCCTGGTCAAGGTCAGCATATCCTCCACCAGATTCTGCATGCGCTGGCCCTGCTCTATCATCAGTTTCAGATGCGACATGCGTATGGCTTGATCCAGATCAGGCTGGGCCTGGGCGATTTCCAGGAAGCCGTTGATGACGGTCAGCGGTGTGCGCAACTCGTGCGAGGCATTGGCGATAAAGTCGCGACGCATCATTTCGATACGCTCGGACTCCGTCGCATCGTGCGTGACCAGAATCTGGCGGCGATTTTCAAAGGGGATGATCTGCACGATCAGCTTGCGATCTTTCAGACTGAGCGTCAGCGGCTGTTCGTAATGGCCGAGAATAATGTAATCGATGAAATCCGGACTACGGATCAGGTTGGTGACGCGCATGCCTTTATCGCGACCGTTGTTCAGACCCAGATGCCGTTCCGCTGCCGGATTGCACCATTCAAGGAACAGTACGTCATCCATGATAACCACGCCATCGGGCAGCAGGCTCATCGCCTGCCGGAAACGGGCCAGCCATTCAGTCAGCTCGCTGCGATTACGCTCGTCGTCGCGCCGCATCCGATACAGACGCGAAAAAATATCTGTCCATGCGCCCCAGCCATCGGGCAGCTTTTCGCTATCGGGATGCTCCAGCCAGCCGCTTAACTGATAGAGGTAGTTGAGCTGGATGACGATCAGTGCAAGCAGACAGACGATCGCCACCGCCAGGCCGATGACAGGCCCGAAGAAATACCAGGTCAGGCCGGAGGCAATGAGAACAAGGGATAGGCGCAGGGCTGCGGGTATCCAGAACAACAGCTGAGGATTCATAGACGGCGGGCTCTGCCTTATTTTTCCGAGAGCATGTAGCCTACACTACGCACCGTTTTGATCAAGTGTTCCGCTTCCTTCAATGCCTTGCGCAGCCGCAGTACATGCACATCGACCGTGCGTTCTTCGATCACGACGTGATCGCCCCATACCTTGTCGAGCAACTGGCTGCGCGAAAATACGCGATCGGGATGCGCCAGAAAAAATTTCAGCAACTTGAATTCGGCATGGCCGATATCGATTTTTTCATCGTTCATGCTGACGCTGCAGCTGATCGGATCGAGGCTGATACTGCCGGCCGTCATCAGGGTTTGCGCATGTTCGGGCGTCTTGCGGCGCAACAGTGCATTGATGCGCGCGGTCAGTTCGCGCGGTGAAAACGGCTTGGTCACGTAATCGTCCGCACCGTTGTCCAGGCCGGCGATCTTGTCTTCTTCCATGCTTTTCGCGGTCAGCATGATGATAGGCAACTCGTTGAACTGCCGGTCCGCACGAATGCGTGACAGCAGGCGCAAGCCGCTTTGATCCGGCAGCATCCAGTCCAGCAGGATCAGTTGCGGCAGGCGCTGCTGGATGAAATCCCAGGCTTCGCCGGCGGTTTGCACGGCGGTGACGTTCCAGCCGGCACCCTTCAATGTGAACGTCACCAGTTCAATAATGGGCGGTTCATCTTCAACTATCAGTATCGTGGGTTTTTCAGCAGCCATGGTTTTAGTTGGTCGTACGATCTTCCAATTGCGATGCGACGTAGTCGGTATGGCGAATATCCTTGCCTTCGACGATATAGATCACGTATTCGGCAATGTTCTTTGCATGGTCGCCGATGCGTTCGATGGCTTTGGCAACCCACAAGGTGTCCAGCGCACAGGAAATGGTACGGGGGTCTTCCATCATGAAGGTAATCAGATTGCGCATGATCGAGCGGAATTCATGATTGACCACTTCATCCTTCGCAATCAGCTGAATGGCCTGCTTGCCATCCAGGCGGGCAAAGGCATCCAGTGCATCATGCAGCATATTGCCGGCGCTGGATGCCATCACGCGTATGATTTCGTAATGATTGATGGTGGTCACGCCCCGTTCGGTAATGCTCTTGGCCGACCGCGCGATCTTGGTTGCTTCATCGCCTATGCGTTCCAGATCGATGATGACCTTGATGGTTGCCATCACGGTACGCAGGTCGTTTGCTGCCGGCTGGCGTTTGACGATCAGGTGGCTGCAGGCATCGTCCAGCGACACTTCGAGCCGGTTGACGTCTTGATCTACCTTGATGACCTGCTCCGCTTGCGCGATATTGCCGCTTTTGAAACTCGACACCGCGTCTTGAAACTGGTTTTCAACAAGACCGCCCATCAGCAAGACCTTGGAACGGATGGTTTCCAGATCCATATCGTATTGCTTGGAAGAGTGTTCGCCTTGCATCAGGATTCTCCTAGATAAATTCTGTTTGATCGTCGCGCGCAGATCTTTGCCTGCGCAATATTATTTTTTGCAGAATCAGCCGAAGCGGCCGGTAATGTAGTCCTGCGTATCTTTCTTGTTCGGATTCATGAAGATCTGATCGGTTTCGCCGAATTCAACCAATTCGCCCAGATACATATACGCGGTGTAATCGGAACAGCGCGCTGCCTGCTGCATATTATGCGTGACGATCGCGATCGTGTAGTCGCCCTTCAACTCGCTGATCAATTCCTCGATTTTTGCGGTCGAGATTGGATCCAGCGCCGAGGTCGGCTCATCCAGCAACAACACATCCGGCTTGACCGCCACGCCGCGGGCTATGCACAGACGCTGCTGCTGGCCGCCGGACAGGCTGAGCCCGCTCTTGTTGAGTTTATCCTTAACCTCGGTCCACAGCGCCGCCTTGTTCAGCGCCCATTCGACGCGCTCGTCCATTTCGCCTTTCGGCAGGTTTTCATACAAGCGCACGCCGAAAGCGATATTGTCATAGACCGACATCGGGAATGGCGTCGGCTTCTGGAATACCATGCCGACCTTGGCGCGCAGCATGTTGACATCCTGGCCCGGCTCGAGAATGTTCTTGCCGTGATACATGATCTTGCCTTCGGCGCGCTGACCCGGGTACAAGTCATACATGCGGTTGAAGGTCCGCAGCAGCGTCGATTTGCCGCAACCGGAAGGGCCGATGAAAGCCGTCACCTTCTTGTCGTGAATATCCAGATTGATATTCTTCAAGCCTTGAAAAGTTCCGTAGAAAAAATTCAGGTTGGCAATTTCGAGAGTCTTTTTAATCATGTCCACAGACGTTTGGGTAGTCATAGTGTTGGCCTGAAATAATCAGTTATTTATTTTTTGATTGAACAGCGAGCGCGACAGAATGTTGAGCGCCAGCACGCTGAAGGTAATCAGCAAGGCACCGCCCCATGCCAGCGAACGCCAGTTATCGTAAGGGCTCATCGCAAACTGATAGATCACCACCGGCAGATTCGCCATCGGCGCATTCATGTTGGCGCTGTAGAACTGGTTGTTCAATGCGGTGAACAGCAAGGGTGCGGTTTCACCGGAAATACGCGCCACGGCTAGTAGCACACCGGTAATCACGCCCGCCTTGACTGCACGCAAACGCACGAAGGTGGCAACCCGCCAGCGCGGCGCACCCAGCGCAAATGCTGCTTCGCGCAGGCTGGTCGGCACCAGGTTCAGCATATTGTCGGTAGTACGCACGACGACCGGAATCGCAATCAGCGAGATCGCGAAACTGCCGGCCCAGCCGGAGAAATGCTTGACGTTCGCGACGTAAATTGCATAGATGAACAAACCGATCACGATAGACGGCGCCGACAGCATGATGTCAGTAACAAAGCGCGTGACCTTGGCGAACCAACTCACTTCGCCATATTCTGCCAGATAGATGCCGGCCAGAATGCCGATTGGCGTGCTGATGAAAACTGCCGCGCCTACCATCAGCAGGCTGCCGACAATCGCGTTCATCAAGCCACCGCCTTCACTACCCGGCGCTGGCGTCGTTTGCGTAAAGATATCCAGGTTGATCGCGCCGACACCCTTGATCAGCAGCGTACCCAAAATCCACAGCAGAAAGAATAGCCCTACCGTCATCGCCAGGAAGGACAAGGTAATGCCGACACGGTGCATCAGCAGACGTTTGCGGTAGACCGGATTCATCGTCTCTTTAATAGCTTCCGTCTTCATTTTGCACCCTCCTTGCGGGACATGCCCATCAGCATCAGTTTCGCAGCCGACAGCACGATAAAGGTAATCACGAACAAGATCAGGCCAAGCGCAAACAGCGAGGACACGTGCAGCACAGATTCCGCTTCGGCAAATTCATTTGCCAGCGTAGACGCAATACTGTTACCTGCCGAAAACAGCGACCAGGACAGTTTGTGCGCATTGCCGATCACAAAGGTAATCGCCATCGTCTCGCCCAACGCCCGCCCCAGGCCCAGCATGACGCCGCCGACCACGCCGATGCGCGTATAAGGCAGAACCACCTTGCGTACCACTTCCCACTTGGTGCAACCAAGCGCGTAGGCAGATTCTTTCAATACCGGCGGCACGATTTCAAACACGTCGCGCATCACCGAGGCAATGAAGGGAATGATCATCACGGCGAGGATAATGCCGGCCGCCAGTATGCCTATGCCCATCATCGGCCCCTTGAACAACTGGCCGATCACAGGAACATTGCCCAGCGTGGCAGCCAGGGCCGGCTGGATGTAATCGGCGAACAGCGGAGCAAACACGAACAAACCCCACATGCCGTAAATGATGCTGGGCACACCGGCCAGCAACTCGACCGCGGTTCCCAGCGGCCGCTTCAGCCAGGCCGGGCAGATTTCAGTGAGAAATAATGCAATACCGAAGCTGATCGGAAATGCGATCAGCAAGGCAATGAATGAGGTAAGCAGCGTGCCGACGATGGCAATCGCCGCACCGTACTGGTCGTTGACGGGATCCCATTCAACGCTGGCTATAAATGGCAAGCCGAATTCTTTTAGTGCCGGCCATGCACCTATCATCAAGGATGCAATGATGCCGAGTAAAACGAACAACACGCTCAGCGCGAAGATGAACGTGATTTTATGAAATAGAAAATCCTGCAGTCGTTGCCTGCGCATAGTCGCCATCAACGCTTTGCTGAAGACGCCGCTGTCACTTTTTTCTTTATCAGGATTCATTGCGTGGGCAGAAAGTGCGTTGGGGGTAGCGCTCATAATATTTGGTAGCTAATTTTGTAGCCAGATAAGGCTGTCGCCATGTCGTATCAATTGTATGCATGATGGCGACAGCCCTTGTAACGTTAAACAGCGATAACAGCAGTTTTTACCAAACAGCTTTACCGGAAGCGTCTTTCACATTTGCTTTCCAGCTGTCTTGCACCATTTTTACTACCGATGCTGGCATGCCGACATAATCGAGCTCGGTTGCCATTGCGCCACCGTTTTTATAAGCCCAGTCGAAGAACTTCAACACTTCTTTACCGCGTTCGGCCGAAGCTTGCGATTTGTGCATCAGGATGAAAGACACACCAGTGATAGGCCAGCTGTCTTTACCCTTTTGGTTGGTCAGGACCAAACCCATGCCTGGAGCTTTAGCCCAGTCTGCGCCTGCAGCGGCAGCCTTGAAGCTGTCGTCTTCTGGTTGCACAAATTGACCATCACGGTTTTTCAACTGGGTGTGGGACATTTTGTTTTTCTTGGCGTATGCGTATTCCACATAGCCAATCGAACCTTTGATACGTTGCACGTTGGCTGCAACACCTTCGTTGCCTTTACCGCCTACGCCAGCTGGCCATTTGACTGCAGTGCCAGCACCGACTGTCGATTTGAATTCGGCATTGGTTTGCGACAGATAGTCAGTCCACAGGAAAGTTGTGCCCGATCCATCCGAACGATGAACAACAGTAATGTCTGCATTAGGCAGTTTTGCGGCTGGATTCAATGCGGTCAGTTGCGGATCGTTCCATTTGGTGATCTTGCCGAGGTAAATGCCAGCAATGACATCCGAAGTCAGTTTCAATTGACCTGGCGCAACGCCGTCCACGTTCACGATAGGCACAACGCCACCCATGATCGCCGGGAATTGTATCAAGCCTTCGGTTTCCAGCTCTTCTGCCTTCAATGGCATGTCGGAAGCACCGAAATCGACAGTTTTTGCCTTGATTTGCTTGATACCGCCGCCGGAACCGATGGATTGATAGTTCATGCCGGTACCAGTTGCTGTTTTGTAAGCTTCAGCCCATTTTGAAAAAATCGGGTAAGGGAAGGTCGCACCGGCACCGGTAATATCGGCGGCCACTGCGGAAGAAAACGCCACTGCTGCACCTGCAGCCACTACAGCGGTTTTGACAAATTGATTCAATCGCATATCTGCTCCTTAGGGTTATCTAAATAAGACAGTGCGAACTTTAGCGAACAATTATGACAGCTTTATGACTTCCCAGAAATCATGTCACAAACTTGATTTTGCACAAAAATGGCTGTCATTAAGTTGTCATAATGAGCCACTACACTCTGCGGGATTAGCCATGGCAAAAGTCAAGAAAATGCACAAGAAAGCCATACCAGAAAGCGCTTCTGCATCTCCTCTTCCGCAAAGTGCAATCTATCTGAACCGAGAATTATCCCAGTTGGCGTTCAATCGCCGCGTTCTGGCGCAAGCTGAAAATCCAGCCGTCCCCTTGCTGGAGCGCTTGAAGTATTTATGTATCGTCAGCAACAATCTGGATGAACTGTTTGAAGTACGCATCGCCAGCCTGCTGGCCAACAACCATCTGGATGGCGAAGTCATCGAGCCACCCACTCTGTCTGCCGCGCTGGCCGTTGCAGGCGCAGAATGCCACAAGATCGTCGAACGCCAGTATCGCGTACTGAATGAAGAAGTGTTGCCGCAACTGGCGCAACAGGGCATCCATCTATTACGCGATCAAGATCGCAATGAAGCGCAACGGGCCTGGGTCAAAGCATATTTCGATCGCGAAGTAAGGCCGCTGCTGACGCCGATCGGGCTCGATCCGGCCCATCCTTTCCCACAGGTCGTCAACAAGAGTCTGAATTTCATCGTCGAGCTGTCCGGCAAGGACGCCTTCGGCCGCGGCACCGCGATTGCGATCCTGAAAGCGCCACGCGTACTGCCGCGCGTCATCCAGCTGCCAGCCGAACTGTCGCAGAACGGCGTTTCCTTCTGTCTGCTGTCCTCGATTATTCATGCACACATCAAGGACTTGTTCACCGGACGCGACGTACTGGCGTATTCGCAATTCCGGGTCACGCGCAACAGCGATTTGTGGGTCGATGAAGAAGAAGTGAAAAATCTGCGCCAGGCCTTGCAGGGAGAACTGCAAAGCCGCAATTTTGGCGTTGCCGTACGGCTGGAAGTTGCCAAGAACTGTCCGCCGCGTCTGTCGCAATTTTTGCTGGAACAATTTTCCATCGACAAGAACCGGCTGTATGCAGTGGATGGCCCGGTCAACATGGTTCGCCTGTCGGAATTGATCGAGCACGTCAACCAGCCCGAACTGCGCTTTCCACCCTACTCGCCCACCTATCCGCCCAAGCTGGCGAATGTCGATCTGTTCGGCGCCATCGGCAAACACGATGTGCTGCTGCACCATCCGTTCCAATCGTTCCAGCCGGTGCTTGAGTTCATACGCTCGGCTGCACAGGACCCGGACGTGGTGGCGATCAAGCAAACCATTTATCGCACCGGCATGAACTCCGACTTGATGGAATCGCTGATCATCGCCGCGCAACGCGGCAAGGAAGTCACCGTGATTGTCGAATTGATGGCGCGGTTCGATGAAGAAGCCAATATCAACTGGGCAGACCGGCTAGAACGCGCCGGCGCACAAGTCGTGTACGGCGTAGTCGGACTGAAAACGCATGCAAAGCTGGCGTTGGTGATTCGTCGCGAAGAAGGCGCATTGCGTTATTACGCCCATCTGGGCACCGGCAATTATCATCCGAGCACCACCAAGTTTTATACCGATTTCGGGCTGCTGACGGCGAATCCGGCGCTAGCCACCGAAGTCAATGAAATCTTCATCCACCTGACCAGCCTGACCAAACCGAAAACGCTCACGCATCTGTGGCTGGCGCCGTTTGCCTTGCAAAAGGAATTCATCCGCGCCATCCGCAACGAAGCGAAGATAGCGAAGGCAGGACGACCCGGCCGCATCATCGCCAAGATGAACGCGCTGCTGGATGAATCGGTGATCCGCGCCTTGTATGCGGCGTCGGCGGATGGCGTCAAGATAGATCTGATCGTGCGCGGCGCCTGCGCTTTGCGACCCGGCGTGCCGGGTTTGTCGGAAAACATCCGCGTGCGCTCCATCGTCGGACGTTTTCTCGAACACACTCGTATCTATTATTTCCGCAACGATCTGGCGCATGACATTTATCTGTCCAGCGCGGACTGGATGAATCGCAACCTGTTCCGCCGGATTGAAGTCGCTTTTCCGATTCTCGATCCCGGCCTGAAAAAACGGGTAATCGCGGAAGGTTTGAATCCCTACCTCAAAGATAATACGAATACCTGGGAACTGGATTCCAATGGCGTCTATCAAAAACGTAAACCACGCGGCAAGGCAGGCGCCTTCAGCGCGCAACAATATTTAATGCAGGTTCTGGGCAACCCGATGGAGTAACAGCATGGAACTGATCTTGTGGCGGCATGCAGAAGCGGAAGTGGGCGAACCCGATGAAGGCCGCGCATTGACGGCAAAAGGCCACAAGCAGGCATGGAAAATGGCTGAATGGCTGGATCATAATCTGCCCAACAGCTGCAAAATCCTGGTCAGTCCCGCCACCCGCACGATACAGACCGCGGAAGCCCTGGGGCGCAAGTTCAGGATTGTGGACGATCTGGCGCCTGGCTCGACCGCCGAAAAAATTCTGACCGCAGCACACTGGCCGGACAGTCGCGAACCGGTACTGATCGTCGGCCATCAGCCGACGCTCGGACAACTGGCCGCGCTGCTCGTTACCGGCACCGCACAAGACTGGACGATCCGCAAAGGCAATGTCTGGTGGATAGTGCAACGCGAGCAGGATGAAATTGCCGGTAATTTTGTGCGCGCCGTCATGGCGCCTGATTTGCTCAGCAAGCAAGTCAGCAAATAATCCGCAAGCAGGCGCGGCATCCATCAAGCGCCACACGCAGTCCTCAGCGTGCAGCGCTTTCTGCCTTGCCAGATAAAACTCCACTTGGCCGTCCTGCCATCTCCGCCGCCTCATGGCTTGTCAACGGTATTCAACCGGCGGCGTGCCGTCCTTGAATAATTGCCGGATTTGCTGCCGCAACTCCGGTGTGTCGGCATGCTGGTGTACGGCGACCGCGTGCTGCACGGCGACTTTCATCAACTCATCTTCACTATCTGCCGCGATCGCGACCGAACAATTCATGTCGCTGGGAAACTCCCGGCAATCGATATATTTGCGTGTCATGATCAACTCCATGCTTCATTCAGGAAAGAAAATCGGGCGCGAGATCGCGCCGATCTCAGTATAGGAAATGTGGCGCACAAGTCGATGCTTAAAAACCGGTACGCATCACCATGCATATCTTGTTTTCATCGTGCGGTAGCACGCATGGATTTTTGCTCGATAAAAGACGGTAATATCATGCTGCCCGCATTCCGCGAGTGAAACACCGAGATTGAAATATTGATTAATCCAATTTCCACATCAAAGGTAGACAAGCAATGACGAAACTAAAAAAGACCGTACTCAGCCTGTTATTAGCAGCAACCTTGCCTGCCTTCGCACAAAGCAAACCGGTCGTGCAATTCATTGCAACCGGCGGCACGATCGCGATGAAGATCGACCCGGTGAAAAATGCGCCGGTACCTGCCATCTCCGGCGATGATCTGCTGGCCACCGTGCCGGATGTAGCGAAATACGCGAGCATCGAAGTCAACAATCTGTCCAATGTGCCATCGGATTACATGGACCCGACGCGCTGGGTCGCATTGACCAAGGCCGTGCAAACTGCACTGGATCGCCCGGAAGTGGCCGGCGCCATCGTCTCGCACGGTACGGACACGCTGGAAGAAACCGCATACTGGCTGGATTTGACGGTGAAATCCAGCAAGCCGGTGATCCTGATCGGCGCCCAGCGCAATGCGTCGGTTTCCGACTTTGACGGTCCGCGCAATCTGCTGAACGCGGTACGCATCGCCGTCGATACGCAATCCAAGGACAAAGGCGTGTTGCTGGCCATGAACAACCAGATCAATGCAGCGCGTTCGGTCACCAAAACGCACACTGCCAACGTCGAAACATTCAAGTCAGGCGATTTCGGTTTTCTGGGCGAAGTCTATCCGGACCGCGTGATTTACGCTTCCACGCCAGTGCGTCGTCAATACATTCCGATTCGCACCGACAAGATGCCTGAAGTAGAGATTTTCGCCATGTATGGCGGTGCCAACGGCATAGCCGTGCGCAATGCGGTCGATCGTGGCGTCAAGGGTATCGTGGTCGAGGCTTTGGGCATGGGCAATATGAACGTCGCCATGCTGGATGCCGTGAAATATGCGGTTGCCAAAAAAGTGCCGGTCGTCGTCACCACCCGCGTACACAATGGCCGTGTCATGCCTAGCTACGGTTTTGAAGGCGGCGGCAAGACTTCTTTTGAAGCTGGCGCCGTCATGGCCGACGATCTGAAGGCAGCCAAGGCACGCATCCTGCTGATGCTGGCGCTGCAAAACGGCGTCAACAACCAGGCCGATCTGCAAGCAACATTCAGCCGCTAATCGCAGGCAAGCCCGGGCATAAACATGTGTCCGGGCTCAGTCAGAACCCTGCATAAGACGATGAAATATTTTCCTCTGTACTGAAAGAACTCAGCCCAGCCTGATTCTATGCCAGCGAGGATCGCACCACAGCCAGCCCATTGCTCTTGCGTACCGGATGCAAATGTTGCAGGAACTGCTGAGTCGCCGCATCCCACGAATAACACAGCGCATGCTCCCGCACCACCGAGCGCTTCAATTTCAAGGCTTCGAAACAGGCACGCGTCAAATCCGTATCGAGGACGCCGGCTTTGCCATGCGCCACCACATCGATCGGCCCTTCGACCGGATAGGCCGCCACCGGCACGCCACACGCCATCGCTTCGACCAGCACCAGGCCGAAGGTGTCGGTACGACTCGGGAACACGAATACATCGGCGCAGTTGTAATATGCCGGCAGTGCTTCATGCGGCTTGGCGCCGAGAAAGCGCACGTCCGGATATTTTTTCTCCAGCTCGTCGCGCATCGGGCCATCGCCTATCACCCATTTGGCACCGGGCAAGTCCATTTGCAGGAAAGCCTCGATATTTTTCTCGACGGCGATGCGGCCCACATACAGATAAAGCGGACGCTGCAGCGATGCTTCCTCGCGCGGGCCCGGCTTGAAATAAGCGGTGTCCACACCACGACTCCATTGCACCACATTCCTGAAACCGCTCTGCTCCAGCGCATCCTGCATGCGCGGCGTCGGCACCATCACCGCCTTGGCCGGGCCATGAAACCATTTGAGCCAGCGATACGTCACTGCCAGCGGCAGATGAAAGCGGGCACGCAAATATTCGGGGAAACGGGTGTGATAGGCGGTCGTGAAATCCAGCCCGCGATTGAGGCAGTAACGCCGCGCCGCCAGCCCCATCGGCCCTTCCGTTGCAATGTGTATGCAATCCGCATCGAAATCGTCCAGCGCGGACGCCACCTTGCCGTAGGGCTTGTAGGCCAGGCGAATTTCCGGATAGGTCGGGCAGGAATAACTGCGTATATGCTCCGGCGTTACCATCAGAACCGCATGACCGCTGGCACGCAATTGCTTGCGTGTGGCCTTCAATGTATTGACGACACCGTTGACTTGCGGTGTCCAGGCGTCCGTTACGATGGCGATACGCATAAGTCGTTTACCTTTTCATGTTTGGCTGATGTGTGCGACATCACGATTTCCTGCCAGGTGACGAGCCGCAATTCACCACACGGCTCTTCGACCAGCGCCGACAGACTTTCCACCCAGTCGCCGTCATTGCAATACAGGATGCCGTCGATGTCGCGAATTTCCGGTTTGTGGATGTGACCGCAGATGACGCCATCCAGGCCACGCTGCCTGGCTTCTGCCGCCAGCGCGTTTTCAAAGGAAGAGATATAGCTGACTGCATTTTTTACCTTCAGCTTCAGGTATTGCGACAATGACCAATAGGGCAAACCGGCGCGGGCGCGCCAGACGTTGAACCACTGGTTGAATTTGAGTATGAGCGAATAAAGATTGTCACCGACGTAAGCCAGCCACTTGGCACAGGCGATCACGCCATCAAAACGGTCGCCGTGCAGCACCAGCATGCGCTTGCCTTGCGCAGTGGTATGCACCAGCTCGTCGCGCACCCGAATACCGCCGAAATCCAGATCGATGAATTCGCGTATCGCTTCGTCGTGGTTGCCCGGAATGAAAATGACTTCCGTGCCCTTCTTCGCTTTCTTCAATACGATTTGCACCACATCGTTATGCGCCTGCTGCCAGTACCAGCGCCGCTTCAATTGCCAGCCATCTATGATGTCGCCGACCAGATACAGGGTTTCCGATTCGGTCTTGCGCAGGAATTCCAGCAGGCGTTGTGCCTGGCAGCCGGTCGTTCCCAGGTGCACGTCTGAAATCCAGATCGTGCGGAATCGAACAGGAGCGCGCGGCGGATCAAATTTATTACCAGTAGCGGCATCGATAAAATCGGGCGTTAGGAACTGGTCGCGCGGCTTCATGCTGGCGCGTCCTCTTTGCTGTCGTCTTTCGCACCGTCTTTGACGCCGTCCTTTAAATAGTGACGCGCATAGCGGCTATCGAGCTTGGCCAGCGGCAGCATCATGAACAGATCGGCGCTGTGAAAATCAGGGTCCCATGCCGGTTCACCGCATATCCACGCGCCGCTACGCAGGTAGCCTCTTATCAGCGGCGGGATCGCCGGATTGTGACCGGCTTCGCGCACTGCAACCGGGAACGGCAAGTGCGGTTTGACGCGATATTCAGCAGGCGCGAGATTGGTCTCGGCGATCGCGTGATACAGCGCGGCGGCATTGTGGCCGCCATCTGCCAGACTGATGCTGGCGCAACCGATCAGATATGTGCACTTTTCCTTTTGCATGAAAGCGGCGATCCCGGCCCACAACATCATGATGACTGCGCCGCTGCGATATTTTGGATGGATGCAGGCGCGGCCTGCTTCGGCAATGCGGTCCCGGAGATGATCGAGCCGGCCGAGATCGAACTCCTGCTCGGAGTAAAAACCGCCCGCCTTGCGCGCGGCTTGCGGGCTGAGCACGCGGTAGGTTCCCACCACTTTGAGCGTAGTAGAGTCGCGTACGATCAGGTGATCGCAATACGTATCGTATTCATCCTTGTCGAGGCGTTCGTCGTTTGCCAGTGCGGTCAAACCCATGCCTTCGATAAAGACCTTGTAACGCAAACGCTGTACTTCCCGCACTTCAGCCGGCGTGCTGGCCATGCTCAAGGTCAGTCGGGGGGAAGCGGAGGTGGTATCGGCAGAAGCATTCAGTAATCGCATGTGTCGTCCTTTGTATTGTGACGAGCCAAGCGTAACGGGCGATTGCTTCAGCACAATGACAGGAGCATGTCATTTTCATGACACGGCAACAGACGCAGAGCACAATAAAAAAGCCGATGCATCTGCATCGGCTTTTAGTGGTAACGCAGCCCGGGCAAGCTGCGCCAACTGCGCTGTTACTTGTCTTTCTTCGGACGTCCAGCCTTTAGCGGCGGCAATGCAGAAATCACTGCATTCAATTGATCCAATTTCATCGCCTTGATCAGGGCTACTCCGGCACGCAACAACTCGCTTTTCTTGACCGATACCCCGGATTTCAAAAAAGCCTTTTTGACATCGTTCAATACCTGGTATTCGGTTTCCGGCATCGTGAAGCTGTCTCGAACGAGTTTGGCTTTCTTGACCTTCTCTTTTGACGGCGCCGCTGGCTTGGCAACCTGCGGCTGCTTGTCGACCTTCGCCGATACAGGCTTGGTTACAGCTTTGGTTACCGGCTTGGCTACAGGTTTGCTTGCCGGTTTGGTCACCGGTTTCCTGGCAGTTACAGTTTCTGTAGCGGTTTTTTTCACGACTGCATCAACCTCTTTTCGAGGGTTCGTTTTAGCTACAAAGCTCGACTTCGTCACAGGGGTTGCCCGCTTGGCAGTTACTGCCTCGCCGGTCTTTGCTGGTACGGTTTTTTTTGTTACGGCTCTCTTGGCTGGCGCCTTGACTGGATTCTCTGTCGACACGATGCACTCCTTGTTTTTAATAGTATAAATAATATATACAGTTTATTTCATCCGTGCAAGCCGATTACGCGCCTTGCCTCACCCGCGACATGCGGCAGACCTGATTTTTCCTGTTGCGAAAGAAATTTCTTTCGCTTGTTTCCCTTGCCTGTTTCTGTCGCCTATTTGTCGCACGCAGACTGAATTCATCGCCCCGTCATAATTCGCCAGCAGAATTCCTGTCTGATCCGACAACCTCCATCCATACATGATCTTTCTATTCCTGCGTTCATGCTCCGTCGCTTCGGCAGCCTTCCTGATATCTGCTGCCGCGTTTTCCGCGGACGAAACCATCGTCATCGGCCAGGCCATCGATCTATCCAGCCCGAATGCCGCCATCGGCCGCGACTATGTGGCCGGCATCAAGACCTATTTCGATGCGCTCAATGCCGCCGGCGGCATTGCCGGCAAAAAGATTCGTTACATCGTGCGCGACGATCAGGCGACCCCGGCCGTTGCAGTCAAGGTCGTATCCGAGCTGATCGAGCGCGAACAGGTCGATTTCCTGCTTGGTGGTGTGGGTGACAAGGTGACGCAGGCGGTGCTGAATGCGCCCGCCTTCAAACGCAGCAATCTGGTTTTATTTGCACCGCTGGTCGATGCCGTCGAATTGAACGACAACCGTGCTCTATTCTGGCGCCCGACTTATCTGCAGGAAGTACGGCATATTCTGTCGCATTTCGCGCCACTGGGAATCACGAATGTCGGCATTGTTTACCAGGACGGGCCATCCACGCAGCAGGCATTTCGCAGCGTCTCCAGCGAATTGCGCGGGCGTGGCCTGAATCTGAGTGGCACGCTGCGTTTAAGCGATAACGAAAAGCAGAATGCCCAGGAAGTCGCGCACCTTGCCGCGACCAAACCGGGCTTTGTCATCGTGATTGCCGATACGATAGGAACCTCGCTATTCCTCAAGGAATTTCGCAAGTTTTCCTCGCAAACCTTTGTCGCCGGCACGTCGCTGATCAATCTGGACACCTTGCGCGAACTGGCCGGCGCCCGCGCGGTGGAATGGACGGTATTTTCACAGGTAGTGCCCAATCCGAATGCGGGCAAGAGCGCGATACAACTCGAGCATTTGACGATGATGAAAAAGTATCGCGACGAGCCGCCTTCATCGCTGACGCTGGAAGGATTCGTCATCGCCAAGGCGCTGACCAGGACGATTCAGAAATCGAAACGCCCGCTGCACATGGCCCTGCAGGATTTTCTGGCGCAGGATAGCAATATCGATCTTGGCGGTCTGGCGATCAGTTCTTCAGGCAGGAACAATCACCTGTCAAACTACGTCGATATTGCTCTCTTCAAGAAAACCGGCCTCATATTCTGATTGCGATGCGTCTGATTGCGATGCATCTGATTACGACTGCTGCGGTTTGAAGCGTATGAAGCGATAAACGTAGATGGTAATCGCCAGCAGCAGTACGCCTTTCGAGAACGGGTCCATATAGTGTTCGACCTGGTCATACTGCGATTGCATCAGGTAACCCGTCACCGCCAGCAGGGCCGTCCAGATCAGTGAACCGATGGTCGAATATGCCAGAAACGGCAGCATCGGCATATGCACTATGCCGGCCGGCACCGAGATCAGCGTGCGTATCGCCGGAATCAGGCGGCCGAAAAATACCGCCGCCGCACCATAACGTGCAAACCACATGGAAGCAACATCGATATCGCGCGACGACAGTGTCATCCAGCGGCCATGCTTGTTGGCGATACGCTTGAGCCTGTGCTGGCCGAAGATCGCACCGGCGTAATACCAGGGCAAGGCGCCTACGACCGAACCGGCGGTGCCGGCCAGTATGACCAGCACGATATTCAATTCGCCGCGCGCAGAAACGAAGCCGGCCAGCGGCATGATCAATTCGGATGGAATCGGTGGAAACACATTTTCCGCCAGCATCAGCAGAAAAATACCCAGGTAGCCGCTTTGCGACACGATATCGACGATGCTATTGAACAAGACAAACTCCAGAAATAAATGAACAGAACTGCTGATGCTGATGGCAACGCCTTACGGCATGCAAGCGCTGCGCCTACTCAGAAAACGTAGCGGGAAAATGGTTCAATCCCGGTCTTTGCGCCTGCATGCATGGCTCATCCATGCAGCCTGATTGAAAAATCGATGCCTACTTCGTCCCAGGCTTCCTTTTCCTTTTCCATCCAGTAGGCCAGCGTCGGGTGTGCGCTCACCCATTCCTTGCGCAATTCGATTTCGATGCGGTTTTTCATCTTCAATCGCACTTCTTCCGCTTCGATATCGATGCGCGCATGCAGGAACATCACGGCCAGTCGCAGGGCCAGCACCGCCTTGGCGAAATCGCCCTCATGCAAGGCATCACCGACCTTGCGCAAGCTCCCCTTCTGCGCCAGCACCAGAGAGCTCATCGCACGCTGTTCGCGTGTCGTGAAGCCAGGCAGATCGGCATTTTCGATCATGTAAGCGGCATGCTTGTGGTAACCGCTATGCGATACCGCCAGACCGATTTCATGCAGCAGCGCAGCCCAGTTCAGCAGCTTGATGTAGTGATCCTCTGCCGGCTTGAGCAAGGCGAACATGGCGTTGGCAGTGTGCGCAACACGACAAGCGCGCGCATCATCGGCATGAAAACGCAGCTGGAAATCGTGCACCGATTGTTCGCGACGATCGCGTTTGGTGGCGCGCAGTTGCAAATCCCACAGCACCCCCATGCGCAAGCCTGCATCAACCGGCTTCATGGACTTGATGCCCAGTTCCTGCATGACGGCGATCAAAATCGCCAGACCGCCGGCCATGCTGGTGGCGCGATCGGCTTTCATGCCGATCAAATCAATTTTCCCTGCATGACCGAACTGGATCAGGCGGCGCTTGAGCGCCTCCATACTCTTGAGGGATAAAGCGCCATCGCCCAGACCATTCTTGCTGATGGCATCGGCAATCGCCCGTATCGTACCGGATGAGCCATAGGCAGCCGACCAGCGTTCGGATGTGTACGTGGACGCGGCATCTTCAAAACGCGAACGCGCCGACAGCACGGCAGCGTCGAAAACCATGGCGCCTATATGCCCATCGGGGAAAAATGACATGGTTTGTGGTACCGTGCCTATGCTGAATGATTCAACCTGTTCGATTTCCGGCCCCTTGCCCAGGATCAGTTCGGTAGAGCCGCCGCCGATATCCAGCACCAGGCGACGCTCAGCAGCCGATGGCAAAGTGCTGGCAACGCCCATGTAAATCAGACGGCCTTCTTCTTCGCCGGAAATAATCTCGATCGGATAACCGATGGCAGCCTCCGCTGCCGGCAAAAACACGGCGGCGTTTTTTGCAATACGCATCGTATTGGTGGCAACCACCCGCACGGCACTCAAGGGGTAACTGCTTAAAATCGCATTGAAACGCGTCAGTGACGCGAGCGCGCCTTCCATGGCTGCTGCAGTCAGATTCCCCTTGCTGTCCAGTCCTGCTCCCAGCCGCACCGGATCGCGTGCGCTCTTGACGATGCGCATGACTTCGCCGTCATGCCTTCCGATATGCAGCCTGAAACTATTGGAACCCAAATCTACTGCAGCAAACATCCTGTCTCCTCAAACACCTGCCTGTTTCATGCACGGCGCATCGCCGGAGAGCAGATAGTCCGCGTGAAAAGTCCGTGACCTTAACCCTGCATTATGTCGCTGTCATGACAATCCGGTGTGCAGCAACTTGTGCCGGCGCCATCCGCATCCCGCTTCGTATTTCCGTGCGCATAAAAAATTTGCGCATTAATGCGCAAATTGTTTATACCATTTTAAAATGGCCGATGCCAGCCATGCCTTCATGTCCGGCATGGCTGAGTTCATCTGTGGCATCAACCGAATTTTCTGACGGCATCCAGCGCCAGGCCGGCGCCTATGCTGCCGAACAGATCGCCTTCGACACGGCGTGCGTTCGGCAACAGCGAGCCGATTTTTTCGCGCAGCAAATGAACCCCGCTGGAACCGCCGGTAAACACCACCGTATCCACCTGGTCGGCAGTGATGCCGGCATCGCGCAGCAGATTGGCCACCGTGCTGCCCACAGCCGCCACCATTTTGTGTATCGCGTCATCAAATTCATCGCGCCGCAAGGTCAGCGTATGCGCCGGCACCAGCCTGTCCAGCACCAGTTGCGTTTCCAGCTCGGCCGACAAGGCTATTTTCCCCTCTTCCGCCTTCAGTGCCAGCCAGTGGCCGGAACGATGTTCGATCAGGTGCAACAAGCTATCCAGCTTGTCCTTTTCCATTGCATCGCGATAGATGTCCTTGATCTGCAACCAGGTTTTTTGCGTGTACGCCAGATTGATCGTGTGCCAGGTCGCCAGGTTGTAGTAATAGCTGGATGGCACTTCATTATTATTGTTCAGGCGGCTGCCCAGCCCCAGCTGCGGCATGATGCTGGTCAGGCTCAGATATTTATCGAAATCGGTCCCGCCTATATGTACGCCGCCGGTAGCCAGGATATCGTCGCGCCTGTCCGCTTTCTTTGCGCGTTCCGGCGCCAGTCGCACCAGCGAAAAATCCGAAGTACCGCCGCCGATATCGGCGATCAACACCAGTTCTTCACGCTCTATCTGCGACTCGTAATCGAAAGCGGCAGCAATCGGCTCGTATTGAAAATCGATATCCCTGAAGCCTACCGATTGCGCGATTTCGTACAAGGTATCTTCGGCCAGAATATCCGCCTCTTCATTGCCGTCGACGAAGAACACGGGGCGCCCCAGCACCACACTGCTGAATTCACGTCCAGCCGCAGTCTCGGCCCTGCGCTTCAATTCAGCGATGAATTGCGTCAGCAAGGTACGGAATGGCAATGCCTTGCCCATCACTTCGGTCTGGTCGTCGATCAGACTGGTGCCCAGCAAGCTCTTCAGCGAGCGCATCAGACGGCCTTCATAGCCTTGCAGATAGTTGGCCAGCGCCGCGCGGCCGTAATACACCTGCTCTTCATCGGCATTGAAAAAAATCACGGATGGCAGTGTCACTTTGCCATCTTCCAGCTGCAACAAGGGTGAAACGCCGGGACGACTCCAGCCAACGGTCGAATTCGACGTCCCGAAATCGACGCCGCATGCGTTTGCCATGAAAAAACCTCTGTAAATGAAACGGGCCACGATGATAAGGCATATCCGCAGAGTGTGTTTATATTCTCGACCTCCATGCCAGAACAGCTGACGCACGAAAAACAACTCCCTGAAAGCGCATGAAGCGGCAATGAGGATTACAATTTAATGCCGCAGGCAGCAAGCATCGGGCGGGATACGCCGCATATGTACTCAATCGTCATCGACAGGAGGCACTATGGTTAACGTCGGATTGCAGGTTCGCCTGGAAGCAAAACCGGGCAAGGAAAAGGAACTGGAAGAATTTCTGCGTGCGCAATTGTCATTTGCAATAGGCGAACCGGCCACGACTGCATGGTTTGCCATCAAGCTGGACGCCAGAACCTTCGGCATCTTCGATGCATTCCCGGATGAGACCGGCCGCCAGGCGCATCTCGAGGGCGAAATCGCCAAGGCGCTGGGTAGCGCCGGTGCCGCACTGCTCGCGCACGCACCCGCCATTGAGAGGTTTGCCGTGCTGGCAGCCAAGCTGCCGGGCAACGGCGAAGTGCCGGATTCCCTCGGTTAAGTACGCAGCGAAAACTGGCTCTTTGAGTAAGCGCATCGTAAAATAACGGCCTTACGGAGGACACATGAATACCAGCTGGGGTAGTGAAGACGATATGGAAATCGACGATGAACTGATGCGCGACGTCGAGCATCTGGTACCGCACAGGCAACGCAACAGCGGCGACATCGGCTCGCTGGATTTCTACGACAGGCAAGACCGCATGGCGCGGGAAATTATCGACAAGCCGCGTTAAGACAGTATCTGGCGGCATGCTCAATTTTTCATGCCGCCAGCATTTTTCATTCCCCGCATTCTGCAGCATCAAAGCTTACTTGCTTCTCTTCCTGCAAAAAATAGTCGCACCATATTGGTGATCATTGCCGTACATGCGATGGCATCGATATTGCTATGTAGCAAATAATCCTTCGCTTCCTGCGATTCGTTTCTGCGACAACATGCAGAGGAATCCGTAACGGTCATGGTCACTCATGACCATCTTTGCAACTACCTGAATATGCTGCTGACGATGCCTTCTCACCCCGCTGATCCAAGCTTGCAGGCCCGTTTGCTGGGCACGCTGCTGGCCAACCTGGAAGGCATGGTTTACCGTTGCCGCCTGGACCAGCAATGGACCATGGAGTTCGTCAGCGAAGGCTGCCTCGCACTGACCGGCTACACCGAAGAAGACATCCTGTTCAACAGCCGTGTTTCCTACGATGACATTACACATCCCGACGACAGGGAATACGTGCGCACGGCAGTCATGCAAGCCGTCACCGGCAATCGGCGTTTCGATGTCGAATACCGCATCGTGCGCGCCGACGGTGAAGTGCGCTGGGTCTGGGAACGCGGCACCAACGCCATGCACGACAACAAAAAATGGGGTGTACTGGAAGGTTTTATTCAGGACATTACCGAGCGCAAACAGGCAGACGAAGCATTGCGCGAAGCCGAGCGACGCTATCGCAGCATATTCGAAAACGCCATTGAAGGCATTTATCAATCGACGCCCAGCAATGGCTATCTGGCGGTCAATCCGGCACTCGCGCGCATGTACGGCTACGATACGCCGCAAGACCTGATTTCCATGCTGCGCGACATAGAGCACCAGCTCTATGTCGATCCGCAGCGCCGTATCGAATTCATGCGGCAGATGGCAGAGAACGGCATCGTCACGAATTTCGAATCGCGCATATACAAAAGCAATGGCGACATCATCTGGATATCGGAAAATGCGCGTGCCGTACATACCAGCACGGGCGAGCTGCTGTTTTTTGAAGGGACGGTGGAAGCCATCACCGAGCGCAAGCTGCATGAAGCGGAAATCCAGTTCCAGGCCACGCACGATGCACTGACCGGCCTGCCTAACCGCACCCTGCTCTACGATCGCATGCAGCAGGCTGTCCTGCATTCGGCGCGCTACGGCAATCTGACCGCGATTGCCTTCCTGGATCTGGATCAATTCAAATTCATCAACGACAGCCTCGGCCATCAGGTGGGCGACGAGCTGCTGAAAATCACCGCACAACGCCTGACCTCCTGCCTGCGCGAAAGCGATACCGTGGCGCGTCAGGGTGGCGATGAATTCGTGTTGCTGCTCACCAGCCAGCCCAGCGAAGAATCGATTACGCACACCATGCAGCGCGTATTGCACGAAGTCGCACAGCCGTGGATGGCGAACGGCCTGGAATTCCGCATCACCTGCAGTGTAGGGGTAACGCTATGCCCGGATGACGGGCGCGATGCAGAAACGCTGCTGAAGAATGCCGACTCCGCGATGTACAAGGCGAAAGAACTGGGACGCAATAATTTCCAGTACTTTGCAACTGAAATGAACGATACCGCGACCGACAGGCTGGCGCTGCTCAATCGCCTGCGCCAGGCAATTCCGAACCACGAATTCGTGCTGCACTACCAGCCGAAAATCAATCTCGCAAACGGCGACATCATCGGTGCCGAAGCCTTGATACGCTGGAACAGCGCAGAAGGCATGGTGTCGCCAGGCAGCTTCATTCCACTGGCAGAAGAAACCGGCCTGATCATCCCTATCGGTGTATGGGTATTGGAAACCGCCTGCCGGCAGAATCGTGCCTGGCAACTGGCAGGTTATGCGCCCATCACGATCTCGGTCAATCTGTCGTCGCGTCAACTGGCGCGCGGTGATATCGTCGAGCAGGTAGAACAGGTATTGGCGGAAACGGGGCTGGAAGCGCAATATCTGGAACTGGAAATCACCGAAAGCGTGATGGCAAGCGATGTGGAAAAATCGTTTGCGCTACTGACCCGCCTGCGCCTGCTGGGCGTAAAAATTTCGCTGGACGATTTCGGCACCGGCTATTCCAGCCTCAGTTATCTGAAGCGCTTCCCGGTCGACACCTTGAAAATCGATCAATCCTTCGTGCGCGACCTCGCCACCAGCCAGGATAGCGCCGCCATCGTCAAGGCGATCATCTCGCTCGGCCACAACCTGAATCTGACGGTACTGGCGGAAGGAATAGAAACGGAAGAGCAATTCCAGTTCTTGCTGAAAAGTGCCTGTAACGAAGGTCAGGGATATTTGATGAGCAGGCCGGTTTCACACCAGCATTTTGAACTGCTGCTGCAGCGGTGAGCGTGCAGCAGCGCTTGAGGGTTCAGACTAGAACGTCAGACGCTTGACGCCTTCTGCCGTGCCGAGCAAGGCAATATCGGCGCCGCGCCGTGCAAACAGGCCGACCGTTACCACCCCGACGATATTGTTGATCTGCGCTTCCAGTTCGGCAGGATCTTGAATCTTCAAGCCCAGCACATCAATGATGAAGCAGCCATTATCGGTCACCAGCGGCTTGCCATCCTTCAATCGCAGACGCGGTTCGCCGCCCAGTGCCGCCAGCTTGCGCGCCACCACCGCTTGCGCCATCGGAATCACTTCCACCGGCAAGGGGAAATTGCCCAGCAGATCCACCAGTTTCGAGCCATCGGCAATGCAAACAAATTGTTTGGCGACAGAAGCAACGATTTTTTCACGCGTCAGTGCCGCGCCGCCGCCCTTGATCATTGCCCCTTGCGCAGTGATTTCATCCGCACCGTCGATATATACCGACATGGCATCGATCTCGTTCAGATCGAAAACAGCAATGCCATGCGATTTCAGGCGTTGTGCGGTCGCTTCCGATGAAGCGACTGCGCCTTTGATGCGATCCTTGATTTTGCCCAGTTCGTCGATGAAAAAATTGGCAGTAGAGCCGGTACCGACCCCAATAATTTCACCCGGAACAACATATTCGATTGCAGCGCGGGCAACTGCTTGTTTCATTTCATCTTGGGTCATGGCGTATGCGGAAATTGGTGGTTGATATTAAGAAGCCTAGGGCGCTATTTTACCGGATGACTTGCCTGCATTATGCAATGCAGGCAGATATCCGTACTTTCAGGGATGTTCGGTGAGATGTGAATGTCGGGATGACTCGGTTGTCGCGTCTTCGATCTGGTTTGGCATGCTGGACTATCCCTGCAAGTTGAGCGGCCAGAAGAAATACCAGCATCAACGACAGCAAACAAAAAATCCACAAATAAAAAAGCCGCACAAAGCGGCCTCTTCAAAAACATCACATCCTACTTACTCTCGATAATGCGCAAGGAATAATCGGTAGCCCTCACATCCTTGGTCAAGCCGCCAATGGAGATGCGATCCACGCCGGTTTCCGCAATCGCGCGCACCGAATCGCGATTCACGCCGCCGGACGCTTCGAGCAAGGCGCGACCATTCGTCAAGACAACCGCCGTCCGCATATCGGACAATGAAAAATTGTCCAGCAGCACCGATTGTGCACCTGCCGCCAAAGCAGCTTCAAGCTGCGCCAGATTTTCCACCTCTATCTGTATCGTTACACCCGCTTGCAAGGCAAGCGCAGCCTGCATGGCGGCCGTCACACCGCCGGCCGCGGCAATATGATTTTCCTTGATCAGGATGCCATCATACAGTGCCAGTCGCTGATTCTTGCCGCCGCCTACGCGCACTGCGTATTTTTGCGCCAGACGCAAACCTGGCAAAGTCTTGCGCGTATCGAGAATGGCTGCCTTGGTGCCGGCGATCAATTCGACGTAAGCGCGCGTCGCCGTGGCAACCCCGGACAGCAATTGCAGGAAATTCAGGGCGGTACGCTCAGCCGTCAGCAAGGCGCGTGCCGGCGCTTCGATGGCGCACACTTCGCTGTCTGCCTGCATCAGGGCGCCTTCTGCATAACGCCACTCAATGCGTATGCGTGCATCCACCTGTTTCATGACTGCTTCAAACCACGGCGCACCGCACAACACGGCTGCTTCGCGCACGATCACGCGCGCTTGCACGATTTCGTGTTCCGGCACCAGCTTGCCGGTGACGTCGCCGCTACCGACGTCTTCAGCCAGCGCCGTCACAATATTGTCTTCAAACGCTGCCGTCAAAGCAGCATCGAAAGGGGCAAACGGATTACGCAGCAGACTCATGCCGGTCCTATTCCTGAAAACAGTTTTTGTTCTTTTGCCAGATCGCTGGATGGACGCACATTGGCTTTTTGCGCGGCAGCGAAATCGAGCATGCGATCGATGCAAACGGTTGCCTTGCGACCGATTTCCGGATCGACGTGAATTTCATTGCGGCCCGATTCCAGCACGTCCAGCAGATTCTGCAAACCGTTCATGGCCATCCAAGGGCAATGCGCACAGCTTTTGCAGGTCGCACTATTGCCGGCAGTCGGCGCATCGATGAAAATTTTGCCCGGCGCGGCCATTTTCATCTTGTGCAAAATACCGTTGTCGGTAGCGACGATGAATTCCGGCGCATCCATGGTTTGCGCAGCATGGATCAGTTGCGAAGTCGAGCCGACCGCATCGGCCAGCGCCACGACGGCAGCAGGCGATTCCGGATGCACCAGCACTTTCGCCAGTGGATGTTCCTTCTTCAGCAGCTCCAGTTCCACTGCCTTGAATTCATCGTGCACCAGGCAGGAACCCTGCCACAGCAGCATATCGGCGCCAGTCTGTTTTTGTATGTAGCCGCCCAGATGCTTGTCCGGCGCCCACAGGATTTTCTTGCCTTGTACATGCAGATGCTCGACGATCTTCAAGCCGATGGATGACGTCACCATCCAGTCTGCGCGCGCCTTCACTGCCGCGCTGGTATTCGCATACACGACGACCACGCGATCAGGATGCGCATCGCAGAAAGCATGGAACTCGTCGACTGGACAACCGAGATCCAGCGAACAGGTCGCGTCCAGATCCGGCATCAGAATGGTTTTTTCAGGGCTCAGGATTTTCGCCGTTTCACCCATGAACTTTACGCCGGCTACCACCAGCGTCTTGGCCGGATGATCGCGACCGAAGCGTGCCATTTCCAGCGAATCGGACACGCAGCCGCCGGTTTCTTCCGCCAGATCCTGCAGATCGGCATCGACGTAGTAATGCGCCACCAATACGGCTTCGCGCTCTTTCAGCAAGTGTCTGATGCGGTCCTTCAGGGCGATTTTTTCTTCTGGCGATGGCGTCGCCGGTGTGCGTGCCCACGCGTGGGCCACGCAACTGCTGCCGCTTTCCATCCCGGGACGTTCAAATTCAATTGTTTTAATAAACTGGGTCTGCATGGCTGCTCAATGTCGGTATTGAAGACGCATAAGTGTATGCGATGAATTTAAGCGGTGAATTCGTAATTACGGTTCAGGCAAATTGTAGCGTCATTTGTCTCTGATGGCAGAGTCATGGATGCACAAGGGCAAGTCAAATTCCAAGCGTAAAAAAGCGCGACGGGAATATTCCACGTCGCGCTTTTTATTTACAGCAATTACTCGATACCCTGGCTGGACAGATAATCCTCGTACGTACCCTGGAAATCGATGATTTCGCCATCTTTCAATTCCAGCACGCGCGTTGCCAGCGAAGAAACGAATTCGCGGTCATGCGAAACGAAAATCAGCGTACCGGCATATTTTTCCAGCGCAATATTCAGCGATTCGATGGACTCCATATCCATGTGGTTGGTCGGTTCATCCATCAGCAGCACATTGTGACGGCCCAGCATCAGCTTGCCGTAGGTCATGCGCCCTTTTTCACCGCCGGACAATACCCTGACCGATTTCTTCACATCGTCGCCACCGAACAGCAGGCGACCGAGTATCGAACGTACTGCCTGATCGTCGTCGCCTTCCTGCGTCCACTGTCCCATCCAGTCGGTCAGATTCTTGTCGCTGGCAAAATCCTCGGTCGGATCTTGCGGCATGTAGCCGACATTGGCATTCTCGGCCCATTTGACGCGCCCCTGATCCGCAGCCAGTCCGGTGATTTCCTCGCCGCCTATGCAGCGCAGCAAAGTCGTTTTACCGGCACCGTTGGCGCCGATGATCGCGATGCGCTCACCAGCTTCCACCATGATGCTGAAGTTCTTGAACAGCTGGCGATCGTATGCTTTTGAAATCGTTTCCGCTTCCACTGCCAGGCGATGCAGTTTTTTCTCGCCGTCAAAACGCACGAATGGATAAGCGCGCGACGATGGCTTGATGTCGTCGACCTTGATCTTTTCGATCTGCTTGGCGCGCGACGTCGCCTGACGTGCCTTGGATTTGTTCGCGGCAAAGCGGCGGACAAATTCCTGCAGCTCGGCAACCTTGTCTTTCGCTTTCGCATTGTTCGCCAGTTGCTGATTGCGCGCCTGCGTCGAAGCAAACATGTAGTCGTCGTAGTTGCCCGGATAAATCTTCAGCGTGCCGTAATCCATATCGGCGACGTGCGTACAGACCTGATTCAGGAAATGGCGATCATGTGAAATGATGATCATGGTCGAGTTGCGCTCGTTGAGCACATCTTCCAGCCAGCGGATCGTATTGATATCCAGGTTGTTGGTCGGCTCGTCGAGCAGCAGTATGTCCGGGTTCGAGAACAGCGCCTGCGCCAGCAATACGCGCAGCTTCCAGCCTGGCGAGACATTGCTCATCGGCCCCTGATGCAGATCGATGGCAACGCCGGCACCCAGCAACAGTTCGCCGGCACGCGACTCAGCGGTGTAACCATCGTACTCGGCAAACTTGGCTTCCAGATCAGCCGCCTTCATGTAATCGTCGTCAGTCGCTTCCGGATTCGCGTAAATCGCATCGCGCTCCGACATCGCCGCCCACATTTCCGTATGGCCCATCATCACGACATCCAGCACGCGCATTTCTTCAAATGCAAATTGATCCTGGCGCAATTTACCCAGACGCTCGTTCGGATCGAGCATGACGGTGCCAGCCGACGGGTCCAGATCGCCGCCGAGAATTTTCATGAAGGTCGATTTGCCGCAACCGTTGGCACCGATCAGGCCGTAACGGTTGCCGTCACCAAATTTGACGGAAATGTTTTCAAACAGCGGCTTGGGGCCGAACTGCATCGTGATATTAGCTGTGGAAAGCACTGATAAAGCCTTTGCGGATATGAATTTAGATAACCTGACATTCTACCATTGCGGGGGCTGGCTGGCAGCGCCTGACAGAAGGCTTGCCAGCATTTAACGGGGATTCGATGCTGAAAGCTGGTTTTTCTTCGCGAATACGCAGTTGCTGAACTGGTTTGGCCAGCCACAACGACCAAAGGAAATATTGGCAAACAAGAAACTATCTGAGCGCCGAAGCCGCCTTGGCCAAAGCGGTAACCCGCGCCCAATCCCCTGCCGCCAGCGCATCCTTCGGCGTCAACCACGACCCACCTACGCATGCCACATTTTTACAGGCAAGGAACTGCGCGGCAGTCTCTTGTGAAATCCCGCCGGTAGGACAAAACAGCATGTCCGGCAGCGGACCTGCAATCGCATTCAACATGCCGACGCCGCCAGCCGGTACTGCAGGGAAAAGCTTCACCTGACGAAAACCCGCTTCGCGCGCCCTCATCACTTCCGATGGCGTCATCACGCCCGGCAACAGCGGCAAACCGCTGGAACGTGCGCCTTCGATCAACTCCTTCGTCAAGCCGGGCGACACGCCAAAGATGGCACCGGCATCGCGTGCCGCTGCGAAATCTTCATGTCGCGTCAGCGTACCGACGCCGAGTATCGCTTCAGGAACCTGCTCCGCTATTTCACGAATGGCGGCCAGGCCGTATTGCGTCCGCAAGGTCACTTCCAGTACGCGGATGCCGCCTGCCACCAGCGCTCGTGCCAACGGTACGGCATGCGACAGATCATCAATAGCAATCACCGGAATGACCGGCGAGCACCGCATAATTTCAAGCAGGTTCATGGGCTTATTCATTCTGTGCTGTTCATATCGATTGTTGAACGTGGGTGTCTTCGTCGCTGAACGGTTCAGCATCGCCTTTCGGCAGATTGACCTCGATATCGGTCGGCACAAGCAGGCGCGGCAGGGCAAATGTTGCTGCGCCTTCTTCGGCGATGCTGACCGATGAGCGGAACATGGCAAACAGTTCGCGTCCCATGCCCACCACGTTCGCGGAACGATCCACCGATGCATGCGGCCGTTGCTGCCACTCGGCAGCATCGACCAAGGCCTGCAAAATACCCGCTTCGGCATCCAGCAGAATGATGTCGCCATCGCGTATCTTTCCCAGCGGGCCGCCGGCCAGTACTTCCGGCGAAACGTGAATGGCCGCCGGCACCTTGCCGGAAGCGCCGGACATGCGGCCGTCGGTCACCAGTGCGACGTGGAAACCGGCATCCTGCAAGCTGCCGAGCGCAGGCGTCAATGCATGCAATTCAGGCATGCCGTTCGCCTTCGGTCCCTGAAAGCGCACGACCGCAACGAAATCCTGATTCAGTTTTCCATCCTGATAGGCGTGCATGAATTCTTCCTGCGACTTGAAAACAATTGCCGGCGCCTCGACCCGGTGATACTCGGGCTTGACCGCAGAAATTTTTATTACCGCACGTCCGAGATTGCCGGTCAGCAGACGCAAGCCGCCATCCGGCGCAAACGGCCGATCGGCCGGGCGCAACACGCTTTCGTCGGCACTGATGTGCGGCGCCGGCTTCCACACTGCCTGATCGCCATCGAGAAAAGGTTCGGCGCAATGCGCACGCAAGCCTTCACCCAGGATCGTCGTCACATCGTCATGCAGCAATCCTGCATCCAGCAATTCGCGAATCACGAACCCGGTGCCGCCAGCGGCATGGAAATGATTGACGTCGGCTTCGCCGTTTGGATAAATGCGCGTCAGCAGCGGCACGACTGCCGACAATTGGTCGAAATCGTTCCAGTCGATCACAATGCCGGCCGCCTTGGCAATCGCAATCAGATGGATCGTGTGATTGGTCGATCCGCCGGTAGTCAGCAGCGCCACGATGGCATTGACGATGGTTTTTTCGTCGACCAGTCGACCGACCGGCGTGAAGGTTTGTCCCTGCGCGCTGATTTCCACTGCGCGTTGGGCGGCCCGTACGGTCAAGGCATCGCGCAAAGGCGTATTCGGCGTCACGAATGCAGAGCCCGGCAGATGCAGGCCCATCACTTCCATCAGCATCTGATTGCTGTTGGCAGTGCCGTAAAAAGTGCAGGTGCCGGCATCGTGATAAGACTTGGATTCGGCTTCGAGCAAGGCTTCGCGATCGATCTTGCCCTGCGCGTAGAGCTGACGGATTCTGGATTTTTCGGAATTGGACATGCCGGTTGTCATCGGCCCGCCCGGGATGAACACCGCAGGCAGGTGGCCGAAGTGCAAGGCGCCGATCAGCAAACCCGGCACGATCTTGTCGCAGATGCCAAGAAAGACCGCCGCATCGAACATATTGTGCGACAGCGCAATGGCGGTCGACATCGCGATCGTATCGCGCGAGAACAGCGACAGTTCCATGCCCGGCTGCCCTTGCGTAATGCCGTCGCACATGGCGGGTACGCCGCCGGCAAATTGCGCCACGCCGCCCGCTGCACGCACCGCATCCTTGATGATGCGCGGAAAGCGCTCATAAGGCTGATGCGCCGACAGCATGTCGTTGTAAGCCGAGATGATGGCAACCGAGGGATTTTTCTGCTGCTTCAATACCAGTTTGTCGTTGGCCGGGAAAGCCGCAAATCCGTGTGCGAGATTGGTACAGGACAAGGAGCTGCGCTGCACACCCTGCTGTATGGATTCCGACAATTGATTCAGGTAAGCAGCGCGATAAGGGCGACTGCGCTCCATGATCCGCTCGGTGACAGCAGACACGACGGGATTGAGCGGCATATGAAATCCTTGAAAACAGTTTTGAAATTTTACTACAATAAATCGTGTCAAGCCATCATCTTTTTTGGTTTTCCTACGAAAACCTAGGACACGCAATTCCGCAGGAAATTCACTTTTGCAGCATTATCCTGCAAACCGGACAAATCGTCCCGGCAGATTGAACTTTCATCTCTCAGGCGCATCCGTAACAGGCTGGCTACAGATAAGCAGCGATGCGCATTCGATTTGACGCCTTGCCTGCGCGGAATATATTTGTAGTGAAATTACCATAATTTGATGTATAGTTAAATCCAACTTTTATCGCATATATTGCCCATGCGCACTCCCTCTCTCATCGCCTCTCCTGCTTTTCAGGCGCTGCAACAACATCACGCGGAAGCGAAAAACTGGCAGGTACGCGATCTGTTTGCCCAGGATCCTGCGCGCTTTACCAAGCTCTCGACTGAAGGCGCAGGCCTGTTTTTCGATTACTCGAAGAATATCGTCAACGACCAGACCATGGATCTGCTGCATGCACTCGCGCGCGAAACCCGGGTGGAAGCGCAACGCGACGCGATGTTTGCCGGCGAACAAATCAATCGCACCGAACATCGCGCCGTACTGCATACCGCTTTGCGCAGGCCGCGCAGCGACAAACTGGCACTCGACGGCCACGACATCATTCCCGACATACACGCCGTACTCGACCGGATGGCTGCGTTTTCCGAACGGGTTCGTTCGGGTACATGGCGCGGCTACGACGGGCGCGAAATTACCGACATCGTCAATATCGGCATAGGCGGCTCATATCTGGGACCGAAAATGACTTGCCAGGCGCTGCGTTCGTTCGGTCATCCGCGCCTGGTCATGCATTTTGTTTCCAATGTGGACGGCCACGATCTCGATGCCCTGCTACCACGCATCGATCCTGCCACGACTCTTTTTATCATTGCCTCGAAAACCTTCGGCACGTCGGAAACCATGACGAATGCGCGCTCGGCGCGCGCCTGGTTGCTGCGCAGTACCAATGCCAGCCAGTTGCCCAAACATTTCGTTGCCGTCTCGACGCAACTGGATCTGGTTACCGAATTCGGCATAGCAGCGGAAAACATGTTCCCGTTCTGGGATTGGGTAGGCGGACGCTATTCGGTCTGGTCTGCGATCGGCCTGGCGCTGGTGATGTACATCGGCATGGATCGTTTCCGGGAATTTCTCGCCGGTGCGCATGCAATGGATCAGCATTTCCAGCACACACCGCTGGAAAAGAATCTGCCCGTCATTCTGGCACTGATAGGTATCTGGAATCGCAATTTCATCGGCAGCACGTCGATTTCAATCGCGCCGTATCACCAGGATTTGCGCCTGTTTCCCGGTTACCTACAGCAACTGGAAATGGAAAGCAACGGCAAGCGCATCAAGGTCGATGGTTCAAAGGTAGAAGTCGCAACCTGCCCCGTCATCTGGGGCGATGTAGGCACCAATGGCCAGCATGCCTATTTCCAGCTGCTGCATCAGGGCACCGATGTGGCGGTGGTCGATTTCATCGCGGCTCTGCAACCATCGCACACACTGGAATCGCATCAACTGCTTTTGCTGGCGAACTGCTTTGCCCAATCGGAAGCCTTCATGCGCGGCAGGAACGCGGATGAGGTACGCGCCGACTTGCAGGGACAGGGCTTGCCGCCTGAGGAAGTCGAAAAACTGATTCCGCATCGCAGCTTCCCCGGCAACCGTCCCAGCAACACTATTTTGATGGATGCGTTAACCCCGGGCACACTTGGTGCGTTAATCGCCCTGTATGAACACAAGGTGTTTGTACAAGGCGTGATCTGGGGCATTAACAGTTTCGATCAATGGGGCGTGGAACTGGGCAAGCTGCTGGCAAAAAACATCGCGCAGGAACTGGCGGAACAGGCCAGACCGGCGCAACATGACAGTTCGACCAATGGCTTGATTGCACGCGCCCGGGAAAAAATGTAATCACCAGGTCAAAAAAACAATTTACCGTGATGCTGTTCCGATGAACACATCCTTCACTACATCAATCAATAACAACCATGGCTCTTACCGATTTTGATCTTGTCCTGTTTGGCGGCGGCGGCGATTTGTCGATGCGCAAACTGATCCCGGCAATGTATGCACGCGACCGCGCAGGCGATTTGCCGGCCACCGCGCAAATCATCTGCATCGGCCGTCAAAACTGGAACGATGCCGAATTCGTCCAGGCACTGAACGAAAATGCACGGCAGCACATCAATGAAAAAGTGTTCGCACAAGCGTCCTGGGACAAGTTCTGCGCCCGCGTGCGCTATGTCTCGCTGGACGCCACCGATGCCGCCACTTACCAGCCGCTCAACGATGTACTGCGCAGCGATACCAACATCACACGCGTGTTTTATCTGGCGACACCGCCTACGCTGTTTGCCAGGATTTGCCACAATCTGTCGGCACGCGGACTGGCCACCGAACATTCGCGCGTCGTGCTGGAAAAACCGCTGGGTCGCGACCTCGCCAGCGCAAAGGAAATCAATCTGGAGGTCGGTCAGGTCTTCAAGGAATCGCAAATTTTCCGCATCGACCATTACCTCGGCAAGGAAGCGGTGCAGAATCTGCTCGCTCTGCGCTTCGGCAATGTGCTGTTTGAACCGCTGTGGCGGCGCGAATGGATTTCCGACGTGCAGATCACGATTGCCGAAGAAATCGGCGTCGGCAATCGCATGGGTTATTACGAAACCTCCGGTGCACTGCGCGACATGCTGCAAAACCATTTGCTGCAATTGCTGTGTATCGTCGCCATGGAACCGCCGCTGTCCGTCTCTGCCGATGCAGTGCGCGATGAAAAGCTCAAGGTCCTGCGTTCGCTCAAACCGTTCACGCCGACCACGCTGGCCAGGAATATCGTGCGCGGCCAGTATCGCGCCGGCCATGTCGAAGGCAAGGCAGTGCCGGCCTACCGGCAGGAAAAAAATGCCAACCCGGAGTCAAATACCGAAACCTTCGTGGCCGTCAAAGCCGAGATCGATACCTGGCGCTGGGCCGGTGTGCCGTTCTATCTGCGTACCGGCAAACGCATGGCCGATCAGCTGGCCGAGATCGTGGTGCGTTTCAAGGCAATTCCGCATTCTATTTTTACGCAATCGAATAGCAGCTTTCAGCCGAACTGCCTGGTGATCCGTCTGCAGCCGGACGACGGCCTGCAATTAAATCTGATGGCCAAAACGCCAGGCGACGGCATGCGCCTGAAGCCGGTCGAACTCGAACTGGATTTCGCCGAAACCTTCAAGGCGCCGCGCATGGATGCCTATGAACGCCTGCTGCTGGATGTATTGCGCGGCCAACTGACCTTGTTCATGCGCAGCGACGAACTGGAAGCAGCGTGGGAATGGGTGGAACCCGTACTGCGCTACTGGGAGCACGAGGGCAATGAACCGATGCCGTATACATCCGGCACCTGGGGCCCCGCCGCAGCCAGCGCCCTGATCGGGCGCGATGGCTTGCAATGGCGCGAAGAAGCGTTGCCGGAATAGTCGGAATAAACAACGGGAAACCCCATGCTGCTTGATTCGATACGCACCCAGTACGACTCGCTTTCCAAATCGGAAAAAAAAGTCGCGCTCGCCGTATTGGAGCAGCCCGAGCTGGCGATCGCCGAAAACATCACGGCGCTGGCCAAAAAAGCCGATGTATCGGAACCGACCGTGGTGCGCTTTTGCCGCGCCATCGGCTTCGACGGCTGGCACGCATTCAAGATGAAGCTGGCGCAGGGCCTGGCGCTCGCACCGGGCGCCGATGAATCGCCGGCACCGGAAGATCTGGCGACCGATCTGGTCAGCAAGATTTGCAGCCGCTCCATCAATACCCTGCTCGACTTGCGCAACAGCCTGGACGCCAACGCCATCGAGCAGGCGCTGCAAGTGCTGGCGCGCGCCAATCGCATCGAGTTTTACGGCCAGGGCACCTCCGGCATCATTGCTGCCGACGCGCAGCACAAATTTTTTCGCTCCGGCATCCCGACGGTCGCCTATGCCGATCCGCACATCCACAGCATCGCCGCTTCCCTGCTGAAAAAAGGCGATGCAGTGGTCGCCATCTCGCAACGCGGCAACAGCATCGCCCTGCTGCGCAGCGTGCAACTGGCGCGCTCCTGCGGTGCCGATGTCGTCATCCTCGCGCCCAGCGGCACGCCGCTGGCAGAACTGGCGACCGTGCTGATCCCGATCGACCTGCACTTCCATACCGATCCCTACACGCCCATCTCGGCGCGACTCGCCCATCTGGTGGTGATCGATATTCTGGCCGTAGGGCTGGCATTGCGTTTGAGTCCCGAGCGCCGCAAGAAAATGCTCAACGCGCAAAAAGCCCTGCAGAAAATCGAAATGCAGTTCGATTCATTTCTGCGATAGCTGTCGACAACTGCTCCTTGTATCGACAGGTTCCTGTCCACTTTGAGTACAATAGATCGCAACATCGCTCAAACATTCATTCATAAGCACGCCATGAACCAACTCGAACAACTGAAGCAATACACGACCATCGTTGCCGACACTGGCGACTTTCAATCGATCAAGGCCTTCACACCGCAAGATGCCACCACCAATCCTTCATTGATCCTGAAAGCCGTGCAAAAGGATGAATACCGCCCGATCATGGAAAAAATCGCGCGCGAACACGCCGGCAAAAGTACAGCGCAAATCGTCGACCACCTGCTGGTCGCCTTCGGCACTGAAATTCTCAAGATCATTCCGGGCCGCGTCTCGACAGAAACCGACGCGCGCCTGTCCTTCGATACCGCAGGCTCGATCGCCAAGGGCCGCGAATTGATCCGTCTGTATGAAGCAGCAGGCATTTCGCGCGAACGCGTATTGATCAAGATCGCTTCGACATGGGAAGGCATACGTGCGGCTGAAGTGCTGGAGAAGGAAGGCATACACTGCAACCTGACACTGCTGTTCTCGCTGCCGCAAGCGATCGCCTGCGCCGACGCCAAAGTGCAACTGATCTCGCCGTTCGTGGGCCGCATCTACGACTGGTACAAAAAATCCACCGGCACCGATTACACCGGCGCCGACGATCCGGGCGTGCAATCGGTCAAGCGCATCTACACTTACTATCGCAAGTTCGGCTACCAGACCGAAGTGATGGGTGCCAGTTTCCGCAACACCTCGCAAATCATCGAACTGGCCGGCTGCGATCTGCTGACCATCAGTCCGGAGTTATTGCAGAAACTGGCCGAGTCGGATGCGACATTGACACGCAAGCTCAGCCCCGAGGCAGCAAAAAATTCTGATCTGGAAAAACTGACGCTGGATGAAAAGACTTTCCGCAGCATGCTGAATGACGATGCAATGGCGACGGAAAAACTGGCAGAAGGAATACGCGCATTTTGCGTGGATGCGGTGAAACTGGATAAATTGATAGAAGCCTTGCGCTAGGCATCGCTGGATGCATCCACTTCCCGGGGATGAGCGTTCCCGGCAGGCACTCATCCGCGCTGCACATTTTCCACGGCTGTCCCGGTCCTTCTGCAAAAGAGAGTGCTGTTAGTCAGACGGGGGCATGATGGGGAAAAATCGGGTCGAAGCATTCAGCGATGGCGTGATTGCCATCCTTATCACCATCATGGTGCTGGAATTGAAAATCCCGCACGGTGAAAGCCTGGATGCGCTGAAATCGCTGATCCCGGTATTCCTCAGCTATGTTCTCAGCTTTGCCTATCTCGGCATCTACTGGAACAACCACCATCACATGCTGCACACCTGCGAAAAGGTCACGGGCGCCATGCTGTGGGCCAACCTGCATCTGTTGTTCTGGCTATCCCTGATTCCCTTCGTCACAGGCTGGATGGGTGAAAATCATTTCGGCCCGATGCCATCTGCGATTTACGGCGTGGTCTTGCTGATGTCCGCCCTTGCCTATTGGATACTCGAACGCCTGATTATCGCGTCACAAGGGCCGCAATCGCTGTTGAAACGCGCCGTCGGCAAGGACTGGAAAGGCAAGCTCTCGCCCGTCCTTTACGCCATGGCGATTCCGGCTGCATTCTGGCTGGAGTGGTTGTCGATATCCCTGTACGTACTCGTGGCTATCATGTGGCTGGTACCGGACAAGCGTATAGAGCGTGTCCTGGAACACAGAGAGTAACTGCCTTCCTGTCTGAAGGGCGACGGCATGAAAAATCAATCAAGGTTTTCCAGGCTTGATTGCCGACCATCGGCAAACGCATGCCGCCTTATCGTATCAACCCTCATCAGGCCTTCGGCAAGGTCACCCCATGCTGTCCCTGATATTTACCGCCCCTATCCTTGTACGACACTTCGCACACTTCATCGCTTTCAAAGAACAGCACCTGCGCGCAGCCCTCGCCGGCATAAATCTTTGCAGGCAGCGGTGTCGTGTTGGAAAACTCCAGCGTCACATAACCTTCCCATTCAGGCTCGAATGGCGTGACGTTGACGATGATGCCGCAGCGTGCATACGTCGATTTGCCAAGGCAGATCGTCAGCACATTGCGCGGAATGCGAAAGTATTCGATGGTCCGGGCCAAGGCAAACGAGTTCGGCGGGATGATGCAGACGTCGCTTTTGACATCGACGAAGGAATTTTCATCGAAGTTTTTCGGATCGACGATGGTGCTGTTGATGTTGGTGAATATCTTGAATTCATCGGCACAGCGAATATCGTAGCCGTAGGACGAGGTACCGTAAGAGACTATCTTCTGGCCGTTAGACTGACGCACCTGTCCGGGCTCGAACGGTTCGATCATGCCGGTTTCCTGCGCCATGCGGCGTATCCATTTGTCAGATTTAATCGTCATTTTTTCGGTGATAAGGATGGTTATTGTGGAGTTCGCGCAATTTTACGCGAAATAGATGGCCATTCCATGATTTGCAGCAAGGATAAGGTGTCAGCGCTGCATGGTTTCCCATACCTTTTGCAGCCGTTTGGCGGAAACCGGCATGGGCGTACGCAATTCCTGTGCATACAGCGACACGCGCAATTCTTCCAGCAGCCAGCGGAACTCTGTCATCTTCGGATCGCCATGACGCTCCTTCAGCGCACGTTGCCACGGTGCGGCAACCTGCTGCCATTCGCTCATTGCACGTGCATCGCGCGCAGGGTCGGCGCGCAATTTATCGATACGCACGTTGATCGCCTTCAGATAACGCGGGAAATGCGTGAGATTGCTGTAGCCGGTTTCGGCAAGGAAGCGTTTGCTGACCAAGCCTTGCAGCTGCGACTGAATGTCAGTGACGGCTTGTGCATGTGCCTTCACGGTTTGCAGCTTCTTCGGCAAGCCATGATATTCGCTTAGGATCAGGCCGAGCAGGCGTGCGATTTCGTTGACCAGCAAACCGAGACGCGATTTCCCTTCATCCTTGCGCGCATTGAATTCCTCTGCATTCTTCGGCAACGGTTCCAGCAGGCAGGCGCGCTCCAGTCCGGCGTTGATGATCTGTTCGCGCAACTCTTCCTGCGAACCGAGCGCCATGAACTGCATGCCCATCTGCTGCAGGCCGGGTATGTTCTTTTCCAGATACTTGAGCTGTTCTTTCAACTGCAACGCCAGCAGGCGACGCAAGCCTATACGATGCACGCGCGCAGCTTCCGCCGGATCGTCAAAGACTTCCAGATCGCAATGTGTGCTCTTGTCGACCAGTGCCGGAAAACCGATCAGCGTTTGCCTGCCCTGCTGGATTTCCAGCAGCTCCGGCAATTCGCCAAAGGTCCAGCTAGTCAGGTTTTGATGTGTGGTCGCACTGGCGGCTTTGCCCGCGACCTGAGTAGCTTTACCTGACTGCGTTGCAGCGGCTGGAGTCGACGCTTGTGCCTTGACTGCGATAGCGCTGGCTTTACCAACGCCAGTCGACTGGCCCAGCAAACCTGCTGCCAGCGGCATCGCCGTCTGTTCCGCAATACGCTGGAAACTTTCCCTCGCCTGCCCGCCAAATTCCGAACGCAAGGTGCCCAGATTGCGCCCCATCTCCAGCTGGCGGCCATGTTCATCAATGATCTTGAAGTTCATGAACTGATGCGAGGACAAGGTCTCCAGCTTGTAGTCTGTCGTCTTGGTAGCGATGCCGGTTTGTTCACGCACATCGGCTATCACTGCATCCAGCAAGCTGCCTTTGCCGAAAGCATGTGCAGTCTGCGCACGGTCGCAAAAACCGGCTGCGTAATCAGGCAGTGGCACGCAATGGCGGCGCAATTTTTGCGGCAAGGACTTGATCAGCAGATGGACTTTTTCCTTCAGCATCCCAGGAACCAGCCACTCGCACCGATCGGCGGAAACCTGATTCAATGCATATAGAGGCACAGTCAGCGTCACGCCATCGCGCGGCGTACCGGGTTCGAAGTGATACGACAACAGCATCTCGACACCGGCGACATTCATCATCTTAGGGAACAGCTCGGTCGTCACGCCAGCCGCCTCATGCCGCATCAAATCATCACGATTCAGATACAGCAGCTTGGGTTCTTTGGCGGTCGCTTCCTTGTGCCACTTTTCGAAGCTGATGCCGTTGTGGATATCGGCCGGGATGATCTTGTCGTAAAACGCGGCAATCAATTCGTCGTCAACCAATACATCCAGGCGACGCGACTTGTGTTCGAGATTCTCGATCTCGCGTATCAGCTTGTTGTTGTGCGCAAAAAACGGCGCACGCGTGTCGAAGTCGCCACCGACCAGGGCGTCACGTATGAATATTTCGCGCGCATCGGCCGGATTGATCAAGCCGTATTGAATGCGGCGCTGGCTGTAGACCACCAGCCCGTACAAGGTCGCGCGCTCATAGGCGGACACTTGGGCGGTGCGCTTTTCCCAGCGCGGCTCACCATACGATTTTTTCAGCAAGTGACCGGCGACGCGTTCCAGCCATTCCGGCTGAATCTGCGCAATGCAACGCGCATAAAGACGGGTGGTATCGACCAGCTCGGCGGCCATGATCCATTTGCCGGCCTTCTTGATCAGCGATGAACCCGGCCAGATATGGAACTTGATGGCGCGCGCGCCGATGTAGTGTTGCTCTTCTTCCGACTTGAAGCCAATATTACCGAGCAGGCCGGTCAGCAGCGCAGTATGCAATTGCTCGTAGGTTGCGGGCGCTTCATTCAAGCGCCAGCCCTGCTCGCGCACGATGGTCAGCAATTGAGAATGCACATCGCGCCATTCACGCAGGCGCAGTTGCGACAGGAAGCTGGTGCGGCATTCTTCCTGCAACAGACGATTCGATTTCTTGTGCGCGATCGCGTCTTCGAACCATTTCCAGATTTTCAGATAACTCTGGAATTCCGATTTTTCATCGACGAATTTCTTGTGCGCGTTGTCGGCGGCCGCCTGCGCTTCCATCGGCCTATCGCGCGGATCCTGTACCGACAAGGCTGCGGCGATGATCAAGACTTCCATCAGGCAGACATTGTCTTTTGCGGCGAGAATCATCCGGCCCACGCGCGGATCCAGCGGCAGGCGCGCCAGTTCGCGGCCAAGTTTGGTGAGGCGATTTTCATCATCGACGGCACCCAGCTCCTGCAGCAATTGATAACCGTCGGCAATCGCACGGCCCAGCGGCGGCTCGATGAAGGGAAAGGTTTCCACATCGGCGAGATGAAGAGATTTCATCCGCAAAATGACCGACGCCAGTGACGAACGCAGAATTTCCGGCTCGGTGAATTTCGGCCGCAGCAGATAATCCTGCTCGTCGTACAGACGGATACAGACGCCGGCGGCGACACGGCCGCAACGGCCGGCGCGCTGGTTCGCCGCCGATTGCGCAATCGGCTCGATCTGCAACTGCTCGACCTTGTTGCGATAGCTGTAGCGCTTGACGCGCGCCAGACCGGCATCGACGACGTAACGTATGCCGGGCACGGTCAGCGAGGTTTCCGCGACGTTGGTGGCGAGCACGATACGGCGCGCATTCGAGATCTTGAATACGCGTTCCTGCTCCTGTGCAGAAAGACGCGCGAACAACGGCAAAATTTCCACATGCGGCGGATGATGCTTGCGCAGCGCTTCGGCGGCATCGCGAATCTCGCGCTCGCCCGGCAGGAAGACCAGTACATCGCCGGAACCGATGCGCGCCAGTTCATCGACGGCATCGACGACGGCATCCATCAGGTCGCGCTGACCGCGCTCTCTGGCCGCCAGCGCCGAACGTCGCGCCTGACCGGCATCGGAGGTCGCATTCGGATTGGGATTCGCCGCATTCTTGTCAAAAGCCTCGACCGGGCGATAGCGTACTTCGACCGGGTACATGCGGCCGGACACTTCTATCACCGGAGCCAGTTTTCCATTGCTGCCAAAGTGACGCGCGAAGCGATCGGCGTCGATGGTCGCCGAGGTGATGATGACTTTCAGATCGGGGCGCTTCGGCAGCAACTGCTTCAGGTAACCGAGCAGGAAGTCGATGTTCAGGCTGCGCTCATGCGCTTCATCGATGATGATGGTGTCGTACTGGCGCAACAAAGGATCGGTCTGCGTTTCCGCCAGCAGAATGCCGTCCGTCATCAGCTTGATCCACGCGCCCTTGGTCAGCGTGTCGTTGAAACGCACCTTGAAACCGACGTGTTCGCCCAGCGGCGAGCCGATTTCCTGTGCGATCCTTTTGGCCGTCGATGAGGCCGCAATCCGGCGCGGTTGCGTATGACCGATCAGGCCGCTCAGGCCGCGACCGAGTTCCAGGCAGATTTTCGGCAGCTGCGTGGTTTTGCCGGAGCCGGTTTCGCCGCTGACGATGACGACCTGATGAGCCTGAATAGCGCGCGCGATATCGTCGCGCTTGCCGGAAACCGGCAACTCTTCAGGAAAGGTAATGACCGGTAGCGGATTGCGCAGTGGTGGCGACACAGCGGCAGTCGGCGTCTTGCGTGCAGGACGGCTACTGGTGGCTGAGGTAGTTTTGGGGGTGGATTCTGGAGCAGACATGTAGAGTGGAATTATACAGAGCAGTGTCGTATTTCGCCCCTGAATCGCGCAATCGATCTCCGTTGCTATGGTTATAATGTGCCTCATGGAAAATCCAGAACAATTCGTTCAGTGGCTGCGCTCGGTCGCGCCTTACATTCACGCCTTCCGCGGCAAGACTTTTGTCGTCGCCTTTCCCGGTGAACTGGTCATCGCCGGCGCACTGCCGGTGCTGGCGCAGGATTTGTCGCTGTTGCACGCGCTCGGCATCAAGGTCGTGATTGTCTACGGCTCGCGTCCGCAAGTCGAAGAACAGCTGGCGTTGCGAAATGTGCAAGCCCGTTTTCATAACGGTTTGCGCATTACCGATGTGGCTGCGCTGGAATGCGCGAAGGAAGCCGCCGGCGAACTGCGCCTCGATATCGAAGCCGCATTCAGCCAGGGCTTGCCGAACACACCGATGGCGCATGCGGCGATCCGCATCATTTCCGGCAATTTCGTCACTGCACGCCCGCTCGGCATTGTCGATGGCGTCGATCTGGAATTGACCGGCGTGACACGCAAGATTGCTTATGAAGCCATCCACCCTATTCTGGCGGCCGGCGGCCTGGTGCTGCTGTCGCCTCTGGGCTTTTCACCGACGGGCGAAGTCTTCAATCTGACGATGGAGGACGTGGCGGTATCGGCGGCCAAGGCGCTGCGCGCCGACAAGCTGATTTTCATCACCGAAACACCGATGATGATAGACAAGACCGGTGCTGAAATCCACGAACTGTCTTCGCATCAGGTCGATGCCGTGCTGAATTACGATTGCGTGCCTGCCGATTCGGCCTTTTATCTGGAACACGCGGTACAGGCCTGCAACGGCGGCGTACCGCGCGCGCACATCATCCCGTTTGCGACCGATGGTTCAGCCTTGCTGGAATTGTTTACGCATGATGGCGTGGGCACCATGGTTTCCTTTGAAAATCTGGAAAGCCTGCGCGATGCCACGATTGAAGATGTGGGCGGCATTCTGAAGCTGATCGAACCGCTGGAAGCCGACGGCACCTTGGTCAAGCGCGGGCGCGAACTGATCGAGCGCGAAATCAATTATTTCTCGGTCATCGAGCATGACGGCGTGATTTTCGGTTGCGCAGCGCTCTACCCTTTCCCGGCTGAAAAAATGGCAGAGATGGCCTGCCTGATCGTCAATCCGGAAGTGCAAACGCAGGGCGATGGCGAACGCCTGCTCAAGCATATGGAAAACCGCGCTCGCGCCGCCGGCCTGAAAAAACTGTTTGTGCTGACGACGCGTACCGCGCACTGGTTCCTCAAGCGCGGCTTCGTGCCGGCCACCGTGGACGATCTGCCGAAAAACCGTCAGCAAATGTACAACTGGCAGCGCAAATCCCTGGTTTTCACAAAAAACCTATAATGGCATCAGTTCAATACGCCGTTGCTCATCGCTGAGCGGCGGCTTCAACTCAACCGGTCTGCCTAACAGTTACTAACAGCTACGCAGCGGGCAATACAAAGGATAGCAACATGACACGCATGGTTCACTGCATCAAACTCGACAAGGAAGCCGAAGCACTGGATTTTCCGCCGTATCCGGGCGAACTCGGCAAGCGCATCTATGAAAGCGTATCGAAGGAAGCATGGGCAGCCTGGCTCAAGCATCAGACCATGCTGGTCAATGAAAACCGTTTGAATCTGGCCGATGTGCGTGCACGCAAGTATCTGGCGACGCAAATGGAAAAGCATTTCTTCGGCGAAGGTGCGGACGCAGCACAAGGTTACGTACCGCCAACAGAATAACAGGTCTCGTCTGTCGCGATGATCATGAAAAGCCCGCCTGATTTATCAGGCGGGCTTTTTTAATCCATTACCCGGCTTCAGAAAAACCGGATTTTTCCAGTCTCTACATCCAGCATTGCACCAATCACCTTGACCTGGCCTTTTTGCGCCATCTCACGCAACACCGGACTCTTGTCCAACACGGCTTTGACATTCAGCTTCACATTATTCTCTGCAACTTCATCGACAAAGTAATGATTCTTCGATGAGCGGTCACTGCCATGCACGTCCGGTGTCATGTTGACTGCAGGACGAATCTTGTTCAGCAGTTGCGTCAGATTGCCCAGTTCCGCAGCATCGCATGCACCTTTAACGCCACCGCAATGCGTATGACCGAGAACAACTATCAGTTTGGTTCCCACAACTTTGGAGGCATATTCCAGGCTGCCGAGAATATCGTCATTGACGACATTGCCCGCCACACTGGCAACAAACAAATCGCCCACACCTTGATCGAATACTTGCGATGGTGCCGAACGCGAATCGATGCAACTCACAATACTCGCCAGTGGAAACTGGCCATCGTGACCCGTTGCTTTCACCTGCGCCGGCAAGTCGCGCTTGATGACATTACCGGATACAAAACGTGCGTTGCCATCCTTGAGCGCTTGCAAAGCCTGATCTGCACTCATTTGAGTCAATTTTGCTTGGGTCATGACAGCCGGATCGGCTGCGATGGTAGCGGATGGTTGATGTGCGCAGGCGAACAAGGCCATGCTCAAGACCAGCACACCCGCAGAACGCGCCAAATGAAAAACCTTGCGAGGCAAGGCACTCGATACAGAAGAATTATGTTTCATTGATAAGCGCTCCATGATTGAACCCGCCGCGCAAAACAGCGCGGCATTGTTTATTAGTTGATTTTTTTCGACGACAAAAGGTTTGCCTGATGTCCGAATTGCTCTCAAAAAAATGAGACGATCAGATTAACATCAGCATTATCAGAAAAGCATGTTATTTATCTGGAAGCATGTGTGAGCATTCGCGCCAACAATAAAAAAACCGCCGAAATATCGGCGGTTTTTTGAAAAGTGATTCCGTCTCCTGGCTTCAGGGGCGCGCTATCGGCTCTATCCTGCGCGTGTACAAGGAATTCGTTGCCACCAGAATTTCGCGCAGCAAGGCCAGAAAGCTCCCAACCAGGCACAACAGCGCCAACACAAAAAATGTCGCGATGAATTTGGATAGTTCGATGCTCAATGCATCGCCGAGGAAAAGCGAGATGATCACCAGGCTGACCAGCAGCGCACATGCGGTACTCATCGTAATGGCGCGATTGATCAGGTGCGCGCGTGGATACAAGGTAACCAGCTCCGCCTTCAAATCCGGGTGATGGATGGGATCAACGGTACGCAGCTTCTCTTCCAATACGCGCGACCTGTCGGTAATCCGGCCCAGGCGATTGGTCAGCACCATCAAATTGGTGCCGACGCCGGTCAGCAGGAACACGGGAGCCACCGACAATTGAATGATATGGCCAATATCGCCGACTTGAATTTCCATAGCTTTTCTATAGAGTAAACACGAAATAAAAGGTACCGCAATCAGGTCTGCATTGCATAGACCGGATTGCGTCATCATACTCGCACTGAACAGCAATATACATGCCCGGCAAAAACTTCGACGCCCTGAAAATTCTCCGGGATTGCGCCGGCTGACTACTTATTTTTTAGCTTGCTCGCCGCCAAGAGCCTGCACCAGATCGGCCAGCATGCGGCTCAACTCGCCCGTCATCAACATCACGTCCGAATCGAAGCGTTCATCATCGTTTTGCGCCGTGGTATCGGTGTTTTCCTTGATGACGTCCAGCGGTGCGACGCGCTTGATGGCCAGCGATTCAGTCAGCACGAAGGAAATCTTGTCGGCCCATGACATCGCCAGCCGTGTGCATTGCTTGCCGGCAGCGATATGGCGCTGTACATCTTCGGCTTCCAGCGTGTGGCGCACATAACGCACGGTCGCCTTGCCTTCGCCGGTGGAGCGCAACTCGGTGTCCTGATCGACGGTAAATCCGCTCGGCGCTTCATCCGTCAGCAGCCATTGCGTCATCGCCGCTACCGGCGACTGCACCACATGCAGCGTATCCAGCGGTAACTTGTCTACCGATTTGATCAGCAGTTTGATGACTTCATCGGCCTTCGCCGGACTGCCGGCATCGACGACCAGCCAGCCGTTGACCGGATCGATCCAGACCCAGGTCTGGCGCCAGATGCTGAAAGCGCGCGGCAGCAACTCGTCGGTGACGTCTTCCTTGAGTTCCTTCATCTGCTTGCGGCCGGGCTTGAAGCCCTGCTGTTCTTCGATTTCCGCCGCCTTGATCTTGGTAACCTGATTGATTACCGTGGTCGGCAGCAGCTTTTTCTCGGTGCCGAGCAGCAGCATGATCTGTTTATTGAGCGTATAGACGAGCGCACCGTTTTCACGCGGCGATACCCAACCTTGGCTTTGCATATCCAGACTGCTGCAAGGCAGAAATGCATGCGGCGCCAGATCGGTTTCCAGTTGTTCGGCAGTAATGGCCCATGGTGCAGGAAGACGGTATATCTGAAGATTCTTGAACCACATGGCTAGTCCCGAAAAAAAAGGGGCTATTCTACACGCGCCCTCACGCAAAACTGCATATAAAATTCACGCGGCGTGAAGTACCGGCTAGTAGATTTGTCGTGGCAAACAGCTGCTGAAGCCGGCCCGGCTGCGGTTATAATACGCGGCACGCAGTCTCTGCAGGCACGGCGTTCCAGGAACAAAGTTACCCTTCAGAAATCGGTTAGAAAATTTCAAGGCAATCCAGCATCCTCAACTATCGTTTCCATGTCCAAAAGCTCATCTCGCAAACCGATTGAAATCAAGATTTCCACCGTTGTCGCCGTCTCCGCCATTTTGCGCGAAGTCGATCTGGGCGTGCTCGACGCCGCCATGCAGGAAATGACCGGCGGCAATGTTGATTTTTTCGAGGATGAGTTTACCGTCATCGACATCGGCGCGCTCGCAGCAACACATCCACCGATAGACTGGCATGCCATCACCACGCTGCTGAAGGCATACCGCCTGAACGCCGTCGCCGTGCGCAATGCCGCACCGGAGATGGAAGCCGATATACTCGCACACGGCCTGAGCCTGGATGGCCCGCTCAAGGCACCCGCACCAGCAGCAGATGCAAAAGCGTCCGTGCCGGTACAGGCTGAAATAGAGCTTGAAGCGGCAGAAGTTGCATTGGAAATAGCGCCGGTAATGCAGCAAACTGCGCACGCTGCAGCGCCCGCGCAGTTTGCCGCCAATACCATGATCGTCGATATGCCGGTGCGCGCAGGCCAGCGTATTTATGCGCGCGGCGCCGATCTGATCATTACTGCCGCCGTCAACAGCGGCGCCGAAGTCATTGCCGACGGCAGCATACACATCTACGCGCCGCTGCGCGGCCGTGCACTTGCTGGCGCCAGCGGCAATACCGAAGCACGCATTTTTACTTTAAGCATGGAAGCAGAACTGGTCTCGATCGCCGGCATGTATCGCACGTTCGAGGACGGCTTTCCGGCCGACCGCAAACAGCAGGCCACGCAGGTCCGCCTGATAGGCAATCGTATCGACATGCTGCCCATCAAGGCAGCGGCATAAACCAATTATTAGAACTAATTTAACGAAAGGGGTTTCCTTTGGCAAAAATCATCGTTGTAACATCGGGTAAAGGCGGCGTCGGCAAAACCACTTCGAGCGCCAGCTTTGGCTCCGGTCTGGCGCTGCGCGGGCATAAAACCGTCATCATCGATTTCGACGTCGGCCTGCGCAACCTCGATCTGATCATGGGTTGCGAACGCCGCGTGGTGTACGACCTGATCAATGTCGTCAACAAGGAAGCCACGCTGAATCAGGCGCTGATCAAGGACAAGCACTGCGACAATCTGTTCGTCCTGCCGGCTTCGCAAACACGCGACAAGGATGCGCTGTCGGAAGACGGCGTCGAGCGCGTGCTGCAGGATCTGGCCGCCATGGATTTCGAGTTCATCATCTGCGATTCGCCGGCGGGTATCGAGCACGGCGCCGTGATGGCGCTGACCTTTGCAGATGAAGCGATCATCGTCACCAATCCAGAAGTGTCGTCGGTACGCGATTCGGATCGCATACTCGGCATCATCCAGGCGAAATCGCGCCGTGCACAAAACGGCGGAGAACCGGTCAAGGAACATTTGCTGATCACCCGCTACGTGCCGAAACGCGTCGAAGCAGGTGAAATGCTGTCCTACACCGATGTGCAGGAAATTCTGCGCATTCCGCTGGTCGGCATCATTCCGGAATCGGAATCGGTATTGCATGCATCGAACGCCGGTAATCCGGCGATTCACATTGAAGGCAGCGAAGTCTCCGAAGCGTACAAGGATGTCGTGTCACGCTTTCTGGGCGAAGAAATTCCGCTGCGCTTTACCGACTACGAAAAGCCAGGTTTCCTGCAAAGAATTTTTGGGAGTAAGTAATCATGGCGCTTCTGTCATTTTTGTTCAATACAAAACCAAAAACCGCAAACGCCGCCAAGGAACGTCTGCAAATCATCATCGCGCGTGAGCGCAATGGTCGTACCGGTCCGGACTTCCTGCCTGCTCTGCACAAGGAACTGATCGCGGTGATTTCCAAATATGTCAAAGTCAATCCGGATGACATCAAGATTTCACTGAACAGCCAGGGCAATCTGGAAGTACTGGATGTTAACGTGGTGCTGCCGGAAGACGAACTCGTCAAGCCTTAACAGAAAAGCATCCGGAAATAAATGCGGCTCACCGCCCGACGGTGGGCCGCAAATCCAGCTGCTGTCATGCAGCAATATCTGCAGAACCACCATCGGCGAGCGAAGCTGTCATTTCACTTATCATTTCGCATCGCCCATTTTTTCAGGAGCATTCATGAAAACCAAAGCCGCCGTCGCCTGGAAAGCAGGACAACCGTTAACCATCGAAGAAGTTGAATTGGGTGGCCCCCGCGAAGGCGAAGTGCTGGTCGAGATCAAGGCGACCGGCATTTGCCATACCGATTACTACACGCTCTCCGGTGCCGATCCGGAAGGTATCTTCCCTGCCATCCTCGGCCATGAAGGCGCCGGCGTGGTGGTCGAAGTCGGCGCTGGCGTAAAAAGCCTGAAGAAAGACGATCACGTCATTCCTCTTTACACGCCGGAATGCCGCGAATGCAAATTCTGCCTGTCGCGCAAAACCAATCTGTGCCAGAAGATACGCTCCACGCAAGGCCGCGGCCTGATGCCGGATGCGACCAGCCGTTTCTCCATCGATGGCAAGCCGCTGTTTCACTACATGGGCACATCGACCTTCTCGAATTACATCGTGGTGCCGGAAATCGCCTTGGCGAAAATCCGTGAAGATGCCCCGTTCGACAAGGTTTGCTATATCGGCTGCGGCGTCACTACCGGCGTCGGGGCGGTTCTTTTTACTGCCAAAGTGGAAGCCGGCGCCAACGTGGTCGTGTTCGGCCTCGGCGGGATCGGCCTCAACGTGATTCAAGCTGCAAAAATGGTCGGTGCCGACAAGATCATCGGTGTCGATCTCAATCCGGCGCGCGAAGCGATGGCGCGCAAGTTCGGCATGACGCACTTCATCAATCCGAGCAAGGTTGAAAACGTGGTCGATGCCATCGTGCAACTGACCGACGGCGGCGCTGACTACAGCTTCGAGTGCATAGGCAATGTGCACACGATGCGCCAGGCACTCGAATGCTGCCACAAGGGCTGGGGCCAGTCTATCGTGATCGGGGTCGCCGAAGCCGGTGCGGAAATCAGCACCCGCCCATTCCAGCTGGTTACCGGTCGCGAATGGAAAGGCTCTGCCTTCGGCGGGGCGCGCGGTCGTACCGACGTGCCGAAAATTGTCGACTGGTATATGGAAGGCAAACTCAACATCGACGATCTGATTACGCATACATTGCCGCTGGAACGGATCAATGAAGGTTTTGATTTGATGAAGAGCGGCGAGTCAATCCGCTCGGTTGTGATTTACTAAATGCGCGGGGAAGAAGTGGAACTCATCAGTCAGCATAAATGTTTTAACGGTGTTCAAAGCTTTTACAAACACGAATCGACATCGACCAATTTTCCGATGACGTTTTCGGTCTATGAGCCGCCACAAGCGAAACTGCACAAAGTACCGGTACTGTTTTATCTGGCCGGTCTGACCTGCACCGATGAAACCTTCATGATCAAGGGCGGCGCGCAGCGCTATGCGGCCGAACACGGCATCATGCTGGTCACGATGGATACCAGTCCGCGCCGCACGGGCATCAAGGGCGCAGGAGACAGCTGGGACTTCGGTCACGGCGCAGGTTTTTATATCGATGCGACGCAGGAACCATGGTCGGCTTGCTTCCGCATGGAATCCTATGTCGTGCAGGAACTGCGCAACATCATCCTTGCTCAATTTCCTGCCCGCGCCGATCGTATCGGCGTGTTCGGGCATTCGATGGGCGGCCATGGCGCGTTGACGCTGGCGCTGAAATATCCGGAAATTTATCAATCGGTATCTGCTTTTGCTCCGATCACGGCACCGACTGAAGTGCCGTGGGGGCAAAAAGCATTCTCGGCCTACCTGGGCCCGGATCAGTCGACCTGGTTGCAGCATGATGCCAGCGCGTTGATGCGTACACGCAAGACCCCGTTCCCGCAAGGCATCCTGATCGATCAGGGTCTGGACGATCAATTCCTGGATGAACAGCTAAAGCCACATCAGTTTGAAGCGGCATGCTGGGCGGCAGATCAGCCACTGACGCTACGTCGTCATTCCGGCTACGATCACAACTACTATTTCATCTCGACCTTCATGCAGGATCACATCGCGTTTCACAGCGCCATCCTGAACAAGTAATCACGACCGGCTGAATGTGCATCAGCCCTAGTGCGTCAGACAAATAAAAAGGGATTCTGCAACAAGGCGATGTTATCGCCCCCTGCAGAATCCCTTTTTGTTATCCGCGTGCAGCGGATAAGCGGTCTTTAAAACTCTTCCCAGTCATCGCCGCCGGCTGCAACCGGTTTGGGTGCTGCGACTTTCTTCGATTCAGTCACCGTCAGCGACGAGGATGACGAAGATTTTTTGACGGGAGCAGCGAGTGGTTTGTGCATAGCTGTCGATTGCACCGTACGCGGCGCGGCTGACTGCGCTGTCGCATAGCCACTGCCAACGCGGAACACACTGACGGCTTCCGCCAGATTCCTGGCCTGATCCTGCAGCGATTCAGCGGCAGCGGCTGCCTCTTCCACCAGTGCGGCATTCTGCTGCGTAACCTGATCCATCTGGCTGACAGCCTGATTGACCTGCTCGATACCGTCGCTCTGCTCCTGGCTGGCAGCGGTAATCTCGGCCATGATATCGGCGACGCGTTTGACGCCGTCGACGATTTCATCCATCGTGGTACCGGCTTCCGCCACCAGTTTGCTGCCCGCATCGACCTTCTCGACTGAATCGCCGATCAGGGTCTTGATCTCTTTTGCCGCAGCAGCGGAACGTTGCGCCAGATTGCGTACCTCCGTTGCCACCACCGCGAAGCCGCGGCCCTGCTCGCCGGCACGTGCTGCTTCAACAGCAGCATTCAATGCCAGGATGTTGGTCTGGAATGCGATGCCGTCGATGACGCCGATGATGTCGACAATTTTCTTCGCCGAGTTGTTGATGGCACCCATGGTATCGACTACTTGCGAAACCACCGCGCCACCCTTCACCGCGACTGTCGAAGCGGCCACCGCCAGCTGATTTGCCTGACGCGAGTTATCGGCGTTCTGCTTCACGGTCGATGTCAATTCTTCCATCGAGGAAGCGGTTTCTTCCAGCGAGCTGGCCTGCTGTTCGGTACGCGAGGAAAGATCCAGGTTGCCGCTGGCAATCTCGCTCGATGCGGTGGCTATCGTATCGGTGCCGAGGCGAATCTGCGTAACGGTACGCACCAGGTTTGCCTGCATGCGGCCCAAAGCGCTGAGCAGCAATCCGGGTTCATCCTGGGTCTCTGCCATGTCGCTGCGCGCCGTCAGATCGCCTTCTGCTACCGACTCGGCCACTTTCAGGGCTTCATGCAAGGGACGCGTAATGCCCACCGTCAGGCGCCAGGCGATGAGTGTGCCCAGCAGTATCGCAATCACCGCGCCTATGATCAGCGCCATACGACCAGACAGATAATCGTCGGTGATCGATTCATCTGCCAGTTTGACTTCATTTTCATAGTGGCCGAGCACATTTTTTACGCTATCGACATAGGCATCCAGTGCCGGCACCATTTTTGTATCGATCATCTGATTGGCTTCGGCAATATTGCCACCGGCTTTGACGCCAAGAATCGACTTGCGGATATCAATGTAAGCACTGCGTTTTTTTGCCACTTCAGCAAACAGTTCTTTTTCCTTGTCACTATTGATGCGATCTTCAATACTTTTTTGAATTTCGGTAATCTGCTTGCTCTGCGCAGTAATCGCTTTCTGGAAGAATTCCTGCGACTCCGGATCCGATGCCTTCACCAAGGCCAAAGTACGCGACGCGTTGACGCTGGTTCCCAGCAACCAGTTTTGCGCTGATTTTTGCATGCTCAGCGAATCGTCCACCAGGTGACGACTTGCACCGTTGATGTTTTCCAGGCGCATGATGCCGGTGGCGCCCATAGCTGCGACCAACAGCAGGATCAAACCGAATCCCAGTCCCAGCCGGGTACCTATTTTCATATTTGCGATGCGCACGGTGTCTTCTCCAAAATTTTTTTATACTCAAACATTGTTGCAATTTCATCATGTGCCGATAACGCAGGCGGCATTCTGAAAAAAATTGACATCGCAAAAGCTGTCATACGTTAGTCATATAACGGCCATTAATACAGAAGCTTGACGGTGAGGAAGCGATAAATCGCAAAAATAGCCAGGGAGAATGCCTGAAGACATCTATGTGCTGTGCAGGCCGAGGGAAATCTGGCCATCGGGCCGGTATCGTGCGCCTTCAGTGTCTCGTATTCTATTTTTTACAGGTATCGCCATTCGTCTGGCTATCCATAACCATCATTTTTATTCATCGCTGACGAGGAATAAGCGGATGACGCCATGTTGCCGTGCAGAACTTTACACCCGATTTATACAAATAAACAGATCAACGAAACCATACATTGACAAAAGAGAATCAAGTGCGAGACCTGAGCAAACGAAGCGCCAGATTGGAGTATCTCTGCACCGATATATCAGAACCGCTCATACCCTTTCAGGTAACGCCATTGCCCGGCTGGCAAACTGGCCATCGGAAGGCGGGCAATACGGATGCGCTTCAGATTGAGCAATTTCAGGCCCACCATTTCACACATGTGTGCAATCTGACCGCGCCGGCCGGCCTTCAATGCGAAGCGCAGGCGCGTTTCATTTTGCCAGCTGACCTTGATAGGAGCCAAAGGCTTGCCATTGAAATTCAAGCCATGGTTCAGCAGTGCCAGGCCATTCGGTATCAGATCGCCGCTGACTTCCGCAATGTATTCCTGCTCTACCGTTGCCGCATCATCAACCAGCTTGCGCGCAACATGCCAATCCTGCGTGAAGACCATGAGGCCGCTGGCATATGTTTCCAGTACATCGACAGGCTTCAATTCGCTGGTATGTTTTTTCAGAAAGCGTATGCCGGAACGATCTTCCGCATACAGGTTTTCCGGTGTGATCAGTCGCAAGGCGGCATCCGCATCGATGCCGGCCGGCTTGTGCAGCAGGATAGTGACAGGGTTGATGGCAACCAGCGTTGCGTCGGGAGAAAGGTGAATCGCCTGCTGTGGTGAAACCCGGTGCCCGGGCTCCTCAATCACAACGCCGTCCACCGTCACCCAACCGCCTTCAATATATTGCTCGGCCTCACGACGCGAACATGGCACGGCGTCGGCGACGCGCTTGGCGAGGCGTATGGAATCAGTCATGTGCTGGCAATCTGAAAAAAGATGGCTATTGTCAGCCTGCCGCACATCTATCGCAAGCGTTTTAGTGCCTGCCTGTGTACATCAAAACTTGTGCAAAGTCAGGCAGCCTTGCTGTCGACCGTCGCTGCTTTCGGTGCCAGGCTCACGTTCCCGGAAGGAATGCCTTCGCTTTCCCATTGATCGAACTGTGCCATCACGGCTGCGTATGTTTGCTGGCTGATTTCAGGCAGCTTGCCTCCCAGCATTTCGGTCGCCTGCTTGAAGCCTTTTTCAACCGCTGCACGCACTGCCGCCAGCTTTGCAGGGTCATCACCAATGGAAGCCTTGGAAAAATTCAGGATGCGTTCGGCAACCTGACGCACACCCATCTCCCCATCTTCGGCAATTGCCGCCCTGGCTTTTTCTATCGAGGCCGCATCGGCAGTCAGTTTTTGCTCGCCGCTGATTACTTTGGCGATATCCAATCCCTGCTGCGTCATCAACGGCAGAATCAGATTGATGATTTCCTGTACCTTGCGATTGGATTCTTCCAGCATGGTCGCTATGTCCGTGCGCGCTTGCACAGAATCCGTATGCGTTTGCGAAGGACTGGTGCGCGGGTTCGGGTAAGTGCCGGCATCTGTTGTCACCGGCTCGCCCAGCGTTACCTTGTCGCCAGACGGCACATCGGTTTTCTCGGTTTGGCGGGATGTATTCTCGCGCGTGGATGCGACAGCGGCAGGTGTCACGGCCGGGCGTGGCGCGCTGTTTGCGATACTGTTTGCAATGGTAGTCATGATAGATCCTTATTTTTATCAAGCCGATCCTGAAAGATGATCGCATTGACAACATCCTTTATGAACTTGCCACGATCGTATAAGGTATATCGACGCAAAAATGGAAAAGCTGAGCATAGTTTGCATTCCGTTAACAATTGTTTTCTTTTAAGACAACTTTATCTTTGCGTTTAAATTGAAAGTAGGCTTATCGCAATCCCGATATCGTTGTGATCGGCCAAAGCTGTCATACTGTGGCCTTCTTCGCCAACGGCGACATGACAGCCCTCCGGCCACGTCATTTCCAATATTGCATTCCATGAGCGCTCAGCCAAAAAATCTGTTTTCCTATCCCGTCAAACGTTCGCCCAACGGCAAGACGGCAGTCAAACCTGCACCCTTCCTGCCAATGTCACGGGCCGAGATGGATGTACTCGGCTGGGATAGCTGCGATGTCATTCTGGTGACCGGCGATGCCTACATCGATCATCCAAGTTTTGGCATGGCGCTGATCGGACGCTTGCTGGAATCGCAGGGATTTCGCGTCGGCATTATCAGCCAGCCGGACTGGCTGTCGGCCGAGCCGTTCCGCGTACTCGGCAAACCGAATCTGTATTTCGGCATCACAGCCGGCAATATGGACTCGATGGTCAACCGTTATACGGCGGACCGCAAGATACGTTCCGATGATGCCTACACACCGCATGGTGTAGCCAACAAGCGCCCGGATCGCGCGCTGACGGTCTATTCGCAGCGTGTTCGTGAAGCTTACCCTGGCGTCAACGTCGTCATCGGCAGTATCGAAGCCAGCCTGCGCCGCATCGCACATTACGATTACTGGTCGGACAAGGTGCGCCGCTCGGTGCTGCCGGATTCAAAAGCCGACATCCTGATCTTCGGTAACGCAGAGCGTGCGCTGGTCGATCTGACCCATCGCGTCGCCGCCGGCGAACCGATTTCTTCCATACGCGACCTGCGCGGCACCGCATTCATGGTGCCATCGGGCTGGAAACCGACCCCGGAATGGACGGAAGCCAATTCCACGCGTGTCGATACGCCGGGCAAAGTGGAAGCACATCCCGATCCGTATGAAATGAAGATGAAGAATACGGAAGGCTGCAAAACCGACGATGCCTCACCGGTCGCCCCCGTCGAACCCGCCGTCAAAGTCATCAAGATCATGAGCCGCGAAGAGCGGCGCGAAGCAGAGAAGGAAGTGCGCAACAAGACCGTCGTGCGCCTGCCTTCCTACGAAGTGATCAAGGACGATCCGGTTTTATATGCGCATGCATCGCGCGTATTCCATCTGGAATCCAATCCCGGCAATGCACGCGCCCTGGTCCAGGCACACGGCGAACGCGACGTGTGGCTCAACCCGCCGCCGCTGCCGCTGGCGATGGATGAGATGGATGGCGTGTACGACATGAACTATGCACGCGCACCGCATCCAAGCTATGGCAAGGCAAACATTCCTGCGTGGGAAATGATCCGCTTCTCGGTCAACATCATGCGCGGCTGCTTTGGCGGCTGCACTTTCTGTTCGATTACCGAACATGAGGGTCGCATCATCCAGAGCCGTTCGGAGCCATCCATCCTGCGCGAAATCGAACTGATACGCGACAAGACCAAAGGTTTCACCGGTACGATTTCCGATCTGGGCGGCCCGACCGCGAACATGTATCGCCTCGCCTGCAAGGACAAGCGCATTGAAGAGTCATGCCGTCGCCTGTCATGCGTGTATCCGAGCATTTGTTCCAACCTGGGCACCGATCACAGCAAGCTGATCCAGTTGTATCGCAAGGCACGCGCGATTCCCGGCATCAAGAAAATCCTCGTCAGCTCCGGCCTGCGTTACGACCTTGCCGTACGTTCGCCGGAATATGTGAAGGAGCTGGTCACGCACCACATAGGCGGCCTGCTGAAGATCGCCCCGGAACATTCGGAAGAAGGACCGCTGTCGAAGATGATGAAGCCGGGCATGGGCGCCTACGACAAGTTCAAGGAACTGTTCGAAAAATATTCGAAGGAAGCCGGCAAGGAACAGTATCTGATCCCCTACTTCATCGCCGCGCATCCCGGCACCACAGATGAAGACATGCTGAACCTGGCATTGTGGCTGAAGAAAAACAACTTCCGTCTCGATCAGGTGCAAACCTTCATGCCGACGCCCATGGCGCTGGCAACGACGATGTATCACACACGCAAAAACCCTTTGCGCAAAGTGACGCAAGATTCGGAAGCGGTCGAAACCGTCCGCACCGGAAAAATCCGCAAGCTGCACAAGGCCTTCCTGCGTTACCACGATCCGGACAACTGGGAAATCCTGCGCGAAGGCCTGCAACGCATGGGACGCAGCGATTTGATCGGCAGCGGCGAGCATCACCTTGTTCCGCGCCATGATGCCGGCAACCGTAGTCAGGCGATTGCAGAACGTCGTCGCGAAACGCCGGGACCGAATCAACTCGCAAAAAAATTCGGCCAGAACAAGCCGCGTCCAGGCGGTGCCGTTCAGCGCACACCGGTTGCGCACAGCACGACTGGTCGCGTGATCGTTGCGGCAAAACCTGCACGCAAGGGTATGGCCGTTGCAGCAAAGGGCGGCCGCAAATAAACCTTGCGGCCCGTCTTTGATATTTTGATCCACATCATTGGATCGCAAAATTCATTCATATTGTTATTCTCTGCCCCAAAAAATCTGTCACCCTACCTGATCATTCATTTTCGGTTATTCTTCCGCCAAAGTTGCCGCTCTTGAACAGACGGAATATCGATAGAGGATCACCAATTGAGTAATTTATTCACGCGCCGACTCGCGCTAGTGGCAAGCGATGCGCATCGCAGCTTGCTGGATCAGGGACGCCGCGGCATAGAACGGGAAACCCTGCGCGTCGACATGCAGGGCCGTCTCGCCCTTGATCCGCATCCGGCTGCACTCGGTTCTGCATTAACCAATCCGCACATCACCACCGATTATTCCGAATCCCTGCTGGAATTCATCACCCCTGCAGAACATGATATCGCCACCGTACTGGATGAGCTGGATCGCATTCATCGCTTCACCAATGCCAGACTGGAACATGAATTATTGTGGAGTCAGTCCATGCCGTGCATCTTGCCGGATGAGGCGGACATTCCCATCGCCTGGTATGGCACCTCGCATATCGGCATGATCAAGCACGTTTACCGGCGCGGCCTTGCGCTACGCTACGGCAAGGCCATGCAATGCATCGCCGGCCTGCACTACAACTATTCGCTGTCGGAAGACCTGTGGCGCGTCTTGAAAAAAGACGCAAACAGTACGGCAGACGACAAGACCTTTCAATCCGAAAGCTATATCGCACTGATACGCAACTTTCATCGTTACAGCTGGCTGCTGATGTATCTGTTCGGCGCTTCGCCGGCGCTATCGATGCACTTCCTGCGCGGTCGCCAGCACGAACTGGAAACGCTGTCAGACGATACGCTGTACCTGCCTTATGCGACCAGTTTGCGCATGAGCGATCTCGGTTATCAGAATGATGCACAAGCCGGTTTGATGCAGCCGTATAACGATCTGGAAAGTTATATGCGCAGTCTGTCGCGCGCAGTGCGCCAGCCCTATCCTGCCTATGAAGCCATCGGTACCCGGCGCGATGGCGAGTGGATACAGCTCAATACCAATCTGCTGCAAATAGAAAATGAGTATTACGCCACGATCCGTCCCAAACGCGTGATCAACAGCGGCGAACGGCCGGTCGAAGCGCTATGCGCACGCGGCGTGCAATATATCGAAGTGCGCTGCATGGATATCGATCCGTTCGAGCCGCTCGGCATCAGCCTCGAAACCTCGCGCTTCCTCGACGCCTTCCTGCTGTTCTGTGCCTTAGATGAAAGTCCGTTCACGGATGAAGCCAGCCATCGCGAAAAAACGGAAAACTTCGCCCGCACCGTCAAGCAAGGGCGTCGCCCCGGTCTGCTCCTGCAACGCGACGGCGCTCCGATCGCATTGCAGGCCTGGGGACTGGAACTGCTGGAGAAAATTCAGGCAGTCGCCCATGTACTGGACGCCACCAGCAAGGATCAGCCACACACGCGCGCACTCGCCACGCAAAAAGAAAAACTGCTGCATCCCGAGTTGACGCCTTCCGCACGGGTACTGGCGGAACTGCAAACGACCGATCAATCATTCGAGCAATTCGGCATGCGCCAGAGTATTGCGCATGCCGAATACTTCCGTGCACGTCCATTAAGCACGGAAGAAAATGCCTATTTCAATACGCTGGCGCAGGACTCCATTGCTGCACAAGCCGAGATGGAACGTACGCAGAGCGACGATTTCGATGCTTTCGTTCTTGCCTACAGCACAAGGACGCCGCAGCAACTGTGCGATTGATCGATGGATCGATGAATTTCTCCGCTTTTAAAAAAGCCTGCCTATCTGATTGATGGGCAGGCTTTTTTCATACTCTGCAACATGCATCCTGATTGCATGCGCAATGAATAAAGCCGCTACAAACCACTTCTCTACAACAGAAAATCGGCTCTGGAATATTGACGTCAATAAATATTTTTCAGGGGAAGCACATTATCAAACTGTGTTCGTTAGCGCACAGACCACCCCATTGCATCTCGGTAATCTTTGCCTCATCGACGCGCCTTGCTTATATGCAAACGTCGGCAGCTAACTTCATGAATTGCATGCAGTTGCGACATTCATATAGTACGCGGCGCCACTCAAACGAGTATCGCCGGCTGCAAAGATAAACTAACCGGAGAAAAATCATGACTAAATCAAAATGGATTACCACACTGTTCGCTGCCCTGATGCTGACCGCTGTTGTCGGTTGCGCCTCGACTGATAAAAAAGAAGGAACAGCTGAATACATTGAAGACAGCGTCCTCACCACCAAGGTAAAAGCAGCCATCCTGAACGAGCCTGGCTTGAAATCCGCTGAAATCAATGTGGAAACCTTTAAAGGCACAGTTCAATTGAGCGGTTTCGTCAGTGAAAAACAGGATATCGCCAAAGCTGGTGCAGTAGCGCGTGGCGTCAAAGGCGTACAAGCGGTTAAAAACGATTTGCGTCAAAAATAAACATGGCCGGAGAAATCACCGAGGTGATTTCTCCTTTTGTTATTGCCTTCCCGCACACACGATCGAGGACAATAACAAAACGATTGTTAACAAATGCAGCGATTGTCTTCCTGCGTCAACGCATTCATGCTGGCTGCGTTATATTTACTCGAAACAAATAAGTTGCTGCATCGGGCACCAAAAAGCCGTGCCGCAATCCAACTATTGCGTTTGCCTGATCGATGGTGAGTGGCATCAAACTTTCCATTCTCCGATCGGTAGCAAGCACATCATTTCAATAAATTCTTACAAGGAAACGTCATGCGCACATTAATGATTGGCAGTCTTGCCGCCATATTGGCTCTCTCCGGCTGTGCCAATATGTCTCCAACAGAACGCGGCACCGCGCAAGGTGCCGGCATAGGCGCAGGCCTGGGCGCCTTGATCGGCGGCGTGGGCGGCGGCTCGAAAAACATCGCGGGCGGTGCTGCCGTGGGCGGCATACTCGGCGCAGTTGCCGGCAATGTCTGGTCCAGCAGGATGGAAAACCAGAAACGCGCGATGGAACAGGCTACCCAAGGTACTGGCGTACAAGTGACACAGACTTCCGATAACCGCCTGAAACTTGATATCCCCAGCGACATTTCGTTCGCGACCGGCCGCTCGGACATCAATTCCAGCTTCCGTCCTATTCTCGATCGCTTTGCTACCGGCCTGGTAGACAATCCTGCGGCTACCGTCACCATCATCGGCCATACCGATAGCACCGGCAGCGATGCCATCAACAATCCGCTGTCATTCGATCGCGCTTCGCGCACGCGTGACTATCTGGCAGGTCGTGGCGTAGCGCCGCAACGTATTCATGTCGATGGTCGCGGCAGCCGTGAACCGGTCGCCAGCAACGCCAATGAAGCCGGTCGCGCACGCAATCGCCGCGTTGAAATCTACGTGGCAGAACAGCAAGCGCAGCAACCACAGCAACAGCAACAGCGATATTGATTTGCGGTAAAGCGTCCGCTGCAAAACCAGCTGCTCGCAAGAGTAAAAAAGCCCTCGAAGATGAGGGCTTTTTTTATGTCGCCAGAGATACAACCATCGCTGCAGTTTCATCCCGCCTCAAGAACCAATTTTAATCAAGACGCAAGGACGTAGCCACGATCTTGCTCAGGCTTTTCTGGTTTGCGTCTGACTAACGCGCCAGCCGGATGCCGGAAAACTGCCAGCGCGCCGTCGCCGGGAAAAAATTGCGATAAGTTGCACGGCTATGTCCTTCCGGCGTCACGCAGGAAGAGCCGCGCAACACATACTGATTCGACATGAACTTGCCGTTGTACTCGCCCAAAGCACCAGCCGCAGTTGCATAACCCGGATATGGCGCGTAACTGCTGGAAGTCCACTGCCAGCAAGTAGCGAACAGCTGTTTCAATTCTGTTGCAGCATGTCTTGCTGTCGCTCCTGCTGCCGAAGACTGCATGGCCGCATGTTCCCACTCTGCCTCGGTAGGCAGGCGCGCACCTGTCCAGCGCGCATAGGCATCGGCTTCAAAATAGGAAATGTGCGTGGCCGCCGCATCCGGGTCCAGCGACTGCAAGCCGTGGAGGCCAAATACCTGTCGCGCGGCAGTATCGTCTGTGCGCCAGTACAAGGGTTGCGTCAATTGCTGCGTCTGTACCCAATCCCATCCTTCCGACAACCACCATGCCGGATTTTGATAGCCGCCTGCATCAACAAAGGCCAGATATTCGCGATTCGTCACCAGACGCGATGCCAGCGCATAGGGTTCGATGAATTGCCGGTGTGCAGGCATTTCATTATCGAAACAGAATCCGGTGTCGGCGTGGCCGATCTGTACCACGCCGCCCTTGAAAGACTGCCATTGCAATTCGCCCGCTGCTGCTGAAACTGGATGCGGCGAAGCGCAATACGCCGGTTTCAGCGGATTGCACCACAGCAGATGCAGCACATCGGTCATCATCAATTCCTGATGCTGCTGCTCATGCTGCAAACCCAGCTCCAGCAAACCGGCGAGTTCAGCATGTGCAGCATCTGCCAGCGGCTGTGCGAGCAATGCCGTGATGCGTGCATCGACATCCCGGCGATAAGCCTGTACTTCCGCAAATGAGGGGCGCGTCAGCAAACCGCGCTGCGCACGCGCATGCTTGTCGCCTATACCGTTGTAATAGGAGTTGAAGAGCACTCGAAAGGCGGGATGATGCGGCTGGAAATTCGCTTCAAAACGTTCAAGGATGAAGGTTTCAAAAAACCAGCTGGTATGCGCCAGATGCCATTTGATGGGACTGGCATCCGGCATCGATTGCGCACAGCAATCTTCCGCCGACAAGGGTGCCGCCAAGGCAGCCGAGAGCGCACGTACCGCGGCGAAACGCAGCGTCAAATCACTAGTCTCATGCAAATGGCTGCGTGCTGTCTGTACGTTCATGCTTGTCCACAATATTGATGGCGAGTCATTTGCTGCACATGACTTCCTTGCCGTTTACCGGAAACCGATTCGACCGCGTGTTTCACCAAAATGTTCCAGCCTGCACGCTATGCCGTCTGCGCATGGCACACCATGAACCACTGCTGGGGATCGCTCCAGCATCGAACATTGTTGAATCCGGCCTGCGTCAGCAGATTGATAAAATCCTGCTGCGTATACTTGTAACTATTTTCGGTATGAATACGTTCGCCCTGCTCGAAACAACGCATGCCGCCAGCCCAGCGTACCGTCTGTTTCGTGACGGCTTCCAGATGCATTTCTATGCGACTCAATTTCCTGTTAAAGAATCCGCAATGCCGCCATGCGCGCACATCGAAATCCGCGCCCAGCAAACGATTCAAATGCAACAGCAAATTCAGATTGAAGGATGCCGTCACGCCCAGAGCATCATCATACGCCGCATCCAGTATCGACTTTTCCTTCAGCAGATCGACCCCTATCAATAAACCGCCAGCGCCGCCCTCATCCTGTGAACAAGCTGCCTGCAAACGCCGCAGGAATGCCAATGCCTGCTCCGGCGTGAAGTTTCCTATCGATGAACCGGGATAAAAGAACAGCCGGTTTTCCTCTCGCACGCCGTTCGGCAACACCAGTTCCGTCGAAAAGTCCATCCCGACCGCGACCATATCTATCGCAGGAAAGCGATGCTGCAGGCGACTCACGGCTTCGTGCAGGAATTCGACCGAGATGTCGACTGCAACATACTGCGCTGGCTGCAGTTGCGGAAACAGGCGCGCCGCTTTTGCACAATTGCCGGCGCCGAGATCGATCAGCGTCGCTCCGGCGCCTACCGTCTGTGCAATATCACGCGCATGCCGGCTGAAAATTTCCGCCTCGGTACGGGTCGGATAGTATTCCGGCAGTTCGCAAATCGCTTCAAACAGTTTGGAACCCAGGGCATCATATAAAAACTTCGGTGAAGTATAGGCACAAGAGGCGTTCAAACCTGCGAGCAACTCATCCTCGATCGTCTGTTTGCCTTGTTCCTGCAGTTGAATGAATTGGGTCAAACCGGCTCCTTCAGAAATAATGCTGACATGGGAAACAATACGCCTATGTGCGCATGACGGGTATCTGCATGAGTGGAATCAGACAGCAAAAAGCCTTCCGCCGTTCCCGCCTGCTGCAAACGCAGCTTGCGTTGCGCACTGTCGTCCCCATATGACAGCGATATAAACGCGTAGAACATATGCATTTTCACCACTCTTGCCGGCAAGGCTGGCAAATACATCGCGGCAACTGGTGCTAAGCTATATGCGTGTCAGTGCAGATGCCGATGTGTACGGCAAGCCGGTCATGCACAAGCCATCCATGTCATTCGAGCCTGACGCAGGCATATTGATGCCTGCCTTGCTCCCTGCAATAAATTTTTACGCCAGCCACTGACTCTATGATCCCAAAGACGTCCCGAGAATTACAAAAAGGCAGTATCGCCACCTTGCGCGGCCTGCTGAAATTTTTGCTGCCCTATAAAAAACAATTTGCGCTGGCCGGCATCGCACTGATTGTGGCCGCAGCAGCGACATTGGCGATTCCATATGCGTTCCGCCAGATGATCGATCTCGGCTTCGGCGCCAACGGCATACACGATACCGGCAGCATCAATACCTACTTCCTCGCCCTGTTCGGTGTTGCCTGCATACTGGCGCTCGCCACTGCCGCGCGCTTTTACATGGTGTCGTGGCTGGGTGAACGCGTGACGGCAGATGTGCGCAACGCCGTCTATTCGCATGTCGTCACGCAAAGCCCGCAATTTTTCGAGACGACGCAAAGCGGTGAAGTCCTGTCGCGCCTGACGACCGATACCACACTGATCCAGACCCTGATCGGCACCAGCATATCGATGGCATTGCGCAATACGCTGCTGTTTGCCGGCGGCCTGGTGATGCTGTTCGTCACCAGCATCAAACTGTCGTCGATTATTCTCGTGATGCTGATTGCGACGGTCTTGCCTATCGTCTGGTTCGGCCGGCGTGTGCGGTCCCTGTCACGCGCCTCGCAGGATAGGGTTGCAGATTCGTCTGCCCTGGCCGGTGAAATCCTGAACGCGATGCCGACCGTGCAGGCCTTCACGCATGAAAAAATTGAATCCGAACGTTTCAGCAAGACAGTGGAAGATGCATTCAAAACCGCGATGCGCCGTATCCGCGCCCGCTCGCTGCTGACGATGATTGCGATCCTGCTGATTTTCGGTGCGATTGTTTTCGTCCTGTGGCTGGGTGCGCATGCAGTGATCGACGGCACGATGAGCGGTGGCGAACTCGGTCAGTTCATCCTGTATTCCGCCATTGTGGCGGGCGCAATCGGCGCCTTGTCCGAAGTGGTGGGCGATGCACAACGTGCAGCAGGGGCGACCGAACGCTTGCTCGAATTGCTCGCCGTACAGTCGCCGATTTCCTCGCCTGCCGTACCTCTCCCCTTGCCGCCACGGCGCGCCAACGGCTCTTCACTGGCACTGGATCTGGTGAGCTTCTACTACCCTTCGCGTCCATTGACCCCAGCCATATCCAATTTCTCGATCGCGATCAAGGCCGGTGAAACGGTGGCCGTGGTCGGCCCGTCCGGCGCCGGCAAGACATCGCTGTTTCAGCTGCTGTTGCGTTTTTACGATCCGCAGGAAGGCGTGATCGAACTCGATGGCGTCGATATCCGTCAGCTCGATCTGCATGCCTTGCGCAACACCATCGGCATCGTGCCGCAGGACACCGTGATTTTTTCTGCCAATGCGATGGAAAACATACGCTACGGCCGCCCCGATGCCAGCGACGAGGAAGTCATCGCCGTGGCAAAAATGGCCGCGGCGCATGAATTCATAGATCGTTTGCCGGAAGGCTATCAATCCTTTCTCGGCGAACGCGGCGTGCGCCTGTCCGGCGGTCAGCGCCAGCGCATCGCCATCGCGCGCGCCTTGCTGAAAAACCCGCCCCTGCTGCTGCTCGATGAGGCCACCAGTGCGCTGGACGCGGAATCGGAACGTCTGGTGCAGAGCGCGCTGGAAGCGGCGATGGTGGGCCGCACCACCCTGGTGATCGCCCACAGATTGGCAACCGTGCAGCGCGCCCATCGCATCATCGTGATGGAACATGGCCACATCGTCGAAACCGGCACGCATGCATCGCTGGTCGCAGCCGGCGGGCTGTATGCCAGTTTGGCCGCGCTGCAGTTCGGGCAGCATTGATCGCACTGCCCTTAAGTTAAAATAGCGAAATTCCGGGAATCCGCATTTCCCCGCAACCTCCAACAAAAACGGACTACGCATGAAACAGTACCTTGACCTGGTGCGGACCGTACTCGATTCCGGCACCTGGCAGGAAAATCGGACCGGCATACGCACCATCAGCATTCCCGGTGCGATGTTGCGCTTCGATCTGCAAAAAGACGGTTTTCCCGCCATCACGACCAAACGGCTGGCATTCAAGTCCGTGATCGGCGAATTGATCGGCTTTTTGCGCGCCAGCCGCAGCGCGGCCGAATTCCGCGCGCTCGGTTGCAAGGTCTGGGATCAGAATGCGAACGAAAACGCCGAATGGCTGAACAATCCCTATCGTCTCGGCGAAGACGACCTCGGCCCGGTGTATGGCGTGCAGTGGCGCCAGTGGCCGGCTTACAAATTGCTGGACGCCGATAACAAGCTGCAAATCCAGGATGCGCAAAAACGCGGCTTTCGCCTGATCTCGGCCGTCAACGACGAAGGCATAGACAAAGTGCTGATGTACAAGGCGATCGATCAGTTGCGCGATTGCCTCGATACCATCATCAACAATCCGGCCAGCCGCCGTATCCTGTTTCACGGCTGGAACTGTGCCGAGCTGGATGCGATCGCCCTGCCGGCCTGTCACCTGCTGTACCAGTTCCTGCCGAACCAGACCACGAAAGAGATTTCGCTGTGCCTGTACATACGCAGCAACGATATCGGCCTCGGCACGCCTTTCAATCTGGCGGAAGCGGCTGCCTTGCTGCACGTGGTCGGTCGCCTGACGGGCTATACGCCGAAGTGGTTCACCTATTTCATCGGCGACGCGCATATCTATGAAAATCATCTGGATATGCTGAACGAGCAAATGACGCGCGAACCTTACGCTGCACCCAGGCTGGTATTGTCGGATCGCATTCCCGACTACCGCGTCACCGGCAAATACGAACCGGAATGGCTGGAAAAACTCGAACCCGGCGATTTCAGCCTTGAAAACTACCAACATCACGCACCATTGAGTGCGCCGATGGCGGTTTAATCTAGAACCATATTCATGCCCGCACACCTGACCATCGTCGTCGCCATCGATACCAATAACGGCATCGGCATCAACAACACTCTGCCCTGGCATTTGCCGGAAGATCTGGCGCACTTCAAGCGCACGACCTCCGGCCATCCCATCATCATGGGGCGCAAGACCTTTGATTCGATAGGCCGGCCTTTGCCGAATCGCCGCAATATCGTCATCACGCGCAATACCGAGTGGCAACATGCCGGCGTCGAAACCGTTACCTCGCTGGCTGCTGCCAAGGCGCTGGTGGATGGCACGCCAGCCTTCATCATCGGCGGTGGACAGATTTTTGCCGACACGCTGGCCGACAGCAACCGCCTGATCGTGACCAGAATAGACAAGACCTTTGACTGCGATGCATTTTTCCCCGCCATCGATCCAAGGCAATGGCAGGAAACGGCACGTGAAGAGCATCATTCCGAGGTAAATGGATTCGATTTTGCCTATATCACCTACGACCGGATCGCCTAGAATCCGTTTTTTTGTCATGCTGTCATCACGTTCAGGCCCGGCACTGGCAGTATCACTCTGGTAACAAGATGCCGCAGATCGCGCGATCTGCGGCTTTTTCTCCCCACATCGCCCGCATATCTGCGAAAATTCGCTTTCTTTATAAGGTACCCAGTGGGTGCCATTTCCGTCGTCTTGGAGACTGCATGAAATTCCGTTTTCCCATCGTCATCATCGATGAAGATTTCCGTTCCGAAAACACGTCCGGACTGGGCATACGCGCCTTGGCCGAGGCAATCGAAAAGGAAGGCATGGAAGTGCTCGGCGTTACCAGCTACGGCGACCTGTCGCAGTTCGCGCAACAGCAATCGCGCGCATCCGCTTTCATCCTGTCCATCGACGATGAAGAATTTGGCGCCGGTTCGTTTGAAGAAACCGATTACGCATTGAAATCGCTGCGCGCCTTCGTCGCAGAAATTCGTCACAAGAACGCTGACATCCCGATTTATCTGTATGGCGAAACGCGTACCTCGCGTCATATCCCGAATGACATCCTGCGCGAACTGCACGGTTTCATTCACATGTTTGAAGACACGCCCGAGTTCGTCGCGCGCCACATCATCCGCGAGGCGAAGTCCTACATGGACGGCCTGTCGCCGCCATTCTTCCGCGCACTCGTGCATTACGCGCAGGACGGTTCCTACTCATGGCACTGCCCTGGCCACTCCGGCGGCGTCGCTTTCCTGAAGTCGCCTATCGGCCAGATGTTCCATCAATTCTTTGGTGAAAACCTGTTGCGCGCCGACGTCTGCAATGCGGTGGAAGAACTCGGCCAATTGCTGGATCATACCGGCCCGGTCGCTGCATCCGAACGTAATGCCGCGCGCATCTTCAATGCCGATCACTGCTACTTCGTCACCAACGGCACCTCGACCTCGAACAAGATGGTCTGGCACTCGACTGTCGCTCCGGGCGACATCGTGGTGGTCGATCGCAATTGTCACAAATCGATACTGCACTCGATCATCATGTGCGGCGCGATTCCGGTGTTCCTGATGCCGACGCGCAATCACCTTGGCATCATCGGACCGATTCCGCTATCCGAATTCACGATGGAAAACATACGCGCCAAGATCGAAGCCAATCCGTTTGCCCGTGAAGCCGTCAACAAGAAGCCGCGCATCCTGACCATCACGCAATCGACCTACGATGGCGTGATCTACAACGTCGAAACGCTGAAAAACATGCTGGACGGCGAAATCGATACGCTGCATTTCGATGAAGCCTGGCTGCCGCACGCGACCTTCCACGACTTCTACAAAAACATGCACGCGATCGGCAAGGACCGTCCGCGCGCAAAAGAGTCGATGATCTTCTCCACGCAATCGACGCACAAACTGCTGGCCGGCCTGTCGCAGGCATCGCAAATCCTGGTGCGCGAATCGGAAAAAGTGAAGCTGGATCAGGATGCTTTCAATGAAGCCTACCTGATGCATACCTCGACCTCACCGCAGTATTCGATCATCGCTTCATGCGACGTCGCGGCCGCCATGATGGAAGCACCAGGCGGTACCGCGCTGGTGGAAGAAAGCATACTGGAAGCACTGGATTTCCGCCGTGCGATGAAAAAAATCGATCAGGAATGGGGCAGAGACTGGTGGTTCCAGGTCTGGGGCCCGGACAGCTTCAGCGAAGAAGGCATCGGTACCCAGGATGACTGGATGATCCGTGCCGAAGACGACTGGCACGGCTTCGGCAATCTGGCTCCCGGCTTCAACATGCTCGATCCGATCAAGGCCACCATTGTCAATCCGGGTCTGTCACTGGACGGCAAGTTCGGCGACTCCGGCATTCCCGCGTCCATCGTCACCAAATATCTGGCCGAGCATGGCGTCATCATTGAAAAATGCGGCCTGTACTCGTTCTTCATCATGTTCACCATCGGCATCACCAAAGGCCGCTGGAACACTCTGCTGACCGCGTTGCAGCAGTTCAAGGACGATTACGACAAGAACCAGCCGATGTGGCGCATCCTGCCGGAATTTGCCGCCGCCAATCCGCGCTATGAAGGCATCGGCCTGCGCGATCTGTGCCAGCAGATTCACGACTTCTACAAACTCTATGATGTCGCACGTTTGACGACCGAAATGTATCTGTCCGACATGCAGCCGGCAATGAAACCATCCGACGCATTCTCGAAAATGGCGCATCGCGAAATCGACCGCGTGCCTATCGACGAACTGGAGGGTCGCGTGACATCGATCTTGCTGACACCGTATCCACCGGGTATCCCTCTGCTGATTCCAGGTGAGCGTTTCAATAAAACCATCGTGGATTACCTGAAATTTGCACGCGATTTCAACGAGAAATTTCCTGGCTTTGAAACCGATGTGCACGGCCTGGTCAAACGCGAAGTCGATGGCAAGCGCGGCTACTTCGTGGATTGCGTGCGGCAATAAATCAGCAGAGATTGCAGAACCGGAACCAGCAAATAATGCAGCCACGTGCTGCATTATTCATTTGGAAAAACGGATTTCTGCTGCGGGGATTAAAATACATGGCATCCGGTTTGAAGGGGTACGAACATGCAACCACGCATCAGCGTCATCACCCTCGGTGTCGATGATCTGGAAAAATCGCTGCAGTTCTATCGCGATGGCCTGGGCCTGCAAACGCAAGGTATCATCGGCAAGGAGTTCGAGTATGGCGCAGTCGTCTTCTTCGATCTGCAGGCCGGATTGAAACTCGCACTGTGGCCGCGCAAGAGCATGACTCACGACTCCGGCATCGCCGTCGCTCCTGTCAGTGCAACCGAATTCACGATAGGACACAATGTCTCTTCAAAGGACGAAGTGGATGCCGTCATGCTGCAAGCGCAAGATGCCGGAGCCATCATCGTCAAGCAGGCGCAGACTACCTTCTGGGGCGGCTACGCCGGCTATTTCCAGGATCCCGACCGGCATCTGTGGGAAGTGGTGTGGAACCCGGCGTGGGCAGCACCGGACTGAGGCTATTCGCCGGACAGGAATAGGAATCATCGACTCTGCATCAAATACAAACCGAAGCATTAAGCCGGAGGTCATGGTGGTTGCACGCATCGTCAAACTAGGCAGCGAACGTATCGCAGGTGAAGGCTTGCGCATAGGCACGGTACGGCGGCCGCCGCGCGGCGTACCAAAAACAGAATTTTCTTCGCACAACTGGTACGACGTCTGGTTTCCCAATCTTTCGCCCAGCGCCGAAATCGTGCCGCTCGCCCTGCATGCCACGACCGAGGCGGAATGGAATGCATTCGCGAAAAAATATCGCGCAGAAATGGCGACGCACGACAACACGCACACCATCGAACTGCTGGCAGCACTGTCGCATCACACCAACTTCTCGGTCGGCTGTTATTGCGAAGATGAATCGCGCTGCCACCGCTCCATACTGCGCGCACTGCTCAAGGACAAGGGTGCAAAAATAGCATCGTAAAATCTCTGACATACATCCGGTTTCAACGCCAGATGGATGCGCCATCACCTCATCGAAAAAATATTTTACACATCCTGCCGGAAAATAAATCAATGAAGAAAATCGCCCTGCTGTTATTCAGCCTCACCACCAGCCTCATGATCATCAGCAGCGTCAGCGCCGCCGACAAGGATCGCACCATCACCGCCACCATGCCGCAAGGAATGGTCGTGGTCGCCTCGGAAGGCCGTCTGGAGCCACGCAGCGCCGGCAGCTACAGCCTGCACCTGTACGCAAAGAGCGACCCTGCCTATCCTTATGATCGCTTTATCGCCGGGCTGGTACGACCACGCAACGGGATCGTTGAAGAAATCAGATTCGCAGATGTCAATGGCGATAAAAAGCCTGACATCATCGTCCTCACCCGTTACACTGGCAGCGGCGCATTCGTTACCGTCGATGCATTCCGTTTCAACAAGCGATCGCTGCAACCATTGCAGTTGCTGACCACGATTGCAGGCATGAATGCCGGGAACGATCCAGTGAAAGCTTTGAAGAAAAAACTGAGAACAGCGCGCTGATGCGCGATCAGAAAGGAAATGCGCAGGCGGAAAAGCGTACGTTTTCCGCCATATACCGCTCTATCTAATTAAAGATCAAACCGTTAAACGTCCAGTAGCCAAATAGAAAAAGCGTAATCGCAATGGCAAACTGTTTCCAGAAATTCTTGTTCATATCGTCTTCCCTCTGTCTGCCTGTCTGCGGCATTTATTAAATTAAATTACATCACACCACGCCGTCGCGCCTCAACTCTGCAATACCGGCATCATCATAACCCAGCGTTTTCAACACATCGTCCGTATGTTCGCCCAATGCAGGTCCCAGCCATTTTGTTTCGCCCGGCGTCTCGGATAGCTTGGGCGTAATTGCCGGCAGCTTGATCGGCGTGCCATCTGCAAACGTATGTTGCTCAAACATTTTTCTCGCGAGGAATTGCGGGTCGTTCATCATGTCACGCACCGAGTAGATTTTTCCTGCGGGTACATCCGCCGCCTGCAATATTGCCATCGCGCTGTCGATCGTCTGTGTCGCACACCACGCTTGTATCGCGCCATCGATTTCCGCCGTGCGCGGCACGCGGCCGTCGTTGCGCGCAAGTTGTGCATCGTTGGCAAGGTCGTCGCGCCCCATGGCCAGCATCAGGCGCTTGAAAATCGCATCGCCATTACCGGCGATGACAATATTTTCTCCATCGCCGGTGGTATAGGTATTCGACGGCACGATGCCGGGCAAGGCGCCGCCTGTACGTTCGCGTACCACGCCGGCGTAATCGTATTCCGGCACCAGCGATTCCATCATGTTGAAGACCGCTTCGTACAGCGCAACGTCTATCATCTGCCCCTGTCCTGCGACACATTCTGCACCGGATTTTCCATTCCATCGTCCACCGGTCGCATCACGATGGCGCAGCGCCATCATGGCGCCTATCACGCCGTGCAGGGCCGCCACCGAATCGCCGATCGAGATGCCTATGCGCAGCGGCGGCCGATCCGGGAAACCGGAGACATAACGCATGCCGCCCATCGACTCGCCTATCGCACCAAAACCCGGCTGATCTTTCAGCGGCCCGGTCTGGCCGAAGCCGGACAGGCGCACCATGATGGTGGCAGGGTTTTCAGCTTTTAATTGCTCGTAACCGAGCGACCATTTTTCCAGCACGCCGGGCCGGTAGTTTTCAATGATGATGTCGGCTTCCAGCGCGAGCTTCTTTGCGATCTGTTGGCCGCGCGGGTCTTTCAGATTCAGCGTCAGGCTTTTCTTGTTGCGTGCCTGCACCGACCACCATAGCGATGTGCCGTCCTTCAGTACACGCCATTGGCGGATCGGGTCGCCGCCATCCGGCGATTCGATCTTGATCACGTCGGCGCCGAATTCTGCCAGCATGCGTGAACAAAAGGGACCGGCAATCAAGGTGCCGAGTTCAAGAACCTTGATGCCGGCCAGCGGACCGGACGATGAAGTTTTAGTCATGGCGTTCAGAAAAGAATAAAAGGATATGCAGCATGATGGAGTCCTCAGGCTGAAAACAGAAATGCTTAGGTCGTGCGCCTGTCCAGCATCGCACGTGCGATGGTGCCGGCATCCACATATTCCAGTTCGCCACCGACCGGCACACCGCGTGCCAGGCGGCTTACCTTCAAACCGCGCGCCTTCAGCGTTTCGCTGATGTAATGTGCGGTCGCTTCGCCCTCGTTGGTGAAGTTGGTCGCCAGCACCACTTCCTGCACGATGCCGTCAGTCGCACGACTGATCAGTTTTTCCAGATGGATGTCTTTCGGGCCGATACCGTCCAGCGGCGACAAGCGACCCATCAGCACGAAATACAAACCCTTGAACGTCAGTGTCTGTTCTATCATCAACTGGTCGCCCGGTGTTTCCACCACGCACAATAAAGCCGCATTACGTTCTGCGTCGAGGCAGGTTTCGCACACGGCGCTTTCCGTAAACGTATTGCACATCGCGCAGTGCTGCACGCGCTCCACCGCCTGCGACAAGGCGCGACCCAGCATGGCTGCGCCATCCCTGTCGTGCTGCATCAAGTGATACGCCATGCGTTGTGCAGACTTGGGCCCGACACCGGGCAGGCGTCGCAAGGCTTCAGTCAAAAATGCAAGGCTGGACGGAGATTTCAAACGGTGGCCTTCAATTTATACGACAACAAGACAAGGCTGCATCAGAACGGCATCTTGAAGCCTGGCGGCATCGGCATGCCGGCGGTTGCACCGGCCATTTTTTCCTGCGATGTTGCTTCTGCCTTGCGCACTGCATCGTTGAACGCGGCAGCGACCAGATCTTCCAGCATGTCCTTGTCATCAGCCAGCAACGATGGATCGATGGACACGCGCTTCACATCGTTCTTGCACGACATCACGATCTTCACCAGGCCGGCGCCGGATTGTCCTTCCACTTCTATCAATGCAAGTTGCTCCTGCATCTTTTTCATATTGTCCTGCATTGCTTGCGCCTGCTTCATCAGGCCGGCCAATTGGTTTTTCATCATGATGTTGCTCCTTCAAATAATTTCGTATGGATGGATAGTGAATAGTTACACGCTCAGATCGGCTTGACCGAGACAATCTCTGCGCCAAAATCGCGCATCAGTTTCTGTACGAACGGGTCTTCCCGCATGGACTGTTCTGCTTCGCTCTGCCGTTCTGCCCGATCGGCAATGGCGGCGGCGTTGGCCGTGTGTTCGACCGCGCCAACCCTGGTGTGCACCCGCACCGTCTGGCCGAAATGCTCGCACAAGGCAGCCGTCAATTTTTCTACACTGCCGGCCGCCAGCAGGGTGTCCACTGCCACCAGCAAATCAAACTGGATCTGGCTGCTGTCTGCCCCCGGCGCACATTTGAGCAATTCGCTCTGCTGCGCCAATTGCTGCGCCACGCCGCGCACCGGCAAGGATGCCGCAAGCAGCGGCCAGTTGCCGTCCCAATTCAGGGATGGCACCGGATGCAGCTCAAAAGGTCGGGATGAAACAGCTTGCGGTACTGATGCTGGTGTCGGTGCCGGCGATTGCGCTGGCGCAGGTGCCTGCGGCCTGACTGCCGGCCCGGATTGCACCTCAGTTTTTTTTTGAGCCGGTGAGCTGGAAAAAGCATCATTGGCGTCGCTGCCGCCGAACGGCACTTCATCGTCCCACGGCGGTGCCGGCGGCATATCTATGCCGTCGGATTTTTCGACTGAGGCTGGGGCACGCACAGGTACAGCAGTTGGCAACTGAGCGGGCGCAGTCGCACGTGCGTTCGCTGCAGGGGCGGATGCGGAAGTGGGTGCGGAAGCAGGTGCAACAGCCGCGGGGCGTGCCGCCTTGCCACCGGAACGGGCTGCCTGCAAGGCTGCCATCGCCGGGCTCATGCCGGCGGGCCGTGCAACAGGCGCGCTATTCGTTACTGCCTGCGGCGCGGCGCTCAAGCGCGCAGCAGGTGCCGTTGCGACAGGTGCAGATGGTCGGGCCGCCGGCGCTGCTGCCGGCGCGCCTGCCTGCGCTTCTGCCGGACCGTAACCCGGGCGGAAAGCCAGCATGCGCAGCAAGGTCATCGAAAAGCCGGCGTATTCATCCGGCGCCAACCCCAGTTCATTGCGGCCATGCACGGCGATCTGATAAAACAGCTGTATCTCTTCGGCATCGAACAGTGCTGCCAGGCGCAACACATCGTCGCGCTCCGGCAAATCGTCAGGCAGCGCAGCAGGCACCGTTTGCGCCAGCGCGATCCGATGCAGGAGTGAACCCAGATCCTGCAAGGCTGCGTTGTACGACAGGCTGCGAGTTGCCATTTCATCTGCAACCGCCAGCAAACCCGCGCCATCTTTTTGCGCCAGTGCATCCAGCAGGCGTATCAGAAAGGATTGGTCCAGCGCCCCCAGCATGCCCTGCACCGCTTCCAGCGTGACTTTGCCCGCAGCATAGGCAATCGCCTGGTCGGTCAGCGACAGCGCGTCGCGCATCGAACCGTGCGCACCTTGCGCCAGCAAGCGCAATGCGGGTGTTTCAAATTCGATTTGTTCCTGTCCCAGGATATCGTCCAGATGGGCAACGATATGGCCGGGCGGCATTTGTTTCAGATTGAATTGCAGGCAGCGCGAAAGAACGGTGACCGGAATTTTTTGCGGATCGGTGGTCGCGAGTATGAATTTGACGTGCTCGGGCGGCTCTTCCAGCGTCTTCAGCATCGAGTTGAACGCATGATTGGTGAGCATGTGCACCTCATCGATCATGTAGACCTTGAAGCGTGCATTCGACGGTGCATACACCGCCTGCTCCAGCAATTGCGCCATTTCATCGACACCGCGATTCGACGCGGCATCCATTTCGATGTAATCGACAAAGCGGCCGGCATCGATCGCCACGCAGGCTTCGCACACGCCGCACGGCGTCGCGGTGATATCGCCGTTACCGTCGGGGCCTATGCAATTGAAGGACTTGGCCAGAATGCGCGATAGCGTGGTCTTGCCGACGCCGCGCGTACCGGTGAACAGGTAGGCGTGATGCAAGCGCTTGTTCTCCAGCGCATGCGTCAAGGCTCGCACGACGTGCTCCTGCCCGACCAGTGTGTCGAAGCTTTTCGGACGATATTTACGGGCGAGAACTTGATAAGACATAGGGCCGTTCGTGAATAAGGGCAAACCGCATTTTACCTGACACCGGCACCGGATTTACAGTGTTCATGTTTTCCTTGCATGTACGGTAAGAATCCGGCGCACAATCCGGCCAAAACATGCCTGTTCGCATGAACATGGCATCCGGCCGCGCATCGTTATAGACTCACTCATCAGCAGCTTACTTATCTGCAGTCTTTTAGCTGTTTGTTGCAGCATCGAAAAACAAAGGAGCGCGCATGCAATGGCCGACACACGAGGTCAGCAACCAGGCACCGGACCTGCATGACTATAATCTTTACACCAGCGATCTTGCATTGGCCGCCGGCGTACAGCGCGAGCAGGCCGGCTGGCACGAGCAAGACCTGATCCGCTACGGCGCCGAACTCGGCATGCAGCAAACCTTGCAACTGGGGCAACTCGCCAATCATCACCTGCCGGAATTGCACACCCACGACCGTTTCGGCCATCGCATCGATACCGTTGAATTTCACCCTAGCTGGCATCAACTACTCGCCATGCAACGGCGTGAAAACCTGCATGCCATGCCATGGTCACAGGCGCGCGCAGGCGTACACGTCGCACGCACGGCAGCATATTATTTGCAGGCGCAGGTCGAATCGGGTTCGCTGTGCCCTACCACGATGACCTTTGCCGCCATCCCTCTATTGCAGCAGGAGCCGGCGCTGTTTGCCGCGCTGCAAGCAAAACTGTTTGCACGCGAACACGATCCGCGCGACCTGCCCTGGGCACAAAAGCATTCGATGCTGATCGGCATGGGCATGACGGAAAAACAGGGCGGCTCCGACGTACGCAGCAATACTACTGTCGCCCGCGCTGTTCATGGCAGCGGGCGCGGCGCCGACTACGCACTGACCGGCCACAAATGGTTTTTCTCCGCACCGATGTGCGATGCACATCTGGTGCTGGCACGTACGGAGAACGGCCTGTCCTGTTTCTTCGTACCGCGCTGGCGCCCTGACGGCAGCAGGAACGCGGTGCTGATACAACAATTGAAAGACAAGCTGGGCAATCGCTCCAACTCCAGCAGCGAGGTTGAATTTCAGGATGCCTACGGCGTGATGGTAGGCGAGGAAGGACGCGGCATACCAACCATCATCGAAATGGCCAATCACACTCGACTTGATTGCGTGATCGGCAGCGCCGGCCTAATGCGCAATGCACTGGTGCAGGCAATACATCATGCACGGCACCGTAGCGCATTCGGTCATCCATTGGCAGAGCAGCCGCTGATGCGCAACGTACTGTCCGATCTGGCGCTGGAAAGCGAAGCTGCAACCTTGCTGATGCTGCGACTGGCGCGCGCCGCCGATGCTTCGCGCGATGCTCCCGACGATCTGCTGGAACGCGCATGGCGTCGCATCCTCACGCCTGCCGCCAAGTTCTGGGTCTGTAAGCGCGTGCTGGAATTCAGCGGCGAATGCATGGAAGTCTGGGGTGGCAACGGCTATATAGAAAACGCACCGATGGCACGCATGTTCCGCGAAGCACCGGTCAATTCAATCTGGGAAGGTTCCGGCAATGTGATGTGCCTGGATGTATTGCGCGCCATCGAAAGGGAAGCGGAAGGTTTTGCCTTGTTGCTGCAGAACTTGCAGGACAGTGCAGGCACACACGCCGGCTTGCGCGCGCTGATCGCAAGTTTGCATAACGACCTGGCCCTGCCGCCGCAACAACAGGAAATGCAGGCACGCCGCTTTGCGCAGCGTCTGGTGCTGGCGGCGCAGGCAAGCCTGATGCTGCAACACGCGCCGGCAAGCGTTGCCGAAGCCTTCATCGCCAGCCGCATCGATGCAGAGTGCGGCCGCGTCTTTGGCACGCTCCCTGCTACGGCCTTGCAGTACGATATGCTGGCGCGCGCCTGGCCGCTTTGATCTGTATTGATCCGGTTTAGCGCGCAGCGAGTTCCTGTTCCGGCGTGATCTGCAGCGGCCCGTCGCCGCTGAAGCGATCGAGGAATAGATAAATCACCGGCGTGATCAGCAAGGTAATCACCTGCGACACCATCAGGCCACCGACCACAGCCAGGCCCAGCGGCTGACGCAGTTCGGCGCCGGCGCCCAAACCAAGCGCAATCGGCAGTGCGCCGACAGCAGCGGCCAGCGTCGTCATCATGATGGGACGGAAGCGCAGAATACAGGCCGTACGTATCGCCTCCAGCGGCGTCAAACCCTGCTCGCGCTGCGCCGCCAGTGCGAAATCGATCATCATGATCGCGTTCTTCTTCACCAGCCCGATCAGCAGCAGAATACCGATCATCGCAATCATCGTCAGCTCGAAACCGAAGATGCGCAAGGTCAGCAAGGCGCCGACTGCGGCCGACGGCAAGCCGGCCAGAATCGTGACCGGATGGATGTAACTTTCATACAGCACGCCAAGCAGGATATAGATCACCACCAGCGCCAGCACCACCAGCGCAATCTGGCTCGCTTGCGACGACTGGAAGACTGCGGCATCGCCTGCATAGTTGGTGACGATGCTGCTCGGCAAACTGATGGCATCCTTGATCTGGTCGACTTTTCTGGTCGCGTCGCCGAGCGGAATACCCGGTGCAAGATTGAAGGAGATCGTGATCGCCTGCAATTGCCCCTGGTGATTGACCGATATCGGCCCCGCCGTGCGCTTGACTGTTGCCACACTCAACAAGGGCACCAGCACGCCGGTCTTGCTGCGCAGATAAATCTTGCTGAGATCGGACTCATCCTGCCGGCCGACGCTTTCATCCTGCAGAATCACCGAATAGCTGTTGCTGCTGGTATAAATGGTTGATACCTGACGATCGCCATAGGCGCTGTAAAGCGCCGTGCGAATATCGGCAATACCGACACCCGCCTCATTGGCCCGGTCACGATTGATATCCACCACTGCCTGCAAACCCTTCAGTTGCGAATCGCTGGTGACATCGATGAAGGAACCGTCGGCGCGCATCTCCGCCTGTATCTTTTCGGCCCATACATTCAACTCGTCTGCGCGCACGCTTTGCAGCACGTACTGGAACTGACTCTTGGACGTGCGTCCACCCAGCCGCAAGTTCTGCACCGGCGTCAGATAAACCGTCACGCCGGGCACGGCTTTCACCTTGGCGCGCAAGCCGCGCAAGACCGCATCCATGGGCTCACGTGCAGTGCGCGGCTTCAAGCCGACAAACATATTGCCGACATTGCTGTCACGCGTACGCATCGTCGCGGTTTCCACATTCGGATCGTTCTGAATGATGGTACCGACGGCAGTGACCAGCTTCACCATGGTGGGATACGAGGCATCCTGCGGCCCCTCTATCGTGACGCTGATCTGGCCGATATCCTCGGTAGGAAAAAAGCCTTTCGGTATCGTAATGAAAAGATAGGCCGTCAGCACGAAGGTTCCCGCTGCCAGTACCAGCATCGTCGTACGATGGGCGAGCGACCAGTCGAGCGCACGCGTATAGCTGGCCAGCAGGCGATTGAAAACTTTTTCAAATGAACGGATCAGCCAGTTTTCCTGCGGCTGTACAGCATCGTTTTCATGCCCTGCCTTTTCATGCTTCAAAAAGCGGCTGCACAGCATGGGCACCAGCGTCAGCGACATGACAGCAGACACCAGAACCGCCAGCGACACCACTGCGGCAAATTCATGCAGCAGCAAACCAATCACGCCCGGCATGAAAAAGATGGGAATGAATACCGCCACCAGGGAAATCGAAATCGAGATGATCGTGAAACTCACTTCGCGCGACCCCTTCAGCGCAGCCGCCAAAGGCTCCATACCGTCTTCGATATGCCGCACGATATTTTCCAGCATCACAATCGCATCATCGACCACCAGCCCGACCGCAATGGTAATGCCCAGCAAGGACACATTGTCCAGACTGAAACCCATCCAGTACATCAGTGCACAACAACCGATCAGCGAAATCGGCAGCGACAACACCGGAATCGCCGTCGCCGTCAGACGCTTCAGGAACAGGAAGATCACCAGCACCACCAGCAAAATCGTCAGCAGCAGCGTGAGTTTGACGTCGTGTATGGCCTCGCGTATCGATACTGAACGATCGTTCAAAACCTGCAAATCTATCGAGGCCGGCATCTGCGATTGAAACAGCGGCAAGGTGTGCTTGACCGCATCCACCACTGCCACCGTATTGGCATTCGGCTGACGCTGCACGGCCAGCACGATGGATGGCTTGCCGTTTACCCAACTGCCACTTTTGGTCGATTCAACGCTGTCTTCCACCGTCGCCACATCCTTCAGGCGCGTGGTCTGGCCCTTGCTGCTGCTGATCACCAGATTGCCGAACGCTTCGGCATTCTGCAATTGCCTGTTGGCCTGCAGCGTCAGCGTCTGGCGCGGGCCGTCCAGTACACCGACCGGCGAGTTGGCATTCGCGGCACGGATAGAAGCGGCAATTTCATCCAGTGTCATGTTGCGCGCAGCAAGTTCGCTTGGCTTGACCTTGATCCGTACCGCGTAACGCCGCTGGCCGTAAACCTGCACCTGCGCCACGCCGTCTATGGTCGACAAGGATGGCGAAATCAGATTTTCTGCATAGTCATTCAATTCGGACAAGGAGAGCGACGGCGATGTCAGCGCCAGCAGCAGGATCGCTGCATCGGCCGGATTGACCTTGCGATATGCAGGCAAATCGTTCATCTCTTCCGGCAAGCTGCGCTGTGCACGCAGCAGCGCCGCCTGCACGTCTACTGCGGCAGCATCGATATCACGATTCTGGTCAAACTCCAGCACGATGGAGGTATTGCCCAGCGTACTGCTGGAACTGATAGTGGCGACGCCGGCAATGGTGGAAAACTGTTTTTCCAGCGGCGTTGCCACCGACGATGCCATCACTTCCGGACTGGCACCGGGCAGCGAGGCAGTCACGTTGATCACCGGCGTGTCGTAACTCGGCAAGGCGGCAATCGGCAACTTGAAATAGCAGAAGAAACCGACCACCACCACCGCGATCGACAGCAGCACGGTCATCACCGGCCGGCGTATGCAAAGTTCGGAAATATTCACTGGGTAATCAGTCTGGAGAGAACACTGCGTTGATCAATTTGGCATACGACAAGGCACCGTCGCGCGACAATGAAATGGTCTTGCGAATGGACCTGCTAGTAGGTAGATGCACCGGGCGAGCTCTTCACGGGAGCGGCCGATTTATCCCTGGCCTCGCTGATTTTGCTGCCCGGCCGCAGATTCTGCGTCCCCTCCACCACGACGCGTGCACCTGCATCCAGACCGATGACGGCAGCTTGCCCTTCTTCAATGGCGACGACATCGACTTTTTGTTCCTTGACCGTGGCATCCGGCTGCACCACATAAATGAATTTATCGATCGGCCCGGTCACGACAGCCTGCGCCGGCACCAGTACTGCATGCGACACATTGCGCGACACCAGACTCACATTCACAAAACTGCCGGGCCATAATTTTTGTGCGGCGTTATCAAATTGCGCCTTCATCCGTATGGTGCCGCTTTGCGTATCTGCTGCATTATCGATAAAAATCAGCTTGCCCGTCATCTCTGGCTGCCCCGGAAGCCGGGCAGTCACGGGCGCATTCCCTTGCGGATAAGTAGCAGTGATATTTGCCAGCTCACGCTCCGGCAAGGTAAAGCTGACCGCAATCGGGTCCAGTTGCGAGATGGTCACCATCGGATCGCCCGACGGTTGCGCCAGGCTGCCGGGATGCACGCTGATGATTCCGATGCGACCGGAAATGCTGGCTGCAATACGATTATCGCTGAGCGTAATGTTGCTCGATTCCGCAATCGCCCGATTTGCCTTGCTCGTATTGCGCAGAGCGGCGACCTTGTTGCGCGCCGTATCGACGACTGCCTGCGAGACAAAATTCCTGCTCAGCAAATCCTCATTACGCTTGAGCGCCAGTTCCGCATCGGCCAGATCCGATTGTCCGGCAGCCAGTTCGGCCTGCGCTTTCGCCACATTCGATTGATCGCTGCGTTCATCCAGCGTAAACAAGAGCTGCCCGGCTTTGACAAACTGTCCTTCCCTGACATGAATGGTGCGCACAATGTTCTGCACCTTGGGCCGCACGTCGACCGTGTTGATCGCCGTTACATAACCATTCGCAAACGCCTTGATCGAAATGGTTTTCTGCTCGGCCAAGGCGGTTTTGACGATCTGGATGTTATCGGGTTTTTTGTTGCGCTCGCTTGTGTCGCGCAACCCGAAATAAGCAATGAGGCCAAGTACAACGATACCCGCGCCTATCAATAGATATTTTCTTTTCTGTTGCATGTCGAATGCTGATTCGTGAACGGTTGTGCGGTGGTCCGCAGGGGGAAAACTGCAAGCTATCAAAAAGACATTGCGCAATCGCTCGTATCACCATGCCTCAATTCGCTAGCCAAACTGATTGCTAGCTTAACATGCGATATCTCACTCATCACCGCAGCGCAATAGAAATCACGACACACCCGCCTGGCAGTTTAGCGGCTGTTCAACTTGTGTCCGGGCGGACGACCAGCGATGGGCAATAAGCAGCTCGGCAGATGAACAAGGGGCTGCGAACAAAGTTCTGCCGCTTATTTTAAGCCGGCAGATTTCAGAGGAAAGCGTATGGGGAAAAAGTCGTCTATATAGAAGAATACAGACAGTAAAGAGGCGAGCCTTGTCTACGGCACTTGCAGGAAATGGCTGTGGCTGCTTCGTTCCCGACCTGACCAGGTTGGCCATGCCACAATGCGCAGGGGCCCGCCGAGATGAATTCTAACAGCAAAGAAGGAAACGCGCTGCAAAATTGCCTGCCTTCTCCTCTGCAAACCCGCCCGGAAATGTTCTCGTCCGACGAAGCGGCAGCCGGACGGAGCGCGATTTTCAATACAAGCTTTTGCCGGCAGAACAAATACATTGCTGCGCCAGCCCGGCATTCAAATTCCCAGTTCCTGCCAGATCTGATCGACGCGTTTTTTTACTTCCGGCGTCATGGTGATGGTCGTACCCCATTCGCGATCGGTTTCACCCGGCCATTTATTGGTCGCGTCTATGCCCATTTTGCTGCCCAGACCGCTGACTGGCGACGCAAAATCCAGGTAATCGATAGGCGTGTTGTCGACCAGCGTCGTGTCGCGGGTCGGATCGACACGCGTGGTAATCGCCCAGATCACTTCTTTCCAGTCGCGGATATTCACATCCTCATCCACCACGATGATGAACTTGGTATACATGAATTGCCGCAAAAAACTCCAGACGCCGAACATCACCCGCTTGGCATGCCCCGGGTAAGCTTTCTTCATCTGCACGACCGCCATGCGATAACTGCACCCTTCCGGCGGCAGATAAAAATCCAGGATTTCCGAAAACTGCTTTTGCAGCAGCGGGATGAATACTTCATTCAAGGCCACCCCCAGGATCGCCGGCTCATCAGGTGGTTTGCCTGTATACGTAGAGTGATAAATGGGATCGCGCCGCATCGTGATGCGGTCTATCGTGAAAACCGGGAAAGTATCCTGCTCGTTGTAATAGCCGGTGTGGTCGCCATACGGCCCTTCGAGCGCATGCTCGTAACCGGACGGATGCGATTCATCCGGATAGATGTGCCCTTCCAGCACGATCTCGGCCGAAGCCGGCACCCGCAATTCGCTGCCGATCGCCTTGACCAGTTCGGTACGGCTACCACGCAGCAAGCCGGCGAACTGATATTCAGACAGACTGTCCGGCACCGGCGTCACTGCTCCCAATATAGTCGCGGGATCGGCGCCAAGCGCAACCGCAATCGGATACGGCTGGCCGCGGTTGGCAATACTGTGCTCGCGAAAATCCAGCGCGCCGCCGCGTTGCGCCAGCCAGCGCATGATGACCTTGTTGCGGCCTATCACCTGCTGTCTATATATACCCAGATTCTGCCGCTTCTTGTGCGGCCCCTTGGTAATCACCAGGCCCCATGTAATAAGAGGTGCGATATCGCCCGGCCAGCAATGCTGAATCGGCAGGCGCGCCAGATCCACGTCATTGCCTTCCCACACGATGTCATGACAAGGCGCGTCGCGACGCTCCTTGGGCGTCATATCCCACAGCGACTTCACCAAGGAGCCCAGACCCAGCATGTCCTTGAATCCCTTGGGCGGCTCCGGCTCCTTCAGCATCGCCAATACATGACCAATCTTGCGCAATTCACTGACGTCCGTCGCACCCATACCCAGCGCAACGCGCTGCGGCGTACCGAACAAATTACCGAGCACAGGAATCGTGTGACCAGTCGGATTCTCGAATAAAAGTGCCGGACCTTCAGCACGCAAAGTGCGGTCGCAGATCTCCGTCATCTCTAAATACGGCGAAACCGGCATGTTTATACGCTTAAGTTCACCCATTTGTTGCAGTTGGGAAATGAAGTCACGCAGATCAGAATATTTCATATGTTTTTCGCCGCTTTGTGCAGTGGACTCGATTATTTAAACAAAACAGTCAAGTAGTTGATTTCATTGAGTTTTATCTAAATCAATAAAAAATAATGAGATTTAAAAGTAATAGAAATTCATTTTTATAGTATTGACTTGATATAAACGGGCTCCTACAATTCGCGCAACTTGAAGAGCAGGCCCGTATTTGAACACCAAACCGGGCATAAAAGAAACACTCTTCTTTTCACGGGATCCGGGGTCCCACATGACATTTTAAGGAGTGTTTGCCAAGGCGTCTTGCCTTCTCCCCCGACAAAGTTGTTTGCCAAGGGCTTGCTGCATACGATGCGCGCCCTATAAGTAATCAACTCCGACGTTTGCCGTACGCGATACGCGGCAGCAAGCGATTTCTCTGATTCACGGCATGTGCAGGGCTCTACATGGATTAGCTTCTTGTGTAGTGGAGCCTTTTATTTGCCGCGTCAATCCAGGAGTTTGTATGTTAAATCGAATTACCACGGCGATGCGTCAGGTCGCCAACCAATCTGCTCGACAGGCGATCGCAACGTCGATCTCCATGCGCGACTCCACCAACCGTCTGGTCGCGACAGCGCGCCAGGCAATGATGGCGCTAGGCTTGACAGCCATTGCCACCCTAGCCCTGATGTTCTTCAAGCCGGAGATCGCTGACCGCATCCAGGCTTTGTCGCCCTTCAGCGAAGCCGTTGCCTCGACTGTTCCGCAAGAGATGCCTGAAATGGCCAATCTGATGGAAGAAGCGGCAGCAGATGCAGCAGAGCCGGAAGCCGCATTGAAAACCGCCACAACCGGCAACAATGCCATGATGGGCACCGATCTGCAGCAACAACGTGTGACGCAATGGATCTCCAAGCGCTACCGCGTTGCCAACGATGCCACCAATATGCTGGTTTCGGCCGCCTACCTGACCGGCAAGGAAATCAATTTTGACCCCTTGCTGATCCTGGCGGTGATGGCAATCGAATCGCGCTTCAATCCGTTTGCCGAAAGCCCGGTTGGTGCACAAGGCCTGATGCAAGTCATGTCGAAAGTACATCACGACAAATTTGCCGACATGGGCGGCACCAAGGCGGCACTGAATCCCGTCGCCAATATCAAGGTCGGCTCATTGATACTGAAAGAATACGTCGCCAGAGACGGTTCGGTTGAAGGCGGCCTGAAGCGTTACGTAGGCGCGGCAGCAATGAGCAGCGATGCCGGTTACGGCGCGAAGGTGCTCGGCGAGTATGATCGCTTGAAAGCAGTCGCAAGCGGCAAGCGCGTATCGGCATTCGCCACTATGGCAAGCCGCACCCAGCCACGCATTCAGCCGATTCCCAATCCCGTATCGGAAAAGACCGCACTGGAAGATAGAACACGCGACAAGAACTCGAACGGCGAACAATACACTGCACTGTAATAAGTCAGCAGAATAAAAAAGGAGCCCTCGGCTCCTTTTTTATTCACCTTCCCAGAACCAACCCGTCCTGTACGCGCCAGCAGCAATGCACACTACTGTGTACGCCCGCTCAAAAAAATTCGCAGCCGCGCGATCGCTTCCTGCAAATTCTCCATCGAAGTTGCATACGAGATGCGCACATAGCGATGCGCGGTAGAGGGCCCGAAATCCAGCCCTGGCACCATGACCACACCCGCTTCATTCAGCATCGCAATCGTCAACTCGTCCGCATCATCCGACAAGGCGCTGCAATCGGCATAGACATAAAATGCGCCGTCTGGCATTACCGGCACTTTAAATCCCAGCTCTTCCAGTGCCGGCACTATATAGTCGCGACGGCGCTTGAATTCCGCCTTGCGTGCTTCGTACACCGTCATTGCTGCCGGTGCAAAACAGGCCAGTCCAGCGTGCTGTGCCAGACTGGAAGCGCAAATGAAGAGGTTTTGCGCCAGTTTTTCGATAGGCGGCACCAGAGTCTCCGGCACCACCAGCCAGCCAAGACGCCAGCCTGTCATATTGAAATATTTGGAAAAACTGTTAATCACGATCACATCGTCGCCCAGCGACAGTGCGGAAAACGGTGCCGCGTCATAACGCAAGCCGTGATAAATCTCGTCGACGATGGTGAAACCCTGCTTACCCCGCACGACCTCGACAATTTTGCGCAATTCGTCCTCGTCTATCGAGGTGCCGGTCGGATTCGATGGTGAAGCCAGCAGCACGCCCCGCGTTTGCTCGCCCCAGTTTTGCTGCACCATGTCAGCCGATAGCTGAAACCTGTGCTCGGGCCCGCTGGCTATCATCTTCGCGCTGCCATCGAAAGCGGCGACGAAATGCCGGTTGCACGGGTACGATGGATCGGACATCAGCACTTCCGCGCCCTTCTCCACCAGCGCAGCGCAAGCCAGCAATAATGCGCCCGAGGCACCGGCCGTTATGATGATGCGTGAAGGAGCAACGTCAACGCCATACATGTCACGATAATGCGCGGCGATCGCAGCACGCAGCTCCGGCAAACCGGTAGCCGACGTGTATTGCATCCTGCCGTCGGCCATCGCTTGCGCAGCGGCGGCCAGCACCGATGGCGCAGCGGTAAAATCCGGCTCGCCTATGCCCATGTGTATGATGTGACGCCCTTGGCGTTCCAGCTCGGCTGCCATCTTGGCCAGCTCCATGACATGAAAAGGCGCGATGTTATCCAGACGGGAGGCGAGTTGAGTCAGATGCGAAGACAAGGGAATCCCCCATTGAAAACCGCCACCTGATCCGTATCAGGCGAAGCCTGATGCAAGCGGAACAAGGTGGCGGCGATGTAATAATTGCTGCTCATTTCCTCAACAGGAAAGATGCGGAAAAAGAGTAACTCAGCCCTTGCGACCGGCGCTGATTTCCGGTTCGCGCACGCCTGCGGCAAACTTGTCCAGCACACCATTGACGTACTTGTGACCGTCTATGCCGCCAAACGATTTGGTCAATTCGACTGCTTCGTTGATGACGACCTTGTACGGAATCTCGATATGGTTTTTCAGCTCGAAAGCGCCGATCAGCAAAGCAGCATGTTCCACCGGCGACAGTGCAGAAATTTCTCTGTCGATCAGCGGCGCCAGGCCGGCTCGCAACTCGCCGACCTGCTTGACGGTGCCGTACAGCAGCGCATCGAAATGCTCGGCATCGGCCTTGTCGAAACCATGGGCCTGACGGATATGGTTTTCTATCGTGCGCACATCTTCATTATTCAACAGCCATTGATACAGGCCCTGCAAGGCAAATTCGCGCGCGCGATGACGCGGCGTACGGTTTTTGCTCGGATTGGCGTGGTCGGTTTTTTGGGTCATGGCTCACAAACAGCGTACTTCTTTTCAAAGCGCGCATAAAAATTAAAAAAACAAGTTAAAAAACACCGGCCGCAATCAGGCCGGCGATACCTGTGCTTAATCGTCTTCGTCGTCTGCGTCATCACCGGCATCGGCCAGATCTTCCAGCGCGATCGTCAGATTCGCCATCTCAACCGCGACGCGTGCCGCATCGGTCCCCTTCTCCTCCATCCGCACTTCAGCCTGTTCATCGGTGTCGGTGGTCAATACGGCATTGGCAATCGGCAGACCGAAGTCGAGCCCGACACGCGTAATGCCGGCGCCGGATTCATTCGATACCAGTTCAAAATGATAAGTCTCGCCGCGGATCACTGCGCCGATCGCGATCAGTGCATCGAATTGCAGGGTTTCCGCCATCTTGCGCAAGGCCAGCGGAATTTCCAGTGCGCCCGGAACCGTCACGTGCAGGATATCCTCATCGACCACACCCAGATGCTTCAACTCGGCCAGACAGGCCGATAGCAGGCCGTGGCAGACATCCTGGTTGAAACGCGCCTGCACGATGCCGATGCGCAAACCTTCGCCTGCCAGATTCATTTCATAGGTTCCAACTGTCATGGTATTTCCCTTATGCGCCAAGCGCGCTCTACATTGATTTTATTTAAAAGCAGTATCTGCCAGCTGATTGCTCAAGGCGAAAAATTTGAACGAACGCTCAGCTTTCCGGCGTCGCCCGATATCCGGTTACTTCCAGATTGAAACCCGTCATCGACGGCATTTTGCGCGGATTGGCGAGCAGTTTCATTTTGCCGACCGACAGGTCTTTCAGAATTTGGGCGCCGATACCGTAGTTACGCAAATCCATGCGCGCCGCGCGCTGCTGCGGACGCGTATCCGGATGCGTCAGCGCCGCAAACTGCGAAAACAATTCTTCGGCCGACTCTTCGCAATTGAGCAGCACCATCACACCGCGCTCGACCTGCCTGATGGCTGCAATCGCCGACGCCATGTTCCATGAATGCGTCGTGGCGCGCGTGTCCAGCAAATCGAGTATGGAAACCGGTTGATGCACACGCACCAGCGTTTCCTGATCCGGCGCAATATCGCCATGCACCAGCGCCAGATGTGCGCCACCACTAGGCTTGTCGCGATACAACACGGCGTGGAAGGTGCCGTACACCGTTTCCATCGTGCGCTCGTCCACGCGATCGACAATGCTTTCGTGCTGGCTGCGATAGTGAATCAGGTCGGCAATGGTGCCTATCTTCAAATCATGTTCTTTTGCAAATTCGATCAAATCCGGCAGACGCGCCATGGTGCCGTCATCCTTCATGATTTCGCAGATCACGGCGGCCGGCACCAAACCGGCCAGTTCTGCAAAATCACAGCCGGCTTCGGTATGACCGGCGCGCATCAGGACGCCGCCCTTTTGCGCCTTCAACGGGAAGATGTGACCAGGCTGCACGATGTCGGATGGCTTGGCGTTCCTGGCCACCGCAACTTGTATGGTCTTGGCGCGGTCGGCGGCAGAAATGCCGGTCGTCACGCCCTCTGCCGCTTCTATCGACACAGTGAAATTGGTACCGTACGAGGTACCGTTACGCGACGTCATCATCGACAGCGCAAGCTGATCGCAATGCTCTTCCGTCAGCGTCAGGCAGACCAGGCCGCGACCGAATTTGGCCATGAAATTGATGGCTTCCGGCGTCACGAACTCGGCCGCCAGTACCAGATCGCCTTCGTTTTCACGATCCTCTTCATCGACCAGTATGACCATACGGCCGGCACGCAATTCTGCAACGATTTCTTGAGTAGTTGAAATAGACATGAGTAATCCAGAAGTAGGTCGCTATTTTAAAGGATTTGCGCGCCCTTCAGCCCGGGATTAGGCAAGAATTGCCCACTTGGAGCGGATATATTGCACAGGCTCCGCCCTTGGCGGCATTTTTGGCGCTGCCATTTGCATGCGGAGCCCGATATGCACCCAATAACGCGGCCGGATATGCCAAAAAATCAACACCGCTGGCGCATGAATCAAGGACGATGAGAGAACAAATGTTTGTATATTGATACGCTGAGGCCTGAACAAGCCCGATATCCATATGGCCGAAACTTGACAAGCGTCGCCGCCATCGCCTAAAGTAGCTGCATGACTGCTACGCCATTTCATTCCCGCATTTCGTACGCTGCCGGCTCCCTGCTAGCAGCGCTACTGCTATCGCTACGACTAAACTGATCGTCGCGCACTGCTGTTCCTGCCGGCTCCCTGTCTACCGGCGCACTATCCAAACCAAGGTTTCACCCAGAAAATGCATATCAAGGCCATTCCTGCAACATTGAACGCCGGCGTATTGTCCGCCGCGATCGCCCATGCTCGCGCTCTGCTACTGCTACCGATCGGTTATCTGGCCTAGCGTTGCGTGGCAAGTCAGGTAGCCTTCCGCCACACCGAATCTCCCCTATTCAGCAAGCAAGGAAAAACCATCATGATGTTGTCCAACCCGGAACAGAAATACCGCGCCTTCCCACCCGTGCGTCTCACCGACCGCAATTGGCCGAATCAAGTCATCAGCAAGGCACCGATCTGGATGAGCACCGATCTGCGCGACGGCAATCAGTCGCTGATCGAGCCGATGAACCACGACAAGAAACTGCGTTTTTTCGACATGCTGGTGAAGATAGGCTTGAAGGAAATCGAAGTCGCCTTCCCCTCCGCATCGCAAACCGATTTTGATTTCGTCCGACGCCTGATAGAAGAAAAGCGCATTCCTGACGACGTGACGATCGAAGTGCTGACGCCGGCACGCGAAGACCTGATCCGCCGCACCGTCGAATCGGTAGTCGGTGCTCGCCGCGCCATCATTCATCTGTATAACGCCACTGCCCCTGCGTTCCGTCGCATCGTCTTCAATATGTCGCGCGACGAGGTGAAGGCCTTGGCTGTGGCCGGTGCCAAACTGGTACGCGAACTGACCGATGCGCATCCGGAAACGGAATGGGTATTCCAGTATTCGCCGGAAGCATTCAGCATGACCGAGCTCGAATTTTCCAAGGAAATATGCGATGCGGTTTCTGCCACCTGGCAACCGACACCGGAACGCAAGATGATCTTCAATCTGCCCGGCACGGTGGAAGCCAGCACACCCAATGTGTATGCCGATCAGGTCGAATGGATGCATCGCAATCTCGCACGCCGCGACTCCATCCTGATCAGCGTGCATCCGCACAACGACAGGGGCTGCGCGGTAGCGGCGGCGGAACTGGCTGTGATGGCAGGCGCCGATCGTGTCGAAGGCTGCCTGTTCGGCAATGGCGAACGCACCGGCAACGTCGATCTGGTCACACTGGCCCTGAATCTTTACTCACAAGGCATCAGCCCCGGACTTGATTTTTCGGATATCGATGCAGTCCGTCAATGCGTGGAGGAATGCAACCAGATTCCTGTACATCCGCGCCATCCGTATGTCGGCGATCTGGTCTACACCGCATTCTCCGGTTCGCATCAGGATGCCATCAAGAAGGGTTTTGCCCAGCAGCAGCCTGACGCGATCTGGGAAGTGCCGTACATGCCCGTCGATCCGGCCGATCTGGGGCGCAGCTACGATGCGGTCATTCGCGTCAACAGCCAGTCGGGCAAAGGCGGCATGACTTATTTGCTGGAACAGGAATACGGCCTGGTATTGCCGCGCCGCCTGCAAATCGAATTCAGCCGTGCCGTGCAGCGCATCACCGACGAGACCGGCGGCGAAGTGGCGGCCAACGATATCCACACGATTTTCAACAATGAGTATTTGAATGCCGTGACGCCTTATCAATATCGCAGCCACCATATTGATGAATCACAGGGCAACGCCGAAGTACGCATCCGGGTCGAACTGGAGAAGGACGGCAAACCGGTCACATTGCAGGGTGCAGGCAACGGGCCTATCGACGCCTTCATCAATGCATTGGGCATGGATATCAGGCTGATGGACTTTCACGAACATGCAATCGGTGCCGGCGCCAATGCCAATGCCGCCAGCTATGTCGAACTGCGCGTGAATAATGGAAGCACCCGCTTTGGCGTCGGTATAGACGGCAACATCGTGACCGCTTCGCTGCGCGCCGTATTGAGCGCAGTCAATCGCGACATTGCCTTAGCCGCCTAGTAATCTCTCGCGCCACATGAAAAAAAAAGCCGCTGAAATGATCAGCGGCTTTTTCATTTTCAAGACGGCGAAGACGGATCAGCGATGCGCAACCAGCAAGCCTTCGTATTCCTTCGACAAGCGGGTGTAACACTCAAAAATCTGCGCTTCGAGACCACTACGATCCACCACCGTGATTTGTCCGCGACTGTAGTGAATCAAGCCTTCGTCCTGCAATTTTCTTGCCGCTTCCGTGACGCTTTCTCGCCGCACACCCAGCATATTGGCGATCAAGTCCTGCGTCATGCTGATTTTGTTAGATGGCAGACGATCCAGACTCAACAACAACCAGCGACACAATTGCTGGCCGATAGTGTGATGACGATTACATGCGACCGTGTGCGCCATTTGCGTGAACAAGGCCTGGGTAAAACGCAACAGCAGGCTTTGCAAGGCTCCGCCGCGTGCAAACTCTTCCTTCAGCACCGCAGCCTTGATGCGAAATGCGTAACCGGCGCTTTTGATGAATGCGCGATTAAGCGATGCACCGCCACCCATCACGATATCTACGCCTACCATGCCTTCGTAACCTATCACCGCGGTTTCCGACGATGCGCCGTCCGCTGTTTCATATAGCAGCGAAACAATGCTGCCAGTGAGAAAATACGCGTATTGCATCTGTTCGCCAGCCTCGCAAATCGTGGTGCCGAAAGGCATTTCAACGAATTCGAGATGCGGCAACAAGCGCTCATAATCTGCTGCAGGCAAGCCTGCGAGCAAACTATTGTGTTTAGGGCTATGTCCATGCAATCCCGCCAGCGCCTTAGGGGCGATAGAGCGGGAGCCAAGCACTTCGTGCGCAACTTTTTTGTCTTTTGCCTGCAACGCTGCAATGGCGTTGGAAGCAATGACATGATGACCAGCAGACCGGATGCGAACATTTGTGACATGTGCCATGGGTTTTCCCCCTAATCAAGATTCCGAGCTTTGATCATGGCAGCATCATGATGCAAAAAAAATCAGCGCTATTCCCATTCGCTTGTGAGATCACACTGACAAAGTAGCAACCCTCCATCCCAGCCATTTTCACTATCCGGCACTTTTACCTCATTGCAACAAGCGCTGCCAAGCCGAGCAAAAAAAAAAGCCCGCTTCCTTGCGGCAGCGGGCTGAATCCAATATTTGATCAGTTGGAGGAGACATAAAAATTATAATGCTCAACAATAAAACTCCAAACGACCGATTTATTATTTATATAGCTGCAAACACATATAACGATGTATTACTACTCACCACGCAACTGTATGCGTTTAATTGAACTGCAACAACACCGGGAATTCTGCCATTACAAATGAAAGCAGTGGTTTGGCAAGAAAGGCTCCCATTATTCCCACCACCGAAATCGACATCATCGCGATCGTCAGTCTGAATGTCAGCGCCCGATTATGCGCACGCAGTACCAGCGGCAGGTTGATCAATACACTCGCCAGTGATGCAATCACTGCTCCGGTTGACGCAACGTGGGCCGGTATCGAACCACCGGTGAGCAGGCTGGCGGCAGCCGCCACTGCACTGGCGCTGGATACCACACCGCCTATCAGGCTCACTGCGTAGAAGCCCCCTTCACCCATGCTTTGCTGGGCAATCACACCGGCGATATGCAAAATCAGAAATAAAAGACCGTATTTCAATGCAGCACCAAGCGCAAACGGCAATGGCAGATCGACCGGTTGAGAGCTATCTCCTGTCGCTTTCTGCCGTGCATTGGCATCGAAGAAAAACCAGCCTGCATTAATCAGCAGCATCAGTGCAAACGGGATCGTGGCGGTCAGCGCTGCACTTGGCGCGAGTATCAACAGCAGTGCACCATTACGAATAATCATCGCCGCTGTCGCCAGCAAAATCCCGCGATAGGCGGCACTGACCGTATCGCGCTGATTGTCCTTCGCACGCGATGCCAGTTCGCTGACCGTCACACTGCTGTTGACCAGGCCACCGAGAAAACCGGCCATCACAATGCCGCGCGTGCCATACATCTTCCACAGCACATAGTTGACGAAGCCAATACCGGCGATCAGTATCACCGTCACCCAGGCGCCACGCGGCTCGATCAGATTCCACGGGCCGATGGAGCCGGTCGGCAAGGCCGGATAAATGACGATCGCAAGAATTGCCAGCAACAGCGCGGAGCGCATTTCGTTTTCGGTCAGCCCGAGACTGAAACCGGTCAGCCTGTCTTTCCAGGCCAGCAGTGCAGTAACAATCACAATGATGGATGCCGGTGTGGCCGTATGGCCTTTGCCGCATAAAATACCCGCCACGCAAGTGATCAACATCGCCGCCGATGTGGTCAGTTCGCTGCTGTCATTGGTACGCAGGCGCTGGACATTCAGGAAGACGGTCAGGATGCCGGTCAGAAAAAGAATCAGATAGGCGTAGTTATCGCCCAGCGTTCCGCCCATCGCGCCGAGCAGCGCGATCAGGGAAAATGTCCGCAAGCCGGCTTCCTTGCCGCGCCGCTCGCGCTCCAGACCGATCAGCAAGCCCAGCGCCAGCGCCAGGCTCAGGCGCGTCAGACTGACCAGATACGGCCATTTTATTTCCGGCAGCGACATGCCGATCTGGATCAACGGCTCAGCAAGGGTGGTAACGGTATGTGGATCAGTCATAATCAGGCAAGAGCGATAGAGCTTGAGACTATAAACCACCCGACAGGAATTGTCCGCTCAAAGTACGCATGTACTTATGCGCCACGCGCATGGGGCAATGTCCGCATTCCTTGCGTTGAACGATAGCGCGCCGCCTCAGCTTGCCCTGCAGTCTTCCGGCCTCATGGCTCGGCCAGCAAATCGTCTATTTTGTGTTTCGTATCGGCGATGACCATGGCTTGCGCTTCTTCTCTGGTATGCCCCTGACAAGGCCCGCCGAATCCCTGCGATATATCGATGCCATTGGCGCCATTGATTTCTATCTCGCTGGTGGCAGACCATAGCCCGCCATCAACAGGCACGACCATCGTGAAAATTTCATAACCATGATAAACCGCAGCAGGTATTCTACTCATGCCGTCTCCTTAGATTGTCGATGCCCGGTATGTGACAGCGACTTGTTCCTATCGTCCTCTGCGACAAATCGGACCGGACATACAAGAGATAGCGCAGAAGGCAAAAGGTTCAGCTTGGGAGAGATACCGGCCTATTGCGTACGGGAATGACTGGTGCCGGATTTGAGCATCTCGGCCGCCACTCTGCGCGCCTCCGCTTCGGCTTCCGCACTGGTCGGAAAAACAGACTCCAGCGAGACGCGCTGATCGGGGAACACGCAGTTCCTGTGCATGGGGTTGTTCGAATGACCGTAGATCGCAACATGTGCGACCCAAGCCTTGCCATCCGTAGCCGGCACGGCAGAATATTCGACTTCGTACAATCCCATTGTTTCAGATGGCATGACTCACTTCCCTCACAGTCGAGTTCATCCTAACATGCCCGGATAAAAGACTCGCAGCAACGACCTGCATGCGCAAAGGTGCGTGAAGAAGAAAATTTTTATTCAACGCAAAAATAAGTACGCGCAAAAACAAGCATAGCGATAGGGAAAATTCTCTGCATGCAGCAAGAATTTCGCCCACGCGCCATCCAATACCTGCAGCAGACTTCAACCGGCATCGCCGCCGGAAACGAATTTTTTCTCTCCGCGCAGAAAGCGCGAAAACCAGTGCAGCAGCGCAAGCGCGTCGCCGAACTCCATAAAGCCTTCTGTCACGCCATCGCCGAATAACAGTGAACCGTTTAATTTGCCATCAATGACCAGGCCGTCAAACGTGGCAACGGGAAGATAGCCGGGAGCGATATCAAAGGTATTTTTATTGAGGATGGCTGTGTAGACATGTCCCAGAAATTGCACCTCCGGGGTACGCATTGCTGCCATGTCATGCTCTTTAAAAAACGCACCGACTGCCAGCAATGCATTGCCTATCACGACGCGCAAATAACGTGTCTTCTGCAACGGATCTGCGTGCAAGGCCTGATGCGAAGCACGGAAATCCAGCGCCGGATTGACCTCTGCATAAGAGGCGGCAATATTCCCTCCGGAACCTGTCTTGGGCAATTTGTTTTTTCTGCGCAGCACACTGGCGACCAGATTCGCCTCCACACCACAGGCATCAATCGGCTGCCATATCATGGCGATTGCAACCGGCAATATTTGCAGTTGCTCTTCAATCAGGTCTATGGCTAGCTGGGATGCTTGCTCACCACTCATTTTGCTCATGACAGTTCCTTTATGAATATCCGCCTGTTTTCGGGCACGCAGAACAATCTTCCTAGCATGGAGGTTCAATCACATTAGCGACACTCCGCGATCTATGTATGCACGCGCTGTAATGATGCCATGTTCAATGCATTTTTCCGGTGTCGGATACGAATGGCCATCCGCAATTTCCCTGTCCTTGAATGCGTTTCCCTTGTACTCGGTGATCACGACGCGCGGGATGTAATCGGCAGCCTTGCGGTCGATATCTACACGCGACAAATGCGCCGACACCTGCACTGACACGCTCCACCCTTTATAAGTTTCGTAATGCGATTTCATAGACTCTCCATGTGAGATAGCAAACCTGATAATCGAACAGTCGCTCAAACAAATACCGTACAAATAGTGTAAGCCATCTTGCCGGGCGATTTGCAAAAAACCTCCTTGACTCAAATACACAGACTGTCACATGGACTAGCCAACCGGTATCGCTGCCATTGCGAACGGCTGCATGATCAATGTCGTACTCAGACATGAAGCAAACAATGAAACTCCATTTTCAATCGTATTACGCCTGCCTCTCACACACGCTAACAGAAATCAGCGGCCTCCATTCGAGGCTTGACTTCACAATATTCAGGTGTACGATAATTTGGCAAATCATTGATGAGGAGATGTTTGGTTTTTGCCGATAGCCCGAAAACGTAGAACGATAAAGGAGATCCGATGAACAAGATGCTGCCTGACTCGACCTTGCCCGAACGCACGCGATCCTCCACGGAGTACTTGCTTGCGGCAGAAGAAGCTGCCTTGCAAGCCAAGCGTGCCGATCCACACTCCCCTTACTATATTCCACCGTCTGCCACGCCAGACCCGACCTTGCAGCGCCGGCATTTCCTGATGGGCGCAATGGCTGTCGTAGGTGCTGGCGCCATCCGGCAGGCGCGAGCGGCAGCACCTGCCGGCGCCGTTGCCAGAGAAGTGCCAGCAGATGCAACGAAAGTACAAGGCACGCCGGTTGGCGATGATGGCGGATACGGGACGCGCTCGCAATTCGAAACCGAAGTGCGCACGCTGTATCCGAACCCGACCACCTTCTCTTCCTGGACCATGACCCCGCTCGAAAAAGGCATGGGCATCATCACGCCTTCCGGTCTGCATTTTGAACGCAGCCACGGCGGCACACCGACCATAGACCCGAGCAAGCATTCACTGTACGTGCATGGCATGGTCAAGCAGCCGAAGAAATATTCGATGGCCGACCTCAAGCGATTTCCCTCGATTTCACGCGTGCACTTTATCGAATGCTCCGGCAATGGTTTGACGGAATGGTCCAAACCCACTCTGAAAACCGTACAGGGCACGCATGGCCTCACCTCTACTTCCGAATGGACGGGCGTGCCGCTTTCCACCATTCTGGGCGAAGTCGATGTACGTTCCGGCGCCAAATGGCTGTTGGCTGAAGGTGGTGATGCCGCTGTCATGACCAGAAGCATCCCGCTCGAAAAAGCGATGAAGGACTGTTTTCTTGCATACGGACAAAATGGCGAAGCCATACGTCCGGAACAAGGCTATCCGATCCGTCTGATGGTGCCCGGCTATGAAGGCAATATGCACATCAAATGGCTGCGTCGTCTCGAAATTTCCGACAAGCCCTTCATGACACGTGAAGAAACGTCGAAATACACCGACCTGCGACCCAACGGCAAGGCAGTGCAATTTTCGTTTGAAATGGATGCCAAATCAGTCATCACTTCTCCATCGGGAGAAATGCAACTGGATGGCGCCGGATTTTATGAAATTACCGGACTGGCGTGGTCGGGACGCGGACGCGTCAAGCGCGTTGAGGTATCAACCGACGGCGGAAAAACCTGGAAGGAAGCGCAACTGCAAGGACCGATCATGTCGATTTGCCATACGCGTTTCCGCTTCCCGTGGAAATGGAACGGGCGCGAAACCGTGATTCAAAGTCGCTGCATCGATGAAACCGGTTACATGCAGCCTACGCTAAAGCAACTAGTCAACTTGCGCGGATTGAACGGCCCTCTGGGATCCATCTACCATCTCAATGCCATCCAAAGCTGGAAAATCGCCAATGACGGAAAGGTCTCCAATGTCCACCAAAGCTAAACTCTTGAGCATGGCCGTACTGGCGATAGCAAGCCTCAGCGTGCACGCCGCCGATCATCCGAAAACCAGCTACGGTTTTGGCAGCACTCCCAGCGCAGCGGAACTCGGCCAATTCACCTCTCCATTACCGGACGGGCGCGGCCTGCCGCCCGGCAAAGGCACGGTCAGCGCAGGTAAAATTTTGTATGAAAATCAATGTCTTGCCTGCCACGGTCAGAAACTCGAAGGCGGGATGGGTGACAGGCTGATCGGCGGACGCGGCACCCTGGTCAATAATGATCCGACTAAAAAGCCGGTGAAAACCGTTGAAAGCTATTGGCCTTACGCCACGACCCTGTTCGATTACATCAAACGCGCGATGCCCTTGCTGCAACCCGGCAGCCTGAGCAATGATGAGGTCTATGCGCTATCGGCCTACATTCTTGCCGAAGCCAAAATCATCCCGCAAGATGCAACGCTGGATGCCGCCTCGCTGGCGAAAGTGAAAATGCCGAATCGGGATGGCTTCATTCCCGACCCTAGACCGGACAAATTCCGGGCAGCTAAATAAGCTGACAATAAAAAAGCCCGCTTGCGCGGGCTTTTTTATTAATTCTGGAGGAGAGAGAGGGATTCGAACCCTCGGTACGTTCGCACGTACGCCTGATTTCGAGTCAGGTACATTCGACCACTCTGCCACCTCTCCTTATTTGGTCTATCGCTGCAATTGAATGCATCGAAGGGAAAAATTATACCAGAGTCTTACGCAATGTAAAACCCCATCGTTAGCACTGAATCATTTACTTTCTCCGCCGGCATATCAGGGGCCAACCCTTCTGCCCATATTCAGGAAGCATGCAATACGTCAATCGAGGTATTGCCAGCGCATTAACATTTCCTATCATCATCCTGTCATAAATCATCAGTAACATTTCGTGGAGATCAATTCGTTCCGCCTGCCCGTCATTACGCAAAGAGTCACTTTGATGCCCTTTTCTCCCATACAGCCAAACAAATCAAGAAAAAACACGCTTACCGAAAAGGCATTTGATGGATCCGCAATTCCGCTCGTTCACCCTTTACGCTTCAGAACCAAGGAGGCTCACTTGTCAGCCGCTGCCAACGACGTTGCGATGAATGAAAACCCTTCCGATGCCGATGATTATCTGGCCCAGCGACTGCGTGAAATCATTCTGCATCGGCAATTGACGCCACTGTTCCAGCCCATCATCCGCATGCAAAGCGGTGAAATCATAGGCTATGAAGGTTTGATACGCGGCCCCTCCGACAGCCCCCTGCATTCGCCGCTGAACCTGTTCAAGGTGGCGCGCTCCTGCAATCTCAGCGTGGAGGTCGAGCATTTGTGCCGTCGCATCACGCTGGAGAAATTCGCCGAACTGCAATTGCCCGGCCGGCTGTTTTTGAATGTCAGTCCGGAATGCCTGGTGCAACCGGACGTCAGGCATGGCGAAACCCTGGGTTACATCCATGAAGTCGGCATCAACCCGGAACGCGTCATCATCGAATTGACCGAGAGCCATCCGACCTACGATTACGAGTTGTTGCGTGAAGCGGTCACGCATTACCGTGCAATGGGATTCCGTATTGCGATTGACGATCTGGGCGAAGGATTTTCCAGCCTGCGCCTGTGGTCGGAACTGCGTCCGGAATACGTGAAGATCGATATGCATTTTGTGCAGGGAATCAACCACGATCCGATCAAGCTGCAATTCGTCCGTTCGATTCAGGAAATTGCCGAAAAATCCGGCACCATCGTGATTGCAGAAGGCATAGAAACCGATGCCGAACTACTGATGATCCGCGATCTGGGCGTCTCCTATGGACAAGGCTACAAAATCGCCCGTCCGCATGCACACCCGGCAACCGCATTGTCAGCCGATCTGCGCAATCTGTTGCGGCACAACGGTGTCGCCGTTTATCCGCACGAAGCCGGACGTGGCCACAAGATACTGACAGCACTGAAACTGCTGCGCAGCGTGCAGTCCGTATCGCCGGAAGTGCACAACAATCGCATCTATGAAATGTTCAACAGCGACCCGACGCTGGAAGTGATTCCGGTCGTCTCGAACGGGCTGCCTGTCGGCCTGATCACGCGCGCCAATCTGATCGATCGCTTTGCGCGTCCTTATCTGCGCGAATTGCACGGGAAAAAATCCTGCACGCTGTTCATGGACAGCAATCCGCTCATCACCGACAAGAATACGGCGCTGCATGCATTGAGCCAGATCATCGTCGATGCCGATCGCCATCATCTGTTCAACGGCTTCATCATCACGGATGCCGGCCAGTATATGGGTATGGGCAATGCGCACGATTTGATGCGCGAAATTACGCAAATGCAGATCAGTGCAGCACGTTACGCCAACCCGCTCACGCTGTTGCCCGGCAATGTGCCTATAGACGAACATATCGACAGGCTGCTGGAAAACGGCACCCGCTTTTGCGCCTGCTATGTCGATCTCGATCATTTCAAACCGTACAACGATGTGTACGGCTATCGCAAGGGTGACGACATCCTGCGCGTAACCGGAAAAATATTAAGTGGCCATTGTGATCCGCAACGGGATTTTGTCGGCCATATAGGCGGCGACGATTTCATCATCCTGTTCCAGAGCGAAGACTGGGAACAGCGTTGCCGCGCCATTCTGGATGCATTCGCCAGCGCCGCGCCGGATTTCTATAGCGAAGAAGACCGGCTAAGAGGCGGTTATGTGAGCGAGGACAGGCGCGGAGAAAAAGTGTTCCATACGCTCGTGAGCATATCGCTGGGATTGGTCAAGGTAGAGCCGGGGCAGTATCTTTCACATCACAAAATCGCCACCGCGACAGCCGAGGCAAAACAACAGGCAAAAAAAATCCCCGGCAACAGTCTGTTCATAGACCGTCGACAGGGAGTGTGCAGTGTTGAAACGGGTGGCAATGATATGACGTTCGCACCCGCTGCATGATCGATACGTAATCGATATTGTTACGCTTGCGGCAGCAGACGCGTCAGTCCGCCCATATACGGATGCAGGACTTCCGGAATGATGACGCTGCCATCGGCCTGCTGATAATTTTCCAGCACCGCCACCAGCGTACGTCCCACTGCCAGGCCTGAACCGTTCAGGGTATGCGTCAGTTCCGGCTTGCCTTGCGCGTTGCGGAAGCGCGCTTGCATGCGACGCGCCTGGAAGGCTTCGCAATTCGATACCGATGAAATTTCACGGTAAGTATTTTGCGCCGGCAACCATACTTCCAGATCGTAGGTTTTGCTGGCGCCGAAACCCATATCGCCAGTACACAGAGTAATGACGCGATACGGCAAGCCCAGTTTCTTCAGGATGTTTTCAGCATGGCCGCACATTTCGTCCAGCGCTTCGTACGATTTTTCCGGATGCACGACCTGCACCATTTCCACCTTGTCGAATTGATGCTGGCGTATCATGCCGCGCGTATCGCGACCGTAACTACCGGCTTCCGAACGGAAGCATGGCGAATGCGCGGTCATGCGTACTGGCAGCGCGTCGGCAGCCAGGATTTCATCACGCACGATATTGGTCAGCGGAACCTCAGCGGTTGGAATCAGATACAAAGCCTCGCCCTCGCCTTCCTGCCCGCCTTTTTTCACCGCAAACAGATCGGCTTCAAACTTCGGCAACTGGCCGGTACCTTGCAGCGAATCGGCATTGACGATGTAAGGCGTATAGCATTCGGTATAACCATGTTCCTCGGTATGCGTATCCAGCATGAATTGCGCCAGTGCGCGGTGCAGGCGTGCAATGCCGCCTTTCATGACCGAGAAACGCGAGCCGGTGATCTTGGCTGCCACGTCGAAATCCAGGCCCAGTGCGGCGCCGATATCGACGTGATCGCGCACTTCAAAATCGAACGCGCGCGGCGTACCGACTTTGCGCAATTCGACATTGTCTTCTTCGTCTTTGCCGACCGGTACAGATTCGTGCGGCAGATTGGGAATCGCCAGCATGAATTTGCTGATCTCGGCCTGCAAGACATCCAGACGTGCGGCAGAGGCTTTCAACTCGTCGCCGATACCAGCCACTTCTGCCATCACGGCCGACGTATCTTCACCCTTGCCTTTCAAGGCGCCGATCTGCTTGGATAAGGTATTACGCCTGTTTTGCAGCTCTTCCGTACCGGACTGAATCTGCTTGCGCTCAGCTTCCAGTGCATTGAAGGTATTGACGTCGAGCTGAAATTTGCGTCCGGCGAGGCGAGCGGCAACGGTCTCGATGTCTTTACGAAGAAGTTGAATGTCGATCATGGGAAGGATAAAAAGAATAAATCAAGTCGAGATTGTACCAAGGCGGGCCGCGATTCAGACACGGCCCGGAAAATTCAGCGCCAGGAAGCCGTCGTCGCGTTCATTCCGCGTCCAGACTTCTGTTGCGGTCTGCGTTACCATTTCATGTTTAAAGAGTTCAAGCTGAAAATCATGGAAGAAAAAACAACACCCGCGCCGATTCCCCTTTACCTGCTACTGGCTGGTTTGTTCGGCGTGCTTGGCTTTGCGATCTGGAGCGGCAGCAAGTTTTACCTGTATGGCGGCAGCATACTGTATGGCATTGCAGCCGGCATCGCCATCGGTGCCGCCTACGCCTTCCTGAAGCAAATCAATCTCCAGCGTTCGCGCAAACAGGATCAGCAAAAATAAGCGCGATAAGCGGCGCCCGGAATAGCAACGCCTACTTTTTGCGTTTCTTTGCAGCTTCGTCGAGCGAGCGCAGATAAGCCAGCTTATCGGCTATTTTTCCTTCCAGCCCGCGTGGCACCGGCTGATACCAGTGCGGCTCTGCCATACCGTCCGGCAAATAGGTTTCATCGGCAGCATACGCATCCGGCTCGTCATGCGCGTAGCGATACAGCTTGCCGTAACCAAGTTCCTTCATCAGCTTGGTAGGTGCATTGCGCAAGTGCACCGGCACTTCGCGACTCTTGTCCTGCTTCACAAAAGCCCGTGCCTGGTTATAGGCCTTGTAGCCGGCATTGCTCTTCGCCGCAACCGCCAGATAAATCACTGCCTGTCCTAGTGCCAATTCACCTTCCGGACTACCCAGGCGCTCAAAGGTCAACGCTGCATCATTGGCAATCTGCATCGCGCGCGGATCGGCCAGCCCGATGTCTTCCCACGCCATGCGCACGATGCGGCGCGATAAATACTTGGGATCGGCGCCACCGTCCAGCATTCTTGTCAGCCAGTAGAGTGCGGCATCCGGATTGGAGCCGCGCACCGATTTATGCAGTGCGGAAATCTGATCGTAGAAGGAATCGCCGCCTTTATCGAAACGCCGCAAGGCGTCGCCCAGGCAGGTTTTCAATAGCTCGGCATCCACTTCCGTACGCTGATTCGCCTGCGCGGCGCGCGCCACGATTTCCAGATTGTTCAGCAGCTTGCGGCCGTCGCCATCGGCGCTGGCAATCAGCGTCGCCTTGGCGTCCGGCGTGAAGCTGATATCGCCCAGTTCATTCGCACAGGCTCTATCCAGCATTGCCGCCAGATCGTTTTCATCCAGCGACTTCAGTACATACACTGCGGCCCGCGACAGCAAGGCGCCGTTGACTTCAAACGACGGGTTTTCCGTCGTGGCACCGATGAAGGTAAACAAGCCGCTTTCCACATGCGGCAAAAATGCATCCTGCTGACTCTTGTTGAAACGATGTACTTCGTCGACAAACAGGATCGTGCGTCTGTCCATCGCGCCACGCGACAGCTGCGCCCGTTCGACCGCATCGCGAATATCCTTGACGCCGGAAAGCACGGCGGACAAGGCAATGAAATCGGCATTGAAACTATCCGCCATCAACCGCGCCAGCGTCGTCTTGCCCACGCCCGGCGGGCCCCACAGAATCATCGAATGCGGCTCGCCCGACTCAAATGCCACCCGCAGTGGCTTGCCGGCACCGAGTATGTGCTGCTGTCCGATTACCTCATCAAGAGTATGCGGACGCAGTCGTTCTGCGAGGGGGATGAAGCTCATGGATGAATAGTTTTTTGCCTGATCTGAAAATAAAAATCGACGCCAGTTGAAAAATCAGACTGGCGTCGCACTGTCGCATTGGTCATATCTGTGTTGCTCAGTCCGCATGCAACTCATTGCGCTGCGAGCACACAAGGTATTACTGAAAAACGTCCGCACCTTTCGGCACGGCAAACTTGAACTGATTGGCCGGCAGGGGCGGATTTTTCTCGAACTTGGTAAACGACAGCAGCGATACCTGACCGAATGAATCACGCAACTCCATCGCTTCCGGCGCACCATTGCGCAAGCCGATGCCGATGTGATCGAAGGTCGTGTCTTTGGCTTTTGGTGTCGCTTCCAGCCATTCCAGACCATTCTTGGTACCGGCTTCTTTCAGCGTAAAGTTTTTTTCCAGATCGTTGCTGCCGAACAGGATGGCCGCTGGCGAAGAGCCGAGCGCATCGCCCAGTTTCTTGATCGTCACCTGGTTCAAATCTTTATCGTAGATATAGAGTTTTTCGCCATCGGCCTGCAGCAATTGCTCGTACGGTTTCTGATACGTCCAGATGAATTTTCCCGGGCGCGCAAACGTAAAAGTACCGGTCGATTTGTTGGATACCTTGGTGGTACCACTATCGACCTTGACCAGCTGCTGCGTGAATTCGCCGCGCGCCGATTGCGTCGAGGAGACAAAGGACTTGAACTGATCGAGCGCCGCGGCATGCGCCTGTGCAGTCAGCAACAAGGCCCCCGCAACCAGCACCGTCGCAAACAGGGCGATACGCAAGTCGATTGTTTTGGCAGTCAGCGATTTCTGTTTCATATTTTTCGTCATGTGGTCTTTCTATTCAGTTGCATTCCCGGCAGGCACCAGAATCTCCCGGTTGCCGTTGGATTGCATGGTTGAGACCAGTCCGCTCTGCTCCATCTGTTCCAGCAGGCGGGCTGCACGGTTATAGCCTATGCGCAAGTGGCGTTGCACCAGCGAAATCGAAGCGCGACGATTCTTCAGCACAATGGCGACCGCCTGATCGTACAAGGCATCCGCCTCGCCGCCAGCGCCGCCTTCTGCACCCAGAGTCAGGTCGCCGTCTTCGACTACGCCTCCTTCTAGGATGCCTTCGATGTAGTTTGGTTCACCTTGCGACTTCAGATGATCGACCACACGATGCACTTCTTCATCGGAAACAAAGGCGCCATGTACGCGCACCGGCAAGCCGGTGCCTGGCGGCATGTACAGCATATCGCCCATACCCAGCAGCGCTTCTGCTCCCATCTGATCCAGAATCGTGCGCGAGTCGATCTTGCTGCTGACCTGGAACGCAATACGCGTCGGAATATTCGCCTTGATCAAACCGGTGATCACGTCTACAGATGGGCGCTGCGTCGCCAGAATCAAGTGGATGCCGGCGGCGCGCGCTTTTTGCGCGATACGGGCGATCAGTTCTTCCACTTTTTTACCGACGACCATCATCAGATCAGCCAGCTCGTCGATGATGATGACGATGGTCGGCAATTTTTCCAGCGGCTCAGGCGCATCCGGCGTCAGGCTGAACGGATTCGGAATTTTCTGCTCATTCTTTTCCGCTTCGGCGATCTTCGTGTTGTAACCGGCAAGGTTGCGAACACCGAGTTTGCTCATCAGCTTGTAGCGCCGTTCCATCTCGTTGACGCCCCAGTTGAGCGCGTGACCGGCCTGACGCATGTCGGTGACGACCGGCGCCAGCAGATGCGGAATGCCTTCGTAAATCGACAGTTCCAGCATCTTCGGATCGATCAGGATCAGGCGTACCTGATTCGGATCGGACTTATACAGCAGTGACAAAATCGTCGCATTGATGCCGACCGATTTACCCGAGCCCGTCGTACCCGCCACCAGCAGATGCGGCATCTTCGCCAGATCGGCAACCACCGGATTGCCGGCAATGTCCTTGCCGAGTGCAACTGTGAGGCTGGATACGCTGTCGTTATATACCTTGGAGCTGATGATCTCGGTCAGGCGCACGATCTGGCGTTTCGGATTCGGCAGTTCCAGCGCCATGTAATTTTTGCCGGGTATGGTTTCCACCACGCGAATGGAAGTCAGCGACAGCGAACGCGCCAGATCGCGCGCCAGGCCGACAATCTGGCTACCCTTGACACCCGTTGCCGGATCGATTTCATAACGCGTGACGACCGGGCCTGGATAGGCAGCGACCACCTTGGCCATCACACCGAAGTCGGATAGTTTTTTCTCGATCAGGCGGCTGGTGAACTCCAGTGTTTCGATACTGACGGTTTCCTGCGCTTGCGGCGCTTCATCCAGCAGGGACAAAGGCGGCAGATTGGTATCCGGCAAATCGTTGAACAGGGAAACCTGGCGTTCTTTTTCCACCCGATCGGATTTTGGCACCGCAACGATTTGCGGTTCGATGCGGATAGGCGGCGCATCGACAATTTTTGCCCGTTCATTGACCACAACTTCTTCGCGCTTGACTGCAGCGACATGGCCCAGCTTGCGGTCCTCGCGCGCACCGTGCAGATTGCGCACCGCCTGCAATACCAGCTCTATCGTTTCGCCGATGCGCTCGGCTACACCCAGCCACGACACATGGAAAAAGAGGCTGAAACCCAGGCCAAACAGCAACAGCAGCAGCAGCGTCGCCCCCATGAAACCGAAGGCATTCTGTGCTGCATTGCCGAGCAATTCACCCAGCACGCCACCGGGCGTGCGCGGCAGCTGCGCCTTCAGCGTATACATGCGCAAATATTCCAGTCCGACGCTGCCTATCATCAGCAGAAAAAATCCGATGCCGCGAACCAAACCTTCTTGATGATGTTCGGGTTCCGGTTCTTTTTTCAGTAAAAAACGTTGCGACAAACGGCGATAGCCTATCCATACCAGACGCAGGAAAAACACGCACAGCCACCACGCCGAGAAACCGAATATGAACAGCAGCAGATCAGCCAGCCAGGCGCCTGCCCGACCGCCAAGGTTATGCAGTTTTGGAACGACACTCGCATGCGACCAGCCAGGATCGATCGGCGAGTAGGTAAGGAAAATCAGAATCAGGTACAAGGTAACGGCTGCCAGAACAAACCAGCGGGCTTCGGACAACAGCCGCACGAGTCTGCCAGGCAAAGGCTGGTCTTTTGTAGAGTTGGTCTTGCGCGTATAGGCTGGGCTTGGTTTCGTCATAAATCCGGATGCAGTGACACTAATATTGAACATGCTTGAACACGCGAAGCGCCGTTGCGCACGCAGCAAACGGTTGGCATGCGGAAAACTGACGTTGTGTGCTTTCCGGCCATCGCTCCTGCCGGTGTGGCTGGTTCGTCTATAATCTTAACCAGTTTTCCCCGGTTATACCGAATAATTCAAGAACAGCTTGAAATTTGATGCCGCAGCAACATATGTAAGCGACTGAACGCAGGTTTTACCAGCCCTGATCGCGTTTCCACTCACACTTTTACGATTAGTTACCAATGCCCAGCCCAAAACATGCCCACGTTTTAATTCTTGGCTCCGGCCCAGCCGGTTACAGCGCAGCAGTGTATGCCGCTCGCGCCAACCTCAAGCCGGTCCTGATTACCGGTGTCGAACAAGGCGGTCAATTGATGACCACCACCGACGTGGAAAACTGGCCCGGCGATCCGCTGGGCGTGCAAGGCCCGGAACTGATGCAACGCCTGCTGCAACATGCCGAACGCTTCAATACCGAAATCATCTTCGACCATATTCACACGACCAAGCTCGATGAAAAACCGATACGCCTGATTGGCGACATGGGTGAATACACCTGCGATTCGCTGATCATTGCGACCGGCGCATCGGCGCAATATCTGGGCCTGCCATCGGAGCAGGCATACATGGGCAAGGGCGTGTCCGCCTGCGCGACATGCGACGGATTTTTCTATCGCGAACAGGAAGTCGCCGTCATCGGCGGCGGCAATACGGCCGTCGAGGAAGCGCTGTATCTGTCGAACATCGCAACCAAGGTCACGCTGGTTCACAGACGCGATAAATTCCGCGCTGAAGCCATCCTGATCGACCGCCTGATGGCCAAAGTGGCAGAAGGCAAGATCGAGATCAAATACAATCACACGCTGGATGAGATTACCGGCGATGACAGCGGCGTCACCGGTATCAATATCCGCTCGACCACCGACGACTCCATCACCGCCATCAAGCTGCATGGCGTTTTCATCGCGATCGGACACAAGCCGAACACCAGTATTTTCGAAGGTCAGCTGGACATGCACAACGGTTACATCAAGACCAAAACCGGACTGGAAGGCATGGCAACATCCACCAGCGTCCCCGGCGTCTTTGCGGCGGGCGACGTGCAGGATCACATCTATCGCCAGGCAGTCACCAGCGCCGGCACCGGCTGCATGGCGGCACTGGATGCGCAACGCTATCTGGAAAGTCAGGAATAAGCGCTGTCAGCCCTTAAACCCGGCCGCGCGAACATGGACAATCACGCCCGTGTTCGCGCGACACAAGCTTGTCACATCGCCTGAGGATTACTCACATGCCTGCTTCACTCAAGGATTTTGCCGGGCTCAAATCGCTGCAGAAGGATTTGAAAACGCGGGAAGAAGCGCGCCAGGCTGCCGAAGCGCAACGCATGCAGGCAGAAAAAACCGCGCAACTCGAAGCCGATCTGTTCCGTCGCAGCATAGGCGAAGTTGCACCGCTCACACCGCCCGACAAAATAACTGTGATGCCGCCCCGCCCGCTGCCGATCGCACGCCAGCACCTGGCGGATGAACAGGCCGCACTTCGCGAATCGCTGTCGGACGAATTCACCATAGACACCCTGCTCGATACCGACGAAGCGCTCAGTTATGCGCGCAAGGGCATAGGTTCGGATGTCGTGCGCAAATTGCGGCGCGGCCATTGGCTGATACAAAGCCAACTCGATCTGCACGGCATGCGTACCGACGAAGCACGGGAAGCATTGAGCGAGTATTTACGCACTGCGATCAAACGCGGTCTGCGTTGCGTGCGCGTCATTCATGGCAAGGGACTGGGCTCCATCAACAAGGAGCCGGTGCTGAAACACAAGGTGCGCAACTGGCTGGCGCAAAAAGACGAAGTGATCGCCTTTTGCCAAGCCAAGGCTGCCGATGGGGGCGCAGGTGCGCTGGTTGTATTGCTCAGGGCCAGCTAGACTGGCCTGCATTGCGCCACGCAATCATTGCTACTGTTCGGCGCCTCGTACAAGAGAATAAAAACTGCGGCATTCCGCAGCATTCATTTCCCGCACTCGATCTTTTACTGCCAGTCTGCTTTTACAGCACCTTATACGGCGTCGATACCCGTTTCACCGGTACGGATACGCACGACCTGCTCTACCGCCTGCACGAAAATCTTGCCGTCGCCGATTTTGCCGGTACGCGCTGCCTTGATAATGGCGTCGACTGCCTGCTCTACCACTGCATCATCCACCACCGCTTCAACCTTTACCTTGGGCAGGAAATCCACGACGTATTCGGCGCCGCGATACAGTTCGGTATGGCCTTTTTGACGACCGAAACCCTTGACTTCCGTCACGGTCAGGCCGGTCACGCCCACGTCGGCCAAGCCTTCGCGCACTTCATCGAGTTTGAACGGCTTGATAATTGCGGTAATTTGTTTCATTAATACTCCTTGAGGATTGCTCGTCGATACAGCCAGTCTACGCCGCAGCCAGCAGATGCCGGCAGATTTTATTCATTTTGCCATTATTCGCGGAATTTTGACGTGATCGGATAACGCCAGTCGCGGCCAAAAGCGCGATGCGTCACGCGTATGCCGACTGGCGACTGGCGTCGCTTGTATTCATTGATCTTGATCAGGTGCGTAATGCGCGCCACATCTTCCGCGCGATAACCGGCGGCGATGATATCGGCCCCGCTTTGATTTTCTTCCATATACATCTGCATGATCGCGTCGAGGATGTCATACGGCGGCAGCGAATCCTGATCGGTCTGACCGGGCCGCAACTCGGCCGACGGCGCACGCGTCAATATGCGTTCCGGGATCACGTCTGAAACGGAATTGCGGTAGGCACACAGCCGGTACACCAGCGTCTTCGCAATATCCTTGAGTACTGCAAAACCGCCGGCCATATCGCCGTACAGGGTGCAATAGCCGACCGCCATCTCGCTCTTGTTGCCGGTGGTCAGCACGATGGCACCATGCTTGTTCGACAGCGCCATCAGGATGGTGCCGCGTATGCGCGCCTGGATATTTTCTTCCGTCGCATCCTCCGGCAGTCCCTTGAACTCATTAGCCAGCGTACGGTTGAAGGCCTCGAAGCAATCATTGATGCCGATCTCGTCGTAACGCACGCCGACACGCTGAACCATATCCCGCGAATCCAGCAAGGAAATTTCTGCGGTGTAAGGCGACGGCATCATGATGGTGCGCACCTTGTCCGCACCCAGGGCGTCGACTGCAACGGCCAGTGTCAGCGCAGAATCGACGCCGCCGGACATGCCGATCAAGGCACCGGGAAAACCGTTCTTGCCTATGTAATCGCGCACGCCCAGCACCAGCGCCTTGTAGACTTGCGCCTCGACCGACGGCTCTTCGACGATGGTACCGTCCAGCGGCTGGCCGCCCCTGAATTCAACGATTTGCAAATCCTCGACACAATGCTGCAATTGCGCACGCGTCTCGCCGGCCTGATCCAGCACAAAGGAGTTACCGTCGAAAATCAGTTCATCCTGAGCGCCGACCAGATTCGCATACACCAGACTCATGCCGTGCGTCGTCACATTCGCATGCATCACATCGATGCGCACATGCTGTTTGTTCATGTGATAGGGCGAGCCGTTGGGCACCAGCAGCACTTGCGCGCCGGCGGCTGCCGCCCGCGCCGGCGCCTGCGGGAACCAGGTGTCTTCACAGATATTGATACCGAAGCGCACGCCTTTGACGTCAAACACCACGGCCTGATCGCAGGAGGAAAAATAGCGTTTCTCGTCGAACACCGTTGCGTTTGGCAAGTCATGCTTGCAATAGGTGGCGCTGATTTTTCCGTTGAGAAGTACCGAAGCGGCATTGAAGCGCTGCCCGTCTTTTTCAAACGGATGTCCTACCACCACGTGCAGATTTTTCAGCTCCGCCAGATCGGCTGCCAGCGCATCCAACGCCTGCGCTGATTTTGCGTAGAATGACTGACGCAGCAACAAGTCTTCAGGCGGATAACCGACCAGCGACAATTCCGGCGTCAATACGATATCCGCCCCCTGTTCGGCGGCGCGGCGGGAAAATTCAGCGATCTTCGCGCGGTTGCCGGCAAGATCACCCACCGTACTGTTGATTTGCGCAATGGCGACTTTGACTGTCATGACGTGAGTTTTATCAGAAAAATAGAGAATGCGAAAAATACAGGAAAATGAAAAACGTGACGTTTAAAAATGCATGGATAAAGCTGAATCGCTCATGAACGAATCTGCCAACGCATTCGGCAATTATCGCACGCGTATCGTTTCTTCTCTGTCGAAAATCGGCCAGCCTGCATGGGATGCGCTGGTTCAACTGCAGCCGGATGCCAATCCGTTTTTATCGTTCGCCTTTCTGGATGCCCTGCATGAAAGCGCTTGCGCCTCGGCCAAGTCCGGCTGGCAACCGCAGTTCCTGACAATCTGGCGCGGCGAAGAACCGGCACAAGAACTCGTTGCCGCGCTACCCCTGTATGTTAAAAGCCATTCCTACGGCGAATACGTATTCGACTGGGCCTGGGCCGACGCCTACGAGCGCAACGGCCTTGAATATTATCCCAAGCTGCTGTCGGCCATTCCATTCACGCCGGTGACCGGCAGCCGTCTGCTGACGCGCGATGCGGAAGCCATGACAGCATTGCTGGCAGCCTTGCTGGCGGTGCAGCAAGGCAATAATTTTTCTTCCACCCATATCCTGTATCCACCGTCTGCACAGGCTGACATTCTGCGCAATGCGGGCTTCATGTTGCGCACCGGCGTGCAATTTCATTGGCTCAATGCAGACTACCGGAATTTTGATGAATTCCTGCACACGCTGGAACGGAAAAAACGCAAAAACATTCGTGCCGAACGACGCAAGGTGCAACAAGCCGGCGTTACCTTCCGCCATGTGTCCGGACACGAGGCAAGCGATGCCGACTGGATTTTTTTCAAGCGCTGCTACGACCATACGTATGCAGCTCATCATTCCACGCCTTATCTGAACCTGGATTTTTTCCAGCGTATAGGCAGGACGATGCCGCAAAATATTTTACTGATCGTCGCCGAACAGGATGGCATACCGATTGCTTCATCCCTGTTGATACACGATGAACATACCGTCTACGGCCGTTACTGGGGCGCAGTAAAACATATCGACTGCCTGCATTTTGAAACGGCGTATTACCAGCCGCTGGAATTCTGTATCGTCAACAATATGGCCTGCTTTGAAGGCGGGGCGCAAGGCGAACATAAAATGGCGCGCGGTTTTCTGCCACAAAAAACCTGGTCCGCGCACTGGCTGGCGCATGCGGCATTTGCCCATGCCATCGAGGAATTTTTGCAGCGCGAAAGCGGCGGTATCGACACCTATATGGATGAGTTGAATGAGCGCAATCCATTCAAGTTGTAAAAAATGGGCGCCTGACGGATTTTTGATATCCGACACTTGTTATATTTCAAACATCAAGGCATGCTGAACTCACAATGACATTTATTGCCACCCTCCCCCCCGTCCCACAGACAAAACCTGTCCGTATCGGACGTTTTTCCGTAAGCCATGAACTGGGGCGCGGTTCTATAGGCGTGGTTTATCTGGCACACGATCCCATCATCGATCGCGATATCGCCATCAAAACGTTCCGCAGCCGCCTGTCGCCAGTGGAAAAAAAACAGCACGAACAGCAATTCATCAATGAGGCACGCGCTGCGGGACGCCTCGCCCACTCGAATATCGTCACCATCTATGAGGCTGCCAGCGAAGGCGATTCCACCTATATCGCGATGGAGTACCTGCAGGGTCGCGAGTTGAGCAAGCTGCTGAATGCCGGCCATCGCTTTACGCCGGAGAATGTGGCATCGATCGCGTGGAAAATTGCCGATGCGCTGGGCCACGCGCACAAGCATGGCGTTGTACACAGGGACATCAAGCCGGCGAATATTTTCCTGGTGGCCGATCATCAGCCCAAGATCGTGGATTTCGGCATCGCCCGCACACCCAACAGAATTTCGGACCAGCCGCAAAAAGGCAATGAGCCGCATACGCTGTTCCAGGACAATATTATCGGCACGCCGAATTACATGTCGCCGGAACAGGCGCTCGGACTGAGCGCCGATGCGCGCACCGATATTTATTCGCTGGGTGCGGTGATGTTTGAAATGCTGACCTTCCGCAAACCTTTCCAGGAGGAAGATACCGACAAGCTGCTGCATCAGATCGCCTTCAAGGCAGCGCCGGAACCGCACATGATAGAAGCCGGCGTACCGCTGGCATTATCAAAAATCGTCGCCAAGGCAATGAGCAAAAAAGCTGACAAGCGGTATCAGACCGCAGAAGAAATGGCGCTCGACATCAAGCGTCACCTGAGACGCACGCGCCGCGATCATGAGCGCTTGTCGAAATCGATCGTCGATGCAGAACAACCGGCCAATGCTCCCGATTTTCATTCGTCGCGCGTATTCTGGCCGATATGCGGCGTTGTGATCGCTGCCGCGATCGCCGCCTATACGCTTTGGTTACGCTAGCTTCGCAAGCTTGAGCAGACCAGCGAACAATAAAAAAGCGCACCTCGGTGCGCTTTTTTAATTCACAAGCTGCATGACGCCGAATTTTATTTGGCGATGCTTTTCTTGTAGGCTGCCACACCGGACATGATTTCTTCCTTGGCTTCATCCGGGCCGACCCAGCCTTCAATCTTGACCCACTTGCCTTTTTCCAGATCCTTATAGTGTTCAAAGAAATGCTGAATCTGCTGCAGACGCAAATCATTGATGTCTTCAGGTTTTTGCCAGTGGCTGTAGATAGGCAGAATCTTGTCGATAGGCACCGCCAGCAACTTTGCATCGCCGCCGGCTTCATCCGTCATCTTCAGCATCCCGATCGCGCGGCAACGCACGACCACGCCCGGATACAGCGGGAAAGGCGTAATCACCAGCACGTCAACCGGGTCGCCATCATCCGACAGTGTTTGCGGAACGTAACCGTAGTTACATGGATAGTGCATCGCGGTACTCATGAAGCGATCGACAAAAATCGCGCCGGATTCCTTGTCAACTTCATACTTGACCGGATCGGCATTCATTGGGATTTCGATAATGACGTTGAAGTCGTTCGGCAGATCAGTGCCGGCTGGGACGTGATTCAGACTCATGGTGTTTTCTCAAAAGTGGGGGGTGTAGTGCAACCCGGAATTATAGCGGTTTTCATCAACTTGCCCTGGCTGGCGCTGCTGAAGAAAACAGATGGCAAGCTGCCGGACAGCAAGCAAACCGGCAGCGGTACAGCAGAATTTCTATCGTTTACAAAGTCGTCGCAACCGCACATAGCCGATAATGCGCAGCCGCTTCTTCCGTATGGTTCAGCGCTTCATGCAATTGCGCCAGTTTCAAATGGACTTCCTGCAGCATGCGTGCTCCGCTCGCATCCGACAATGCCTGTTCCAATTGACGCTGCGCCTTGCCCCACAGATTTTGTCGCAGACACAAGGTACCCAGCGTCAAGGCAAGTTCGGGATCTGCCGGATGCTTTTTCACCCATTCTTCGCAGCGTTCAATCTGTCCCAGCAAGGCCGGCGTCCCTTCGGCTCCGGCAGCCGCACGATAGGCACGCAACAATCTGTCGTCCCATTCCGCTGCCAGCGCTTTTTCAACGATTGCGCGCGCCTCATCCTGCAAGCCGCGCTTGGTAAATGCTTCTGCGGCATGGGCGGCAACAAACGGCTTGATGCGATCTTCCGCCGGAATGCTCAGCCAGACATTGCGTATCGCCTCTTCATCGTTGGACGGATTTTTCAGCAAATCCTGATAAGCCAGTTCGCGCAAGCGGCTCGACAGGGCGGGATGCAGCGCGTTGTTCTTGTCCAGCGTGCGCACCAGACGCAATACTTCCGGCCAGTTCCCCGCGCGCTGGTTTGCCTTGAGCGCCATGCGCAGCGCATGTATATGGCGCGTGCCGTTGGCATTCAACTCCTTGACGACATCCAGTGCGAGTTCGGGCTGACGCTCATCCACCAGCAGTTCGATGGCCGTCATCAGACGTGCGGTTTTCAGCGTCTGATCTTCTTCCACTGTCGCCAGCCAGGTATCGCGTCGCTCAGTCTGCTGCATGCGATGCGCGGCACGCGCCGCGATCAGTGCGGCCAGGCCGGCGTTTTCCGGCGATTCGGTCGCACGCATCGCGGCTTTTTCTGCATGGCCGAAACGACCTTCAAAATAAGCCTTCAGAGATTCACGCAAGGCCTGATTACCTTTGCGTTCCCGTTTCTCGCGACGGTAAGCGGCCACGCGGCCCGGCATTCCTTGCGCCACGCGCAGTGTCTTCAATACCAGATAGATGAGGAAGAACAGCAGGACGGCAAGCAGCAGGAAAAAATTCAGCGACAGATCGATCCGGTACGGCGGATAGAAAAACACCACATTGCCGGGATTGAAACGCGCCACAACCGCCAATCCGATGGCAGTGGCGAACAAGGCGATAAGCCAGAGAAATATGCGCATATTAAAAACGGGTGGCAATCATGGTTTAAAAAGCGAATCCTGAAACCGGGTTCGGGATAATCAATTCAAAAAGAATCAAGGTTTCGCTTTGTAGTTACGGACTGCATTCAGGCTTTCAGCCAAAGTAGGCATCTCGATTGCCAGATTGCTCGACTGTACCTGCTTCAACATTGCCTGCGCAGTTTGCGTCTGCTTGGCGCGCGTATCGAAATACTTGGCGATGCTGTCCTGCGACGCAATCATGTCGCTGCGGAAGGCCGCTTCATTGCGTGACAACAGGGCCAGACGCGCATTCAGCAGGCGCAGCTTCAGATTTTCACGTGCGTAATACGCCTGTGTCGGCGACAGCAGCAAGGCATCCGATGTTTCCACACTGCGCACGCGTATCAGTTGCTGGATTTCGCTCCACATTTCATTGGTCCAGCTTTCCCATTGTGCTTTTGCCACCGGCCACCAATCGTTCGCCGCCTGCTCTTCAGCAGTCGTTGCTTTCGCTGCTTTTACCTTGCTTGGGGGGCGACGGTTTTTCGGCTCGCTTGCCGGCAAGGCCGGTTGCTCGTCCGCCAGCAGCGGCATGGTGTCGATCTGCCCGATCACGCTATCCAGGCGCAGCGCGATACCGGTCAGATCCAGGCTGGGCAAGGCTTTCAGACGCTGAATGTCATGCCCGATGGCGCGTCGCACAGTGACGAATTGCGGCGTATCGGAACGCGACAGACGCACATCGGCATTTTGCAGCGCAATCAAGGCGCCTTGTACATTGCCGGCCAGTTGCAGTTGCTGGCTGGCGGTGGACAGGACCTGTTCGATTTCCGCCAGCGCCCAGTCTTCGCGTTTCTTGAATAAATCCTGATATAGCTGCTCCAGCGCGAGTTGCTGGCTTTGCGCTTCTATCTGCTTGCTTTCCAGCACATTCACCTTGGCCTGCAATTCGGTGATGGTTTCCTGCGCCGATTTCACGATGACCTTGGTTTCACTATTGATGGCGTCGCCGCTTTGCATGCGCCGCGCGACTTCACTGCGCACGCTGGAAAGCTCGCGATGCGAGGTCCACCATTGTGCTGCCAGCAGTACGGCCAGCACGATCAGCGCAATATAAATCAGCGGCTGACGCTTGCCGGCTGGAGCATTTTCCTTGTGCATGGAAGTATTGTCCGCTTTGATTTCAGGGGCGGATGCCGCAGCAGGAGTTGCTGGCGGCGTGGATTCTGGAGATGTCGGCATGTCGTTCATGTGCGAGATTGTAACGCGGCTAACAGTCCGTCGTCGCCTGATCTAGTAACGGTAATATTACTGAAACCCAGCAACTGCGCGGTTTCGCCTATGCGTATATGCGATACGATGATTCTTTGCTGTTGCATTTTAGCGACGCCCTCTGCTTCATCGAGTTGCGCAACCATCTGCATCAAAAAGCGCAAGGCTTCCGAACTGGTTACGATCCAATCGTTCTGACCATGCAATAAACGTTTCAGTTCGCGGCGGCGTGTTGCATCGAATACCGGCGCCACTCTGCGGTAAGCGGCCAGCAAGGTCACCTGCGCACCGGCTGCCCGCAAGGCTTCGCTTAACAGCGGCCGCCCGGTTTCGCCGCGCACGATCAAAATCTGCTTGTTGCGCAAGGCGGGCAAATCCAGTTCCGCCAGCAAGGTTTCGGAATCGGTGCGATCCAGATCGGTCGGACTGATGATGGTGCTGTTTTCCGCCGTCAAACCGTGCCTGGCCAATGCCAGCCGGCTACCTTCGCCGACCACTGCCATCGGAATATCGCGCGGCCAATCGGCACGCGCAGCCAGCGCAGCATCGATTGCGTTGGGGCTAACGAAGGCAATCAGCGCATAGCCGCTGAGATCGCGCAGCGCTTGCTGCAGGGATGCCTGATCGGCCAGCGGCAAAATATCGAGCAGGGGAAACACGGTCGCCTTGCGACCCAGCGCAGTCACGCGTCGCGCCAGCCCTTCGGCTTGCGCCAGCGGCCGCGTGATGACGACCTCGCCCAACACGGAATCAGGCATTCCCGGCGTCTTCCGTCTTGCAGGACTCCAGAATGGCATTGGCTTCCTGCTGGTGCAACAGCTCGGCAATCTGCCCGCCCAGCGCTTCCGGCGCATGCGCCGCTCCGTTCAGGTCGGCACGTGCCACCCGCTTGCCATCCGGGGTGGCGATCATGGCGCGCAAGCGCATGGTGCCGTTCTCTATCGTGGCAAATGCCGCCAACGGAATCTGGCAACTGCCGCCGAAATTTCTGGATACCGTGCGTTCCGCAGTGACTGCCTGCGCCGTCGCCTCATGGTTGAGCGGCGCCAGCCATTCCTGCAAATCGGCTCTATCGGCATGAATCTCTATGCCCATTGCACCCTGTCCGGGGGCCGGCAAACTTTGCTCCGGATCGAGTACGGCGCGTATGCGTTGCGGCATACCCAGCCGTTTCAGTCCGGCAGCAGCCAAAATGATGGCGGCATATTCGCCCTTGTCCAGCTTGCCCAGACGGGTATCCAGATTGCCGCGCAATGGACGGATCACCAGTTTCGGATAGCGTGCGGCAATCAAGGCCTGACGCCGCAGGCTGCTGGTACCGACGATGGCGCCATCCGGCAAATCGTCCAGCGATGCATAGTCGTTGGAAACGAAGGCATCGCGCGGATCTTCCCGTTCCAGCACGGCCGCCAGCGCAAAACCTTCCGGCAGGCTCATCGGTACATCCTTCAGCGAATGTACGGCCAGATCAGCGCGCCGCTCAGCAATCGCCACTTCCAGTTCTTTGACAAACAGGCCTTTGCCACCGACCTTGGACAGGGTGCGATCGAGAATTTGATCGCCGCGCGTGGTCATGCCGAGAATCTCGATCGCACACTGCGGATATAATAAGGCCAGTTTTTCGCGTACATGCTCGGCTTGCCACATGGCCAGACGACTTTCACGCGAGGCAATGACCAATTTTTTCGGGGGTGGAAATTTCAACGGCTTCTTTCGATTTTCTGCAAGTTCGGCGGTTTTTGCTGGCGCAGCAGAACCGATGACATTGCAGATTGTAGGTTAAGACATTGGTGAAATTTTAGCATGCGCCTTCGCCCGACAGCCGACCCACTCCATCCTTATCATCCTCAACAAGCTGATTGCATCATTCAACTATGGCAAAACAACTGAAAACTCCAACGCGTACGCTTACTTCTTCCGCTGATAAAGATGCGCCACTCAAGGAAGATATCCGTTTGCTGGGCCGTTTGCTCGGCGACGTCCTGCGCGATCAGCAAGGCGACGCCGTATTCGAAATAGTGGAAACCATACGCCAGACCGCCGTTCGCTTTCGCCGCGAATCCGATGTGCAGGCCGGCGCCGAACTCAACAAGCTGCTGAAGAAACTCACGCGTGAACAAACCATTTCCGTGGTGCGTGCCTTCTCCTATTTTTCACATCTGGCCAATATCGCCGAAGACCAGCATCACAACCGCCGCCGCCGCGCCCATTTGCTGGCCGGCTCGCAGCCGCAAGACGGCAGCGTCGCCTGTGCACTGGAAAAACTGCACGATGCCGGCGTCTCCGGAGCCACCGTGCGCAAGTTTTTCAAGGATGCATTGATTTCGCCGGTGCTGACCGCACACCCGACCGAAGTGCAGCGCAAGAGCATCCTCGATGCCGAGCACGATATCGCCAGTCTGCTGGCCGCGCGCGATCTGCCCATGACCGCCAAGGAACGTGCAGAAAATACCGAACGCATCCATTCGCGCGTCACGACCCTGTGGCAGACCCGTCTGCTGCGTTACACGAAATTGACGGTTGAAGACGAAATCAACAATGCGCTGTCGTATTACCGCATGACCTTCCTGCGCGAATTGCCGGCGCTGTACGAGGATATCGAATCGGAAATCGCCGAGCGTTTCCCGCAGCGCGCCAGCAGCGCCAGCCGCGAACAGCCTTTGTATATACAGATGGGCAGCTGGATAGGCGGCGATCGTGACGGCAATCCGAATGTCAATGGCGACACGATGCAACTCGCACTGGCGCGTCAATCGACCACCATCCTCGAGTTCTATCTGGAAGAAGTGCACGCACTGGGAGCCGAGCTGTCGATTTCGACCTTCCTCGCCGGCGTCAGTCCGGAAGTGCAGGCGCTTGCCGACAAGTCGCCGGACACCTCCGAACATCGCACCGACGAACAATATCGTCGTGCACTGATCGGCATGTATGCCCGCCTCGCAGCCACTGCACGCGCGCAAGGCGCAACCGTGCTGCGCAAGGAAATCGGTTCTGCACCGGCCTATGAAAACGCTGCCGAATTCTCGAGCGATCTGCAGGCACTGGCTGATTCGCTGAAGGCACGCCACGGCGCCGCCCTGATCAAACCGCGCCTGGCATCCCTGCTGCGGGCGGCGGAAATTTTCGGTTTCCATCTGGCGACGCTGGATATGCGTCAAAGTTCGGACGTGCATGAACGCGTATTGAGCGAACTGTTCAAGTGCGCACAAGTCGAATCTGCCTACGCTGCACTGCCGGAAGAAAAGAAAGTAGCCTTGCTGCTGGCCGAACTGGACCACCCGCGCCTGCTGTATTCGCCGTATGTCGATTATTCGGAGGAAACCAATTCCGAACTGTCCATCCTGCGCGCCGCCAGCGATATCCGCAAACGTTACGGCGCACGCGCGATTCGCAACTACATCATCTCGCACACGGAAACCGTATCCGACATGCTGGAAGTGCTGCTGCTGCAACGCGAGACCGGCCTGTTGCGCCTGGATACAGACAAGGACTCGGTCGGCCAACTCGAACTGATGGTGATTCCATTGTTCGAGACGATACCCGACCTGCGTCTGGCCGCCACCATCATGGAACAGGTAATGGCGATTCCGCAGGTCAGAAAACTGATCGCCAAACAAGGCCACCTGCAGGAAGTCATGCTCGGCTATTCGGATTCCAACAAGGACGGCGGCTTCCTCACCTCGAACTGGGAACTGTACAAGGCAGAAACGCAGCTGGTTGAAGTCTTCAACAATGCCGGCGTCAAGCTGCGCCTGTTCCACGGTCGTGGCGGCACAGTCGGTCGCGGCGGCGGTCCAAGCTACGAAGCGATTCTGGCGCAACCGCCGGGCACCGTAAACGGCCAGATTCGTCTGACTGAACAGGGCGAAATCATCGCATCGAAATTCTCCAATCCGGAAATCGGCCGCCGCAATCTGGCGCTGCTGGTTGCCGCGACACTGGAAGCCAGCCTGATACCGGCGCCGTCCGAAACCCGGCACGCGAAAAAACTGGCCGAGTTTGAAAGCGTCATGGGCGAGTTATCGGAACTGGCATACAAGGCGTATCGCAATCTGGTGTATGAAACTCCCGGTTTCACCGATTACTTTTTCGCGGCTACACCGATTGCAGAAATCGCCGAACTCAATATCGGTTCACGTCCGGCTTCGCGCAAGGCGACCCGTCGCATCGAGGATCTGCGTGCCATTCCATGGGGTTTTTCCTGGGGGCAGTGCCGTTTGCTGCTGCCGGGCTGGTACGGCTTCGGCAGCGCCATCGAGCTATGGCTGACACAGGGCGACAACAAGGCCAAGCGCGTGGCTACGCTGCGCGCGATGCTGAAGGAATGGCCGTTCTTTGCCACGCTGCTGTCGAATATGGATATGGTCCTGTCGAAAACCGATCTGGCAGTCGCTTCGCGTTATGCGGAACTGGTCAGCGACAAGAAACTGCGCAACAGCATCTTCAAGCGCATCGTCAATGAACACGAACGTACCTCGGCATCGCTGACACTGATCACCGGCAAGAAGGAACGCCTGGCCAACAACCCACTGCTGGCACGCTCCATCAAGAACCGCTTTGCGTATCTCGATCCGCTCAATCACTTGCAGGTTGAGTTGATCAAGCGCCATCGCGCCACCATGAATGGCGGCGATGCGGATGATCGTGTCCGCCGCGGCATCCATCTGTCGATCAACGGCATTGCAGCCGGCTTGCGCAATACCGGCTGAGCAAGCTTTGCAGCAACGAAAAAGGAAGCGCATGCGCTTCCTTTTTTTATCGCCTGAACGCCAGCGAATGCCGCTACCGCACCAGTGCCTTGACGGCCGGCCACTGGCGTCGTGAAATCGGCAGACGATCGCTGATGCCGTGCAAAATCACTTGCCATGACTCCTGCGCACGGTCGCCATCGTTATGGCCGTCGTTTTCCATATCTACCAACAGTTGTCCCCGCTCCACGCCGGCAATCGCATGACGCGCGACCAGCGCATTGCGATGCACGCGTATGAATTGCATGGAAAATTCCTGTTCCAGCGCAGACAATGCGCCCTCCAGCAGATACTCGCGCTCGCGCGTGCGCAAGGTCACGTATTTCGCTTCCGCCTTCAGATACAACACCTCGCTCACCGGCACCAGCAACAGGCGTCCGCGTTCCTGTACCGAGAAATTCCTGCGCATGGCTTGCAGCGGAGCAGTCGCATCCGCCATCAGTTTTTCCTGCGCTCCAGCACCCTGCTTCAAGGCATGCACGCGCCTGATCGCTTCCGCCAGACGTGCCGCGCGCACCGGCTTGAGCAGGTAGTCGAGCGCATGCACTTCGAAAGCCTGCAATGCATATTCATCATAGGCGGTGACGAAAATAATCGCCGGCACCGGCGTTTGATTTCGTGCCAGATGCGCTGCCATCTCGATGCCCGTCATGCCGGGCATTTGCACATCCAGCAGCACGATGTCCGGCGCCGTTTCGGCAATCCGGTCCAGCGCCTGTTGCGCCTGCGACGCTTCGCCTACCAGTTCATGCGGGCATTCGGCTGCGATGTCCGACAGCAGTGTCGTCAGCCGCGCACGCGCCGGCGCTTCATCATCGACGATGAAGATGCGCGGCATCATGCGCCAGCCTTGCGATAGGGAAAATGAAGATGCAATTTGAATTGTCCTTCCGTCACCTGCGTCGTCAATTGCGCCTCCATATCGTATAAAAGCGTCAGGCGTTCACGGATATTATCCAGCGCCATGTGATTGCCCGTCGACACTGCATCGGCATGAAATGGATTGCTCATCACGACCTCGATGCGGTCGCGTACGCGACTGATGGCAATGCTGATCAATGCAGTATCAGTCGATGGTTCAACTCCGTAATGCACGGCATTTTCCAGCAACGGTTGCAGCAGCAATGCCGGCACCGTCGCCCGCTGCAAACTGTCGCCGGAAATATTTTCCATATCCCATGTGACCTGCAAGCGCTCTCCCAGTCTGATTTTTTCTATGGAAAGATACTGCATGCCTATTCTGATTTCATTGCCCAGCGTCGTAATCTCGCGCGCATCTCGCATCAGGATACGGAACAGATCCGCCATATCTTCCAGTGTACTTTCTGCGCGGCGCGGTTCCGTGCGTATCAGCGACAACACCGCATTCAGGCTGTTGAACAGAAAATGCGGACGTATGCGGGCCTGCAATGCCTGCAGCCGCGCCTCGGCCAGCGCAGGCGAAAAGGCGCGCGTACGTAGTTCGAAATAATGCTGCAAACCGATGCCGAACAGCGCTGCGCAGACTATACCTTCAGACGCCGATAGCCTGCTCAGGCTGATCATGCCGTTCGCATCGTTAAGCAGATAATGAATGATCAAGCCGGTAATCGCCGCCGGCAGCAAGGCACAGGCCAGACGCTGCCCCCATGGCGGAATGGTTCTGATCAGGCGACGCAAGCCGCACAAGCCGAGCAAGGACAGCAAACAGGCCAGCTCAACCAGCATCGACGCTTCGACAAAGGCCAGCAAACCGGCATACAAACTGGTCGCATTAATCAACATCACCGTCAGCACGACGCCGTTGACGATCAGCAGCGACTTGACCATGATGCCGATATTGCAACAATCGGGAATCACGATCTCGAGGGGCTTTGCCGGCGCGGAATCTGACAATGGCTGCATGGTTAAGGATTTATCACGGCTGGGTGTGGGATGGCGAGCTTGGGTTGATCTATAATCGCGTATTCTTCAGGAACCAATTATGACAGCACAACTCTCCAAAAAAGGCGAGGCCTGGTCGGCCCGCTTCAACGAACCCGTCTCTGATCTCGTCAAGCGCTACACCGCCTCGGTATTTTTCGACAAACGTCTGGCGCAGGTCGATATCCAGGGTTCGCTCGCCCATGCGGAGATGCTGGCGCATCAGAATATCATCAGTCAGGAAGACCACGCTGAAATCCGACGCGGCATGGCACAGATACTGGAAGAAATCACGGCCGGCAAATTCGAATGGCTGCTGGATCTGGAAGACGTCCACCTGAACATAGAAAAACGCCTGACCGAGCTGGTGGGTGATGCCGGCAAGCGCCTGCACACCGGCCGTTCGCGCAACGATCAGGTAGCCACCGATATCCGTCTGTACGTCCGCAGCGAAATCGACAATATCGTCGGCCTGCTGCGCGACTTGCGTCTGGCACTGCTGGATCTGGCAGAACAGCATGCCGATACCATACTGCCCGGCTTCACGCACATGCAGGTGGCGCAGCCGATCACTTTCGGCCATCACATGCTGGCTTACGTCGAAATGTTCAGCCGCGATGCCGAGCGCATGCAGGATTGCCGCAAACGCGTCAATCGCCTGCCGCTGGGTGCGGCGGCACTGGCGGGGACCACCTTCCCTATCGACCGCGAACGCGTGGCAAAAACGCTGGGTTTTGATGACGTCTGCCACAATTCGCTGGATGCCGTTTCAGACCGCGACTTTGCAATCGAATTCTGCGCCGCGGCCGCACTGATCATGACGCACGTCTCGCGCATGTCGGAAGAACTGGTGATCTGGATGAGCCCGCGCATTGGCTTCATCGATATCGCCGATCGTTTCTGCACCGGCTCGTCTATCATGCCGCAAAAGAAAAATCCTGACGTGCCGGAACTGGCACGCGGCAAGACCGGGCGCGTCAATGGCCACCTGATCGCCTTGCTGACCTTGATGAAAGGTCAGCCACTGGCCTACAACAAGGACAATCAGGAAGACAAGGAACCGCTGTTCGATACCGTCGACACCGTCGTCGATACGCTGCGCATCTTCGCCGATATGGCGACCGGCATCACCGTCAAACCCGATGCAATGCGCGCTGCTGCCTTGCAGGGTTATGCAACCGCTACCGATCTGGCCGACTATCTGGTGAAAAAAGGGCTGCCCTTCCGCGATGCGCATGAGGCCGTAGCACATGCAGTACGTGCCTGCGTCGATCGCGGCATAGACCTGAGCGATCTGACTCTGGAAGAAATGCAGGCATTTTCCAAACTGATAGAAGCCGATATTTTCGCAGTGCTGACGCTGGAAGGTTCCGTTGCAGCACGCAATCATGTTGGCGGAACAGCGCCACAACAGGTACGTGCAGCCATCGCCCGGCATCGCGCCAAGCTAGCTTAATGCAACTGTTATAGATGCTTCACTCAATCTCTGGACCCTGAAAAATCCAGAGATTTTTTTGTCCGCTTTTCATCTGCCGCTCACCCGGCAATAGATTAAAAAAACACATATTATCGACAGGGATCACGCAATCGCCAAAGATCATTTAACTTATGTAATGTTGGTGTCAGCTACAGGCTGTATCTTCTCGTTTATGATGATGGGGTAGATGTGTATATTCCAAGAGCATAACAAGCAAAAGCTGCCGTACGGGAACAAAAGAGAAAAGCCCTAGCTTATGTTTTATTCAATTTCAATCTGGAGACAAAAAGATAATGTCTTTTTTACTATCGCTATCGCGATTCATTGATAGCCTCAATGAAAAAATTGGCCACGGCATTAGCTGGGCTTTGCTGCTTGCCGTCCTTATCTGTACCGGCAATGCTGTAGTCCGCTATGTTTTCAATATGAGCTCGAATGGCTGGCTGGAAATTCAATGGTATTTGTTTGCCGCCATCTTTTTGCTCGCAACTTCCTACACGCTGCGCCGTAACGAACACGTGCGCATTGATGTCATCGTCAGCCATTTTTCCAAGCGTACGCAAGTCTGGATCGACCTGATCGGTTTCATCGTCTTCCTGATGCCTGCCACCTTGCTGATTTTATATTACGGCGCACCCTATGCCTGGATCTCCATCCAGAATCAAGAAGTGTCCAGCAATGCCGGTGGCTTGATCGTATGGCCGGTCAAATTATTGATTCCGGTAGGCTTTGTCCTGTTGGCCCTGCAAGGCATATCGGAAATCATCAAGCGTATCGGCTATCTGAAAGGCCTGGTTCCTGCCAGCGCATTCGAGAAGCAAGCCGCCACTCCGGAAGAAGAAATTGCGGCGATCAAAGCTGCCAATCAAATTAACTGATCGCCAGGAACACTCATGACTGAATTTTTCATTGCGAACATGGCGCCGATCATGTTCGGCGCGCTGGTCGTATTTTTGCTATCCGGCTTCCCGGTTGCGTTTTCCCTCGCTGCCAACGGCTTGTTCTTCGGCCTGGTCGGCATCGAACTCGGTTTGCTGAAACCAGAATTATTACAAGCGTTGCCGAATCGTATTTTCGGCATCATGTCAAACGACACGCTGCTGGCGATTCCATTTTTTACCTTCATGGGACTGATACTGGAACGTTCAGGCATGGCGGAGGATTTGCTCGATACCATCGGACAGCTGTTCGGGCCTTTGCGCGGCGGCGTTGCCTATGCTGTTATTTTTGTTGGTGCCTTGCTGGCAGCGACCACGGGCGTGGTCGCTGCTTCCGTCATCTCGATGGGCTTGATTTCCCTGCCTGTCATGCTGCGCTACGGCTACGATAAAAAGATTGCCACTGGTGTGATTGCTGCATCAGGCACGCTGGCGCAAATCATTCCGCCATCGCTGGTCTTGATTGTGATGGCCGATCAGCTGGGTCGTTCAGTCGGCGATATGTACCAGGCTGCTTTCGGCCCCGGCTTGATGCTAACAGCGATGTACGCGGGTTACGTGCTGATCATCTCGATAGTCAAGCCAAAATGGGTGCCTGCCCTGCCAGAGGAAGCTCGCAATCTGCGACAACCAGATGGAAAAAGCGGCGTCCTTTCCTTGTTCGTATTGATCGTTGGAACCGGTATTGTCTGCTTCGTGATTGAAGAAATGCTGCTGGCCAGCAATCCGAAACTGCATGCCGATGAAGGCATTATTTACGCTGCAACACTGAGTATTGCCGGCGCTTTTCTGGTTGCATACGTCAATCGCAAAATGAAACTGGGCCTGCTGTCGAGAATCGCAGAGCAAGTAGTGTTCGTACTGGTACCACCTCTGGCCCTGATTTTCCTGGTGCTGGGCACGATTTTCGTCGGCATTGCCACGCCGACCGAAGGCGGCGGCATGGGCGCGTTTGGCGCACTGGTACTGGCACTGATGAATCGTCGCTTGACCTGGGCTTTGCTGAAGCAGGCAATGAACTCGACTTCGCGTCTGTCCTGCTTCGTCATGTTCATTCTGATCGGCTCCAGCGTATTCGGCCTGATCTTCCGTGGCGTCAATGGCGATCTGTGGGTAGAACACCTGCTGACCTCTTTGCCGGGCGGCACCGCCGGCTTCCTGATCGTGGTCAACATCCTGTTCTTCGGTCTCGCCTTCTTCCTCGACTTCTTCGAACTCGCATTCATTCTGGTGCCGCTGGTCGGCCCGGTCGCGGAAAAACTGGGAATCGACCTGATCTGGTTCGGCGTACTGTTGAGCGTGAACATGCAAACCTCGTTCATGCATCCACCGTTCGGCTTCGCCTTGTTCTATCTGAGATCGGTAGCGCCCAAAGAGGTGAAAACTTCAGATATTTACTGGGGCTCCGTACCGTTTGTCGTGATTCAAGTGATCATGGTCACATTGATCATCGCCTTCCCGCAACTGATCTCGGTCGACAAGAAAACCGATATGCACGAGAAGATCGAACTCCAGATCGACATGGGCGGCGGCCAGGAATATGGCGCGCGCAGCGGGATGGATCTGGATTTCTCGGGTGGCGACAGCAAGCCTGAATCAGCAAACGAAGAAGCCCCGGCACTGAACTTCTCGGAACCAGACAAGAAGTAAACTGTTTTCTGCTCCTGACAATCCCGCATGATTCGCTCTGCGGGATTTTTTTATGGCTGATGCAAGGAGCAATTTTTCCCCGCTCGTCCCTTCTGCGACCGGCTTATTTGCAGACGAAAAAAAACCGCAGGGATAAGCCTGCGGTTTTGATAGAGCAAGAACTGCTTATTTGCGACCGATCATGAAGTTCTGGATCGGTGCCTCAGCAACCGAAGCCCATTGGTTCTGATCCTGACGGAAACGTTTCCATGGTTCGTAGATCTTCTTGAACTTGGCATTTTTGCCGGCTTCTTCATCCATCGTTTCCACGGCAGCCTTGTAGCAGGCTTCCATGATCGGCTTGGAGAACTGACGCAGCTTGACGCCGTTTTTCAGCAAGCGTGCCAATGCGGCCGGGTTGCGTGCATCGTATTCTGCTTGCATGACGACGTGTGCTTCATACGATGCGGCTTCAACGGCTGCCTGATACTGCTTGGGCAGTTTTTCCCATTCCTTGATGCCGATGTAGAACGACAGTTGCAGACTTGGTTCCCACCAACCTGGGGTGTAGTAGAACGGTGCAACCTTGTTGAAGCCGAGTTTCTCGTCATCGTAAGGTCCGATCCATTCCGCTGCATCGATCGTGCCTTTTTCCAGCGCAGGATAAATATCACCGCCAGCGATCTGTTGCGGCACGACGCCGAGTTTTTGCATGACGCGGCCGGCGAAACCGCCGATACGCATTTTCAAACCATTCAGATCTTTTACTTCCTTGATCTCCTTACGGAACCAGCCACCCATCTGGGTACCGGTATTGCCGCCCATGAAGTTGACAATGCCGTAATCCTTGAAGAAAGCACGTGTCAATTCACGACCGCCGCCTTGATCGAACCATGCGGTTTGCTGACGCGAGGTCAGGCCGAAAGGCACGACTGCATCGAATGCGAATGTAGGATCCTTACCGAAGTAATAGTAAGAAGCACTATGACCCATTTCAACCGTACCCGCCTGCACAGCATCCATCACCTGCAACGCAGGAACAATTTCACCGCCGGCGAAAGGACGGATATTGAATTTACCGTCGGTCAGTTGAGAAACACGTTTGGTGAACACGTCCGACGCGCCGTAAATCGTATCAAGCGATTTAGGGAAGCTGGACGCCAAACGCCAATTGATTGTTGGGTTGGCTTGCGCAAAAGAAGGCACGGCAACGGCACCTACCGACGCGCCTACTGCTGCTTTCTTGAGAAATGAACGACGTTCCATTTTGTCTCCTGATTGGTTAACGACAAGACTTCTATTAAACATTTCCATCTTTAAAGATGGTGAAAATGCATAATAAAAATTAGGTTGTAAGTGTTATGTAAGCAGCACGAGGTAGAAATTTTTTTGCAGCTTTACACTCTAAACAACTGTCATAACCATACTACGAAAACGTCGCATTAACCACCAGCAACCACCATATTTTCAATCAATATCGAACCCGTATTTTTCGTTCCGCGCATCAGCGTATCGGCGCCGATTGCGACTACCTGCATGAAAATATCTTTCATGTTGCCGGCAATCGTGATTTCCTCCACCGGATACTGGATTACACCCTTTTCCACCCAGAAACCGGAGGCGCCACGCGAGTAATCGCCGGTCACGTAATTCACGCCCTGTCCCATCAGCTCGGTCACCAGCAAACCGGTGTCGAGTTTTTTCAGCATGGCCTTGAAATCATCTGTCGGCTGCGTCAGCGAAGATGTCATCGTCAGGTTATGCGAACCGCCTGCATTACCGGTGGTTTGCATGCCGAGTTTACGTGCGGAATAAGTCGATAGAAAATATCCCTGCACCACGCCGTCCTTCACCACCTCGCGGCGGCTGGTTTTTACGCCTTCCTCATCGAACGGCGAGGAACCTACCGCGCCGATGACGTGCGGATCTTCCGTAATTTGCACATGCGATGCGAATGCAGATTTGCCGAGCGAATCGAGCAGGAAGGTGGATTTGCGATACAGCGCGCCACCAGATACGGCCTGCACGAATGCGCCGAGCAGGCCAGCCGCCAGCGGCGCTTCAAACAGAACCGGGCATTTGCGCGTATCGAGCTTGCGTGCGTTCAAGCGTGCCAGTGCACGTTGCGCGGCATAACGCCCGATGGTTTCCGGTGCTGCCAGTCTGGCTGGATCCCGCATCGATGAATACCAGTCGTCGCGTTGCATATTGCTGCCTTTGCCGGCAATCGGCGCCACCGAAATGGTATGACGCGAGTAGGGATAACCACCGATAAAGCCGCGCGAATTGGCAGACACGAAATGTGATTGCTGAGCGTAGACACTGGCGCCTTCACTATTGGTAATGCGTTTGTCGACTGCGAAGGCAGCCGCTTCGCCGCGCTTGGCCAGCTCGACCGCTTCTTCCGTCGAAATCAGCCATGGATAACACAGTTGCAAATCACGCGGATTGCGTTCCAGCATGTCTTCATCCGGCAAACCGGCACAATCGTCTTCTGCCGTGAATCTTGCAATGTTGTACGCCGCCTCGACCGTATCCTTCAAGGCTTTTTGCGAAAAATCCGAGGTACTCGCATTACCGCGACGGATATGGCGTTCTTCGCCCAGATAAACCGTGACGCCCATGCCCTTGTCTTTGTTTTGTTCTATCGTTTCCACGCCGCCCTTGCGTACTGAAACCGACAAACCGCTGCCTTCGCTGATCTCCACAGCTGCATTGGATGCGCCTTTTTCTTTTGCGTAACGCAACACATCCTGTGCAAGTTGCTTTAACTGATCTTGACTATGTATAAACACTGAATCGCTCATGGGGTCGTTTTCTTCGGAAATACGTAGTAGGGTAGGAAGGGTCTGTTACCAGAACCCCTCCCCCCTAAGAACCGTGCGTGCGACTTTCACCGCACACGGCTCAAGCTTAATAAAAGTTCCTATTCAGGAACCGGCTTAACAACTTTCAAACCAAGCGTATGAACTTGGGTATGGCAATTAGGGTGCAAGAGTACGCGATTTCCAAGAGCATCTGAGCCACCCTCCACACGATATTCAATGTGGTGGTCATGCCAGCCAGTGTCCATATCCATCTCGTGCCCGCAATGCGCACATCGTCCCCTTTGATCGGCATATAGTTTAGCCCATTCCATCCTGTAACTCATGTTCTTCAACATGCGTTCCTGACGGAGAGTTTCACCATACATTTCATCTTCAGGGTCATAGGGGTTGTAAGCCCCTTTGATTTTCTTGTGTCGCACTATCGGCGTACCCGGTAAAGAGTACATTTGCATCACACCTTTATCACCGTCTTTCGTCAGTGTATCCGCTGCAAACACCCAGTTCCGCTCACCTATTGACCGCCAATACCTCTGGCGAATCCAATCTGCGTTTTTCTTCGGATGCCTACGCTTGGCCCACCGCATCAACCTCCAGAACAGCAGGTGGTCAATGCGCGAGAACGTTTCCTTGGCAACCACGGGACTGTGATATTGCGACCAGCCCCGTAGCATCGGATTCAACAGGCCAATCAGATTGACCTGCTTTGCTCCGAGATTGTCACTGACGACGTTCCTCAGCTTTTCATAAAACGTTTTCACGTTTTTCTTACTCGGCTTAATGAGCAGTTTTCCCGAGTACTTACGGAAATTCCACCCGAGGAAGTCGAAACCTTCGTCGATGTGCACGATCTTGGTTTTGGCTGCTGATAGTCGCAATCCTCGTTGTGCGAGGAACGCTTCTATCCATGGCCGGACTTCGGCTTCAAGGAACTCTTGCGAAGCTCCCGTTACAACGAAATCGTCCGCGTATCGAATCACACCTACTTTCAGTCCCTTGATTTTTGATTTCCCCAACTTTGCACCGAGATGCGCTATTAGTTCCGTCTCCAATCCATTCAGCGTCCAGTTTGCCAATGCAGGGGAAATGATGCCTCCCTGCGGTGTCCCTGCTGTGGTAGCCAGCAATTGCTTCCGGTCGACTACCCCGGCTTTCAACCATTTCATTAGTATCGACTTGTCCATACAGATGTTGTCGATCATCCAGTCGTGGTTGATGTTGTCGAAAAATCCCTCGATGTCCGCGTCTAATACCCATTCAGCCGAAACCTTCTGGGACATTTTTACGAATATTTGAGACATTGCATCGGCAGTACAGCGATTTTTACGGAACCCGTAAGAGTTCGGATCACTCACTGTTTCCAGAACCGGATCCAGTGCAAGCAAATGCAAAGCTTGCATGGCCCGGTCTCGCATGGTCGGTATGCCCAGAGGGCGCATCTTCCCATTTGATTTTGGAATGTGGACTCTCCGTAATGGCAGAGGTCGATACCTTTGCTTTTTCAACTGTGCAATCGCAGCGTATTTCTGCGGTGGAGAATCCCATAAAACCTGATCCACACCTGCCGTTCGTTTGCCTTGATTTTCAGTCACTCGTTTAACTGCTAGTGCTTTCGCACTGAACGAATGGGTTAGCCATCGTTGCAAGGATTTCACCCTGCGCCAATTGCCTTCCTGTGTTGCCTTCGCTAGACGAATCTGCATGACTCTCACGTTCTTTTGAACCAGATGCCAATTAATGGCGGCCCAGTCTGTTGGAACGTGCGAGGACGCAGAATCGATCTGATTGCTATCGATTACTTTCATTGCTGTACCTCGGTAGTAATGCCCGCCGAGGACGCACTTCCCCCCCGAAGGGGAAAACTGCATCCCTTCGGGGCGTTGAAAATGAAACTACTTTGCCTATGTAGTCGTTTGACGACTATTGCACCATGTAGAAGTCTGCACGCTTTCGCGTCGGGACAAATTCTGAATCCCTATCCGAACCATTACAGCCCGGCGTTCGCTTTTTCTACAATCCCATACCCACTCCTCCGACAGCTTCCCTTGCGGGTTGCCTGCCCGATCCGATGTATTGGATTAGGCGGAGAGTTGGGCTTACCACGTTCCCTGAGATATCGACGCGACTAAGACAACGTCGCGACTAGCTGTTTAGGACCTGTCTTTCCCCCGGTGGTTATCGTGACGACGTATTTCCAGTTTCAACGGAAATAACCAACCACATACCATTTTGGTGAAGGCCAGCAGCAGCTTAGGCCTATCCATAATTACGAGGGTTCAAACGACAGTTCACATTACATTGCCCATGCAGCATTAACCTAGCCCCTCAACCGCTTTGCTGCTAGCAGTCTCCAACCACTCATTCGCATGAGATAGCCGCCCTGTGAAGCTGGGGGTACATTGTCTTCAAGGCTTCACACCCCACCGTTACCGATGACGCATGCTTGAGTAGGTTACGAATGGTCGTGCATCCGGTCGCAGCCCTGACACTTCGGGTACGACAAGACATCTCAGAGCTTTGCGCTCTTTCGGTTTCATTACACCCATATTTTTCAGTTCAGTACCATGACTGGTTTGCTAAAAAAAATTGCCTCTCGGTAGAGGGGCAGTTTGACGAATATAAAAATATTTTCGAATTTCGTCAGAAATTAGCAACATTCATCCGCCTTTTGAGCAGAAATAGACATGGAGATACCTTCAACGCAGCAAAAAGCTGAGAACAAGAGCCTATATTGACTATTTTTTTGGATGACGTATTTGAGTTGAAAACCACATATTTCGTTGGACGAAGCTATGTAGCCCACGCTAACATCCTCTGAAATTTCAAGGACTTAGCGCATATTTGCGGTATGTAACTACTTCGAGGAATTGCCGCAGAAGCGGCGAATGAGCGACAACGTGTCGCACTAAAACAGTTATGATAGCAGTCGTTTACAGAATGGCTACGCGCCTTATCAATTCCCATCATGCCAAATCCCAACCGAGGCTCCTGCGGCTTCAAGTCCACCGAATTCGAGCAGGAATACGAGCGCCCGTCCAAATCCGAGCTCAAACGCCAGATGACCGCTCTGCAAAAGCTTGGAGAGGAACTGATTGCCGAACCGCGCGATCGCGTCAAGCGCGTGCCTATGCCGGAAGATGTGCGCGAAGCCATCCTCGAATGCCAGTTGATCAAGGATCACGAAGGCCGCCGCCGCCAGACGCAATACGTGGGCAAAAAAATGCGTACGCTGGAAGAACACGAAATCGCTGCCATCCAGAAAATGCTCGACAGCTGGAAAGGCGCATCCAAGTCCGAAACCGCAGCGCTGCATGCGATCGAACGCAAGCGCGACAAACTGCTGGCCGACGATAAGGCCCTGACCGTTTTGCTGGAAGAGAATCCGCAACTGGATGCACAACAACTGCGCACGCTGATACGCAATGCGCGCAAGGAACAAGCCGAAAGCAAACCGCCAAAAGCGTATCGCGAAATTTTCCAGATTTTGAAATCCCTGCAGGCTCCGGCTGCACAAGACGACAATGAGGAAGACGATGTCGAAGAAGAGTAATCCTGACGAATTGAAAATCGGCCTGGTGTCGATTTCCGACCGCGCCTCCAGCGGCGTATATGAAGACCAGGGCATTCCTGCCTTGCAGGCCTGGTTCAGTGCCGCGCTCAGCAGTGCATGGACGATGGAAACGCGCCTGATCCCGGATGAACAGGCTGCCATTGAAAAAGCGCTGATCGAACTGGTCGACGTCGAGCACTGCGATCTGGTCATCACCACCGGCGGCACCGGCCCGGCCCGGCGCGACGTAACGCCCGAAGCCACCATCGCTGTCGGCACCAAGGAAATGCCCGGCTTCGGCGAACAGATGCGTCAGATCAGTCTGCACTTCGTACCGACCGCGATTCTGTCGCGCCAGGTCACCGTAATCCGCGAAACGGAAGGTCACGCTGCATTGATCATGAACCTGCCCGGCCAGCCGAAATCCATCAAGGAAACGCTGGAAGGCTTGAAAGATGCAGACGGCAAGCAGCTCGTCGGCGGCATTTTTGCTGCGGTTCCTTACTGCATAGACCTGATGGGCGGCCCCTACGTTGAAACCAATGAAGCCGTCTGCAAGGCATGGCGCCCGAAACATGCAATCCGTCCGCCTGCAGAAAAATAAGACGCTCCACTCATTTTTAAATCAACTTTTTTCTTTCCGTAATTTCATCTCTCATCATGACTCTGAAAACCGTCGAACTCGCCACCACCCCTAACCCCACCGTTTCCATCATCTGGATGCATGGCCTGGGTGCCGACGGCAATGACTTCGTTCCTATCGTCAAGGAACTGGACCTGACAGGCTGCCCTGGCATCCGCTTCGTATTCCCGCATGCACCCATGCTGGAAGTCACCATCAATGGCGGCCGCATGATGCCGGCCTGGTACGACATCTCGGCGACTGAGTTCGGCCGCGACGACGACGAAAAAAGCGTACGCGATTCGCAAGTCGACATCAATGCATTGATAGACCGTGAAAAGGAACGCGGCATCGCCGCCGATAAAATCCTGATCGCCGGTTTCTCGCAAGGTTGCGCAATGACATTCCAGACCGCGCTGCGTCACCCGGAAAAACTCGGCGGTCTGCTGTGTTTGTCCGGTTACCTGCCGCTGGAAGATTCATTTGAAGCGGAACGCAGCGCCGCCAATCAGCACACGCCTATTTTCTACTGCCACGGCCGCGACGATCAGGTGATTCCAATCACGCGCGCGCAGCAAACGCTGGCCTTGCTGCAAAAGCACGGCTACGAAGTTGAATGGCATGAATACGATATGCCGCACTCGGTGTGCATGGAAGAGATCATTGATCTCAGCAATTTCCTGAAACGTGTATTGGCTTGATATTTTTCTTTGAGCGATGATGAAAGACGCGTTTGGCGCGTCTTTTTTTTTGCTTTTATGAAATGAATATCTGGTCTGTGATGTTGGAATGTTTTTTCTTCGATGAGACTCAGTTGCCGGGGGTAGCCCGGCGGCTACTCACTTTTCTTGCTTCGCCAAGAAAAGTAAGCAAAAGAAGGCGACCGCACAGCCGCTGCCCTTCGGGTTCCCGTTTATGCCGTGCAAAAAATGGGAAACGGGCGGAACTCGCTTCCCTTGCAGGGCGCCCCGCCGCTTGCAAGCGGCTACCGTTCAGCAGGCACGGAGCAGTGCTCCGCGAAACCCCTGCCTCACCTCAGACAACGCCCATTTCTCTTTCCATTTTCTGCACGGCACAAACGGCAGCGTCACAGCGGAAGGAGCAGGCCCGGCTCACCTACAGCATTGCCGAACCCAATATGCTGATGAGAGTAATGGAGCGCACTCTTTTTAAGAGCAAAAAAACATTGGCTGATTATTCAGCGCCCGTGCATCAAGCGCCCGATGCCGCAGGCGAGGAAGCGTGCCGTCCCGCTGTGACGATGCCAGTGATGCTCTGCCGAAAATGGATCAAGAAGTGAACGTTGTTTGAGCCGCAGGCAAGTTTCGTTCACTTCCCATTTTTGGCGGCGCAGCACTGGGGAGCCCGTAGGGCCAGCGGCTGTGCGGTCGCCTTTCTTTGCCTTCTTTCTTTGGCGAAGCAAAGAAAGAAGGTGGCCGCCGGGCCACTCCCGGCAACTGAGTCCCTCCACAACAACTCAACCCAAAATAAAAAAATCCACTCAACAAACACCGAGTGGCACTTCTTACAAACGGCAAACACAAACAACCTACTTGAACACCACCGTCTTATGCCCATTCAGCAAAATTCGATGTTCAACAAAATACTTCACCGCACGCGCCAGCACCACACATTCGACATCGCGTCCAATCGCAGTCAACGTAGCAGGATCCATCGCATGATCAACACGCGCAACATCCTGCTCGATGATCGGGCCTTCGTCCAGATGGCCTGTAACAAAATGCGCCGTCGCGCCTATCAGCTTCACGCCACGGTCATGCGCCTGATAGTACGGCTTGGCACCCTTGAAACTGGGAAGGAAGGAATGATGGATATTGATCGCACGGCCTTCCAGCGCGGCGCACATTTCCGGCGACAGAATCTGCATGTAACGCGCCAGCACGATCAGATCGATGTCGGCGGCTTTGACAATTTCCAGGATGCGCTGTTCCTGCATCCGCTTTGCGCTTTCCGGCGCGCCGGTAGCCAGCGGCAGATGGTGAAAAGGAATGTTGTAACTTGCGGCCAGCTGATAAAAATCGGTATGGTTGGAGATGATCGCCGGAATGTCGACAGGCAGCAAACCGCTTTTGTAGCGGAACAGCAGATCGTTGAGGCAATGCCCGATACTGGACACCATCAGCAGCATGCGCGGTTTTTTGTGCGCGTCATGCAGTTGCCAGTCCATCTGCATCGTATCGGCCAGCGTGGCAAAAGTGCTGCGCAATACTTCGTCGGTCAGGGTTTCTTCTTCGACAGCAAAATGCACTCGCATGAAAAAGAGTTTGGACTGCGCGTCGCCAAACTGGGCGGAATCAAGAATATTGCAACCGTGCCCGGCTAAATAAGCCGATACACGTTGCACTATGCCGCGCTGATCCAGACATGACAGATTAAGTATGTATTGCGGATACATGATCATGATTGGAATGGAAAAAAGATGCCAGGGCACAAGCTAGGTCCATGCATTGTCGCACGGCTTCTACACCTGGACACAATGCACCAGCTATCCGGCATTGCGCAAGAGAAAATTCAAGGAATAATCGGAAACGACAAAAACCTGTTGTCACCGCCATGAACAGGCGCCGACAACAGGTTGGGAACGCAGTGTATCGAGACTTAAACTGCTTTTGCTACCGTCAATCCCTTGGGCGGCATGGACGTATTCGCGCCCACCACTTGCACATCGCCCATTAACTGGCCGCCTTCTTCGATCACGACATTGCCGTAACGAATCTTGCCGGACACTTTGCCGGTTGCATAAATCACCAGCTTCTGACGCACCGTCAACTCGCCATCGAAGGTGCCGTGAATTTCAGCGATATCGATGCCGGCTGAGCCTTTGAACGAACCTTCCTTCGCGATTTGAATGACGCGCGAATCCATCGTTGCTTCAACGAAGCCTTCCACCACCAATGTATCGCAATCGGTGATTTCCACTCCCTTGAGTTTGATGTTGGGCCCGACGATCAGTTTGCTGCCGACTTCATTCACGCTGGGGTTGGAAGCATGAGCGGAAGCCGGGCTGTTGAAGCCACCGGCAGAAGAAGACACTGGCTTGTTAAAACCTTGACCCGTCGTTGATGACAGCGCTGGAGAGCTGTTTGTGCTCAACGAAGGACTTGGCGTATTGGATTCTCGCTTGCCAAAAAGCGTGTCGGAACGAAGCATGAAATCTCCTGAAAATAATTGTCGAGATGACGTAATAAATTTGAGTAAATGCATTGAGCAAATACGCTCACAGCATCAGCTGCGCATCGCGCGTAAACGATGAGGCGCGATCGTGTAGCCTAAGCCGATGTGCACTTCGAAAATGCAACTTGCAGACAAGTAATGCTCGCTGCCTGATACATCTGCAATTGGTACGTACACTGCGATGAAAGTTCGGTTCTGTTACAACTTTTACAAAATCAATCTGATTAAATTTTAATCAGATGCACACAGGCAAAATTACGCATGCATTCGGGCATGCCAATTACATCGCCTGCAATTGAAAATATAATGCGATCAAAAATTTGCATGCGATTTTTCCTGCGGCCAGGAAGAAGCAAAGCATGAAAATTTTCATCGACGTTTTCCGAGATGCCATGGACAATGACAGTCAGCTTGACAATCCATATCCGGCAGGCAACCATGCATCCGCTGTTCATATAAAAATAAAATCCCAGGGAGAAATAAATGGCGGATGCTTCTCACATAGCAGGCGAATATCATCTACAAATGCAGACTCCTCTGCGCTTTTCATTCAGCGGTAGCGGCAGTGAATATTTCCGCATCTGGATCGTTAACCTGTTGCTCTCGATCGTGACCCTGGGTATTTATTCTGCATGGGCCAAAGTACGCCGCAGCAAGTATTTTTATAACAGCACCAGTGTTGCCGGCTCCAGCTTTGAATACCATGGCAATCCTGTTGCGATTCTGAAAGGACGCATAGTCGCCGTCATTATGATTGTGATTTACAACCTGGCATTTGAAATGTCGGGATTGACAGGTTTGCTGATAATCATTGCAATGGCGCTGCTTGCACCCTGGCTGATATGGAAAAGCCTCCAGTTCAAACTGTACAACTCAAGTTATCGCGGCATCCGCTTCGGCTTTGCCGGAACGCTGAGCCGTGTTTACACGGTGTATCTTGCCTTCCCGATTCTGGCCGCTCTTACCCTGTCACTGCTGCTGCCTTTTGCCCACCAGCGGATGAAGAAATTTCAGCATGAAGAGAGCCGTTTCGGCGCCAGCCATTTTTCATTTACCGGAACGGTCGGCAGTTTCTACAAGGCGTATCTGCTGGTTTTCATCATCTGGCTGGCCGGCTGCATTGCGATTTCCCTGGCACTGGGCGGCACCTTGTTCAGCATGATTGCTGCAGGTGGCATGAGCCATATCGAATCCGGCAGCGCCGGCATGCTGGCGATAACGGTTTTTATACTTGCGCTGTATGTCTGGATGTTTCTGATCTTCCCGATTTTTGCGACACTGATCCAAAACCTGATCTGGAACAACACACGGCTCGATCAGCATCAATTTCACAGCAACATGAAATGGGGCACGATGGCATTCATTGCAGTGACCAATATCATCGCGATCATCTGCACGCTGGGATTGTTCCTGCCGTTTGCGCAGATACGCGCGATGCGCTACCGGGTGCAATCGATGTCGCTGACGCCGGATGGCAGCCTGGATCACTTCATCGCAGCAACCCAGGCACAGGTCTCAGCCACGGGTGAAGGTGTCGCCGATCTGCTCGACTTCGATCTATCGCTGTAATGCCTATAGCCATTTCAGCTTCCATGCAGATTCCCGCCCTCTACTTCGATGGCAAGACTTCGCGCGCGTATCGCGTGACGCTATCGGTAGAGGGCGGGATGGCCGTGATCTCCGGCGATGCCGAGCGCAGTTGTGCTATCGCCGAATTGCGCGTATCGGAACGCGTGCGCAATACCAGCCGCAAGGTTACCTTTCCGGACGATGCCTATCTGGAAATCCACGACACGCGTGCATTCGATACCCTGCTCGCCGCTACCGGCCATCAGGACTCCATCGTCGTACGCGCGCAGCAAAGCTGGCGTGGCGCCCTGCTCGCGTTTGCTGCCACCGTGCTGGTTCTTGCACTGGGATATTCATACGGCTTGCCGCTGGCGGCAGAGGCCATTGCCAAGGCCCTGCCTGAAAAAGTGGAACGCTCCATCAGTAGCGGCATGCTGGAATTTCTCGATAAACGCATCCTGGCGCCCAGCCAGTTGCCGCTCGCCAGACAAACCGAAATTGCCGCGCATTTCAAACAGCTGCTGCCTCCCCGCGAAGGCGCGCCGAATTACCAGCTTGTTTTCCGTAAAAGCAATATCGGCCCGAATGCATTTGCGCTGCCTTCGGGACAAATCATCCTGACCGATGAACTGGTGAAGTTGCTGGATAACGATGAGCAGATCATGGGCGTGCTGGCGCATGAACTCGGCCATCTGCATGAACGCCATCTGATGCGACGCATCGTGCAAAGCTCGGCCATCGGCGCCGTGGCAACGGTGATCTTTGGCGACGTCTCGGCAATCATTGCCAACATTCCGACCCTGATGCTGGATATGAAATATTCTCGCGACGCCGAACGGGAAGCCGACGACTATGCGATTGCCATGATGAAGGCAAACGGCATCAGCCTGTCGCAGCTCGCCCGCGGCTTTGAAAAAATGCAAACGCAGGAGCAAGAGCCGTCGCCTTATCTGTCCAGCCATCCGTCGACCACGGAACGCATCGCCCATATCCGGGACGCACGCTAACTGCACAAACGGCAGGACAAAAAAAAGCGCTGCAGGAATACCTGCAGCGCTTTTTTTATATACGGCTTGATCGTTTATCAGTTACGAACCACGCGCTTGTATTCATTGGTACGGCTGTCGATTTCAATCACGTCGTCGGTGCTGACAAACAACGGCACTTGAACGGTGTGACGATGTGCTTCGACCGCATTTTCAATAATGGCTTCCTTCAGGACGTTGCCGGAAGTGTTGCCCTTGACTGCAGGCTCGGAGTAGACGACCTGACGTGCGATGGTGATAGGCAATTCAACCGAGATCGCCTTGCCATCATAGAACACCGCTTCGCATTCCATGCCCTCTTTCAGGTAATGCAGCGCATCACCCAAGTTTTCTTCTTCGATTTCATACTGGTTGTATTCTTCATCCATGAATACAAACAATGGATCGGCAAAGTAAGAGTAGGTAACCGGTTTCTTGTCCAGAACGATAACGTCGAACTTGTCGTCGCCACGGAACACGTTTTCCATCGGAGTGTTCGTCAGAAGATTTTTCATCTTCCATTTGTAGGTGAAGCCGGTGCGGCTCGAACCATTGACATCGGAGCGCAACACGATCATAGGTTTGCTGTCGACCATAATGATATTGCCAACGCGAATTTCTTTTGCAGGTTTCATAGTAAGTATAAAAAAGTAGGTTGCATAAAAATCATCTGTCGCCTGCAGGCAAAAACGCCGTAAGCTCACGTTTGATCGAAAAAAAAACGTTACAAATTAACCGCTAATTATACCTAATTTTTTGCCGCCGCTGAGTGCAGCCCTTCCGCAAATTTCAGCAAATTGCCAGCCAGATCACCATTTTCCAGCATCTGCCGCCGCCAATCGGCAGACCGGCGCTCAATGCAGACCCGGTCGGCCTGAAGTCGCTGCCAAAGCGCAGGCCAGTCGGCCTGCTCTTCCGCAAGCGCAGGCCCGGCGTCATTCCAGTGCAGAGAAAAGGCCATCAAACTTGCTATGTCGAGTGCATAACGTTGCAGGAAGGCGCGTAATTTCTTGTGATGCAGGTTTTCGTCCTGCGGATAGATATGCCAGATAAACGGCTTGCCTGCCCACTGCGCACGCACCCATGAATCCTCGCCGCGCACGAAATTGATATCACAGGCCCATAACAATCTGTCGTAGTCGGATTGCGCAACAAAAGGCAGGATGCGTACAGTGAGCGCGCCGCGCGTTTGTACTGCTCCCGCTTGTGCATCCATTCCCAGGAAGGATTGCACCGCCTCGACTGCCACGCCTTCCGGCACCAGGCAAGTGATGGTCGACGCACCGTTTTGCCATGCATCGAACAACGCTTTAACCGGCGCGTGCGGATAACAAAACAGGGAAACCTTTAACGATGCCATTTCTGCCGGCGTCAGACCGAACTGCGCAAAAAAAACTCTTATGGCCGCAGTATCCGATTGAAATTTCCGGCGCTCTTCTTCCAGCGCAGATTCATGCAACAGGCCACCCGTTTTACTGGTGAAACCGGGAAAGAAAAAATGTTTGGTCAGCGGCAGGCGCGGATGCGGCGACGGCAAGGTATGGCAACCCTCCACCCATTCCTCCGCTGTCAGCCCTTCGAGATTGAGCCATACTGGACGCGGATTGCACTCTGCCATGGCAACTATGTAGCCGGGTGGAATATCGCAGGCAAAAAACTCAATGACGATATCGGCAACATCACCTGCTGAAAACACGCCATCCTGATTCCGCCAGTGGCGTACCGTCACACCGGCGACTTGCTGGATTTCCGTATCCAGCGCAACCTCGGGGCAAATCCGCTGGAAGCTGGCCAAATCGTCTACCCACAAGGTGACGATAACGCCATGTTCCTGCTGCAATTGCCGCGCAAGACGCCAGCAAATACCGATATCGCCGTAATTATCGACGACACGGCAAAACAGATGCAAGGTTGATGGAAAAGTCATACGGCGTGCCAAAAAATCAATTCCGGCATGATAGACGATGCACGAAACAAGGTATTGAATAATTCATGCCTACTGTCTCAATGCGCGCCGGCTGCATCTGCACCACCGCTGGCTTTGCTGCGTTTGGTAATCCAGATAAAACCGATCAGGCACAGGAACATGATGCCGGACATCCAGAACAAATCGGTTGCCGCCAAGGTACTCGCTTGCACAGTCATCTGCCGGTCTATCACCGCCCATGCCGCCTGCTCCGACATCCCGCGCGCCATCAACGTATTCACCGCTTGTGTAAAAGCAGAATTATGTGCGCCTGTGTATTCAGCCAATTGCGCATGATGCAGGATGGTACGGTTATCCCACATCGTAGACATCACGGAAGTACCGATACCGCCGAACATGATACGCACGAAGTTGGACAAACCTGCTGCTGCCGGTATCTTGTCTGGTGATTGACCGGACAGGATGATGGAGGTCAACGGAATGAAGAACATCGCCATCGCCGCACCCTGAATCACGGTAGGAATCATCAGCGTCATCATGTCCACATCCTGCGTAAACTCTGCACGCATGAAGAACACCAGCGAGAAAATCAGGAAGGCCGTCGTCGCCACCCAGCGCGCATCGATTTTCGGCAACAGTTTGCCGACGATAGGCGACAGGATAATCGCAAAAATACCAACTGGCGCCATCACCTTGCCGGCCTCCGTCGCGGTGTAGCCTATCTGCGTCTGTAGCCACAAGGGCAGAATCACCAGACTGCCGAAGAACAAACCGTAGGCAACTGAAATAGCAATCACGCCACCGCTGAAATTACGGCCTTGGAACAAGGATAAATCCACCACCGGATGCTCTTCGCCGATTTCCCAAATAATGAAATAGATGAAGGCCACTGCCGCCACCGATGCAAGAATAATGATTTCGCCTGAATGGAACCAGTCCAGTTCCTTGCCCTTGTCCAGCATCAATTGCAAGGAACCAACCCACAGCACCAGCAAGACCAAACCAACTTTATCAATAGGCAGCTTGTAGGTTTTCGATTCACGTTCGCGATAAATCGACCACGTCGCCCACGCAGCAAAAATACCGATCGGGATATTAATGTAGAAGATCCACGGCCATGTGTAGTTATCCGATATCCAGCCACCCAGCAACGGCCCCATAATCGGCGCCACCAGCGTCGTCATGCCCCAGAACGCCAGTGCCATCCCACTCTTCGCGGGCGGATAACTCGACAGCAGCAACGCCTGCGACAAGGGAATCATCGGGCCAGCCACCGCGCCCTGCAAGACACGTGCAGCAATCAGGATTTCTATGCTCGGGGCCAAACCGCACAGGCATGACGCCAGCACGAACAGCAGGATGGAACTGATGAACAAACGCACCTGGCCGAAGCGCTGCGTCAACCAGCCGGTCAAGGGCACCGAAATCGCATTTGCCACCGCAAACGAAGTAATCACCCACGTGCCCTGCTGCGGCGAGACGCCGAGATCGCCCGAAATCGCCGGTATCGATACGTTCGCAATCGATGAATCGAGTACGTTCATGAACACCGCCAGCGACAGGGCTACCGTACCGACGACGAGTCGCGTGCCGTTCAGCGGCGTCAGCGCGGCAGCGGGAGTTGCACTCATGATTTAATGTGTAGTCGGCAGCGCGGCATTGCTGTTGGCAGCAATGATTTGCGCCACACGCGCCTCTGCTTCCTGTCCGGCATTGTCGAATACTGCAGTTTGATAAACCGGTTCCGTGCGTGCTGCCGTCACCGCTGTCAGCGAAGTACCTTCCGCATGCGCGATATCCACTTCAACCTGCATGGACAAACCCACGCGCAGGGGACGTTCAGTCAACTCTTTCGGGTCCAGCGCAATGCGTACCGGGATGCGTTGCACCACCTTGATCCAGTTGCCGCTCGCATTCTGTGTCGGCAGCAAGGCAAAAGCGGCGCCCGTTCCAGCCGACAGACCTGCCACCTTGCCGTGATATTCAACACTGCTGCCGTACAAATCGGAATGCAGGGTCACCGGCTGGCCGATACGCATTCTGGCAACCTGTACTTCCTTGAAGTTGGCATCTACCCACAAGGTGGTCAGTGGCACTATGGACAACAACGGTGTGCCGGGTGCGACGCGCTGGCCGACCTGCACCGAACGCTTGGCAACATAACCGGTGATAGGCGCCGGCAGGGTGTTGCGCGCCAATGCGAGATAAGCGGCTTGCACCTGTGCGGCAGCACGCTGCACATTCGGATGGCTCGCAACCGAAGTGCGATCGGTCAACACCTGGTTCGATGCCAGCTGCTCGCGCGTGGCCTGCAATGCGGATTCCGCAGTTTGCAATGCGCTGCGTGCATGCTCCAGATCTTCTTTCGATACCGCGCCGGTGCCACTCAGCTCCTGACGACGCGCCAGATCGGCCCGGGCACGCGCCACATCGGCAACCCGCAAGGCCACATTGGCATTCAGCGTACCGTTATTGACGAAGAGCGTACGTACTTCGCGCACCGTTTGCGCCAGTTGCGCTTCCGCCTGATTCAGCGCTACCTTGGCATCGCTGTGATCAAGCTCGACCAGCGGCATGCCGGCGTGCACCAGTTCAGTATCGTCGGCATGAATGGCGACCACCGTACCGCCCACCTGTGGCGTCACCTGCACCACATTGCCTGCAACATACGCATCATCGGTCCCTTCAAAATGACGCGCATAAATCGCCCACCACAGACCGTAGGCAATCAGCAACAACACAAGCAGGATGGAAACAATAATAAGATGACGACGACGCTTGCCATTGTTATTGGAGTTGGAAGTTTCTGCTGCCGGGCTGGTCGTATTCATGATGCGCTTCTCACAGAGGTGGGAATATTCAGTGGAGTGGGATTTTCTTTGGCAAGGTCTTGCGACTGGGCGTCAAAACCGCCGCCCAGCGCCTTGATCAGGCCCACGCGCAGATCGCTGCGACGGGCCTGCAGATCGAGGTCCATGCGTCGTTGCGCCAGCAGGGTCATGTGTGCGCTCAAGGCCGGCAGCATATTGGTGGTGCCTACCCGTTCGCGTTGCTGCGCCAGATCCAGATTGCCGGCGGCGGCTTGCGTCGCACGCTGCTGCTGTTCGCTTTGCAATGCAACAGCACGCATGGATGCCACCTGGTCGGCGACATCATGCAAGGCATCGGTCAATGCGCGATTGTAGGTGGCGACCATGCCATCGTATTCGGCTACGCGCCCTTTCAGATTGGCGCGCAGCGTACGGCCTTCCAGAATCGGTACGCTGACGGCCGGGCCTATGCCGACCACACGGCTGCCGCTTTGCAGCAGATTACTCAGGCCGATGCTGGAGAAACCGGCGAAGGCCATCAGGTTGACGTTGGGATAGAACGCAGTCCTGGCCGCAGCAATGCCACCGTCAGCCGCTTCCACCTGCCAGCGTGCGGCAACGATGTCAGGACGCCGTCCCAGCAATGCCAGAGGCAGTGCGTCCGGCAAGGCAGTCGCCACATCAGCCGGCAATGTCGGCCGCTCGATCTGACGGCCGCGATCAGGGCCTTGTCCAAGCAGCGCTGCCAGCTGGTTGCGCGTCAATGCAATCTGTTCCTGCAGCTGTTCGCGCTCCGCGCCCAGGCTGGCCACTTGCTGGCGCGTTTGCTGATTCTCTGATTTGGCGTCCAGCCCGGCCTTGAAACGCAATTGCGTCAGGTGTGCCATCTTGCTGCTCACCTCGAGCTGCTGCTGGTTCAAATCCAGTTGCGCATATAGTCTTGCCAGCTGTATCCAGGCGTGTGCCACCGAGGTCGCAATCACCAGCCGCGCATTGTATTGTTCGGCTTGCGCAGCCTTGTCTTGCGACAGCGCACTGCGCAGTTCGGCTGCATGCCTGCCCCAGAAATCGAAGTCGTAGGAAAAATTCAGTGTCAGCGAATTATCCGATTGATAGGAGCCGGCATAGGGCGGCGGAATAATGTAGTTTTCGCTGAAACGCTGATACGTGCTTTTGAAATTTGCCGACCATGCAGGACTGCTGGCGGCCCCCGCCGCTTCGGCGACGGCTCTTGCAGCAGCGACACGCGCAGCGGCAATCTGCAGATTCGGATTACCTGCAATCGCCTCGTCGATCAAGGCCTGCAGCGATGCGCCGCCTATGGTGTGCGCCCACGAAGCATCCGGCCATTGCCCATGCTGATCAGGCAAGGAGGCTGCAGTTGCATAGTCGCCAGGCTGCTGCAGCCTGGCACTGCTGTCTATTCCCTTGAAACTGGCACAGGCGCTCAGCAGCACGACGGCACAACTCGCCGCAAGCAGACTGCGGCGCGAAGCAAAATAAAAATGTACGGAATTTTTCATCATGCGCTCCCGGCTTTTGCATCCTTGCCAGCGGTTTCGGATGAACCAAACAACAGCTTGCGCAGCAAGGTCTTGAGCGTGGCCACTTCATCCACAGTGAAATCGGCAAAATGATGACTCAGTACGCCCATATACAAATCCGGCAAACGAGCGGCAAGTTCAGCGCCGACTTCGGTCAGTTGTAGATGAATGACGCGCCGGTCGTCGCCGCGCGGCATGCGGACGATCAGTCCACGCTTCTCCAGCCTGTCGATCATGCGCGTAATCGAAGCAGAGTCGATATACAGCTCGCGCGACAGTTCGGCGGCTGTTGAACAATTACCTGAAGAAAGCATCAGCAACATGCTGCCTTGTGCATGCGTGATGTCGTGCTGTGCCAGTTCGATATCAACCGCTTTCGCAAGCTTGGTGCGAGAGCGTGCCAGCAGATAACCCACACTCTCTTCTACACACCATCCACCGGACGGGAATATTTTTTCAAATTTACTCATATGTGCGCCATTTCGATAGCTGATCAGTCAATAGCTGCCTAGGCAGCAAATATATCAGGATTTTTATTTTGTGGCACAGCACAAAGAAGATTGAGATTTTTGAGCGATGCAGAACCTTGGGGCAAGGCTCTTGAAAGGGCTCTTCGCATGGCGACACAGATACCGACGAGTGCACTTTGCTGAAAGGAGCCTTACAAACATCGATGTAAGCCAACGCATACGCACTGATTGCGATTGAACATACCGTATTGCCTGACGATCTATCTCAATGAAATTGAGTCATGAAGGCAGCAGCGTTGAATAATAAGAAGTCATGCCGCGCAATTGGCACAAACCCTCAAGCGGATCAAGGCAGCAAGATAAAGCTGAACGCGCGGCAGAATACTCGGCACGAAGAAAACAGAATGAAAGATGCGGAGCTTCCGGGAGCATATTAAAAATACGCTCACCACAAGCTGTTGATACGACAGGAGGAAGATGTTGCTCTGATACGTACGGAATCGTTTTGTGCAGCTAGACGATTTCGCACTGCATGGTAGCCAGAAACGAAAAAAGCCCTGAATAATCAGAGCTTTTTTCGTACCAGACGAATCTGGAATTTGGCGTCCCCAAGGGGATTCGAACCCCTGTACTCACCGTGAAAGGGTGATGTCCTAGGCCTCTAGACGATGGGGACATAAAACTGTCCTTGATACTGACCTTCTGCAAAATCGGTGGTGGAGATAAGCGGGATCGAACCGCTGACCTCTTGCATGCCATGCAAGCGCTCTCCCAGCTGAGCTATACCCCCTCGAGTGCAGAAGCGAGATTATAGCAAAGGTTTTCTCACTATGTAAATGCTCTTTTGAAATTTATTAAAGATAATTTGCAATACGCGCCAATACGACCTCGCGACCAAACAATTCAACCACTGCATCGATCGATGGTGTTTGCAATTGTCCAGTGATGATCAAGCGCAAAGGCATCGCCAGTTGCGGCATCTTCAGCTTGTGTGTAGCCAGCACTTCCTTCAGTGCGGCAGACAATGCATCCTTGCCCCACGCTACTGTCTTCAGTTGCTCCACGTATTGCGCCAGTGCCGGTTTGACCGCATCGGTCAGGTGTTGCGTAAGCAATGCTGCATCTGGTGCTGGCTGGCGATAGAACAGCATCGCGGTGACAGCCAACTCATTCAAGGTCTTGACGCGTTCTTTCATCAAGCCGATGACTGCCGGCAGATCAGGGGCATTATCGAATTGCGCGCCGAGATTTTCCATCATCGGCTTGATCAATCCGGCCAGGCGTGTGTTGTCGGCTTGCTTGATGTAGTGATTATTGATCCAGTCGAGTTTTTCCGGATCGAATTGCGCAGGCGATTTGGTCAAATGATCCAGATCGAACCATTCCGTGAACTGCTCCATGGAGAACACTTCATCATCGCCGTGACTCCAGCCGAGTCGCGCCAGGTAATTGAGCATCGCTTCCGGCAGATAGCCCTGTGCCGGATAATCCATCACACTGACTGCGCCGTGGCGTTTCGACAACTTCGCACCATCGGCACCCAAGATCATAGGCAAGTGACCGTAATGCGGCAGCTCTGCACCCAGCGCTTTCAGGATATTGATCTGACGCGGTGTGTTGTTGACATGATCGTCGCCGCGAATGACGTGCGTGATCTTCATATCCGAATCATCAACTGCAACGCAGAAGTTATACGTCGGCGTGCCGTCCTGGCGCGCAATCACCAGATCGTCCAGCTCGCGGTTGGAAATCGTGATCTGACCTTTGACCACATCCAGCCAGGTCACATCGCCTTCCATCGGATTACGAAAACGCACCACCGGCTTGCGATCCGCAGGAATCGCCGGCAAGGTTTTGCCTGCTTCAGGACGCCAGGTGCCGTCGTAGCGCGGCTTTTCCCCGGCAGCGCGTTGACGTTCGCGCATCGCTTCAACTTCTTCGGACGACGAATAACAATAGTAGGCAGTACCAGCCGCCAGCATTTGCGCGATGACTTCGCGATAGCGATCCATGCGCTGCATCTGGTAGAACGGACCTTCGTCGTGATGCAGGCCCAGCCATTCCATGCCCTCGATAATCGCCTGCACGGCTTCCGGCGTGGAGCGTTCAAGATCGGTGTCTTCGATACGCAAGACAAAAGTGCCGCCAAAGTGGCGTGCATAAGCCCAGGAAAAAAGCGCGGTGCGCGCGCCGCCAACGTGGAGATAGCCGGTCGGGCTGGGGGCAAAACGGGTACGGATAGGAGTACGAGCGGTCATGACAAATAAAAACGGCCTTGGATTGCCAAAGCCGTCCTGTGAAAAAACGCCATTTTACCGCGTCGCCATGCGGATGGCACAGCCTCGCGCGAATATCCGCGCTACCGCCGGACAACTATCGCCGCACAACTATATAAAGGGCTGAACTGCGTCAATCCGCGCCGCACTGCTAAAATTACGTCTTTATTACCTTCTTGATCGCAAGCACCGCCTTATGAGTAATCCATTGCCGCGCAAACTGTTTGTTACAACCGCCCTCCCATACGCCAACGGCGCATTCCATATCGGCCACATCATGGAATACATCCAGGCCGACATCTGGGTGCGGTTCCAGCGCATGCAAGGCAATCAAGTCGATTTCGTCGGTGCCGACGATGCGCATGGCGCGCCCATCATGATCGCGGCGGAAAAAGCCGGGCTGACGCCGCAACAGTTCGTGAGCAATATTGCCGCCGGCCGCAAGCAGTATCTGGATGGCTTTCATATCGCCTTCGACAACTGGAGTTCGACCGACAGCCCGGAGAATCACCAGCTTGCACAGCAGATCTATCTGGACTTGAAAAAAGCCGGGCTGATTGCCAGCAAGACGGTTGAACAATTCTTCGACCCGGAAAAAAACATGTTTCTGCCGGATCGCTACATCAAGGGCGAATGCCCGAAATGTCACACCAAGGATCAATACGGCGACAACTGCGAAGTCTGTGCTGCAGTTTATTCGCCGACCGACCTGATCAATCCGTACTCGGCATTGACGGGCGCCACGCCGGTACTGAAACATTCCGAGCATTTTTTCTTTACGCTCTCCGATCCGCGCTGCGTCGCCTTTCTGGAAGAGTGGGTCTCGGGTCTGGATACCGATGGCAAAACGCACCTGCAGGCGGAAGTCGCCAACAAGGTCAAGGAATGGTTTTCGGCACGCACCAATCCGGACGGCACGATCAGCGAAGGTCTCAACGATTGGGATATTTCGCGCGATGCGCCTTATTTCGGCATTGAAATTCCGGATGCACCGGGAAAATATTTTTACGTCTGGCTGGATGCGCCGGTCGGCTATCTGGCCTCGCTGAAAAACCTGCTGGACAAGCGCGGCGAGAATTTTGACGCCTATATGGCCGAACCGGCACTGGAACAGATTCACTTCATCGGCAAGGATATCGTCAACTTCCATACGCTGTTCTGGCCGGCCATGCTGAAGTTCAGCGGCCGCAAGACGCCTAACAAGGTATTCGTGCACGGCTTTTTGACCGTCAACAACGGCGAAAAAATGAGCAAGAGCCGCGGCACCGGCCTCGATCCATTGAAGTACCTGAGCCTGGGCATGAATCCGGAATGGCTGCGCTATTACCTGGCCAACAAGCTCAGCGCACGCAATGAAGACATAGACTTCAATCCGGAAGACTTCATCGCGCGCGTCAACAGCGATCTGATCGGCAAGTATGTCAACATTGCCAGCCGCGCCGCCGGCTTCATTGCAAAAAAATTCGACGGCCGCGTTGTCAGCGACTGGGCCACGGCAGACGACGTCTTCATCAGCAAGCTGCGCAACGTCGCATCTGAAATTCAAGCGCTGTACGACCAGCGCGAATACGGCAAAGCGCTACGCACCATCATGGAACAAGCCGATGCCATCAACGCCTACGTCGATGCCAACAAGCCGTGGGAACTGGCGAAAAAACCGGAGAATAGCGCTGCGCTGCAGGAAGTCTGCAGCCGCCTGCTGGAAGCCTTCCGCATCCTGACCATCTATCTGAAACCGGTATTGCCGGAACTGGCGAAGCAGGTCGAAGCGCTGCTCAACATCGCGCCACTGCAGTGGAGTGATGTCGGCACACCGCTACCGCACAATCATCAGGTCAATCCTTATTCGCATTTGATGACGCGCGTAGAACCGAAAATGCTCGATGCCTTGTTCGACATGCCGGCAGTCGTGGATGTCACGGTGAACGTACCGAATGGCACGAGCGAGACTGAAGTTGCAGCCGACAGCACGATTGAAGCAATTGCGCCGGAAATCAAAATCGACGATTTTGCCAAGATCGATTTACGCATTGCAAAGATCGTCAATTGCGAACATGTGGAAGGCTCGGACAAGTTGCTGCGCCTGACACTGGACATGGGCGAAGGCCGTTTGCGCAATGTGTTCTCCGGCATCAAATCGGCCTACCAGCCGGAAGACCTGATCGGCAAACTGACCGTGATGGTCGCCAATCTTGCACCGCGCAAAATGAAATTCGGCATTTCCGAAGGCATGGTGCTGGCAGCATCGGCAGCGGATGAAAAATCCAATCCCGGCATTTACATCCTGAACCCATGGCCAGGGGCAGAGCCTGGCATGCGCGTCGGCTAACAGTCATTGCACCGCCCAATGCATCGTCCGGATGCTCGCTACAGTTCCGGACGATGCGCACCTACATCCTGAAACGACTGCATGTGCCCATGCATCGCACATTTTCAGTCAGCGCCTCATTCTTCGCAAAAAACCCCAACTGACGTACCATCGGGGTAAGCCTGCCATAGACTGGCATCGCGACAGCAATATGAATTGTGGGAGTGTATTCAATGAAGCCGTTCAGATTTTCGTTCCGCCCTTCCCTTCTAAAGGATTTGCGCGGCTACGATGTGCCTGCATTCTTCCGTGATCTGAGTGCCGGCCTGACGGTCGGCATCGTCGCCTTGCCGCTGGCCATGGCATTTGCCATTGCCAGCGGCGTCAAACCGGAAGCCGGCATTTTCACCGCCATCATTGGCGGTTTCCTGATTTCCGCCCTCGGCGGTTCGCGCATCCAGATCGGCGGGCCGGCGGGCGCGTTCATCGTCATCATTTACGGCATAGTCGAAAAATACGGTGTCGCCAACCTGCTGATCGCCACCATCTTCGCCGGATTGATGCTGTGTGCAATGGGCTTCTTCCGTCTCGGTTCACTGATACGCTACATCCCGGTTCCGATCGTGATCGGCTTCACCAACGGCATTGCCGTACTGATCGCCCTGTCGCAAATGAAGGATTTTTTCGGTTTGCACATAGAAAAGATGCCGGGCGATTTTTTTGCGCAGATTCAAACGCTGACGGCAAACGCCCACTCCTTCAATCTTGCCAGCATCGCCATCGCCCTGGTTTCACTTCTTCTGATTTTCATCTGGCCCAAATTATGGCAGGCAAAGCCGAATACCATGGATGAGGTCATAGGCGGCAAAGACAAGCGCATACTGCGCATCTTGCGCGCATTTCCCGGGACCATACTTGTTCTAGTGCTAGCAACGCTTGCCGTTTCCCTGTTCGATCTGCAGGTCGATACAATAGGCAGTAAATTCGGCGGCATACCGCAAGGCTTGCCTTCCTTCGCGTTGCCGCACTTCACATGGGAACTGGTCAAGCAGCTATTTCCGCCTGCGCTGACCATTGCTCTGCTGGGCGCCATCGAATCGCTGTTGTGCGCGCGCGTTGCCGACAACATCACCGGCGATCGCCACGATCCGAATCAGGAATTGATGGCGCAAGGATGCGCCAATTTCATCGTACCTTTCTTCGGCGGCATTCCGGCCACCGGCACGATCGCACGCACGGTCACCAATATCCGCGCCGGCGCCGTTTCGCCGATTGCCGGCATCCTGCATGCGCTCACCTTGCTGGTGATCGTCCTGGTTGCGGCACCGCTGGCCAGCAATATTCCGCTGGCCGCACTGGCCGCGATTCTTTTATACGTTGCCTACAATATGGGCGAATGGCATGAATTCGCGCGGCTCCGGCATTTTTCGATGAACTATCGGATTCTGATGCTGGCGACTTTTTTACTGACGGTGATTGTCGATCTGACGGTTGCCGTACAAGTCGGTCTGGTGCTGGCATGCGTCTTTTTCATCTACCGCATCTCCAGCCTGACGCGCATTGAATTGATCCCGCCGGATCGCCTCAGCACCCCGTTGCCGCACGGCGTACTGGCCTACTCGATCTTCGGCTCGCTGTTTTTCGGCGCTGTCGACAAGCTGGAAGGATTGATCGAGGCGGAATCGATGCCGGAACAGGCATTGATTCTCGAGTTGCACCAATTGATCAATCTGGACGCAACCGGACTCGACGCACTGGAAACCGTGCGCAAGACCCTGCAGAAAAAGGGGAGCCAGTTGATTCTGTGCGGGCCGAATCGGCAGCCGCTGGACTTGATGCGGCGTAGCGGTTTTCTCGCACGGCTGGGTCCGCAGAATTGCCTGGATAACCTGCCTGATGCGCTGGCACGCAGTGCTGCGCTGGCAGCCTGATGTCGGGCCTCAGGACCTGTCAAGCAGGCTCTAACCCATGACAGGGTCGGACACCGATGTGCGGGTCACTTTGCCGCTGTCGATATCGAAATGCACGTTGAAAAAGCGTTCGGTGACCGGCCCTTCCAGATAACGCCAATCCCACACTTCTTCATTCTTCAAGCCGAATTTGACGACGGTACGCGGCTTGCCGAGTTTGCGCCGCACCTGATCCCGACTCATACCGGCCTCGATGGTCGCGAAGTTCTCCGGCGTCAATACTTGCGTGTAAGCCTGGAACACGCCCTGCGCATCCAGATTGATCATGAAAGTGCGATGCCCTGACGGCCCTTTTGGATATTCGAGCGTGCGCGCGCCGTTCTCTTCGTCGCGCACCGTTTCCGGTTCTCCCATCGCACTGCGCACATCGGCTTCTGACGACACGCCTTTGATCAATTTTTCCAGGCCGAAGTCTTCGATAGCGCGGCCGTTACAGCCGAACATCAGCAAACCACAGACAAAGCCCGACACGGCACGCAAAAAATTCTTCATTTCCATTCCATTCAAAGTCGCCCATCGCCGTCCGGCAAGGCTTTTTCATGCTGCAATTGCCAAAATCCCGGTATCGCATTGCTCTACTTCCAGCAAGCGGAATTGTACCCATTCCAAACGACTCTTTTTGCCTCTGACGCAAACTCGCGGAAGCGGGCGCAAGACAGGGTAAAATAGCGGTTGATTCCACCTAGTTGAAAATTTACCCATGAAATTCAGCAAACAGCACGCCAATTATCAGTCCGAGATCACGCAGTTCATCGACTCGCTGAAAGCAAAAAATCCGAACCTTGAAGCATCCCAGCTCGCCGGTCGCGCACTGCTGTGGGATAAAAGCCCTATCGATCTGGAACAACAAGCGCGCAATCAGGCCTCGCACGTCGATCAGCAAGCTTACCCGTACCAAAACAAAGTTCGGTAAATGAACAAGGGGCCGAACACGATGCTGGCGCACCTGCCTTCCAGTGCGCCCGATCTTGTAGTTGACGGCAGACCGGATACCACACCGGATGTCATCGACGGCGTCGCCTACGCCCGGCTATATGGGGAACCCTTGTTCCGCATGCCGACGGATTTGTATATTCCGCCGGACGCGCTCGAAGTCTTTCTCGAAGCCTTTGAAGGCCCGCTCGATCTGCTGCTGTACCTGATCCGCAAGCAGAACTTCAACATCCTCGACATTCCGATGGCGCAGGTGACGAAGCAGTATCTGCAATATGTCGATCAGATCCGTTTGCACAATCTCGAACTGGCGGCTGAATACCTGCTGATGGCGGCGATGCTGATCGAAATCAAATCGCGCATGCTGCTGCCGGTACGCAAGGCCGATACCGGTGAAGAAGCCGGCGATCCGCGTGCTGAACTGGTACGCCGTCTGCTCGAATACGAACAAATGAAACTCGCGTCACAGCAAATCGACGCCCTGCCGCAACTCGGTCGGGATTATGTACGTACGCAGATTTATATCGAACAAAACACCGTCACGCGCTGGCCTGAAGTCGACATAGTCGATCTGCAAGCCGCGTGGGCTGATTTGATCAAACGCGCGAAACTGACCGCGCATCACATGATCAGCCGCGAAGAATTATCCGTGCGCGAGCACATGACCTCTATCCTGCGCCGTTTGCAATCCACCAAATTCGTCGAGTTCGCCGATCTTTTCGATCCTACGCGCGGCGTACCGGTGATCGTGGTCAATTTCGTCGCCCTGCTGGAACTGGCGAAGGAAACACTGATCGAGATCACGCAGGCCGAACCATTTGCACCGATTTATGTGCGTCTGGCTTACGCGCCCAGCTGAACATTGCTCCATCCCTACCAATCATGACGTTTGTGCGTATCAGCATGTAACGCGCAACAAAACCCCACCAAGACAGCCTTATGAAGATCATTTCCTGCATTGAAGAATTGCGCGACCATTTGCGCGGCCAGCTGCGTACCGCCTTCGTTCCGACCATGGGCAATCTGCACGACGGCCATCTGTCGCTGATGCGACTGGCGCGCAAGCATGGCGATCCGGTCGTCGCATCGATCTTTGTCAATCGCCTGCAGTTCGGACCTAACGAAGATTTCGACAGATACCCGCGCACATTCCAGGCTGACGTCGAGAAACTGGAAAAGGAAGGCGTCTACATCCTGTTCGCGCCGACGGAAAAAGATCTGTATCCGGAGCCGCAGGAATTCCGTGTGCAACCGCCGAATGATCTGGGCAATACGCTGGAAGGTGAATTCCGCCCCGGATTTTTCAGCGGCGTGACCACCATCGTATTGAAACTGTTCTCCTGCGTGCAGCCGAGCGTCGCCGTGTTCGGCAAAAAGGATTATCAGCAGTTGATGATCGTGCGCAATATGTCCAAGCAGTTCGCCCTGCCGACCGAAATTATCGCGGCCGAAACCTATCGCGCCGAGGACGGTCTGGCGCTGTCTTCACGAAATATGTATTTATCCGCTGAAGAACGCGCAGAAGCACCGGCGCTGTTCAAGAGTTTGAACGCGGTCGCCAACGAAGTGCGCAGCGGACATCTGGATATTTTTCAGCTGGAACGGCAGGCAATGGCCGATCTGAGCCAGCGTGGCTGGAAGCCGGATTACATCTCGATCCGCAAACGCAGCAATCTGCAGCCACCATCGGCCGGCGATATGGCGCAAGGCGAAAAGCTGGTAGTGCTCGCCGCCGCCAAATTGGGTGCCACACGCCTGATCGACAACCTGGAAATCTGAGCCGGATAACAGCATCGCTGCAGACTTAACAACATCCAGCGTCAGAAATGCACAGTCAGTCCCACACCGACCTGACGGGATGGCCCCACGTTCTTCAGTCCGAATTTGATGCCGGCATCAAGATCGATAGTCTGATTCGGCGAATAGACGGCGCCAAATAGAAAATAGGCGGGGTTACCCTGCTCGGAACGACGCATGTTCTGCGCGATGCCGGTATCGGCGACCACTGTCCATTGAGGATCAATTGCATACGTCACGGCAAGCGACGCACGGCGAATAATGGCGCGGTTGGCTGCACGCAACTCATTCTGACGATAGCGATTGGAGACTATGCCGACATTGGCCAGCCATACCCAGGAACCGGTGGCATAACTGCCTATCAATGCCGCCCCGGGATTGTAGGTGCCGTTACTCAGTCCGCGCTGTTCACTGCCAGTCGACAGCGCCAGCGTAGGCGTTACCGCAAAACTGATGCCATCCATCTCTGCAAATCGCCATTTGAATCCGATAGCCACATCATTCAGACCGGCAGGAGAAGACAAATTGGAAGGCATGTCGAGTGCGATATCGACGCTGTCGGAAAGGCCGTAGGTATAGGTAAAGTCAGCAATCCGGCCATCGTAACCACGACCTCTGACCCAATCGGTATTGATCTCGATTTGCGAACGCTGCCGCCCCTGAGTGGCAGTATCGTCGGTCACCATGGGATGCATCGCCCATGTCGACGCACAACATACGGACAGGGCCGCTGGTACGGAGCCGCGTAGTAATTTCATTGTTAGCATGGTTTATGCAGCCGATATATCCGACTGCTGCGGCAGCATGATCAAATCGGTCGCGCCAAGGTCAATCTTCTGCTGCACCAGCAAGGTCGTTACCTGCCCGCGATGATGCGTCTGGTGATTGAACATATGCGTGACTGATTGCCACGCAGGACCGTTGCGTGTGGATTTTGTCAGACCGCTGTACCAGGAAAAATCGCTGGCCAGCCATACAGCATCCAGACTCCCGGCCCAGATCATCAACTCGTCATCCAATTTTATACGCGCAGCTTTCAATGCATCCCATTCGGCATGCACATCGACGTTGCCGGGCGTGGTCGGCATCGACCTTTCCAGCGCGGTACCTTTGGTGAAGCGGGCCAGCCACATCGCGTCGCCCCACACCAGATGATTCAAGGTTGAATGTATCGATTTGAAAAACGCACCGCGATCGGCTTTGCGTTCTGCATCACTCAACTGCTCGCTGGCGGCATACATCTTGTCGTTCATCCAGCGGTTGTAACGCGCCAGTAACTGCGCGTATTCAGGGGAAATCATTTTTTCTCAATCCACTTCAACAAACCCTGCCATTGTTCAAAATCTTTTTCTACGCGGGAAGGTGCAACATCCCACAACGTGGCGCCATTTGCAGCGAGCTGCACGTAGTTTTGCGTATCGCGCAGAAAACCGAGTACCGGAATACCAAGTCCATTCACGTATTTCGTCAACTGATCGGCTGCACGCGTACGGCCGTTGACGCGCATGCCCAGCACGCCAAGATCGAATTTTCCCTTGATTTGCTGCAGCTTTTGCAGAAATTCCTGCGTCGCCAGAATATCGAAGATCGACGGCTGCAAAGGAACGACCACCTTGTCGGCAATCTGCATTACTTTCTCGAAACGCTTGCCGCTGAAACCGGCCGGCGTATCCAGCACGATGTGCGTGGTTCCTTTCGGCGGCTTGGCGACGTGGCCATCTTCAATTTCCCAGGCATGGATCGCCGGTAGCGATGCGGGCCGCAATGCCAGCCATGAGCGCGACGATTGCTGGGCATCGACGTCGCCCAGCATGACCTTGTGCCCCTGCGCTGCAAAATAACCGGCAAGATTGGTGGCAAACGTACTCTTCCCCACGCCTCCTTTCGGATTGGCGATGACGATGACTGGCATGAAATTCCCCTTTTTTGCGTTGTTATTGGCGATTCACTTGAAAACCAGCCTGCGGTTTGCCCCTTGCTGATTCAGCGGCAAGAATATCATGCTGCATTGCAAGGTCAATCCCGCCGCAGCTCCCGGGCAATGAGTTTGTTGCAGGCGCGCCAAAGCCGACGCGTATCAGGGACGGAGGTCAGGCCGTCGGAGGGTCCAGTGCGCAAAGCGCATCCAGCAGCGGCTGCGCAGCTTGCGCAATGCGGTCCAGACTGGCTTCCCGCAAACGCGCCGTATCAACCGCGACGTCGCTATCAAGTCCGGCCCAGCGTAGCAATGCGGAACAGGCCGAAGGCGTATCGAACATCCCGTGCAGATAGCTGCCGAGAATCTGATCATCGGCAGAACGCGCGCCTTCGGGGCGGCCAGCTATGACAAAAGCAGGATGCGAGCATGCTTCGCCTTCGGAAAGCCCCATGTGGATTTCGTAACCGCTGACGGCGGCATCCGTATCTGCAAACGCACACATACCGTGGACCTGCTCCAGCTGCTTTTCCGGCGTCAGCACGGTAGTGATATCCAGCAAAGCCAAACCTTGCGAAATGCCCGGCAAGCCTTCCACTCCTTGCGGGTCGGCTATCGTCTTGCCAAGCATCTGATAGCCGCCGCAGATACCGATGATCTTGCCGCCGTAGCGCGCATGACGGATCAATGCCTCACGCCAGCCATTCGCAATCAGCCAATCCAGATCGCCACGCGTATTTTTGCTGCCCGGCAGGATGATCAGATCGGCAGCCGGAATCGGTTGCCCCGGTCCTATCAATTGCAGATCGACATCCGGATGCGCACGCAACGCATCGAAATCCGTGTGATTGCTGATACGCGGCGGCACCGGTACGACGATGCGGAAAGCACCGCGCGCGGTTTGTGTTTGTTCCACTGCATCTTCGGCATCGAGAAACAGACCGTGCAGATACGGCAGCACAGCCAGCACCGGCTTGCCGGTTTGTTCTTCCAGCCATCGCAGGCCGGGCTCCAGCAAACTGATATCGCCGCGAAAACGATTGATGACGAAACCGATCGTGCGCTTGCGTTCGCTCTCCGACAGGCAAGCCAGCGTGCCGATGATGTGCGCGAACACGCCGCCTCTATCGATATCGGCGACCAGGATGACCGGGCAATCGACCGCCTCGGCAAAACCCATATTGGCGATATCGCGATCGCGCAAATTCACTTCAGCCGGACTGCCTGCCCCTTCCACCAATACGGTTTCGTATTGCGCACTCAAACGTCCATACGACTCCAGCACCGCCTGCATCGCTATCGGCTTGTACGCGTGATAGTCACGCGCATTCATGTCGTTGCGCGCTCTGCCATGAATGATTACTTGCGCACCGGTGTCGCTCGATGGTTTGAGCAGGATGGGATTCATATCGGTATGCGGCGGCAGTCCGGCAGCCACCGCCTGCAGGGCTTGTGCACGACCGATCTCGCCGCCGTCTGCCGTCACTGCACTGTTTAATGCCATGTTCTGCGGCTTGAACGGCACAACCCTCACACCCTGTTGTGCCAGCAAGCGGCATAAGGCCGCGACCAAGGTGGTTTTACCGGCGTCGGAAGTGGTGCCCTGCACCATCAATGTAGGGAAAGGAAATTTCACGGCAGTACCGATCGTTTTACAGTACGGCGACTACGTGCAAGTTCCAGTTTTTCGCATACTGCGGCTGCACCTTCTATCAACCGCGGCCCGGCACGATTGAGCAAATCGCCGTCGATCGGAAACAGATTGCCGTTTTTGACGGCAAGCAGATTCGGATACTGTTCCCACATTTCCAGGCCGGCTGTCTTTTTCTCCTTGCGTCCGCCGGTGAACATCGCCTCCGGATTCTCCAGCAGCACGGATTCGACGCTGACAGTCGGAGCGGTGACCGACAGTTTGGCGAATACATTTTCGCCGCCGCACAAGCGGAATACATCGCTCATGATGTGTTCGCCATTGAGCGTATATACCGGCTTGCCCCAGACCTGATAAAAGGTGCGCACCGGAGCGCGATTGCTGTATTGCGTGCGCAGACGCGTCAATTCCGCACGTTCGGCAGCCGCCGTTTTTTCTGCCTGCTGTTCCGTACCCATCAATTTCCCGAGACGCTGCACGCTATCCGGAATATCGCTCAGCTTCTTCGGTTCGCTGTAATAGAAAGGAATGCCGAGTTTGCGTAAATGCTCAAGCTGACGTTCCGAGTTGCCATGCAACCAGACCACCAGCAAATCCGGCTTGAGCGCGATGATGCGTTCTATATCGATTTGCTGATGATTGCCCACACGCGCAATCTTCAGCGCGGCAGCCGGGTAGTCGCTGTATCCGACCGTGCCCACAATACGGTCGCCGCCACCCGCCGCAAAGATCAGTTCAGTCGCATGCGGTGCTAGCGAAATAATGCGTTGCGCCGGCTGACTTACGAGCACCGTATTGCCGGCATCATCCTGCACGCTGATCGTTGCATGCGCCTGCAAGGCGAGCAGCGACAAGGCGAATACGAAACAAGATTTCATTTTTCTTCCTGTTGAATAGTGGAGACAGCCCATGCACTCAATGCATGCTGCAATCTGTGCCAGCCTTTTTCATCCGCCGGCAAACCGATGCGTACACCATGTGAAAACATTCTTACCCAGATACCATGCTGCGCCATATGTTCCGCGAATGCTGCAGCACGTGCTTCCGGCCAATACTGATACAAGGGCGTGCCGTTCGATGCAATGCCATGCGAGGCCAGCAGTTGCTGCAAACACTTACCGCTCTCTTGCAATTGACTACGCATGGCCTGCTGCCATGCCCGATCCGATAAGGCGGCACTGCCAATCTGCTGCGCCGGGCCGCTGACTGTCCACGGTCCCAGCAAGTCGGCCAACTGTTTCAGTAAATCCGCATGTGCCGCAACAAAACCTAAACGCAATCCGGCCAGGCCGAAAAATTTGCCCACCGAGCGGAACACGATCAAGCCGGCCTGCGAGGTAAAGGCCGCCACGCTTTGTGCCGGCGCAGTATCGCCAAATGCCTCATCGACGATCAGCCAGCCGCCGCGTGCCGCCAGTTGCTCAGCCCAGCGCAGCAATGTCTCCGGTGCGATTTTCTCGCCGGTCGGGTTATTCGGGTTGCAGAGCGACATCACATCGCATGTGTTTAGTGCCGCCTCCAGCTGCTCGTAACGAACTTCACGCACATCATGTCCGGCCTGTCGCCATTGATAACTGTGCTCCGCATACGAAGGCGCCGCGATCACGACCCGACTGCGTGCACGCAAGCGCGGCAATGCCTGTATCGCCGCCTGCGTACCGGCAACCGGCAATAACTGCGGCGCACCGTAATAATTCTGCGCAGCTTCCAGCAAAGTCGTACTCGGCTCCGGCAGACGATGCCATGCATCCGGTGCCAGCTGCGGTACCGGATAGGCTTGCGGATTGATGCCGGTAGACAGATCCAGCCACTCTTCGCGCGGCCGGCCGTAACGCAGGACTGCATCGTGCAGATTGCCGCCATGCTCAAGCATGGACAACTCCCGCTATCACAGCTGCAATGCAAATCAGCGCCAGCCACAAGACCGTCGTCAAGACCACCAGACGCCAGGCGCGGGCGATATCCTTGCCGGCGGCTGCAGGGCCGATACCCAGCGGCGGACGCTGTTCCACTTCGCCATCGTAAATCGCGGCACCGCCCAGCGATATGCCCAGGGCACCCGCACCTGCCGACATTACCGGCCCGGCATTCGGGCTGGACCAGGCGGGAGCTTGCACACGCCAGCACTGCCAGGCCTGCTTGGCATTTCCGAGCACCGCGTAAGACAACGCAGTCAGGCGCGCCGGAATAAAATTCAAGACATCGTCGATGCGCGCTGCGACACGACCGAATTCATTGAAACGCTGCGTGCGGTAACCCCACATCGCATCGAGGGTATTTGCAAAACGGAACAAGACAACACCGGGACCACCGGCCAGGACAAACCAGAACAAGGTGCCGAACACCGCATCATTCCCGTTCTCCAGCAGGGACTCAACGCCGGCTTTTGCCAAGTCAGCTTCTTGCGCCTGAGTTGTATCGCGGCTGACGATGCGTGCAGTCAACAGGCGCGCCTGCGATAAATCGCCGTCCATCAATGCATGTGCTATCGGCAAGGTGTGATCACGCAGACTGCGCAAGCCGAGGCCGAAGTAAAGCAGCAAAGCATGCACGCCAAATGCTAGCAAAAGATCGAATTGCGCCAGCCAGAAAGTCAGCAGCCAGGCAACCAATACCAATGGCAAGACAATCAGCATCCATGCCACTGCGCCACGTACAATCCGCGAGCCACCGGTGTTGAGTTTCTTTTCGATGCGTATCGCCAGATTGCCGAAGCCGACCAGCGGATGCCAGCGCGTTGCTTCGCCCAGACGCATATCCAGCAGCACGCCCAGCATCATCAGGATGGCAATCGCTCCACAAGATAAACCAAACAGCATCTCAACCCTTCAGCGCCAGCGGCAAACCGGCGACCACCAATACGGCACGCTCACAAGCCGCGGCCACCGCCTGATTCAGACGCCCCGCCTCATCGACAAACCAGCGCGATACCGCACCTTGCGGCACGATGCCCTGTCCGACTTCATTCGACACCAGAATCACATCGCCCCTGGCTTGCATCAGCGCTTGCAGCAAAGCGGCGCGCTGCTCAGTGAAACAGGCTGGCGCATCGATGGCGCCGATTTCCGGGAATTGGTTTTTTTCTGCAAACAGCAGATTGGAAAGCCAGACCGTCAGGCAATCCACCATGACGAGATTGTCCGGCGTACTGTGTTTTTCAATCGCAGCACCCAGCGTCAACACTTCCTCTACCGTCACCCAATGGCTATCGCGTCGCGCGCGATGATGCGCAATTCGTGCCTGCATTTCTGCATCGCCGGCTTGCGCCGTCGCGATATAGACCACTGGCTTGCCGGCTGCAGTCGCCAGCGCTTCGGCATGTGCGCTTTTGCCTGAACGGGCACCGCCTATTACCAGTGTGCGTGTCATGCTTTTATTTCAGGAGAAAAAATACGTGCCGTCGCCGCCGGACACGATGAGAAATAGGCGTGGAAGTATGTCGCGGTCAATGCACCTTGTTTGTACACTGCCTCGCCATGAGCGCCATTCGATCGCTTGACCGTCTGTGCCTGCGGCTCGACCGGCGTACTCAGCGTTGAATAGTGGAAGGCATGTCCGCGCAATTCGCCATCTTCCGTTGCCAGCGACTGCATACCCAGACCAGCCAGCTTGCCTTGCATGGCCACTTCGCCCGGGATCAAACCGACCATGGGCCACTTCTTCCCTTGCGCATCGATCAGGCTGTCTGCAATCACCATCATGCCGCCGCATTCTGCGAGTATCGGCATATTCCGTACGTGTGCGGCACGCATGGAATCCTGCCAGCGTTGCGCCGACGAGAGCGTCGCACAATGCAGCTCCGGATAACCACCGGGGATATAGACCGCATCCGCTTCCGCCGGAATCGTTTCATCATTCAACGGGGAAAAGAATTTCAGCTGCGCACCGGCGGCGCGCAAGCATTCCAGATTGGCGTGATAGACAAAGGCAAAAGCCGCATCACGCGCAATCGCAATTGTTTTACCGGCCAGTAATTGCTGCGTGCTCGCTGCGGCAAGACTCCCATCCAGCACAACTGGCGCAATGGCATCCCATGCCACCATATCAATCTCGATCTGATCGGCAAGCTGGTCCAGCACCTGATCGACCTGCGCGATTTCATCCGGCTGCACCAGTCCCAGATGCCGCTCCGGCAATGCTTGTTGTTGCTTGGGCAGAGTCGCCAGGATAGGTACATTACGGATTCCGCGCGTTACCATGCTGGCGTGCGACGGGCTGGCGAGTCGGTTGACGATTACGCCAGCCAGATCAACCGGACCATACTGCTGCAAACCGAGCACCACCGCGCCCACAGTCTGCGCCATTTTCGCAGCATCCAGCACGACCACTACCGGCACGCCAAAAGCACGCGCCAGATCGGCCGATGATGGATCACCATCGTACAAACCCATCACGCCTTCGATCAGGATCACATCGACTTCGCTTGCCGCCCTGGCCAGCAATCTGCGGCAATCGTCCAGACCGACCATCCACAAATCAAGTGCATATACTTCAGCCCCGCTCGCGCGTTGCAGGATCATGGGATCAAGATAATCCGGTCCGGTCTTGAAGACGCGCACACGCAAACCCTGACGGATCAGCTTGCGCGCCAGAGCGGCCGTGACTGTCGTTTTACCCTGACCGGAAGCGATGCCGGAAATCAGGATGATGCGTGCGCTATTGGTCGGACTACTCATTACCATTCCACGCCCTGCTGGGCAGCGATACCGTCGGCAAATGCGTGCTTGACAGGTTGCATCTCGGTCACGGTATTCGCCACGGCGATCAGTTCCGGCGGTGCGCCGCGACCAGTCACTATGACGTGCTGCATGGTGGGACGCGCCTGCAAATCGGCGATCACGCGCTGCACGTCGAGATACTTGTATTTCAATGCGATATTCAATTCATCCAGCACTACCATGCCGATCGCCGGGTCGCTCAATAACTCTTTGGCGCGCTGCCATGCGATTTCCGCTTTCTCCACATCGCGCTCGCGATTTTGCGTTTCCCAGGTATAGCCCTCACCCATCACATGGAAACTGATTTCATCGGGAAAACGGCGGAAGAAGTTTTCCTCGCCGGTCGCAATCGCTCCCTTGATGAACTGTACAACCCCGACCTTCATGCCGTGCCCAAGCGCACGTGCCGCCATGCCGAATGCGCTGGAGCTTTTGCCCTTGCCATTGCCGCAGGTGATGACCAGCACGCCGGCGTTCCGTTTGGCTGCATCTATCTTTTTATCGACCACTTCCTTCTTGCGCGCCATGCGTGCATTGTGTCGTTCGTTCAAGCCGTCGGCATCCTTGCCAGCGCTGTTTTGCTCTTCACTCATGTTTTTCCTCACCTGCCAGATAAATAATACGTTTGCCGTGTTTGACGATCTCGATGGGGTGACCAAGACATGCGCTCAACAATGGCGCCTGCATGACCTCATCGACTGTTCCTGCATGCCAGCGTCCATCACCCATCAATAGCAGTGCATGCGTGGCAATACTGTGCGCCAGATTCAAATCATGGCTGACCATGACCACCGACTTCTTTTGCTTACTGCACAGCCTGAACAGCAAATTCATCACACTGACCTGATGCGCCAGATCGAGCGCATTGGTTGGTTCATCCAGCAACAGCAAAGGCGTGTCCTGCGCCAGCACGGCGGCAATCGCGACACGTTGCCGTTCGCCGCCTGAGAGTGAACGCACATCGCGTTCCGCCAATGCATCGACATCCATCATCTGCAACGCTGAATGCGCAGCCGCATGATCGGCATCCGACTCCCAATACGCAGATTCGTGATACGGATGGCGTGCAGTCAATACGGTTTCAATTACGCGATAACCGAAGGCATCGCTCCTGCCCTGCGGCAGGAATGCCCGCTCGCGCGCCAGATCCTGCAAAGGCCAATCGGCAATCGCGCGCTCCTGCAATACGACCTGGCCGCCGTCCGCTCCGCGCAAACCGGCCAGCGTGCGCAACAGGGTACTTTTTCCTGCACCATTGCGTCCAATGACGCACCAGCATTCGCCCGGTCCGATTTGCCAGTTCAGCGCATCTACCAGCACGCGCTCGGCAACACGCAGTTTGAGATCATTGGTTTTCATCAGCGCTTCCTCAACTGATGCAACTGCAGCAGGAAGATAGGCACGCCTATCATTGCGGTGATGACACCGACCGGCAGTTGTTGCGGCGCGACGATACTGCGCGCCAGCGTATCCGCCAGCACCAGAAAGGCGCCGCCCACCAACGTTGCCGCCGGTAGCAGCAAGCGATGATCCGGCCCCAGAACGAAGCGACACGCGTGCGGCACAATCAGACCGACAAAACCGATGCTGCCGGCATTACTGACGGCGCTTGCCGTCAACAATGCCGAACAGAGAAACAAGCCGCTGCGGAATTTTCCTACATTGATACCCAGCGTCGATGCCGCTTCCGCATGCAAGGCAATTACATTGATTGCACGCGCGGTACGGGTAGAGAATGCCAATGCACCAGCCAGCACTATCCACGGCAGCAAACGAAATTGCGTGCCTGACAAATCGCCAATCAGCCAGAACACCATGCCGCGCAAGCGATTATCCGGCGCGATCGACAGCATCAGCGTGACCAGTGCGCCGCAGCCGGATGCGAGTATCACTCCCGTCAGCAGCAGCAAGGGCGCACTACCCTCCGAACTGGCCGCACCGCGCAAATCGCGACGCGCCAGCGCATACAACATGAACGACACCGTAATCGCACCACCGAAAGCTGCGAGATCCACCATCCATGTCAGCGTAAACAACAGCATCGCACCCAGCGCACCCACGGCGGCGCCGCCAGACACGCCCAGCACATAAGGATCGGCCAGGGGATTGCGCAGCAAGGCTTGCATCATCACCCCAGCCAAGGCCAGCGTGGCACCGGTAACGAAGGCGGAAAGCGCGCGACTCAGGCGCAATTCAACCAGGGTCGCCGCCATCGTCGATGCGCTTCCCTGCAGCAATTCACGCATACCGTCGGTAATCTCTGAAAACGATAAGGCCACCGAGCCGACCACGCATGCAATCAGCAAGCTCAGCAAGGCAAGCAAAGTCAGCGTCGATAACACCGTCCATGCACGTGTGCGTCCATGTATCGCGGAAATGCTCACACTTCTATTGGCGACCGTACTCATAGTTGAAACGACATCTAGGATTCTTTATAAAATTTGCGCATGCAATACCAGATAAAAATCCACGGTATGCATGCGCGGTCATGCAGAAAAGTTTTTTACAAGTACTTATTTAAAACCATAGCGAACACCGACGAAAACATTAGAACCGGCAGTCTGATAATTACGTGCAACCTCATACTTCTTATCCAAAGCATTATTCCAACGAGCAAACAATTGCCAATCGTTGTTTAAATCATAGCCAACTTGAAGATTCAGCAATGCATAACCTCCTAATTTATTTTTATTGGCCGCATCGTCATATCTATAACCAGAAAATGCGAGGCTAACACCACTCGAGACAGGGCCTTTCGCATACTCAACACCCACGGCGCCATGATACTTGGCACGGCGATTCAGCAATTTATTCGTCGTTTTATCACGTGGATCTTGTAGATCCAAGGTGCCGAATAATCTGAAGTCACCCAATGTGTTACCCGCACCTATTGAGATACCTTCCAATAACGCTTTATTGACGTTATAGGCACAAGTTCCACTACCCTTGGTACAAGTCTTGTTTGTCAGTAAATCAGTTATTTGATTATGGTAATAAGCGATTGTGAAATCTGACTTTCCATCGTCGTAGTACAGACCGACTTCAGCATTTTTTCCCTTCTCTGGCTTATTGTCTAGACTCCCGTAATCCACGCGATACAACTCGTTGTAGGTTGGTGCACGGAAGCTGGTGCCGACGCTGCCACTGACTCGCAATTCTTTACTGAGATGGTAGCCATAACCAATACTGCCAGTAACATTGGAACCATAAGCCGAGCTATTATCATAACGAACACTAGCGCTCCCAATGTGAGCCCCGTGATTGAGTTGATATGCCATAGCGACAGAATTGACTGCACGTCCTCTATTCAACGCCATTTCTGTTGAACTCACATTTTCTTCACGTCGCTCTACTAATAATTGAAAAATATCGGTTCCGAGTTGAAAGTCATTTTGCCAACTGATTTGATCCTGCTTGGAATCCGACCTAGCCAACCCGCTCCGCAATGCCGATGTGTAACTACGGTCTTCGTTATACGAACGCGATAACTGCAGAAAACTGCTCCAATTTTCAGTTAACTGATTTCTGGAGTAGAGTGAATACACGTCAACGTCTGCAATATTGTGAGCATTGTATGTAGACAAGCCATTGTCATATTCAGCATTATTGCGGCTGTTCAGAAACGCCAATCCTAGTTCGTGCCCGTGCGCCAACTCCCATGAAAACTGACCACTCATACTACGTTTTCTATAACCATCTTTGTCTGGATTTTGCCCAGCATCGACTCTGGACGAGAACCCATCCGCCTGTTCATGCGCAGTATTAAGTGCATAACGTATACGATGCTCGCCTTCGACTGAGCCCGAGACACCAGCGCTAACCACCTGCTCTCCATAAGTACCTGTTCCAGCGGAGAAGGAAATGCGAGGTGCCCCACTACCCTTTTTTGTAAATACCTGAATCACACCCCCAACAGCGTCAGCACCATACATACTGCTCATCGGGCCAAATACGATTTCAACGCGATCTATTTGAGACAAGGGAATCGCCGACCAGGTCGCATCCCCCAAAGTAGAAGAAACACTACGTACACCATCAATAAGAAGAACTACTTGTTTACTATTACTTCCACGTAAAAACACGCTAGAACTATTTCCTGCGCCACCATTACGTGTAATTTCAACACCGCGTTTTTTTTGCAGTAAATCAATCAGTGAAGTTTGTCCTGACTGCTGGATTTCTTCAGCAGTAATCACAATATTATCGGCCAGTACATCACTCGCCTTCTGTACTGTACGCGAGGCTGTCACCACGACAGGCTCAAGCGATTGATCAGAAGCAGTTTGCGCGAAACTCAAAGGAGAAAATGCAGCGGAAATGGACAAAACAATGGCAAGCGGCGGGAACGCCACACTGGCGCGCCGTAAAACAGATGAGGTCATGATTACTTTTCAAGATACAAGTATCCAGCCCACTTCCCCGCAGGCTGAATTGAAAAGAAATACTGGAACAGAATCAACGACCGAAACAGACAGGAACCAGCACTAACCAGAACGTGAGCGAATCGCGTCGCGAACATCCCCGTTCGCAGCATTTCCACCTGTCCTGGCCGGTATCCGGGCTTGCAAGCACGATAGCCTCACCTTCCCATGCAAATGCACAGTGGTTTAAGAGACGACCTGTCACAGATATGTGACGCTTGATTACCGTTGCGGGGGCAGCACACGTTAGCCGTAAAGCTTCGTGTTTCCCGTTTAACTGCAGACATGAACATGTCTGCGAGCACCAAAACTGGCGACATTGTACGTCCCGCAACACCTCCCGACAACTGCGCCAAGTACGTAGTGGGAGGACGGCTTCATCAGAACCACATGACTCACTTCAGAACCGAACAAGGATTTGGATGTTGAATCACCTCAGATCCACGATCAAAAATACAGATGTAAAAATCCCGCGTGGCTGTCGGAAAATATCTTCCAACATCCACGCGGGACGATCTTGCAGATAATTGTCGGAATTTTTAAAACTAAAAATTCAGACGTGCCGAAAATTTTACCGAGCGACCCGCATCAGGGTATATACCCCGATTATTCGAGCAGTCACCAAATGCCTGGCTGTAATAGTCCTTGTCCGTCAAATTTGTACCGCTGACAGCGAATTCCCAAGCACCCACTCGTACTGCATAGCGCGCATCAAGCGTTGCAAAGGACGGAATACGTGCAGTACAGCTATTCGAAACATCCTTGCCATAACGCTGTGTATCTACCCATTGCACGCCAACATCTGCTGTCTGCTTGTCCGCCTTCCAGTTCAAACGGACAGTTGCCGTATTTTTTGGCACCAGCACCATTTCCTTGCCGCTGTTGGGGCCATCCGTAAATTTGGCCGAGACATGTTGCAATACCGCAGACAAGAAAAATTCCGATGACAATCGTGCACGTCCTTCTATTTCAACACCTTGTCGTTTTGTACGGTCAAGATTGACGTTGGCACCAACGCCGCCACCCGCTGTAGGATCGTAAAAAATTTCGTCTTTCAGCTTATGCCTGAATACTTTGGCTATCAATTTATTATTGTCATTGCCAAACAAACCACCCAGTTCAAGATCGTTCGACCTTTGCGGATTTAGCGGCTTGGACAAAAAGGCATTTTCATCAACGTTTGCTACACGATAGCTTTTACCTGCTTTCCCAAACAAGCTCACCAGCGGTGTCAATTCATAGCTTGCATTTAAATCGAAGGCGTTAAGTGAAAACGATTGATTGTAGGACGTTCCTGCGCGCAAATCCTGATCAAATTTTTCATGTCTTGCACCTGCTGCAACACGCATATTGCCAAACCTTATTTCATTGCGTCCATAAATCGCCATCGATTGCTGCGAGGTATGCTCATCTGCATTTGCAGCCCCGTTAAATGAACTCTGAGTGAACCGTTTGGAGTCCGAAAAATCCATGCCAACAATCAATTCATTGCGCGTACTGCCGAAGTTCGATACGTATTTTGCACGGGGAGAGAATTGTTTGACCTCACTTTCAGCGTTGGACAGAAATCCACTGAAATCTCCTTTGGAGGTCTTTTCCCGATAAGACAAATCAGCAGCGAGTTCCAGATTACCGTAACGCTGATCAACAAAAAACGTATAACGATCGGAGTCGAGAGATCCGTTCTCCGTCGGTTTCAAGGTTTGTCTTGGATTCTGCAGGTACTGACTCAATGTCAGAGAGCCTGGAAGACGTAGATCCTGACGTGCTGAATCCACTCGAAATCCTACCTTTCCATTTTGGAGCGCCCACTGAACACCGCCACTGAAATTCTCTTGCCTCAATTCGTTGTTGGCGCGGTAGTTATCTGTACGCAAAGCGCCAAGATTGGCATCAATGGAAAAGCCGTCCCAGCCGGCATTCAAGGAAGCACGTATTTCTTCGTGTCCACGATTGCCTATTTCGGCGACGACAGAGCCATGCGTGCCTTTTGTACTACCGCGTTTGGTGATGATTTGAATCGTGCCACCGGTTGCGCCCTCACCATACAGCACACTACTGCCGCCGCGAACCACTTCAATCCTCTCGACGGATTCAATCGCGATTGCAGACATCACTGCGGGTTGCAGTTCGTTTTCAGATATGCGAATTCCATCCACAAAAATCGCCACGTTCTGATTACTGCTTGAGCCGAATCCACGCAAATCAAGTGATGAGTCAGAAGTCCCGCTTTGACTAGCGCGTCCAAATACGCCGGCAATCTTGCGTATCGCTTCGTTGATACTGCCGGCACCAGAATCGCGAATTTGCTGTGCGGTAATGACTGTCGCACCAATAGGCGCCTCTGCGCTCTCGAAGCGCGAAGCAGATACCGTAACTGGCGTTAATTGCTGCCCTGTTTCCACTTGCGCAACCGCAGGAAATGTCAGAGTGGCGAGAGCAGAAACCAGCGCGAGTGGTTTCCATGCAGCGTTGCTGCGATTTGATGATGCGGATTTCATGATGTCGTTTTCGATAATGAGCACTCGACCTGCTTCCCCGCGGGTCGAATTCAACAAAAGCAGACAGAAGAAGAGATATAACAACGCGCTGCGGCAATCGCGACAGCGCTGGCTCACGAACTCCCCGCCCGTCTTGCTTTCACCTGTTCCGGCCGGTATCCGGGCTGACAAGCAAACCGTCTCACCTTCCCATGCAATGGCACAGTGGTGTAAAAAGACGATTGGTCACGCAATACCGTGACGCTTGTTTTACCGTTGCGGGGGCAGCACTCCTTGGCCTTGCGGCTTGGCGTTTCCCGTTTAACTGCAGACATGGACATGTCCGCGAGCACCAAAACTGCGCCATTGTACGGCGCATGCGATCCAGCGGCAACTTCTGCGGTTTCAGTGGCACCCACTCACGACGCTGGTCTATAATCCAGCCTTGCCCGCCCTGCCCGACCATCGCATGTTTACTCCCGAACAATTAGCAATCATCACTGAGCAATTGGCTCGCACGCCGGATCGCACGCAATTAGTGGAGGTTGACGGAACACCCGTCATCGTCAAGCAACTGGAAGCGCCGCTCAAGCATTGGGGGTATCCGGTGTTGAATACGCTCGCCAGCGTCTTGCGCCAGCCTATGCTGCGCGCGGTGCCGGCTCCCGGCAGCAGTGCCGCGCAGTCGATAGAAATTGCACGCCTGCGCGCACTGGCGAGCGCGGGTGTTTCAGTACCCGAAGTGTTGCATGTCACGCCGCACTGGTTTGCCATTTCCTTTCTGGGGGCGACTTCCATCGATCAATTGCTGCGGCAGCAGCCGGAACGAGGACTGTATTACTGGGAGTCCGGTTTGCAGGCGATTCTGGAATTGCACCGTCTGTGCCAGACTGCCAGTCAGTGTTTTGCACGCAATATGATCTGGCATGAAGGCAAGGTCAGCTTCATAGATTTTGAAGACAATCCCAGCAGTGTGATGCCGATGGCATCAGCACAGGCACGCGACTGGTTATTGTATTTGCACTCGACTGCCTACATCCTGAACATCGACGCACAAGAAATCGCGCAGCATTTTTTGCGTTATCTGCAGCAGGATGGCAGCGATGTTCAAGAGGAAGTCATGCGCGCGGCGCGCACTTTCGGCTGGCTGCGGATGCTGCCGAAACAGCGCAAGCCGTGGGGCCGAGATGTCGTGTCGGCACAGGCGGCGGCACAGGTATTGCATCTGGCAGTCAGGGAGTTGAAAAAGCGTCGCCCAGCATCAGGCTGATGCGCCTAGCAATCCACCACCAGTAACTCGCCGTAGCGTATCTTGTGCGGCTTCTGCGCCGCGTACAGCGCCATTTCCGGAATCGACAGACCGTGCTCGCAGGCAGCCAGCAGACGTATGGTCCCTGCATGACAGATGACGATTGCATGTTCGACATTCAGTGTCGTCAGCTCATCGCGAAATGCGCGCACCCTTTGCGCAACCTGCAACACACTTTCTCCGCCGCCCGGCTGATAGCCCACCATATCCCTGGCCCATGCATTAACCGCCGCGCGCGGAATATCGTCCCACGTGCGCATTTCCCAATCGCCGAAATGCATTTCCGCCAGACGCTCGTCGTAGGTCGGCGTCGGGCATCCCAGCGTTTGCGCCAGGCTCTCCGTCAATTCGCTGCAGCGGCGCAAGGGACTGGAGAACAACAAGGCATTTTTCGGCAATACCGGCAGCAGCGAAGCACGCGCTGCCGCCAACTCTTCCGCCGCCACGGCCAGATCGGCGCGGCCATAGCAGGTATTGGCAGCGACGATGGGACGGGGATGGCGAACGAGATAAAGGTGCATGGCGATAATCTATTTAGCAAAGATCAATAAGCAAGTGCGGCCAGTATGCCAAGATAGCAAGCGACTTCCGCAGCTTGCTGGACCGCACCCAGACAATCGCCGGTATAGCCGCCGATACGGCGTTGAAACATGCGTGCCAGCCATAAAGAAACAATAGCCGCCAGCAATACGCCGGCGGCTATCGCTTCCCAGGGCATCCATCCTGTCAGGCTGAACAGCACCATGGGCAACAAGGCGGTCGCGCTGGCAATGCAAAACTCCCCATTAGACATCTGCTGTCCGATTGGTTTCGCCTTGCCATTCGCCTTTACATAATTCATGCGCCATACCAGGCTGATTGCTGCCAGCCGCGAAAACGGATGCACGATCAGCAATGCCGCCACCACAGCCGGTGAAGGCATACTGGAAAGTACCACCCATTTCAGCGCCAGCATCATGCCGATCCCGATGGCGCCATAGGCACCAATGCGCGAATCCGTCATGATCTCAAGGACGCGCTCTTCCGTCATGCCGCCGCCAAAACCGTCACAGGTATCGGCAAAGCCATCTTCGTGAAAAGCTCCGGTCAGATAAATACCGGCACTCATTGATAGCAGCACGGCGACCGATTGATTCCAGAACAGGGATCCAAGGAGATAAACCAGCGCACATACCAGCGCCACCACGATGCCCACAGCGGGAAAATAACGCGAAGCATGTTGCAGCCAGCGCTCGTCGAAACCAACCCAGCGCGGAATCGGTATACGCGTAAAAAATTGCAGGGCAACAAAGAACAGCCGTAGTTGATGTACGCAACGCGCGCGCAGACTGGTATGAACGGGATGATCGATTTCCATCGGCTCCATCATTCAAGCACCCTTGTTGCTGACAGCGGCGGAATCGAAGGTCGCCATTTCATGCAGGAAATTAACTGACGCATGCAACAGCGGCAAAGCCAGTACGCTACCGGTTCCCTCCCCCAGACGCAAACCCATTTGCAGGACAGGTTGCACGTTCAGATATGCCAGCATTTGCCTGTGCCCCTGCTCATCCGAACAATGCGCAAACACGCAGTAATCGAGGATGGCCGGCTGCAGCCGCGCCGCTACCAGCAAGGCGCTGGTGACGATAAAACCGTCGATCAGCAATACCATCCGGCGCTCGGCTGCAGCCAGCATCGCACCGGCGATCATGGCGATTTCAAAACCGCCGAAAGTCGCCAGCACTTCCAGCGGCTCCATACTTTCCGCAGCATGGCGCGTCACAGCAGCCTCTATCACTCTCTGCTTGTGCAGCACACCTTCCGGCGCCAGGCCGGTCCCGGCGCCTACGCATTCCGCCACCGGCAATTGCGTCATCACATGCATGATGGCGGCAGCGGCGGTGGTGTTGCCTATCCCCATTTCGCCAAAACCCACGACATTTCCTTGCACACCCGCAAGCAGTTCGGCGCCGTGTTGCATGGCCAATGCGCACTGTTCTGCAGTCATCGCTGCTTCCTGCGCGAAGTTGCGCGTACCGTAGGCGACCTTGCGATCCAGCAAACCCTCGCGCACGCCGAAATCGTGATTGACGCCGGCATCAACGATATACAGCGCGCAATGATTCTGCCGTGCAAAAACATTGATCGCCGCACCACCTGCGAGAAAATTCTCCACCATTTGCCAAGTCACGCTTTGCGGATAGGCAGAAATGTTTTCTTCCACTACGCCATGATCGCCGGCGCAGACAATCAGGGCCGGCGCAACGATGTTCGGCTGCACGGTCTGCTGGATCAGGCCGATCTGCCTGGCCAGCGTTTCCAGCATGCCAAGACTCCCCAACGGTTTGGTTTTATTGTTGATGGCGGCGGTCAGCGCAGCACTTAATGTCGCGTCATGTGTAGAGGAAATGACAGGAAGGAGAAAAGAAGATGGCATGCTTGCCGTGTCCGTACGGTACACGATCCTTGGAATTGAACTGACAGGTTGATAACATCTGCGCCGTCACCACAGTACATAGGTAAGCAGCAGCATTTATTCGAGGAAATCGAAAACGCAGGCGCAAATAAAAAGTAGCTGCAGTGTAGGCGTGCGCATCTGGCACGTCAAACGTATGGCGACGACAAGACCGGCGTGCCGGACAGGCTTTTTGTTACCAAAAAACAGCCTCCCTCCCGACTTCGGCGCATATGAGGAAGCCTGGAACAGCTTGGAATTACCTCATCTTTTAACCAAATTTTGCAATTGTTGCGCTGCATCGCCAACTTGCGTGGAATTGCTATGCGCCCTCTGTAAATCTGGGTATTATTGCCCCATGTCAACAGGTAAAATACCTGTTCCTATCCGTAGCTGAATGTCTGAAACGGTGCCGTTTGCAGTGCCGCATCCGACAGTCTTGCACTCTTAGCGTCCGTCCGAAACACAGGGCCGCATAGCAAGGCAAAGCACACATGGATAACGATCGGAGAAAAATTTAATGAGCGGCGACGTAGACGATTTTGATGCATTGTTTGAAGAAATTTCCGCCCAGCGCGCGGAAACTGTAGCAACAGCTGCACCCGCTGTTACCGCCCCGCCGGCACCGGCAGCGCGCGCCCCTGCGGCGGAGCCTGACGAAGACCTGTCCGAGAAGCCGATGTTTGAACGTCTGGGGGGCATCGTTCGCCTGCTGCACGATTCCTTGCGCGAACTCGGTTATGACCGTTCCCTGTCGGATGTCGCCTCCGAGATCACCGATGCACAAGGCCGCCTCGAATACGTCGCCACACTGACCGAACAGGCTGCCAACAAGGTATTGAACGCCATCGATATCGGCATGCCGCAACAGGATGCCTTATCCAAAACCGCAAAGGAAATGGATACGCGCTGGGCCCAGTTGTTCGACGGCAAACTCAGCGTCGATGAATTCAAGAAGCTGGCCACCGACTCGCGCCAGTTCTCGGCCAAAGTGGCAGAAGTGACGGAAGCCGAAAAAGCCCGCTTGCTCGAAATCATGATGGCGCAGGATTTCCAGGACATCACGGGTCAGTTGATCAAGAAAATCGTCACCATCACGCACAAGGCCGAAAGCGAACTGGCACAACTGCTGCGCGATAATGCACCGCCTGAAATCAAGGCCGCCCGCGCCGAAGCCAAACCTGGCGATGCACCTGTCCAGTTGATGAACGGCCCGTCTGCACCGGCTATCGCCATGGTGCAGGATGACGTCGACGGTCTTCTTGCCGATCTGGGGTTCTGATGGACGACATGCTCAAAGATTTCGTTGTCGAGGCGCTGGAACTGGCGACCAACGTAGAAGAGCATCTGCTCAGCCTTGAGCGCAACCCCGGCGACCTCAATACACTCAATGCCGTTTTCCGTTCTTTCCACACGATCAAGGGCGGCGCCGGTTTCATGAACCTGCCTGCCATGGTGTCAGCCTGCCATCTGACGGAAAACCTGTTCGATGCATTGCGCACCGGTCAGGTACCGGTCACACCGATTGCCATCGAAGCAGCATTACAAGCCAGCGGCTTTGTCGCCGATCAATTGACTGAACTGGCCAACGGCGCAGCACCCGAAAGCCTGTCGGCCATGCCCGATGCGCTGGAACAGATACTGAACAGCGCAATCGATGGCAAGGATGCCGTACCCGCGTCGGCGGCAACAGCTGCACCGACCGCGCCGGCAATCGACACAGATGGCCCGGACTGGAATGCGCTGTATCAAGCCGTCGTTCCCGCCGGCACCGCACTGGCGACACCGGCCGCATCTCTTGCTGCCACTGCTGCGGTAACTGCGGCCAGTGCAGTTCCTGTTACTCCCGCAGCCCCGGCCAAAGGCGGCTGGGATGGCATCGACAGACGTGGCAGCGGTGGTGGCGACAAAACCGCTGCCGCCGGCATCAAGGAAGAAAGCATACGCGTCGATGCGGTCAAGCTCGACGCCTTGCTGGAAGTCGCCGGCGAATCGGTACAAGCCGCCAATCAGGCCAGCGTGCTGCTGGAAAAACTGGCCCAGTTCCCGGTCGAAGGACAGGCTGCCACACTGATGGCTGCACTGGCAGAAACGCTGAACCGTGCCTCGCGCTATTCCACCGAATTGCAACGCGCTACGCTGTCCACCCGCATGCAGCCGGTCGGCAAGCTGTTCCAGAAATTCCCGCGCCTGGTGCGCGAGCTGGCGAAGGATCTCGGCAAGGATGTCGACCTGCAAATCGAAGGCGCTGAAACCGAAGTCGATCGCGTGGTCGTCGACAGCCTGTACGATCCGCTCGTGCACATGCTGCGCAATTCGCTTGATCACGGCATTGAAGACAACGCCACGCGTACCGCCAACGGGAAATCGACCAAATCGGTGATTTTGCTGAAGGCATGGCAGGAAGCCAGCAGCGTCATGATCGAGATTTCCGATGATGGCAAGGGTATGAATGGCGAACAACTGCGGGCCAAGGCAATTTCCAAGGGATTGATTGCCGATACGGCAGCGCAAACACAGGAAGAAATGCTGCAACTGGTCTTCCTACCGGGCTTTTCGACCAAGGAAGTCGCCAACAGCGTCTCCGGGCGTGGCGTCGGCATGGATGTGGTGAAAACCGCGGTGGAAAAACATCGCGGCGCGATCACCATCGATTCCACCCTCGGCGTCGGCACCCGCTTCTCGATACGCCTGCCGATTGAATTATCGATCGTGCCGACCATGCTGGTGCGCAGTTCCGATGCGGCCTTGGCGCTGCCGATGGCGGTCGTGCAACGCGTGGTCGAACTGCCCGATGAGTTTGAACACGTGGGCGGCGCACCGGTGCTGCGCGATCAGGGGCGTCCATTGCCGGTACGTTCGCTGGCCGGCTCCCTGGGGTATGAACTCGGCGTGGAAAAAGTCGGCATCGTCATCTCTGCACCGCAACCGTACATCCTGTCGGTAGGCGCAGTCGAAGGCACCGCCGATCTGGTGATCAAGCCAATGACGGCAATTACGGTGCCCGGCATCGCCGGTACTGCGCGTTCGGCGGAAGGCGAACTGGTGCTGGTAGTCGGCTTGTCATTCTTGCTGGAAGGCGCGCGCCAGACGGCAAAAATGGCAGCGTAAGCCGTCATCTGCATGCGAATATCACGCCAGCATTCCCGAGTTGCACAATGAAAAACACCCTGACTATTCAGGGTGTTTTTTTATTTACTGCAGGCAGATATCGATGCGTGATCGTTAATCGTCCTTCGCGCCATCGATGCCCAGCTCATGAATCTTGCGCGTAATGGTATTGCGCCCTATCCCCAGACGCACTGCCGCATCATTCTTGCGACCATGCGTATGTTTCAAGGCCATCTTGATCAGCGTCGACTCGAACTGGCGGCCCAGCGCATCCATCACTTCCGGCTTTCCTGCCGCCAGCAATGAAGCCGCTTCCATTTCCAGCAAGGCAATCCAGCTGGAGGATTCCAATGGAGCACTCGCTGCACCACCGGCATTCGGAAACGAGGACGTCTGTGTCATGCCGCCCAACGTCATCGCATCGCTTTCCGGCGTGGTGTAGCTGATGCCATGGACAGCGTTTGCGCCCGCTTGCCCCGATGCAGAAAAGGCTTGCCCCTCAGTCAGCTCATGCGGCAAATCCTTGGCTTCCACTGTTTGACCGGGTGCCATCACCGTGATCCAGTTGCACAGATTTTCCAGTTGCCGCACATTGCCGGGCAACTCGAGGTTGGTCAGAAATTGCATCGCGCCGTCCGACATGCGCTTGACTTCAACACCCAGCTGTTTCGCGCTCTGGGCCAGAAAATGTCGCGTCAGGATGGGAATATCTTCGCGCCGTTCACGCAAGCTCGGCAGGCGCAAACGAATCACATTGAGACGATGATACAAATCTTCGCGGAACAAGCCTTCGCGTACGCGCTGTTCCAGATTCTGATGTGTCGCCGCGATCACGCGTACATTCGCTTTCAAGGGCTGATGACCGCCGACGCGATAGAAATGTCCATCCGACAGCACGCGCAACAGGCGCGTTTGCAAATCGAAAGGCATATCGCCGATTTCATCGAGGAATAAAGTACCGCCGTCCGCCTGCTCGAAACGCCCCCGGCGCGAAGCTTGCGCGCCGGTGAAGGCCCCGCGCTCATGGCCGAACAGTTCGGATTCCAGCAAGTCTTTCGGTATCGCTGCCGTATTCAAGGCGATGAAGGGTTGCGATGCCCGTGGACTGTGTTTATGCAAGGCCCGGGCGACCAGCTCCTTGCCGGAACCGGACTCACCGGTAATCAGTACTGTCACATTCGATTGCGACAAGCGGCCGATGGCGCGAAACACATCCTGCATCGCCGGTGCCTGGCCGAGAATTTCCGGGGTTTCTGCCGACACCTGTTCAATGCTGGTTTCGCGCAGGCTTTCTTCCAGCGCGCGGCGTATCAGTTCCACTGCCTTGTCGATATCGAAAGGCTTGGCCAGATATTCAAAGGCGCCGCCTTGAAATGCGGCGACTGCCGAATCCAGATCGGAGAAGGCAGTGATGATAATGACCGGCAAACCGGGATGCTTGGCTTTGACGGCCTGCAGCAATTCAAGGCCGGTTTCGCCAGGCATGCGTATGTCCGACACCAGGACCTGCGGTGCGCCGGTTTTCAAGGCCTCCATCGCATCGCGTGCATTGGAAAAACTTTGCGTAGCAAGGTTTTCCCGCGCCAGTGCCTTTTCAAGCACCCAGCGGATCGACTCGTCGTCGTCAACAATCCAGATTGGTTTCATATAGTTTCAGCGTCCGCGTTCATATTGCAAAGTGAGTGATGCATTGCGGTGACTGCCCCGGATTCTGTCACGGCAATGGAATCAGAATTCTGAAATCCGTACACCCAGGGCGGCTCTCGCATTCGATCAAGCCCATGTGTTGCTGCACAAATGTCTGCGCCAGCGTCAGTCCCAACCCACTACCGCCGTCCCGACCCGATACCAAAGGATAGAAGATGCGATCCTGGATGTCAGGCGGAATGCCCGGACCGTTATCGATAATATGCAAGTCTAATGCCAGCCGGTAGCGTACCTTGGCCAGCGTCACATTTCGTGCAATCCGCGTACGCAAAACAATCTCCGCATCGCCGCTTTTGATGTGCGAGGACAGTACTTGTGCAGCATTGTGCGCAATGTTCAATACCGCTTGTATCAGTTGCTCCTTGTCGCCGCGGAATTCGGGTATCGACAAATCGTAATCACGCCTGATCTTCAATCCGCTCGGGAATTCGGCCACGATCAGGCTGCGCACGCGTTCGCATACTTCATGAATATTCACATCGCCGACAATATGCAGGCTGCGATGCGGCGCCAGCAGGCGATCCACCAGCGTTTGCAGGCGATCCGCCTCCTTGATGATGACTTGCGTATATTCGCGCAGCTCTTTCACATGCCGCTCGGGCAACTCAAGTTCGAGCAATTGTGCGGCGCCGCGTATGCCGCCCAGAGGATTCTTGATCTCATGTGCCAGATTGCGGATCAACTCCTTGTTGGCCTGGCTTTGATCGATCAGGCGCTCTTCGCGATCCAGCTTCAATTGCTGCACGTTTTCGCGCAACTCCATCAGCACCGGCAAGTCCGGATTATCTAGCGCAGTCACGACCATGTGCACCTGCAGCGGCTCGCGCCCCATGCGCTCCAGCGTCAAGTCCTGCCGCTTGTCGGCGAACTGATGTTCTACGGCCTGCTGGAATACTACGTCCAGTTCATCTGCATTGAGAAAGAGTTCATTGAGCCGGTGCGTCGCCAGAACCTTGTTTGAATTTTCCAGCAGATTTTCTGCTGCCGGATTCGCATAGGCGATATAACCGTCGGAGCGCAGCACCAGCACGGCGGAGGCCAGCAGATCAAGACCACCGAAAGAAATTGAAGGTTTTTTCACAGGAATCCAAAAAAGAAAAGCCGCATAACGCGGCCTGACTCAAGCAAACATCGTACCGATGTTATTTATGCTCAACTATTTCAGATTGCCGAGTTCGCGCTTCAATGCCTCGACGTTTTTTTCCGTACGTGCGAGGTCGTCTTTCAGCGCTGCCGTGCGTTCCTGATATTTTGCATAATTGCGCTCGTCGCCGCGACGCTCCGGTTCACCATTATTGTATTCACGGCGAATCTCGGCCAGTTTTTGTTCCTCGGTTCTCATTTCATCCTGCAGAATCTGCCTGCGATCGCTATCGCGCGCTTTCTGGACAGTGTTATCGACGCGCGGGAAATCAGCCGGTTTGGCCGATGCGGTTTGGACTACCGGTTTTTTAGGCGCAGAGGGAATCGTCGATACGCCGGGCAAATCGACTTTCTTGCAGCGCGCAACCGAACCGGTATTCTTGTATTCACGATTGCCATTGCTATCGACGCACAGGTAAACCTCACCCTGTGAATAAGCCGGGAGCACGGTGACAGAAAGCAGCAAAATAGCGAGTTGACGTTTCATAAACTTTCTTTTAGAAACTGTTAAATCAGAACCATAGTTTAGGACAAGAAACAAACGCTGACAAACATAGATGGGCAATTTAATGCGCATCCACAACAAACCCGCTTCCGGCACCCAATAAAAAAGCGGAAAAAGCCTGCGCCTTTTCCGCCTCGTTTTGCTTCCCTGCATGTTCATTCCGCCTTGCGGCGAAATGAACACTGCGGATTACAGCGAATAGTACATATCGTATTCGACCGGATGAGCTGTCATGCGGAAACGCTGCACTTCCTGCATTTTCAGTTCAATGTATGCATCGATCATTGCATCGCTGAACACGCCACCGCGGGTCAGGAATTCACGATCCTTGTTCAATGCATCCAGTGCTTCTTCCAGCGAAGCGCACACGGTTGGGATCAACGCATCTTCTTCCGGTGGCAAATGGTACAGATCTTTCGAGGCGGCTTCGCCTGGATGGATCTTGTTCTGTACGCCGTCCAGACCTGCCATCAGCAAAGCCGAGAAGCACAGGTATGGGTTAGCCAGCGGATCCGGGAAACGCGCTTCAACGCGGCGACCTTTAGGATTCGATACGTGCGGGATACGGATCGAAGCCGAACGGTTACGTGCCGAGTATGCCAGTTTGACCGGTGCTTCAAAGCCTGGAACCAGACGTTTGTACGAGTTGGTACCCGGGTTGGTGATCGCGTTCAATGCCTTGGCATGCTTGATGATGCCGCCGATGTAGTACAGCGCGAAATCGGACAGGCCTGCATAGCCGTCGCCTGCGAACAGGTTTTTGCCGTCTTTCCATACCGATTGATGCACGTGCATGCCCGAACCGTTGTCGCCAACGATAGGTTTCGGCATGAAGGTCGCGGTTTTTCCGTAGGTGTGCGCCACGTTCCAGATCACGTATTTCATGTTCTGGGTCCAGTCAGCGCGCTCCACCAGGGTCGAGAACTTGCTGCCGATTTCATTTTGACCAGCGCCTGCCACTTCGTGGTGATGCACTTCAACCGGAATGCCGAGCGATTCCAGAATCAGGCACATTTCCGAACGCATGTCCTGAAAGCTGTCGACTGGCGGCACCGGGAAGTAGCCGCCTTTCACTGTAGGACGGTGACCTGTGTTGCCGCCTTCGAATTTCTCGCCGGTGCTCCACGATGCTTCTTCCGATTCGATCTTGACAAAGCAGCCATCCATGCCGATTTTCCAGCGGATGCTGTCGAAAATGAAAAATTCCGGTTCTGGTCCGAAGTAAGCAGTGTCGCCCATGCCGGACGATTTCAAATACGCTTCTGCGCGCTTGGCGATCGAACGCGGATCACGGTCGTAACCTTTGCCGTCCGACGGCTCGATCACGTCACATTGCATGAACAATGTGGTTTCTTCAAAGAATGGATCGATATTGGCGGTGTTTGGATCCGGCATCAACAACATGTCCGACGATTCGATACCTTTCCAGCCTGCGATGGAGGAACCATCAAACGCATGACCGGACTCGAATTTATCCATATCGAAATGCGAAACTGGCACAGTGACGTGCTGTTCTTTGCCACGTGTGTCAGCAAAGCGAAAATCAACGAATTTAACTTCGTTGTCTTTCACCATCTTCAAGACCTCTGCTGCCGTCATTGCCATGCGAATCTCCTAAAATTGAGCAAAATAATACAAATATGCAAATGGGTTATGAGCCGTGCGTGTACCTGACAGCATGCGACTTGAACTCGTGCGAAATGATAGCAGATTCCATGCCACCATCTTCAGGAATAAGCTGCGTGCGCACCTCGCTGGAGCGCCTTGCATTTTATTGGGATAACCGCATGGCGACTGCTTCACACCTGATTAAATCAAAACAAAAAATATCCCTAAAAAAGTGCATTTTCTACAAATTGCATTAAATTGGTGCATTTGGAAATTTTTAATTAAAAATTGCATTCTTTTAGTGCCATCAACATAGCAGTAGGCAAAACATAACTGCACCATCGCTGCCTTCAAGGACTTAGGCACAAGTCCAGACAGAAATCGGCGTTTGACTATGTCCATTGCCGAATACGATACAACGATCATGAAGATAATGACCAACAGCGGTTCGGCATATGGTCTGAAGTCCGCCTAATCGGTTGCAGCAACTCCAATGGACATGCACGCCATCCCCACGAACACGCAAAAACCGAGCGCGACTTCAATTTAGCACCAATGCAGCAACCAGCATGCTTTGGATGGGCAACGACATAGAGGCTCATCTATAATAAAAACCCCGTTCAGAAAGCCTCGCACATGACCATCTCTGCCGATATTCTCGCCTCTGCACGCGAACGTGCCCATGCCCATGCGCTGCCTTATGCTGGCGCGCTGACACCACAGGAGGCATATGCGCTGCTGCAAAACGATGCCAATGTCAAGCTGGTCGATGTGCGCACCAACGCAGAACGCGACTGGATAGGTCGTCCCGCCATCGCGCCGGAACAGCATCTGGCGGTGCAATGGAATCTGTATCCAGGCGGCGCGCAGAATGCCGATTTTCTGTCGCAACTATCGCAGGTTGCCGGCAAGGATAGCGTGCTGCTTTTCCTGTGCCGTGGCGCCGTGCGTTCCAAACATGCGGCAAAAGTAGCGACGGAAAACGGCTATGCGCATTCCTACGATATTCTGGAGGGATTCGAGGGTGAAAAAGACGCCGACGGCCATCGTAAGAACGTCAACGGCTGGTGTCATGCCGGCTTGCCATGGACCGGCGCCTAGGATTGCGATTCGCCCAACCACACGATACGCTTGCGCACAAAATTGATATGACTGCGCAAGCGATATAACTCATCGGCAAACGACAGCGGAATCGAAATCTGATTGACCCTCTCTTCGATTTCACGCAAGCGTCGCAACTGCTCAGGATAAACCTCCGCACGCTTTTCCGGCGGCACGTCTTCAATCGTCTGTTCTACAGAGCGCAATTGCCCGTACCAGCGATACACGCGCGAACGCACCTTCCATACATACAAGGGCGGCAAAATACGTGACAAGGGGATGATCAATGCGCCCAATGCGACGATCACGATCCACATGCGCTCAACAAAATTGGCCACCCAGAACGGAAAGTAACGCTGCAGTAGCGGTGCGCCATCGCGATAGAACTTCTCGGCTTGTGGCGCCACCGGAATTTCCGTGTAGCTCCCGTTCGGGAATTCACCTTTCTTGTTGAACCAGCCAGCGCCGCCGTGAATACTGACGGCTGCCTGCGCAATCAAATCCACCAGAGCAGGATGCAAATCCTCGCGTGCAACCAAAGTCGCTGTCGGTGCAATCAAGTGATAATTCTTGACTGGCATATCCCTCGAAAAATCGACGATGCCACGCGGTAGCACCACGTGCGACAGATAAGGAAAACGGCGCGAATACGCTTCCGCCTGCGAAAAATCAAACAATTTGACCCCTGGTGTCCGCAACAACATCTGGATCAGCAAGCCATCCGGGGCGGAACTGAACACCAAGGCATCAATACGTCCCGCCAGCAATTCAACGGTCGCCGGCGTATCGGCCAGCTTGCTCGTTTTTACCCTGGTGATGTCAATATCATTCGCTTCAAGAATCGCGTTAAACAACTTCGGTACTCCACTACCGTCGGTACCGACATTGACCTTCATTTTCTTTAATTGCGTCAGATTTTTCAGCTGCGCACTCTCGCGATAAAACAGCCAGACCGGCTCATAAAACAAACTGCCGATCGAGATCAAACCGGAACGCTCAGCATCTGCATGCTGGGTCGAACCGCTTTGCACGAAGGCGATATCGATATCCGAATCTTCATCGTTCAACAGACGTAAATTTTCCTCCGAACCTTGCGATGACTTGAGTATTGTCGTAATCCCGAACTTGCTGAGTTCTTTCGCATATTTTTTGCCGAATTCTGCATAAGCGCTACTATCCTGCCCGGTCGAAAAAACGACTTGCGACGGAGGAAACGGATTGATCAGCTTGTAAGCAAAATAGCATGCAGCAGCAATCAGAATCGCCAGCGGTCCGATAGTGACGAATAGGTCGCGCAGGGAAAAGCTGGTGAATTTCAGAATTTTTTTCATGACATGCAACACTCAATCAACAAAGGCAAACAAAAAACGCCGGTATCGCAAGGACAACCGGCGTTGCAATCGTATCAAGCACCATTAAGCGAGCTTGGCGGCATGTTCACGTGTTTCGTGGAAAGTCACACCTGGCCAGCGCTCTTGCGTCAAACGCAAGTTGACACCCGAGCTTGCGAGGTAAGCCAGATTGCCGGCTGCATCATGCGACAGATTATGACCCGCTGAAGAGCGTTCAAAATCAGCCAGCATCTTCTTGTCGTCACAGGTAATCCAGCGCGCGCTGCTGATGCTGGTGCCTTCAAATACGGCATCGACGCCATACTCATTCAGCAAACGACTGGCGACTACTTCAAACTGCAACACGCCGACGCCACCCAGAATCAGATCGCTGCTGTTAACCGGCTTGAATACCTGAATCGCACCCTCTTCGCCCAACTGCTGCAAACCCTTGTGCAATTGCTTGATCTTCAGTGGATTGCGAATCCGCACTGCACGGAAGAAGTCCGGCGCAAAATATGGTATGCCGGTGAACTGCAGCAGCTCGCCTTCAGAAAAACTGTCGCCGATCTGCATGTTGCCGTGATTCGGCAAGCCGATGATGTCGCCGGCGTATGCTTCCTCAACCTGTTCGCGACTCGACGCCATGAAGGTCACCACACTCGACACCTTGATCTCGCGATTCAGGCGCAGATGCTTAACCTTCATGCCGCGCTCGAAGCGACCGGAACACACACGCAGGAAGGCGATGCGATCGCGATGTGCGGGGTCCATATTCGCCTGGATCTTGAAGACGAAACCGGAGAATGGCAATTCAATCGGCTTGACGGAACGTACTGTCGCATCGCGTTCGCGTGGCGGTTGCGCCCAGTCGAGCAAGGCATTCAGGATTTCGCGCACACCGAAGTTATTGATTGCCGAACCGAAGAATACCGGCGTACGCGTGCCATTCAGGAAGGCATCGAGATCGAATGGATGGGAGGCGCCATGCACCAGTTCCACTTCCATTTTCAGCTGCTCGATCTCTTGCGGGAACATTTCGGCCAGGCGCGGATTGTCGATGCCTTTGACAACTTCAAACGTCTGGTCCGCCTTCTCGCTACCCGGCGCAAACAACATGATTTCATCGCGCAGCAAGTGATACACGCCGCGGAAATTCTTGCCCATGCCGATCGGCCAGGTCACCGGTGCGCATTCGATCTTCAGCACGGATTCCAGCTCGTCCAACAGTTCCAGCGGATCGCGTGTTTCCCGATCCAGCTTGTTCATGAACGTGATGATGGGCGTGTTACGCATGCGACAGACATTGAGCAGCTTGATCGTCTGCGTCTCGACACCCTTGGCGGCATCAATCACCATCAAGGCGGAATCGACTGCAGTCAGCACGCGATAGGTATCTTCGGAAAAATCCTGGTGACCCGGCGTATCGAGCAGATTGACGACGTGATCGCGATATTCAAACTGCATGACCGAACTGGCGACGGAAATGCCGCGCTGCTTTTCGATATCCATCCAGTCGGAAGTCGCATGACGAGCGCTCTTGCGCCCCTTGACGGTACCCGCGAGCTGAATCGCGCCGGAGAACAGCAACAGCTTTTCAGTCAGTGTGGTTTTACCCGCATCCGGGTGAGAAATAATACCGAAGGTGCGACGACGTGCAACTTCGCTGGCAATCAGTTCAGCGGAAACGGCGCGCGCTTCAGCAGCGGATTCGGACGCAATGGCGGAATCGGTGCTGGCGCTATCATCGGACGTTGGAGATTCGGGCGTGGCGGACATGGAATAGCCCTAGAAAAAGGGCTAAAGTCTACCGCCTCTTGGCCCTGAAGTCTAATACGAGCATTACGTAGACGTCAGGAGGCATGCTGCAATACTGAAAATACTTAACGTTTTATCAAGCCAGCCGCTTCCAGCCTGGCCCAGATCGCAGCTTTTTCCGCATCATCGTAAATGATCCAGTTGATCACTTCGTCGAACGTCCGGCCGCAACCCTTGCAGATTTCATCGCCATGCGAGGTCGAGCAATAACCGGCGCAAGGCGAGTCGGGCCGAAGTACATCGCGGCCCTGCTTGGGAAAATTGTCTGTGTTACTCATACTGAAAATGATCTTTGATTCTATCCGTCAAACGGTGTGTCTGTAGACACACACGCAATATCACTGTCCCTGCACAATAAAGTCGGTCAGCAGAACTTCCTGGATATTGGTGGTATTAAGCGCTTTATTTGCAGCATCTCGCAACATTTCCTGTACATATGTCACGCCCTCCGGAGTCCGTACACGATGCGCATCAACATTGCCCAAGGCAGCCTGCAATGCAAAATCCAGTTCCTTTTTATGGTTTTTTACCCAGCTGGCGTCTTCATTTCGCGTTTGTACCGCAATAGTCGCCTTGATCGAAAATTCCGAGCTGCGCACCACCACAGGACCAAAGCTTGCAAAGGAGGAGGATGCTACCGGGCGTGCGAGGTAGGAAATATAAAGCCATCCGGCCACAATACCGACCAATACGACAGCCAAGACGCTAGCAAGAATAATAACGCTTGTGTCGGTTTGTCTGGGTTTGGCTGTTGCCATGACGAGCCCCGGAATAATTGCAATCCCGTAGTTTAACCGATGTCCCTACGATTACCCGCCGATATGTTTCCACAGGGAAATTAAATGCATTCGGTCTGACAGCTGATTCATGCGAGCCGATTCGACGTCCCTACATTGGTACCGCGCTCCAGCCTGTCTTCCAGTTCACCAATATGAGCGGCGACAGTATTACCGGATTCTTCTATCGCCAGTACGATGCCGCTCTGCAGCCGTTCCATCCGGTCCAGCAGTGTACCGCGCAACTCAAGATTTTGCTGTCCAACCGATTGCATTTCTGCTTCCATCAGGTTGCGCAATTCAATGAAGCGCGAAGCCTCGGCCTGATCCGCCCGTTCACGATGGACCTGCAATTCCTTGGCATGGCGACGCGCCTCCAGCAACACTGAAGATTGCAGGTAAATGACCACGGCAAGAAAAAAAAGCGTCAATAGCGCAGTGAATCCCAGCATGACCAGCCCCAGCGGCGCCTGCACGGTCGTCACTCCCAGCCATAGTGCCGTCGGCGTATTGAACACTTCCCAGTTCAATGCTGCGAGAGCGCCTATCGCACCCAGAATGATGATGAATAAAAAGGTGCGGATTTGCATGATGACCTCACTTTAAAAAAATTGCGTTCAGAAATGAAGGATCGCCTTCTTTCCATCGTAGAGCACAACCACTGCTTGCGTGCCACGGACAGTATTCATTGTCTCGCAGCAAGGTTGAATTGTTTGTTCGCCAACGTACAGAGCAGGTATCAAAGGTGCACTACGCTGACCTTGCAATGCTCGATAAATATGGATGCGGCATATGCATATCCACACGCTGCTCACCTTAAACAACAAGGGAAAAATCATGTCCATCGGAACCATTTTGCTGATCGTACTGGTATTGATTCTGCTCGGCGTGTTGCCAACCTGGGGGCATAGCCGGAGTTGGGGATACGCACCCAGCGGTATCACCGGCTTGCTGGTTGTCATCCTTCTCATCATGCTGGTAACAGGGCGCATCTAACGACCGGTAACTTGTGTTCAGGCGACCTGACTCAAGGGGCCCCTGAACACTCATCCACGGGTAATTTCAATCGTCTGTAAAACAAATCGCGATGCGGGATATTCGCATTGGCTAATACTGCACGTCTTGTGGGCTGCCTAGCCCTGCACCCGCCCTGCCCGTTGACGCAATTCAAATAAACTGTTGTGGGTTTTTGTCACCGCAAACTAGAAAAATTCTTCCCTTTTCATCGCTTAATGTACCATTCACTTTACAATTAGTTACCTTAAAAAAATATTCCTATCGGAGCAACCCTTATGAAACTCACATCTTTTGTGGCCATGGCTGTGCTGACTGCCGGGATCAATTCTGCTTCAGCGCAAGAACTGATTCTCGCCATTAACGAAGGTGTGACGTATCAAGATGGTGGGCCGGCCAGTGAGCGTTACAAACCGCTGCTGGCTTTGTTATCGAAGGAGTTAAAACAGAACATCAAGCTGCAAAGCGTGGATAAATACGCCGTATTTGAAAAAGGCCTGGCCGAAGGAAAGTACGATCTGGCGTTTATCCATCCTGCGCATGTCGGCCTGGTCGCAGTCAAAAAGAATGGCTATGAAGGCCTGGTCACCGCCAAGGGTTTTACTGATTATCGTGCACGCGTGATGGTGGCCAATACCTCACCATTGAAATCGATGCAGGATTTGCGCGGCAAAAAAATTGGTGTGCCATCACTGGAATCGATCACAACGGTCATGTTTACCGCCAATCTGCGCGAACTGAAGTTCCCGCAACCGGAAAAGGCATTTACCGCCACCCGTTATCAGGATGCCGTGCCATTCATGATTGAAAACGGTTTTGTCGATGCCGGCGTCACCGGCTCCGGTGCCGTGGCAAAAGCGTGGGTCGCCAAAGGCGGCCGCATACTTGCAGAAACCAAACCGATTCCGATCAAGCAGTTCCTTGCATCCAAAAAACTCAGCGAGTCCGACAGGGAAAAACTCAAGGCATTGTTATTGGCCTTGTCGGAAAACGATGCAGGAAAAAATGCCTTGTCCAAAATCAGCATGACTGGCTTTGTACCCTGGAATGGCCAAGTAATGGAAGAGGCAACGGTTCGCCTCGGCCTGTAAAAAAATAGCGCGCTTCACGCGCTTGCTCATCCGACGCATTGCTTGCTGCAATGCGTTTTTTTCGTCCCAATCTTTCATCCAGCCTATACCTCATTCCCCGGGTATTCGTTCATTCAAAAATTTCCCAACATCCTCAATCAAGAAAGCGTATGAAATTCCCTTCACTTTTGGCGCTGCCACTGCTGGCAGCCAGTATCAACTTTGCTTCGGCGCAAGATCTTGTCCTCGCGATTAACGAAGGTGTCACTTATCAGGACAATGGTCCTGCCAGCGAACGTTACAAACCACTGCTGCAACTGCTTTCCAAAGAGCTCAAGCAAAATGTGAAACTGCACAACATAGACAATGCAAGCTTTGCCAAAGGCCTTGCAGAAAATAAATTTGACATCGCCTTCATACACGCAGCGCATGTCGGTTTGCGGGCAGTCAAAAAAGATGGCTATGAAGGATTGGCCACCGCCAAAGGCTTTACCGACTATCGTGCGCACGTGCTGGTCTCCGGTACCTCACCGCTGAAATCAATGCAGGATCTGCGTGGTAAAAAGATCGGCGTGCCATCGATAGATTCGATTACCACAGTCATGTTTACCGCCACTCTGCGCGAACTGAATTTCCCGCATCCGGAAAAGGCATTTACCGCGACCCGCTATCAGGATGCCGTGCCGTTCATGATCGATAACGGTTTTGTCGATGCCGGCGTCACCGGCTCCAGTGCCGTGGCAAAAGCGTGGGTCGCCAAAGGTGGCCGCATACTCGCAGAAACCAAACCGATTCCGATCAAGCAATTCCTGGCATCCAAAAAACTCAGCGAGTCCGACCGGGAGAAACTCAAAGTATTGTTACTGACCCTGTCGGAAAACGATGCGGGTAAAAATGCACTATCCAAAATCGGCATCACGGGTTTTGTGTCCTGGAACACGCAGGGAATGGATGCCGCTAGCACCCGCCTGGGCTTGTAAGCGATAGCGATCAGTAGAAAACAGCGGCGGGAGGAGCGAAAGTTTCTCCCGTTTTTTTACCGTTTTTCTGCCAATCCGCACAGATTCATGCCACCCGCGTATCTGTGCGTGACTTTTCCTGCGCTTGCGAATATACTGTTTATTCGTACAGTATATTGTGTTTACGTCGGGCTGCTCCCCCTCCAGCATTGCTGTGCAGCCCGACTCTTTCTTCCTGCATATCCCCGCTTCTATCCCCATGCTTGCCGCTATATGCAAGTCAAATCCGCACATGGGCTTGCCTATAACTAATTTTTGGCTCAAAGTAGCGCCCAGTTAAGACTCTCGGCTCGGGGTCCTGCGCGGAAAATATGCGCGGGTGAGAAATACCCGTTGAACCTGATTGAGGTAATCCTCGCGCAGGAAAGCATGCAATCCATCGCCATTCACAGGCATGACATCTGCTGACCTGCCATTCATTTTGAAAGACGATGATGGCTTTGCCAGACACCACACCTGCAGCAATCGCTGCCGCTTCCAATCCTGCATTTGTGCCGATTCCGTCGGCGGACAGAGTGTTCTCGTTCCGCGATCACATGGCCTTGTGGTTCAGTCTGGGCGTCGGCCTGCTGGTGATGCAGATAGGCGCGTTTCTCGGAACCGCCCTCGGCACGCAAACCGCTCTGTTCGCCATCCTCGTCGGCTCCTCCGTTGGCGCCGCGCTGCTGGCATGGGTGGCTTATATCGGTTTTGAACGCGGCCTATCGAGCCCGGTCCTGATGTGCCAAACGCTGGGCACGTCCTTCGCCAAGCTGCCGGTCATCATGAACGTGATCCAGTTGATAGGCTGGAGCGCATTTGAACTGGTTGTCATGCGCGATGGCACCAGCGCGCTCGTCAAAAACATTACCGGCATCGACGCTGTGTGGGTCACATATCTGACGGCACTGTTCTGGGGACTATTGCTGGTCGCCCTGGCAACCGGCTCCATGATAGGGCTGGTGCGCAAATTCGTCGGGCGCTTCGGACTGCCGCTCGTCATCCTGTCGCTGATCTGGCTGACCTGGCAATTCTTCATGAAAGCGCAGGCGCAAGGACTGGATGCAATATGGAACAGGGCGGGAGACGGTTCAATGAGTACACTGGCCGGCATCGATCTGGTGATGGCCATGCCGGTTTCATGGCTACCGCTGGTGGCGGATTTCGCACGCTACGGCAAGGCTGGCACCAGCACTTTTCGCGGCACCTGGCTGGGTTTTGCGATTGCCAATATCTGGTGTCATGCACTGGGCGTGCTGATAGTCAGCACCACGACTCCCGGCGCCGATCTGATGGCGACCCTGCTGCTGGCGCAAGGCGGCTTGATAGCGCTCGGCCTGATCCTGATCGATGAAATGGATAATGCGTATGGCGACGTCTATTCCGGTTCCGTCGCACTCAACTTCCTGCATGGGAAATTCAGCGTGCGCTTCTGGGGTATAGGACTGGCCTTGCTGGCTACTGGATGCGCGCTGATTTTGCCCATGCACGGACTGGAACCGTTCCTGCTGTTGCTGAGTTCGGTTTTCGTGCCCTTGTTCGGTGTCGTGATTTCGCAATTGGCGATGCATGGACGTGCCAGCGACAAGGCGGTCAACACCGTACCGGTTGTCATCTGGCTGATCGGCATTGCCGTGTTCCACATCTGCCCGGTGTTCTGGCCGCAAGTCGGCTCGGCCCTGCCTAGCCTGACAGCAACCTTGATACTGGGAACGATTTATCGCGTGGCGCAACGTCCGGCATTGCAGTCGGCCTGATGAAACAATCAGAATGCAGGAGTACATCCTTCATTCCGGATTGCTGCTACTCGGTTTGCGGCTTGCTCCAGCCACCGCCCAAGGCCTTGAAGACATCGGTAGTGCCGGTCAGGCGCAACAGCCTCAATTGCGTCAACTTATCGTCGGCGGCGAATAGCGTGCGTTGCGCATCGAGCAGACTGTTCAGATCATCCGCCCCTTCGCGATAGCGCAACTCGGACAAGGCAAGCGCACGCTCCGCTTCTTTTTTGATTGCTATCTGCGCCTGTTCCTGCTCACGATTGCGCGTTGCATTGCCGAGTGCATCGTCTACTTCTTTCAATGCGGTATACACCGTGCGGCGATAGCTTTCCGCCAGTTGGCGTCGCGTGGATTCATTGGTTTCCACGCGCAAGCGCAGACTGTTGCCGTCGAATAGCGTTTGCACTATCGAGGCTGCGATGCCGATGCTGTAGGCAGGATTGCCCAGCGTCAGCAAGGCAGCACTCGCATTACCTGCACTTCCCGTCAATGAAATCGTCGGCAGCAATGCCGCACGCGCAGCCGCAACATTGGCAGAACCTGCCAGCAGTTGCGCCTCGACACTGGCGACATCAGGGCGGCGCGTAATCAATGTTGACGGCAAGCCCGGGCTGACTTCCGGTATCGCAAGCGTATCCAGGCTTAGTGCCGCAACCTGCAAGGCTTGCGGCTGGCGACCCAGCAGAATCGCCAGCGCACTGACGGTTTGCCGCTCCTGCACCTGCAAGGGCAGGATAGTCGCGCGCTGTGCCAGCACCGTGCTGCGCTGACGGCTGACATCCAGTGCCGACGCTGCGCCAAAGCGATAACGCGCTTCGACTATGGAAAAAAGTTTTTCTGCAATCGCCAGGTTTTCCTGCGCCACCTGCAATTGCATGCGCAAGGCCAGCGTCTGAAAGTAGGCATTGGCGACGCCGGTCGTCAGGGTAAGGCGCACCGTTTCCAGATCGTAGCGACTGGCATTCAGCGATGCATTCGCACTGCGTGTGGTAGCTGCCACGCGTCCCCACACATCGACTTCATAATTGACGCTCAGCGCGACGCCGGTTGATTCGCTTCTGGCCCAGCCGCTGCCCGTCGGGCCAGGTTTGACCTGGCCCGTATCCGTTCCCGCACTCACGGTCAGCAAGGGAAACAGCGATGCGCCGGCACTGCTTGCGGTAATTTCAGCCTGTGTCACACGCTCTGCCGCGATGATCAAGTCGGGACTGCCGGCCAGAGACTGGTCTATCAATGCAGACAATTCGTTCGAGCCGAAGCCGCGCCACCAGTCGCGTTGCAATTCAATACCTGCAGGCGCCACCTCCGCCCACGTGGCGGGAATCTCTACATTCGGCTTGCTGGCATCGATGTTATGCGCACACCCGCTCACTGCAAACAAGACCGCTACTGCAAGCGCGAGATGGGTACGACGAAAGTTAAAACGTGAAGTCATGGAATTCATTTCATTCTGCTGACAACGCGACCACAGGATCGAGTTGTGCTGCCTTTTTAGCCGGCAAGTAACCGAACACCAAACCCGTCATGAAGGCACATCCGAAGGCGAGTAATACAGGTGCTGCGGAATATTTTATAGGTGTACCGAACGCGGAGATCACGGCGGCCGTCGCCAGGCCAAACACGACGCCGATGGCACCGCCTATCGCAGACACTACCACCGCCTCAATCAGGAACTGCTGCATGATATTGCTCTCGCGTGCCCCGGTCGCCATGCGAATGCCGATCTCGCGCGTCCGCTCGGTGACCGATACCAGCATGATGTTCATCACGCCGATACCGCCAACCAGCAATGAAATGGCTGCAATCGAACCAAGCAGGATAGTCAGCGTATTTTGCGTCTGTTCCATCGCCTCCATGATGGAGGCCATATTGCGGATCTGATAATCAACCGTACCGTGCCGTTCCAGCAACAGTTTGTCGACTTGTTCCTGCGTATCGTCGATGCGGTCAACGTCCTCCACGGCCACCGTGACATTACGTAAATAACGCTGCCCCGACAAACGCAGGCTGCTGGTCGAATACGGAACAAACACCACATCATCCTGATCCGAACCCATCGGTGAAGCACCGCGCTCCGACATGATGCCGACCACCTGGAACAGCAGATTGTTGATCAGCACGAATTCGCCGATCGGGTTGCTGTCGACAAACAAGGCCGTCGCCGTGGTTTTTCCCAATACCGCAACAGCAGCATAATTCGTTTCATCATCTTCACTGAAGAACGTGCCCTGCGCCACCGGCCATTGCCGCGCGAGCGGGAATTTTGCCGAAGTACCGGTCACACTGGTAGCGGCATCCGAGGTGCCGAAACGCAGCGTGACGCTGCTGCTTTGCTCGGGCACCGCAGCCAGCACGTTCGGCAGTTCATCTATGGCCTTGACGTCATCGACCACCAGTGTCGCCGTGCTGTTGAAGCCGCGCTGATTCGGCGCGCCCGGCCGCACCAGCAGCAGATTGGAACCCATGGCGCTGATACGCTCCACGACTTCCGCCTTGGCGCCATCGCCTATCGCCAGCATTGCGATCACCGACGCAACGCCGATCACTATCCCTAGCAGGGTCAGCACCGAACGGAAAAAATTCGCACGCAATGAGCGCAGCGCCATCTTTGCCGCTTCCAGCATATCGGTCAGCCGCGAACCTATCCCGGCCACCACAGGGCGGACAAAATCCGTTTGCGTCGGCGATGGATGGGCCGGACCGGGATCGGACAGAATGTGACCGTCCTTGATTTCGATCAAGCGCTGCGCGTGATCGGCGACTTCCTTGGCATGCGTAATCAGCAGAACCGTATGACCGCGCGCCGACAGATCAGCCAGCAGTTTCATCACGTCCTGGCCGCTCTTGCTATCCAGCGCACCGGTCGGCTCATCAGCCAGAATAATCCGGCCGCCATTCATCAATGCGCGCGAAATCGATACGCGCTGCTGCTGTCCGCCCGATAATTGATTGGGCCGGTGATGCGAACGGTCGGCCAGGCCCAGCTCGGTCAGCAACGCCTGTGCGCGTGCATGACGTTCGGCCGGCGGCAGGCCTGAATACATCGCCGGCACTTCAACGTTCTCTGCTGCGCTGGCCGACGCGATCAGGTTATAACTTTGAAACACAAAGCCGAAATCGTCACGTCGCAACAGTGCTCGTTCATCGCGTCCGAAGTCGGAAACGTCCCGTCCCATGAAGTAATAGCTGCCGGTGGTCGGTCTGTCCAGACAACCGAGAATATTCATCAGCGTGGATTTACCGGAACCCGAGGCACCCATGATGGCGACAAATTCGCCTTCATAGATTTTCAGGTCTATGCCATGCAGCACTTCGACTTCAAGACCGCCGTTACGATAAGTCTTGGTCACGCCGCGCAGTTCGATCAGCGGGGTTTCGTTGGCATCGCGCACGCCGTTCCTCACGACGCCCACGGCAGTCAGATCGATCTCCTTGTTCATTAACGACCTCGCGTCGCGCCAGGCGGCATGCCGCCCGGCTGGCCGGCTGCCTGCGTGCGCTTGGAGGATGGCGGCAGTTTGATGCCGATGATGACGGTGTCACCCTCGGACAAACCACTTGTCACCTGCATCTGTACGCGATTGCTGACACCCAGTTCCACCTTGCGTTGTTCGACTTTTCCATCTTCACCGATGACTTTTACCGTGCCGCTACGTGGCGTGTGCGTTGTACTTTGTTCGGCAAAGCCACTAGTGGAAGCTGCAGAATTGACCGGCGGGCTGCCTGTATTTGAAGTGGCAGCAGACGGATCACTTTTGTCTGCGGCAGCAGGCTTTGCCCCCCCGTCTTTGGCTTTGCGATTATCGCTCGCGGACGATTTTTCACCCGCTGACTTGCCGGCACTATCGCCACGTTCACGCTTGCCACCTGCACTGCCCGAGCCGCGCGTAGTAGTCACAGCAGAAGTCGGCACCAGCAATACATCTTTCGCGGTCGCCGCAATGAAAAAGACTTGTGTCGTCATGTTCGGCATCAAGGCCTGATTATTGTTGGGAACATCAAACAAGGCGTTATACAGCACTACATTATTGGTCACGGTAGGCGTGGGTTCGATCTTGCGCAAGGCACCATACCAGCGACGTCCCTGGCTTCCCAGCGTAGTGAAATACACTTCCATGTTCTTGCTCAATTTGCCGATTTCCGCTTCCGACACTTGCGTCTGCACCGTCATTGTCGACAGATCGGCAATACGCAAAATAGTCGGTGCATTTTGATTGGCATTCAATGTCTGGCCCTGACGCGCTGTCAGCGAAACAACCGTCCCCGTCATCGGCGCGTAAATTTTTGCGTAATTGAGATTGGCCTCATCGGCACGCAAAGTCGATTGCGTCTGCTCGATTTGCGCTTGCAGTGCATCGATCTGCGCCTTGGCTGCGCGTAGCGTCGCTTCTGCAATTTGCAGCGTTTCCGCAGTGGTGGCATCGGCTGCCATCAGGTTTTTCTGGCGGGTATATTGCAGGCTGGCCAATGCCAATGCCGATTCCCGCTCCTTCATGGTTGCCTGTTGATTACGCAAGCCTGCGCGTCTTGCATCCACCGTTGCACGGAACACGGTCGGATCGATCTCGGCCAGAAGATCGCCCTCTTTCACCACCGAACCGACTTCGATATGCAACTTCTTCAACTGCCCTGATACCTGCGCACCCACATCCACATATTCGAGCGGCTGCACGGTGCCGGTCGCCGTCACCAGATCCTGAATATCGCCGCGCTGCACTTCCGCTACCTGATAAATTTCGCGAGGGTCTTTCTTTGCATAGAACTTATGCCATCCCCAATAAGCGCCAACGGCCAGCAGTACCATCAGCAAGGCCAGCAGCGTATAGCGAGGCAAAGCGCGTTGGCGCAAGCTAGAGAGGAAGGATGAGGAAAACTTCATGGGCAAGGGCATTCACAATGTGGGTTGTTATTCAATCAGGCACATGGGATCGCAGCACGATCACATCATCAATAGCGACAAGCAAGGCGGCACTTCAAGCGCCGGCCATTCATGCATGTCTCAAGTTGACTGGCTGGCTATCCTGAAGAGCGATGGAATGGCTGGCGACGTCAGTCTAACGTTGGGCAGGTGATAACGATAAACGAGTCCGCCCATGTTTATCAAGAGAATCCCTGCTTCCGGGAGGTAAAGAATTGTGAAGAAGATATTTTCCCCGGCGTTGACAGTACGCGGCGGGCAATATCCGCGCATGTTTCAGCCGGATAAAAAAATGGCGCCGATGTTCAGGCAAGCATCGGCGCCATTTTTCGATTCGACTCCATCGCAACACACGCGACAGCAATATCCCTGTTTTTGAATCCGCCTGATCAGCCGCGATCCACAAACGCGCGCTCAATCACGTAGTCGCCAGGTTGGCCGATACCGGCAGACACTTCGAAGCCCAGATGGTCGAGTCGCGCAGCGGTGTCTTTCAGCATGTCAGGACTGCCGCATATCATCGCGCGATCAGTCAGCGGATCCAGCGGGGGAATGCCGAGGTCATCGCACATTTTTCCGGTTTCAATCGCCGTCGTGATGCGCCCTTCATACATGAAGGGCTCGCGTGTCACGGTCGGGTAATACAGCAATTTGGCTGCGATCTCTTCGCCCAGGCCTTCGATCTCCAGCAATCCCTGGCCGATGTATTCACGGTATGCCAGTTCACTGACCAGGCGTACACCATGCACCAGAACGACTTGATCGAAACGCTCATAGGTATCCGGATCACGGATAATGCTCATGAAAGGCGCGAGGCCGGTGCCGCTGCCAAAGAGGAACAGACGCTTGGCCGGCAATAGATCGGAGATCACCAGCGTGCCGGTTGGCTTGCGACCGACCAGCAGTTCATCGCCCACTTTCATGTTCTGCAGGTGCTTGGTCAACGCGCCTTCTTGCACCTTGATCGAAAGAAATTCCAGATGTTCTTCCCACGACGGGCTGGCAATACTGTATGCGCGCAACACATTTTTTCCATCGATCGGCAAACCAATCATGACGAAGTGGCCGCTTTCAAAGCGAAAGCTCGGTTCGCGGGTAGTCGTAAAAGAAAACAGCGTGTCGTTCCAGTGATGGACACTCAGTATGCGGACAGTTTCAAATGCAGCCATAAAATCAATACATCCTAAATATCAAATTGCCGTGATGACGGACAAGCAGGCAAACCATGTGCGCATGTCGCGTGTAATGCCCAGTTTCCGGAAGAAAAGGAGCGCGTATTTTACCAGCCGGGACTTCACTGTCGTTGACATCAGACAATCCGCCCGATATCCACAAGGAGATGTTTCGTCAGCGTATGCAAGGAACTACTTGAGAATTGTTCTCATTATAAATGAATCCCTTAAACCTCGGCAACTACTGGCTGCTAGGATACTCTCCACAGCGCACTTCGATAATGACGAAATTCTCATTTGCTTATAACCAGATCGTTTAAGCAACATCGCACCTTCAGCTGATGCGCTTGACGTGATGAACATGCGGCGCTCGGTTTCTCGCAGGAGCCCTGACTCTGCCTAAGCATCCGCCGATAGACGTGCAAAAAATTCCGGGTTAAAGAAACTGCCGCAATTCTATCGTCTGTTCCAGCCGCATGTATTTGAGGCACATCAAATAATTTCTCGATATGGATAAAACAAAAAACCGGCGTAGGCCGGCGTTCAAGAAACTCTGTTTTGCAAGGCCATATTTTTATTCATGCTACGAGGATAGCCCTCAGGCAAGCGCCAAAATATCAGTGAGGATTTTTTCCTGTCAGCAGAAACATGCGCAAATCATCGAACGTCAACGGCCTGCTGATGAAATAGCCCTGCCCTTCATCGCAACCATTCTTCTTGAGGAAGCTTAGATGCTCGGATTTTTCCACTCCCTCCGCAATCACCTTGATCTTCAGCCCGTGCGCCAATGCGATGATGGTTTGTGCAATGATCGCGTCGCCGGGATCGCTGTCGCAATTGAAAATGAAGGATTGATCAATCTTGAGGCGATCGATAGGGAAGCGCTTCAGATAGGCCAGACTGGAAAATCCGGTGCCAAAATCGTCCAGCGATAATTGAATCCCCATCTTGTTCAAATCATTCAGCGTGACCACCACATCTTCGACATTGTGCATCACCATGCTTTCGGTTACTTCGAGTTCCAGATAATGCGGATCGAGGCCGATCGCTTCGATCACGCTTTGCACACTCTCGACGAAATTCCTGTCGCTCAGCTGACGAGCAGACAAATTGATTGCTACGCGTATCGGCGGCAATCCTTCCTTCTGCAATTGCAGATTATGTCTGCAAGCCGTCTCCAGTACCCATATTCCGATCGGGATGATCAAACCATTACATTCCGCCATCGGAATAAAATCCATCGGGGCAATCAGTCCGCGTTTCGGATGTTGCCAACGGATCAGCGCTTCCATTCCTATGACTGTGCCATCACGCAAATCGATTTGCGGCTGATAGACCAGAAATAACTCGTCATTCTTCAATGCATGCCACAAATCACTTTCCAGCGAGAGGCGTTCGCCCGAGGTCGCATTCATCTCTTTGGTATAGAACTGGAAATTATTGCGCCCGCTCGATTTGGCTCTGTACATGGCTGTATCGGCATTGGCGAGTAACGATTCCGAATCTTCGCCATCTTCGGGGAAACGGGCTACACCCATGCTGCAGGTCACGACAATTTCCTGCCCGCGTATCCACATCGGCTTGATAAGTTCCGCCTGAATACGCTGCATCACGCCTGCATTGCTGTCACTCACACTCTGATTCGTCAACAGCAGCACGAACTCGTCGCCGCCGATACGGGCAACGGTATCGCCGTCACGTACACAGGTTTGCAAACGCGAACCCACATTGGCGATCAACTCATCGCCTGCGCCATGCCCCATGCTGTCATTGACCAGCTTGAAATTATCGAGATCGATGAAAACCAGGCTGAGAAAATGATCGTGACGACGCGCCTGGAGCAGCGCCTGCTGCGTCCGTTCATTAAGCAGATTGCGATTGGCAAGTCCTGTCAGCGTATCGTAATTGGCCTGATGCTCCAGATCTTCCTGATAGCGTTTTATCTGGGTCACGTCATACAGCACACCTACAAAATGGCCTACTGCGCCGCCCGAGGTATCACTGACCGGTGCGATATACAACTCGTTGAGGAACATGCTGCCATCCTTGTGATAGTTGCGCAGCAAGACCGAAGCCGGGCGTTGTTCCCGTATCGCCGCACGCAATTTCCCCAGCTCAGGCTGATCGGTATCCATGCCCTGCAGAAATTTGCAATTACGTCCTATCGCCTCTTCGCTGGAATAACCAGTGATGGTTTCAAACGCGCCATTGACATAAATCAGCGGCATGCCCGGCGTTGCCGTATCCACGATCACGATAGGATTGACGCACGCCTCGATGGCACGTGTGCGCAACAACAGATCCTGCTCGACCTTCATGCGCTCGGTGATATCGATCGCAATGCCGCCGACGTGCTGTGAGTCGCTGTTTTCTCCAACCAAGGGAAATTTCGTCGACAACCAGTAGCTTGCGCCGGACGGCATCGACATGACTTCCAGTTCCTGCAGAGCCGTACCTGCCTTCAGAACCCGGGCTTCCATTTCGCGCAGCTTGTACGCCACTTCAAGCGGAACCAGTTCGGTATCCAGCTTGCCGATGGAACAACCCTTTTCGACATTGAATGCCTTGTCCAAACCGTGATTGCAGTACAGATAACGGCCATCCTGGTCCTTGATGAAGGCAGCACCAGGAAGATTCTCCATGAAGGTGCGAAACATCAGATTGCTCTCCAGCAGTTCCGTTTCAATGCGACGCCGCGCATCTCTTTGTTCCACATGCTCCATCGCGCGGGTAACCGCGCTCGGCAAACGCGACAGATTTGTCTTGATCACGTAATCGCTCGCGCCGAGCTTCAGGGATTCGATCGCCAGTTCCTCGCCAATCCGGCCTGAAACGAAAATGAACGGCGTATCCGGCAACTCCTGTCGCACAACCTTGAGCGCAGACAATCCATCAAAATGCGGCATGGAAAAATCCGACAACACAACGTCCGGCTTGAAGTCTGCAAGTTCATGTCGCAACTCCTGCTCGGTTTCCACCCGTCTTGCCTGGTGCAGAATGCCACTACGCTTCAACTCACGCGACGCAAGTTCGGCATCGGTAGGCGTATCTTCGACCATCAGGATTTTGATCATGATCCGGCCCTCGACTTCCACTTTTATCTTGCAGGAATTCTATTCAAGATAGCCCAATAGAAACCCGCCTTGGAAACTTCTTCAAAAAACTTGTCCGACTCAACCGGCTTGACGATGTAGCTGTTCACACCGTGTTCATAACAGCGCACGATATCCGGCTCTTCTGCACTGGAGGTCAGCATGATGACTGGAATGATTCTGGTCGATTCCGTTGTCTTGATCGCCTTGAGTACTTCCAGTCCATTGACCTTGGGCATTTTCAGATCAAGCATGATCAATGTCGGATCGCCGTTAACGCGATTGGCAAATTCGCCTTTGCGAAAAATGTAGTCCAGCGCCTCCTGTCCATCCTTGACCCATGTGATGTTGTTGACAAGGCCTACCTTCTTGAGCGCGCGCAAGGTCATCTCCGCATCGGTAGGTGTATCCTCGGCGAGAAGAATATGAACTGGTTGCATATCTTCATTCATGCGACGGCCTCTTTAGGTAAGCTGAAATTGAAAATCGTATATTCATCCGGTTTGCTCTCGGCCCAGATCCGCCCGCCGTGCCGCACAATCACTCGCTGTGCAATCGCCAGACCGACACCCGTGCCCGGGAATTCATTTTCGGTATGCAAGCGCTGAAAAACACCAAACAGTTTGTTATAGAAGCGCATATCAAAACCCACGCCGTTATCGCGCACTGTGTACACCACTTCATGTTCGCTCTGTTTTGCCGTGATCTCGACTATCTGCTCTTCTTTTTTACTGCTGTACTTGACTGCATTCGCCAGCAGATTCATCCATACCTGTCGTAACAAGGCCTGATCGCCCCATACGGCCGGCAAGTTTGTCTTCTTCAAAGGCAATACAGTCTTGGAACTGGCGCACACTTCCGTCCATACCTCATCAACCAAAGCATTCATATCGACCTTCGCGCTGTCGACCGGCTTGCGCCCCATCCGCGAGAAGGCCAGCAAATCATCGATCAACTGTCCCATCTTCTTGCTACTGACACGAATCACTGACAGCAAACGGCGGCCTTCATCGTCAAGACGATCGGCGAAATCCTCTTCAAACATGCGCGAGTAACCATCGATCGCACGTAAAGGAGAGCGCAGATCATGCGAAACCGAATAGCTGAAGCTCTCCAGTTCTTTGTTCGTCAATTCCAGTTGCGCTGCATTTTTTTCTATCTTGCGTTGCGCTCTCCTGCGATGTTTTATTTCCCACAAGATCAGCCAGAAGGCGGAAAGCAGCAGCACAATCGCCAGCAGATTACCGAATAGAATCCACAATTTGGTCGATCTCGCCTTGGCCTCAACCTCTTGCGCACGCTGCAGCAATAATTTTTCTTCCACCATGATCATCAAAGAGCTCTGCTCTCTTAACTGATCCATCGCCAGCCGGCCCTCACCGCCCACCAAGGCAGCGATTTCATCACTATGAAATGCGTTCCTCTCCTCCAGAGCATTAATCCCCGAACGCATGACAGCTATTTTTTTATCGATCAAGCCCTCAAATACATCAATCGATTTTCGCTGTGCAGGATTGTCATAGGTCAGTCCTCGTAAAGTGGCAATCTGACTAGGGAGCTGCGCAAGAATGTCGTAATGCGTCTTCAAAAAAATCCCGTCACCGGTAATCAGGTATCCACGCTGCGTGGATTCGGCATCCTTCAGGTCAGAGACGACTTGATCAATTTGCTTGATAACTAAATGTGTATGCTCAACCAAGCGCGAACTACTCGCAAACTGATCGACACTGTTAAAAGTGATAAAAGAAATCAGCACGAGCAAAAACAAGGCCAGGCTCAGCCCAACCTTCGTCAACCATTCCTGCTTGATCATGTCTCCAGATCGAGTTTCATCAGACATTTCATGCGTCTCTGTTTATTTTTTGCCTGAGAAACGTAAACGTACGTTCATCAATCAGGCATATTTTCAGGAAATGAAATACTGCAAAACCACATTTTTTTATTGGCATCGTTGCGGCAAGTCCAACTTGCCATACGGCTACTTTTTCAATGATTCTAGTGTAAAAAATTCAATTGCAGTAATAACTAATTGCAAAAAAATGTGTCATGGAAAATATATGCATTTTTCTTTTGCGCTCATAGGGAGAATGCACCACGCTGAAAATGCCAAATGCGCCATTTTTCCCCTTATACGGAGGAAAAAATTCTCTTATCGCCGGATGAAATAATATTTCATCAACACAATAAAATTGCTACACACCGGATTTGTCTCGAACATCTTTTTCAATATGTTTATTTAATATCAACATATAGACGAAATTTCTCAAGCTAGCGATTGATTCTTGCCCTGTCTATTGCGCGTATACGCAAGCTTTATGGCTGATAAAGGTAAAAACTGAAACAGCACAATTGGAATACCGTGCGAGCGCTACAATATCGTCATCAGCAGTTTCAAACACATAATGGATGCAAGATGGAAAACGCCGTATACAACCAAGCACTCACCGCATTGAAAAATCTCTTCGGTACGCCACGCCCGCTCGTCAATAAAAGCGGGGCCCGCTTCCTGCGAAACGGCACCATCACGATTTATCACACTGAACTGGCACCCGGCAACGATGCCGAAATCGCATTTAACGTACACCCACTCGCCTCAGCCTATCGCATCACCCCTGCCGCGCTGACCAGCTTGCTGGATGAATGCAGGTATATGACCGGCAAGCCAACCGAAACCAACAAGGTTCAAAACTGGCCGCGCATTGGTTTTGCCAGCGAAGAAGATGTCACGCGCGTAATGGAAAAACTCTCTGCGGCACTCGTCAAGTAAAAGGATGTAAGTACCCTCCACAAATTCCATTCGCGCGTATAAACTAAAGCCATAGTCCGCTCCACAGAATCGCCAACGACGAGTGAAAGGGGAAAATGATGGACAACCTGAACGTACAATTTCACGTTTCCGTTTTAACCGTACCGAGTTTTGTCAGCGCCGATCAATTTCCTCAATGGCTGCGCCGTGAAGCACTCGCGATTCAGGAACTCAGCGAAGACAATAGCCTCACTATCCTGAGATTATTTCTGGCTGCACGCATCAAGGAAGCATGGGGCCGAAAAAAACTGGATGTACTCCTGCAGGCGATAACGGATAAATACCCGCACATCTTCCGCGTCGAAATGGTTGTTATCGACAACCAGCTCAATATCGACGAAAAAGAACTGATCCAGTCGGAAGCAGAGAAAGAGCTCGCGCAGATACTGGAAACGGTCAAACAATTCCAGGAATTGAAGATAGCAAAGAGCAAGCTGCATTGATTGTTCATGGCATTTCCCCGCGCCATTGGGAACGGAAAAAATGAAAAATTTGATAACACTCATTCTGACAGCAGTGTCGGTCACCGCATGCGCTGTAGATGACGGCTATTACACCGAGCAGCGCACATACGGCAACTCCTACGGTGGCGCAAGCTGGTATCGAGATGAAGTACCGTATTATCCTAACTATCCTAATTACGATCGAAACCGGAACGGCATACGGGATACTCGTGAAGTCGACCGCAATCGTAACGGCACTCCCGATCAGCGTGAACAGGATCGAAACCGTAACGGCATCCCGGATCGCAAAGAGCAGGAGCGGGATAGAGATGGCAAATCGAATCGCACGGACTCTAATCGCAACTGGAACACCGGCCCCAATCGCCAGAACCAATCAGACGACAAATTCCGCGATGGCGACAAGGCGCCCAATTACAAAGGGGACCGTTCCGGCAATTATTACGGTCGTTAAATTTTGATCGACGGATGTCATGACTTGCGGAAACAAGACACTAGCAAACAGAGTGTTGCAAGCTGTGGTATCAGTACGAGTAGTCTACGCATTACGAATCAGGCCTCGTATTACTACGAAGTCCTGAACAACTACCAGGAGATATCATGAAAATTACGGAAGTAATCAACGTCAAGAACGCTGCTGGCAAATCCGCTACTCTGCAACATCTGGTGCCAGGCATCACTTATCTCGATTACGGCTTCACCCATCTGCCGCGCAACTTCGAGGGCTACCGCGTCAAGGACACCGATCGCACCGCAATCAAGCAAGCCGATGGCACATTCAAATTGAGTGATTCGGAAGACGTCTATAAAGCGTCCTGACAAATCAGAACAGAAGACCATTCCTTGCATGCTCTTCTGAACAAACAATAAAAAAAACCGCGTCTCTTTAAAAGAGACGCGGTTTTTTTATTGGATGAAGATACTAGTTCGTATCTTCATCTGTCGTACTTTTAGCAGCCTTGTCTTTAGCGCTGCGCTTATCCTTTTCACTCAGGATCATATCTTCGCCAGGTACCGTTTCATGAACAATGGTGTCGCGTTCTGCACGATCTTTCAATTCTTCGTTTCTTTGTTTCACTGCATCGACTTGAGTCATCATGACGGTCTCCTTTGAATGATTGTGTACTGATCTTACGTTGCCTGATCAAAACAAAAAATCAGACAAGAGGACGTTCTTTTGTGGGAATAGACCTTCAACCCAAGCCCGGAGTCGTATCGACAACTGGCAGGAGCATACTGTTGGTGAATAATAAACATGCACGCCGACTCTGATCGGCAAGCAGCCGCATGATCACGAGGTTTATATCCGTTTGACTGGGCGTGTGCGCAGAAGAAAGCAGGAGTTTGTTGCGCCGTCATGATGAAATGCCTGGTTTTTGGTAATAAAAAACCGTTCAGTATTAGACTGAAAAAGCCGGTATCCACTGGCAACCATAAAAACAGGGAGAGACAATGAAACTAGCAATCGCAGCAGTGTTGTTAAGTATTGTTGGAATTAGCGCAAATGCATCGCCATTGAGCGACGCAATGCAATCCGTTCGTGAAACTCTTTCTTTCAATACAGGAAGCTCGCTTATAAATCCGATTGAGGTCAAGGGTCGGAAAGGGAGCACGAGAAGAGGCGGAACCAACAGCAAAGGAAAAGGCAGTCGCTACACTGGCGGTCGCAGGTAGGTTGTTAGATCGCTTCGGATGACTTACCTATCCGGAGCGGTATAAAGCAACTTTGAATAGTACAAAGCCGTTCTAGTACAAATGAAAAAAAAACACCCGGGAGGCTTACTTCCCACCGTAAAACAAAAAAGCCCGCTAACGCGGGCTTTTGTATTTTGGCGGAGAGAGGGGGATTCGAACCCCCGGTAGGCTATGAACCTACACACGCTTTCCAGGCGTGCGACTTAAACCACTCATCCATCTCTCCTGAATTTAATCTTCGCCGGACTGCTTTTTAGCGAAGCCGCCGATTATAGCAAAATTTTCTCCGAAAGGGCCGGTTTTCCCACTCCGCCCTTTTCAGCCAGATATAAAAAAACCGTCGCAGCTTGTAACTGCGACGGTTTTCTATTGAATGCCAGCCAATAGTTTTTATTGTGCCTGCTTCAACTGCTCCAGGATTGCCGGATTTTCCAGCGTCGAGATATCTTGCGTAATGTCTTCGTCCTTGGCCAGCACGCGCAGCAGGCGGCGCATGATTTTGCCGGAGCGCGTCTTCGGTAGATTGTCACCAAAACGGATTTCTTTCGGCTTGGCGATCGGCCCAATTTCCTTTGCGACCCAGTCGCGCAATTCCTTGGCGATCTGTTTTGCCTCATCTCCTTCAGGACGTACGCGCTTGAGCACGACGAAGGCGCAGATCGATTCACCAGTGGTTTCATCCGGTTTTCCGACCACCGCCGCTTCCGCCACCATCGGGTTGGCAACCAGCGCGGATTCGATCTCTGCCGTGCCCATGCGATGGCCGGAAATATTGAGCACATCATCGATACGGCCAGTGATGGTGAAGTAACCGGTTTCTTCATTGCGGATCGCACCGTCACCTGCAAGATAGGTTCTGCCGCCGAGTTCGTGCGGGAAGTAGCTTTTCTCGAAACGCTCGGGATCGTTCCAGATATTGCGGATCATCGCCGGCCATGGGCGCTTGATGACCAGCAGGCCGCCCTTGCCATTTGGCAGATCATGGCCTCCATCATCGACGACGGCAGCAATAATGCCCGGTAGCGGCAAGGTACAGGAGCCCGGCACCATGGGCGTTGCACCAGGCAATGGCGAAATGACGTGACCGCCGGTTTCCGTTTGCCAGAAGGTATCGACAATCGGGCAACGTTCGCCGCCGATATTTTTGTAGTACCACATCCATGCTTCCGGATTGATCGGTTCACCGACCGAGCCGAGCAGGCGCAAGCTGCTGAGATCGTATTTGCTTGGGTGTGTGGATGGATCGGCTTCTGCCGCCTTGATCAGCGAACGGATCGCTGTCGGTGCAGTATAGAAAATAGAAACCTTGTGCTTTTGCACCATCTCCCAGAAACGGCCTGCGTTCGGGTACATCGGCACGCCTTCAAACACGATCTGCGTTGCGCCAACGGCGAGCGGGCCGTAGGTGACGTAGGTGTGACCGGTGACCCAGCCAATATCGGCGGTGCACCAGTAGACATCGTTCGGCTTGATGTCAAACACCCATTTCATCGTCAGCATCGCCCACAGCAGATAACCGGCAGATGAATGTTGCACGCCTTTTGGCTTGCCGGTGGAACCTGACGTGTAGAGGATAAACAGCGGATGCTCGGCACCAACCGGCTCCGGTGCGCATTCGCTGGTTCGCTGTTCGACCAGCTCATGCAGCCAGATATCGCGGCGCTCGACAAAATCAACTGCGCCACCCGTACGTTTGTAGACGACAACATTGCGTATTGTGTCGCAACCGCCCATCGCCAGTGCCTCATCAACGATGGCTTTCAAGGGAAGATTTTTGCCGCCGCGCACTTGATAGTCTGCGGTCAATACGGCCACCGCGCCTGCATCAATGATGCGCTCATGCAGCGACTTGGCGGAAAAACCGCCAAACACGACCGAATGCGTGGCACCGATACGGGCGCAGGCTTGCATCGCTGCGATGCCATCGATCGACATGGGCATGTAGATGATGACGCGATCGCCCTTATTGATACTGAGTGACTTTAGGCCGTTGGCAAATTTGCAGACGCGTTCGTGCAACTCTTTATAGGTGATGCGGGTGACATTACCGTCGTCGGCCTCAAAAATGATGGCGACCTTGTCGGCATTACCGTTATGCAGGTGGCGATCCAGGCAATTCCAGGAAACGTTCAGTTCACCGTCTTCAAACCATTTGTAAAAAGGCGCATTGGATTCATCCAGCTTTTTGGTGAACGGCTTGGTCCAGTGAAGGTTCTGCTGCGCAAGGCGTGCCCAGAAACCCTCGTAATCGTCGGCCGCTTCCGCACACAAGGCACGATACGCTTCCATGCCGCTGATAGCAGCATTGTTAACGAAATCCACGGGCGAATCGAATACCCGCCCCTCCTGTTTGAAGCTCTCGATACTGGACATCGTCCCCTCCGTTATGGATTTTATTTGTTACCCACAATATGCTTGTACGCTTACTGAAGCCTTACATTGATCCGACTGCACAATCTGACTGTGCAATCCGGCTTCAAAGTTGCCGCCGCACTATTGTGCTTCGCGGCAAAAAGTGCCGGCGCGTGTAAAATGCAGGCTTGCATTCGTCATCTATTACACCAACGCATCTCATGAATCCATCTTTCCGTATTGACGATTCAACAGTGAAAAGACGCATTCATTCAGTCGCCAATTTTATCTTCATGACGCGCTGGCTGCAGCTGCCATTGTATCCGGGTCTGATTCTGGCGCAATGCATCTACGTTTTTCACTTTGCCAATCACAGGATGGCGAACAGTAATGCACTAAATCAATCCTCCCACTAACGCTCACAGCCGACACTGCCATGACTATCATTAAACAAGACGATTTGATTGAATCCGTTGCCGCAGCCCTGCAATACATCAGCTATTACCATCCGCAGGATTACATTCAGCATCTGGCGCGTGCATATGAAGCAGAACAGAGCCCGGCGGCCAAGGATGCGATTGCGCAGATCCTGACCAATTCGCGCATGTGCGCGGAAGGAAAACGGCCGATCTGCCAGGACACCGGCATCGTTAATGTATTCCTGAAAATCGGCATGAGCGTCAAGCTGGAAGGTTTCACAGGTTCGATCGCCGATGCGGTCAATGAGGGCGTGCGTCAGGCCTACAACCATCCGGATAACAAGCTGCGTGCATCGATCGTGGCCGATCCGCATTTCGAGCGCAAAAACACCAAGGACAACACACCCGCCGTCGTCCACATGGAACTGGTGCCAGGCAATACGATCGACGTACAAGTCGCAGCCAAGGGCGGCGGCTCGGAAAACAAATCGAAATTCGTCATGCTCAATCCGTCCGATTCGCTGGTTGACTGGGTCATGCAAACCGTGCCGCAGATGGGTGCCGGCTGGTGTCCGCCGGGCATGCTCGGCATCGGCATAGGCGGTACTGCAGAACGTGCGATGCTGATGGCAAAACAGGTGTTGATGGAAGACATCGACATGTATGAATTGAAAAAACGCGGCCCGCAAAACAAGACGGAAGAATTGCGTATCGAGCTGTGCGACAAGATCAATGCGCTCGGCATAGGCGCGCAAGGCCTGGGCGGCCTGACCACCGTGCTAGACGTCAAGATCATGATGCATCCTACGCACGCGGCGTCCAAACCCGTAGCGATGATTCCGAACTGCGCGGCAACACGTCATGCACATTTCGTGCTCGACGGCTCCGGTCCGGTTTATCTCGATCCGCCATCGCTGTCCGACTGGCCGGACGTCAACTGGGCGCCGAATACCGAATTGTCGAAACGCGTCGACCTGAATACCCTGACCAAGGAAGAAGTCGCCTCATGGAAGCCGGGCCAAACCCTGCTGTTGAACGGCAAGATGCTGACCGGTCGCGATGCTGCGCACAAACGCATTCAGGACATGCTGGCCAAAGGCGAAAAACTGCCGGTCGACTTTACCAACCGCATAATTTATTACGTCGGCCCGGTCGATCCGGTGCGTGATGAAGTCGTTGGCCCGGCCGGCCCGACTACCGCCACCCGCATGGATAAATTTACCGAAATGATGCTGGCGCAAACCGGCCTGATCTCGATGGTAGGCAAAGCCGAACGCGGCCCGACCGCCATTGAATCGATCAAGAAACATCAATCGGCTTACCTGATGGCGGTTGGCGGCGCAGCGTATCTGGTATCGAAGGCAATCAAGACCGCCAAGGTAGTGGGTTTCGCCGATCTGGGCATGGAAGCGATTTACGAATTCGATGTGACGGACATGCCGGTCACAGTGGCTGTCGATTCCACCGGCACCTCGGTACACAATATCGGACCGAAGGAATGGAAAGACAAGATCGAGAAGATACGCCTGAACGAGATACCGGTCTTGGCAAGCTGATTCGACTGTTCTCCCTATTCGATAAAGTATAGAACGGCGCCGCGACCTTGAGCTTCTCTGCCACTCCCGACCCTGTTGCTGCCGAAGCACCGATAGGCATTTTCGACTCCGGCGTCGGCGCGCTGTCGGTGCTGCGTCACATTCAGGCACGGCTGCCATCCGAGCATTTGCTGTGCTTTGCCGACTCAGGTTACGCACCGTACGGCGGCAAACCGGATGCAGAAATTGTAGAGCGTACGCTGGCGATCGCGGCCTTCCTGCTAACGAAGAAGGTCAAGGCCATCGTCGTTGCCTGCAACACGGCCACGGCTGCCGCCATCGATGCACTGCGTCAGCAATATCCGGATTTGATCGTGGTGGGTGTGGAACCCGGCCTGAAACCGGCAGCAGTATTCAGCAAGAGCGGCAAGGCTGGTGTGCTGGCAACGGCAAGCACGCTGGCCAGCCACCGTTTCATCGCCTTGCGCGACCAGATTGCCGAGACGACCGGCGTAACCTTCCTGACACAGGCATGCGTCGGCCTGGTCGAGCAGATTGAAAAAGGCGAGCTGTCATCGCCGGAAACTGCTGCGATGCTGGAGCGCTACGTGACGCCATTGCTGCGCGGCGGTGCCGATACGCTGGCGCTGGGTTGCACGCACTACCCTTTCGTCCAACCTCTGATCGAAGCGATTGCCGAGCGCGAGAGTGCTGTTCCGGTGACGATTATCGATACCGGTGAAGCCGTATCGCGCCAGCTTGAACGCTTGTTGCAGCAACGCGGCCTGCAACGATTTGAAAACATGCCGGGCTCGCTGCAGGCATTTACGACTGGCAGTCAAAGCGCGCTGGAACATGCCTTCGCAAAATTACTGGATTTACATCCGGAAGTCACAGCACTGAAGGCAGAAGCCGCGGCCTGAATCGCAGCATAAAAGTCATTTTCACCGAACCGCGTTATTTGATTTGCCAGCGGCCCACTAATTTTGTATAATGCGCAGCTGTGTTGCAAAACATCGCAAGACACTCGTTGCAAATCAGTGGTGGCTGTAGCTCAGTTGGTAGAGTCCAGGATTGTGATTCCTGTTGTCGTGGGTTCGAGCCCCATCAGCCACCCCACTGACCCTAATGAAATCAGCATGTTATGTCTTCGCTGCAATTTCACACTCCAAAATTCACAACGTCAAACGCAATTTCACAACGGCATGTCGTCGGTGAATTAATGTTTTTCGCGTAAAAATTCTATGCCTCATCTCTGCACCAGAACTTCCTGGTCAGCTCTCAAACGTAACTCCATCGATACGCATCCAATTTTCTTTCGCGCAAATCACACATGCGTCGAGTAGCTCTGGCAGTTGCCAGAGCTGCGTTAACGACAGTTGCGCCGTTTATGTGCTGGCAGGAATATCAAATTAACTTGATTTGACGACTATAAATTTAAAATGTCGGGTGCCATTTTTGAATCATCGCAAAGGCCGTCTTCACCCTTGCGGGCTCTGGGTCATTTGGCGGCAATAGTTCTCCAGGTTCTCCGGCAGGTTCGGCGGACAGACGCCGCACTGCCGGTTTCCCGGCACTGCATAATCGATGAAGGTGGGGTACGGCAGGTTCAGATTCGCCATGATGTGCTTGAACTCTTCCAGTGTCTTGTTGCCGCCCAAGCGCGGGTTGCGCGCTTTTTCCTGCGCTATGGATGAGACAAAGCGCTGCTTGTAGTCATGTCCCGGGTATACCAGCGTCTCATCAGGCAGGGCAAACAGCTTTTCTCGCACGCTTTTATACAGCGCGTCGGCATCGCCATTCTGGAAGTCAGTGCGACCGCAACCTTCAATCAGCAACGCGTCCCCAGTAAATACCCGGTCGTTGAACAGGTAGGAAAAATGCCCGTCCGTGTGACCAGGCGTATGAAGTGGTTGCAGCGTGATGCCGTCGACCTGAAACGGCTTACCTTCCTCGATACCGAGGTCTATGCATGGTAGGCGATCATGTGCCGGCGCAGCAATCTTGCTGCCAACCGCCCGCTTGAGCTCGAGCGCTGCAGTGACATGGTCAGCATGAATATGCGTATCGATAGTGTAGGCAAGCGTCAAGCCGAGGCGGCGGACTTCGGCCAAATCGCGGTCCATGGTAGAAACGACCGGGTCGATGAGAATGGCCCGACCGGTTTGTTCGTCAGCCAGCAAATAGGTATAGGTGCTGGACAGCGGTTCGAAGAGTTGTCTGAAAATCATAATGGCTCCTGACCAGGTCAAAGAAAAAAGGCTGCCGCCTTTGTGCAATCAATATATATTTTTATATATTATGATAGTATATGTTTTTAGTGTAAAGCGTTACTTTTCCCGATTTCACATGACCTATCCAAATCAAATTGAATTAGTAAAACTCCAGGCCTCTGCTGTGCAGGCCTGCGGCCTGCTGAAGATTCTTGCCAACTCTGACCGCCTGCTCCTGCTATGCCAGATGACGCAAGGCGAATATTCGGTCGGAGAGCTGGAAACGATGACCGGTATTCGCCAACCGACGCTGTCGCAGCAATTATCCGTATTGCGAGAAGAAATGGTGGTAAACACGCGTCGCGAAGGCAAGCAGATTTTCTACAGCATCGCCAGCCCGGAAGCGCTGGCCGTGCTGCAAGTGCTGTACCAATTGTACTGTCCCAAGGATGAGGAGAAATGAGATGACGATTGACTGGGTTCACTTCACACCATGGATCTCACTTGTCGGCGGTTTGCTGATTGGCGTGTCGGCTACGTTATTCCTGTTCTTCAACGGCAGAATAGTCGGTATCAGTGGCATAGTTGGCGGCCTGTTCAGGCCCTCCAACGGCGACATTGGATGGCGCCTTGCCTTCATCGCCGGCATGGTGTGTGCACCATTTGTCTATGGCCTGGCATTCCCGCTCCCCGTCGTGCGCGTCGATACCAGCACGCCGGTACTCATTATCGCCGGACTGCTGGTGGGCATAGGCACCCGTTACGGGTCGGGTTGTACCAGCGGACATGGCATATGCGGCCTGTCTCGCCGCTCGCCGCGCTCGATGGTGGCGACGCTGGCTTTTATGTTTGCCGGGTTTGTGACCGTCTATCTTGTGCGTCACGCATTTACCTGAGGAGAATGAGATGAAATTACTGATGTCGTTAGTGGCCGGTCTGGTATTTGGTCTTGGTCTGATTGTGTCAGGCATGGCAAACCCATCCAAAGTACTTGGATTTCTGGACCTGGCTGGAAACTGGGACCCGTCGCTTGCATTTGTCATGGGTGGCGCACTGCTAGTAGGCTCACTGGCATTTCCGTTCGCAAACAAGTGGCAGCGATCGCTGCTGGGCGAAGCAATCCATCTGCCGACAGCCACGAAGATTGACCGCCGGCTTGTGCTCGGCGGCTTGACCTTTGGCGTCGGTTGGGGATTGGCTGGATATTGCCCGGGGCCAGCCCTGGTATCACTTGCCCAGGGTGGCGCAAAACCTTTGCTGTTCTTCGTTGCGATGATAGCCGGCATGCTCGTGTTCGAGCTTCTGGAACGAATATCCGTCAATCGTAAAAGAAAGCCGCATGCTATTTAGTCCCGTTTTGGGGCATCCATAGGCTTGTCACGAGCTTATGTGGAGCAGGAGGCGGCATCCTGCCATGCCGGCATATGATCGATTCCCTGCGCCGATATCGGGATTGAAGAAGGAACGCCGCTGTAAATCGGCAGCAGCGTCCTGCAAGCACTGCATGCTCCGGGATACCCGGACGGACATTTCACCTATCTGTTCGACGATAGAATTTTTACCGGCGATGCCTTGCTGATAGAAACCTGCGGCCGTACCGATTTTCGGCACGGCGATACCGATGCCTTGTACAAGAGCGTGCAGGAAAAACTGTTTACCCTGCCGGACGACGCGCTGGTGTATCCGGCACATGACTACAAAGGTCGTCGGACCTCTTCAATTGCACGGAGAAGGAGCGCAATCCACGCCTGGGCGGGGGAAAAACACTGGAAGAATTCAGGGAAATCATGGCGAGTCTCAAGCTGCGCTATCCTACCTTCATCAATTATGCAGTACCGGGAAACTGGCAGTGTGGCGTCTGTCCCGTCGAGTCGCCGCCCCCCTCTGGTGACCTACTGCCACCAGATCACAAGCACTCCACAAGGCTGATCACCGCATTTCTTAATGCCATATCCTGTTGGGCCAATAAAAAAGCCGTCACTAGTGACGGCTTTTAAAGCTTGCAACACTGCGCGATATCAATGTCCGGACAAGGCAGCTTCAGCAGCTTCGTTCTGCTTGCGGATTTTTTCTTTTTCAGCATCTTCAGCGCTTAACGGCGCTGCATCGGTCGCAGTTGCGGGCGCAGCCTCGGATGCTGCAGGTACAGTCGCTTCCGTTTTTTCGGAACTGCAGGCAGCCAGCGACAGGGCCAGCAAAATTGCGGCGAATAAAGACTTGTTCATTGTTCTTCCTTTTAGTAACTCTGAATTCATGTAAGTTCAAACGACTGCTGATGAATATCGTTTGATACGGATAGTCTTGCGACGCCATGCGGCATGCGCCACTGAAGCTTTCGAGCACTATAAAACAGGTTAAAAAACGGTAAATTGTGGACTTCACCTAGCCAGGGCACGAGGGTGCACAAACCCCGGGCACCGACATTGCGGCTATCATATGCAAAGTCTGCATTTACTCGTCGATACACATGCCTCATACCCTGCTCGATACCAAAGCACTGGAAGACGTGCTGAAAAAATTTGCCGATGCACGCGACTGGCAGCAATTCCATTCCCCCAAAAATCTGGCGATGGCCCTGACCGGAGAAGTTGGCGAATTGGTGGAAATTTTTCAGTGGCGCACTGAAGAGGAATCATGGCTGGTCGCGCAGGCACCGGAAACGGCGCAACACGTACGGCAGGAGCTGGCCGATGTTGCCTTGTATCTGATACGTCTGGCCTCCGTACTGAAGGTCGATCTGAATGCCGCGATTCAAGACAAGCTCGTCATCAACGCAAAAAAATATCCTCCATTGTAGAATTCGTCCCGCGCGAACCCTGACAATGATCCGCCATTACCCGTAGATTTTCGAGATTTTTCATGACCAATACCTTCAGTACGCGAACCAATACTGCCAGCACCTTTACCGAATGGTTGCGTGAGCAAAATCAGGTCGACTGGGATGCTGCCATCCATCACCGTTTCATCGATGAATTATTTGCCGGCACGGTTGCCGACAATGTGCTGCAACATTATCTGGTGCAGGATTATCAATTCATCGATCGCTTCGTCGCGCTGCTCGGCGCCGCCATCGCCAGCGCCGATCTTTTCACATCCCGCGTGCGCTTCTCCCGCTTTGCCGCGATGATCACCAGCGATGAAAATACCTACTTCCTGCGCGCTTTCGATGAATTGGGCCTGTCTGAAAAATACCGCACAACGCCGCCGCTGACTGCGCCGACCAGGGCTTTTCAAGACTTGATGGCGGAATCTGCGGAGAGCCGGATCTATCCCTTGTGCCTGTCGGTGCTGGTCGTTGCCGAATGGCTGTACCTGAGCTGGGCCGATCGTCCAGGCGCCGCCTTGCCGGAACGCTTCATCCATGCAGAATGGATTACGCTGCACAACAATCCGGCCTTCGCCGAATTCATCGGCTGGCTGCGCGCCGAACTCGATCGCACCGGCCCGCTGCTGGATGCACAGGATCAGGCGCGCTGCGCTGCCATGTTCGGGCGCGCAGTAGCGCTGGAGCGTGCATTTTTCGATCACGTTTACACACCTCTCGACTACCCATGAATCCAAGGCCGCCTGCATATAGCGGCCTGCCACCCTCATTAAAGGAACACGATGTCTTTTACTGCTGAAATCTGGAAAGAAAATTCCGCCCTGTTTGAAACCATACGCACCATGCCTTTCAATCAGGAGCTTGCTGACGGCACCCTGAGCCAGGAACGCTTCCGTCATTACATGATTCAGGATGCGCATTATCTGGTCGCCTTCGGCCGCGCCCTCGCAGTGGCTGCAGGCAAGGCGGACAACAGCGATGAAGTCGCACAATTTTCAGAAGCTGCGCGCACTGCCATCATTGTCGAGCGCAGTCTGCATGCGGACTTCATGGAGCAATTCAATGTCAGTCCTGCGACCTTTTCCGCCACGCCGCTTTCTCCAACCACGCATCATTACTGCAACTATCTGGTTGCGACGTCATGGAGCGCTTCATATCCGGTCGCGCTGGCTGCCCTGCTGCCATGCTTCTGGATTTATGCAGAAATAGGTCGCGACATACTTGCACGGGCCGCGAAAAACAATCCTTACGATGCATGGATCGCTACCTATGCCGGAGAAGAATTTCATGCTGCTGTACGGGGTGTCATTCAAACGGTAGACCGTGTGGCAAGCGTGGCCAGCGCAGAGACGCGCCGTGACATGCATGCCGCTTACACGCATGCAGCAAAACTGGAATGGATGTTCTGGGATGCGGCTTACCGCCTGGAGCAATGGGCTGTTTGATCAGCCTGCGCGATACGCCGGCTTTTAGCTGTCATATGGAGCTGAAATTCGTTATGATCTACTGAGGGTGAACGACGGCGGCATGCGAAACATCCTTTCATCTCGCAAACATTTCACATCAGACAGGAGCCCAAGATGGACGAAGAAAATTTCAATCTCAGTATGCGAAAATTCCTGAAAATGGTGGGCGTCAGTTCCCAGAATGCCATCGAAAAAGCGGTGGAAAAAGCCATTGCAGAAGGACGCATCAAGGGCGACGAATCGTTTCCGGCAAAAGTCACGCTGGAGATTGAAGGCATCAAGCTGCATATTGTATTTGATGGGGAAATACGCCTCCAATAAACAGGTGACGCTTTCAGCCCTACGAGGGCCACATACAAAAAATCAGACGCACAGCAATGGGCGTCTGATTTTTTTTGCTGTCATCAGCCGCTGTCAGGTCTTGTTCAACCTGACAGCGGCTTGTTCAGCGACTGCTACCACTTGTACGGCGGAATCGCCATCGTCACCAGAGTGGTAATTTGCGCTTGCTCGGCCATGTCATTCTGGCTGGTTTCTGCCGATACCGCGATCGGATTAAAAATCACAAACAGGGAGCCCATCGCGGCAATCGTGCATAGACATAAAGTGTAAAGGCGTTTCATGGCATCACTTTCAATTCTGGAGCGAAGTTTCATCTCATGCAGATGATCAGACTGACTCGCTAACGGTGCTCGGCCAATGCACAACATTATGCGGCTCGAGGGTCCGAACGTTTTTTCTGTCTGCCGCCAATGGCCAGACACTCTTGTCGCGCATGTCTTTCAGCATCGAGGCCACCCATGGATTGCGCTTGGCACGCCATCTAGAATTCGTCACACTCAACTCGGAAACAAATTGAGGCGTAAAAATGCGCGGTTCGGTAAGGCTATAGGCAGGGCCGGTCACAGGTGTTTTATTGCACAGGTATTGCAATGCCTGGTTACGTTTTTGCCGCAAAGCCATCTCTACCGGATCAGATTTTTTTTTGGCAATTTCATGGCAAGCCTTGACATAAGCAGGCCACTCGACTGTCACACGGCTTTTGAAAAGAGTGGAAGCATCTTGCAAAGTCGTTTGGAGGATAGACATAATTCACCTCTGATTTTTATACTTCGGTTCGATGATATTCAGAACACTCCGACTCCAGACTGCTGCCGTCTCATGTCAGTCAATTGCATCAATATGACCGTGGCGGCTTGAGTAGAATCGTATCTGCGTTATGAATTGGATAATATAGGACAGCGCCCCGATTACTTGTAGGAAAAAGCGAAGCCAGGGCCCTGAATGGCGCATTCATACTGGAGAATGTCGCCTGGGTACAGACAACCATGTTGGATGGGAAATACGTTTTGCCGATTTGTTGTACGCTTTGCTACCCGCATTCATTTATATAGCTTCCATGTCCGCAGACCAAGCAGCCGCGCAATCCTCTTCTCCAATTCCATCGCTTGCCATTCCTGCCCTGTCGCTTGCAGCTTTCGCCAGTGCCGTATCGCTACGCGTAACCGATCCCTTGCTACCCAGACTGGCGCAGGAATTCGATATTTCTCTGGGAAGCGTTTCCTACGTCATTACCGCATTTTCGATTGCATACGGCTTTTCGCAGCTGTTTTTCGGCCCCTTGGGCGACCGTTTCGGAAAGTACCTTGTGATTGCCTGGGCCTGCGTGGCATGCACCCTCACCGCACTCCTGTGTGCACTGGCACCCAACTATCCCTTGCTGATCGTCGCTCGCCTGCTGGCCGGCGCAACGGCAGCCGCTATCGTGCCGCTGTCCATGGCATGGATAGGCGATGTAGTGCCTTATGACCGGAGACAGCCGGTGCTCGCGCAATTTCTTATCGGTCAGATCGTGGGCATATCTACCGGTGTTCTGTTCGGCGGTTTGGCCGCCGATTATTTCAGCTGGCGGGTCCCGTTTTTCGGTATTTCACTCTGTTTTGTATTGATCGCCCTGACACTCTTTTCCTTCAACCGCCGTCTTCCCGCCTACGCTATGACCACGCACAAGGCAGAAGGGTCTGCATTACGTCGGATGGTCAATGAATTCGGTCAGATATTATCCCTGCCGTGGGCCCGCGTCGTATTGGTTACCGTATTCCTGGAAGGCGGATTCCTGTACGGCGCGTTTGCATTTATCGCCTCGCATCTGCACCGCATACACCATCTGTCACTGACGAATGCCGCCTCTCTGGTGATGTTATTCAGCCTCGGAGGCCTGCTCTATGCCGGCACCTCGCGTCGACTGGTGCGCAAGCTCGGTGAAAAAGGCTTGACGCGCTGGGGCGGAATCATCGTCGCGACATCCTTCCTCACGATAGGGCTGGCGCCAAGCTGGCAGTGGGCCATCCCTGCCTGTTTCGCTGCGGGGATGGGCTTTTACATGCTGCACAACACGCTGCAAATGAATGCCACGCAAATGGCACCGGAACGACGCGGTGCCGCTGTTTCTGCATTTGCGGCCTGCTTTTTCCTCGGCCAATCGGCAGGCGTGGGAGCTGCCGGGCTGGCCCTCGGGCATTTCGGCACCGGACCAGTCATTGCCGTCGGCGCCATCGGCGTCCTGCTGACCGCGCTGACCTTCAGCCACCTGAAATCAGCGACCTGAAGCCGCCTATGCCCTGACCCTACAGATGTTCCAGCCGCAGCCACTTCACATGGCTTGCCGGTTCCGCCGTTAGCGCTATACTAATGACGTGCCATCGCACATCGGGAGGGTCTATGTATCGTAAAATTCTGGTCGCTTACAATGGCACACCTGAAAGTCGTTCCGCCTTGCAGGAATGCATACGTCTGGGGCCCGATCCTTCCACCGAAATCCATCTGCTCGCTGTCGTCAATCCGCCGCCATCGGTGGTTATTGGCGAATACGCGATGGTCTCCATGCTCGGCATTGAAGAAGAAATTCAGGCCGAGAAAGAGAAAATGGAGCATGACTTGAACGATGGCTGCGCCTGCCTGCGCGAAGCCGGCCTCAAAGTACAAACCCATATCGAAGTCGGTGAACCGGTGCCGACCATTGCCGAACTGGTCGATCAGCTGGGAATCGAGCTGGTCATAGTCGGCCATTCGCGGCATCAATCGCTGGCCATGCGCTGGTGGCGCGGTGCAACCGATGCCTTACTGGTGGAGAAAATTCGCTGCAGCCTGCTGGTGGCTACTGACCCCAAATAAACCAGCCTGTCTGCTACTTTGTCGAAGAGCACGTCATACTACCTTCCGGCGCTATTGCTCATTCGTCAAGCGATACACAATGTTACGAATTAGCAGTGGCAGCACATGATTATTTGGCGTTAAATACAAGCATTATTAGTGTGAGATCACCATGAAAAAATTGATAACGCTTTGCGGTTTGGCAACCGTCCTGACGCTTGCTGGAACAGGTGCCATCGCTGGTGGCGTGAACTGGTCGGTCAACGTCGGCGTAGGCGGTTTTTATCCGCCAGCGCCGGTATATTACGCGCCGGCACCTGCCTACAACAACTACTCCAATTACTACGCACCGCCGGTTATTTACGGCAATGCCATACCGGCATACCAACCGCCGCCAGTGTATTATGCGCCCGCACCGGTAGTTGTTTACAGTTACCGGGAGAGACAACGCCTGCACGATCATCGCTACGGCTATCAACGCGGACACCGTGAATATCGCGATTATGACCGCTGATTTTTAATCAAGCGCATACAAAAATGGCTAGTCGATCCGACTAGCCATTTTTATTGATACCGATACATCGCTTATCTCCAGCCGCGATGACCATAATGACGCGGACCGTAATATCCGCGATTCGCCCTGTACTCGAAGCCGAAACTGACAGCCGGCGCCACATAGACAGCAGGGGGCGCTGCATACACTGCCGGGCCGCCATAATAACCAGATTGATCGTAGTAGCCGGCGTTATACGGTACAACGGCACATCCGCCAAGGGCAGCCAAACCTGCCAGCGCAAGAACTAGACGTTTCACCATACCTGATGTTGATTTTTTCATTGCAACAGCCTTTCTCGGGATTACTGCTGAAGAGAGAAAACGCATCCCGCTGCGTTCACACAAGGCTTCATTACTGACTCTCTCTTCGTCCTTCAATACTGCCAAATTGCGTAATAACTTTTAGCTAATGACGCTTATTGCTCCACGCAGAATATTCCTCTTGGCGCCAACGCAACCAGACTGTCAACATCCTGCGTCATTTCCTAGCGACGATATTGATTGCGATCGTAACGTTCGTAATCGACGCGACGCACATCCTGATGATAGCGATCACGGTAGTCGTTACGACCGGCATAGCCATCGCGGTAATACGGTCTCGCACGCACCGGAGCTGGCTGATAATAAACAGGCTGCGGCTGATAATAGACTTGCGCCTGACGACGGCCGTAATAACGGTCGTCATGTCCCGAGGCACTGGCACCAACCACTGCACCCAGCACGCCACCTATAATCGCTGCATCCTGACCGCCGACACTATTGCCAATGACAGCGCCAACTACTGCACCCAATGCCGTGTTGACACCGCGATTGTCCGCAAACGCAGTGGTCGATATCGCCGTTGTTGAAACTGCAGCGGTCGCCAGCAAGGCAATGCTCATCCATTTTTTGTGCAGCATGATTGACTCCTTTTCACCGTAGCGAAAACCAGATTTGGTTTCATGAATCGCCAGGGCATGGAATCACTATATAGATCGTGTACGCAAAATCCACGAGAGAAATAGTCTTTTACAATTGTAAAGAAGTATGAAGAGTGCACCTGCAGGGAAGGTGGATGAAAAACGTTTTATACGGGATGAAGGTCGAATAATTTGCACTGCAAACCGCATGTTTTTTGTCAGGAAAAATGGCGGCCATCACAGATGGAATGCAGTGCAAACTTGCGACGGATTACTGCAGATTAACCTCGGACACGATCTTCCATTGCGCGCCTTCCCTGGCCCAGTACTGGCGCTTGCGTGTAATGTGCTTTCCCTTGCCGATCAAGGCTTCCTGGGTAAACGCGGCAACGATCAATTCCTTCTGATCTTTCTGGTCGGGATAGCGGAACAATGTCACGTCGCGCAGTTCGACATTGATCTTGCGCGCACCCAAAGTCGATTGCTGAATTTTAGTCAGCCAGCCATCCAGGTTCTGCCCGCGTGCCGCCTTGAAACTGCGCGAGTAGTGCCGACGCAAGCGATCCGGATCTGTACTTTCTATATCGAGACGCCAGGCTTCCAGCATTTTGTTCGCGCTGAGACGATCTGCTTCCCATTTTTCCTTGCTGACGAATTTGAGATCTTCGCTGATGATAACGGGTGTATTGCCTATTTCCACCGACGCAGACAATTCCTTCAAATCGGGATTCGTCAATACGACGCAACCGTCCGACGACAAGGGTGGACGACTGTAACTGTCCGACGGCGTGCCATGCAGCCAGATGCCGGAACCGCCGCGACCGTTGGCCTTGTCCCATTCATTCGGATAATTGATAGGCAAAGCGCCCGGCCCGTAAAATTCTGGCAGACGCGCACCATCCAGCCTGGCGGTAATGTAATACACGCCCAGCGGCGTCTTTTGATCACCTTCCTTGAGCTTGTCCACGCCCAGTTTGCCCTGGCTGACGTAGTAATCACTGACCAGTTTCACCTGATCTTTACTACGCTCGTACACATACAGACGCGAACGTTTGGCATCGACCAGCAGCAGCTTCTTCTGGTCGGCACGCATTTGCAGGAACACGCGCGGAATCAGATTCGGATCGGGGCGTTCGCGCAGAGACTTCAGACGCACGATCGCTTCAGCGCGCAGATTATTGAGCTTTTCAGCCGGCGCATTGGATGCTGCGCCGAAGGTTTTGATCGGTTGCGTATGCAGCAACAGCAAATCGCCGCGCACCAGATGACCAAGCCGGAAGGTCGGATAGGCGGCTACCAGCGCATCGGCTTTTGCCTGTGCATCGCGCAGGCGATTCGCTGCCAATGCCTTGTAGACATCGATCAGCATGACTTCAGGATCCAGCCGCGCCGGTATACCGGGCTTGCTGCCGCTGGCAAAAGATGGCAGCGGCCAGGCAGCAGCACCGGCAATCAGTAAGCCTAAAGCTGCTGCACCTGTCCAACATCCCATACGACGTGCGATTAACCGCAACTTTATGTGCAAACCAGTCATCAGCTACCCGCACGCTCCTGCTTGATGTGCCATTTCCCCGATTGCTTGACCATCACCAATGTTTTGCGGCTGTTCGCCTTGGTGCGGTCCGAGTCATAAATCTGGCGAAATTTCACCGTCGCAGTATTGCCGTTCAAGCTGACTTGCGGTGTTTCGATTTTTACACTGATACGTGCCTTGTCTTCAATACGGGCACGACGCTCATCCGTCCACGTCTTGCGTGATTGACCGGCAGGCAAGTCGAAATCATTGGCGTAGGCATTCAGATAAGCCTTCACGTCACGCGCACTCCATGCCTTGGCCCAGGCATTCACCGCATTCATCACCTGATCGCGTTCGGCAGCTTCGGCGGCATGGGCTTTGGCCTTCGCTTCACGCTTGGCTTCGGCTTCCAGTTTTTGCGCTTGTTTTTGTGCAGCCTTAGGGTCGGCTTTCACTTCCGCTTTTATCTCGGGCTTGGCCTCCGCTTTCACTTCGGCTTTCGGCGCTTCCCTGACTACCGGCTTGGGCTCGACTTTAGGCTCAGGCCTGGCTTCGACTTTCGCCGGCGCCGTTGGCGCAGCAGCGACCACCGCCACTTTTGGATTGGTGCCGCCGCTTGTATTGCCTACCAAAGTACGCACCATCGTCAATTTGGATTTGGCGCCGACATTGCTGTTGTCCAGTTGCAGCGCCTTGTCATAAGCCTGGCTGGCCAGCTTTGCATGCACATCACCCAGGTTTTCATAGGCGGTGGCGTAGGTTGGATTGGTGCGTATCGCCATATCCAGCGCAGTACGCGCTTTTTCATACTGACCGCTGGATGCATACAGCACTGCCAGATTATTGTAGGGTTCCGGCAGAGTTGGATAATCGTCCGTCAGCTTGCTGAAAATCGTGATCGCTTCGGCAGATTTATTCTGCTCGGTCAGAATCACGCCTTTCAGGAAGCGCATTTGCGCATCGCGCGGATTCCTGTTCAGGAATGCATCGGCTTTCGCCAGTGCTGCGCCATGCTGCCCGGCACGCAGCAGTTGCGAAACATCGGAAAGTTCATCTGCCATGACCGGAAAAGCGCACAAGCCTGCCAGAGACAGAATCAGGGCCCGGCTCCACACGTAACGTAAGCCTGAATTGAAGGTGTGACGTGACGCGAAGAGCATGGTTTTCCTTGTTATGGTGATGAGATAACTGCGCACAGCCGATATAGTACGACAAACCGTATGCCTTCCCCAACCGATTGCTGCATGGCGATGTGGCGGTACGGCTACGTTTTAAAGGAGAGACGCCTAAGCGGCGCTGCGCACACGGTACGGTCGATGCGTGTCCAGGGCGGGATTTTCCGGGATTACGCTGATTACGGCAAGCAGATCGCTCATATTGAAATGACATTTCGACATGAGACGCACTCGAAAGCACAGCCTGCTCAGGCTGTGCGCATAAGACAAAAGGACTGATTACAAAAAGTTATCTTGCTTCAGGCGCATGCACATCATCGGCGGCAGCGGTGGGAGCACTGGTCAGCGCATACGATATTTGCAGCGTCGCCGGCGCGGTCACGATTAAGGAGCCGGATGATGCTTTCGCAATCGCCGCGGCCGACTTGCCTGCATGCGGTGCAAACATATGCATCACGTCCGACTGCATATTCCAGCCTGCCACACCGACAAACAATGCCAGACCGGCTGCTATCGATGTCCACATGCGGACACCGGATCTGTTTTTGTGCGACACCGCAGCACCCGATTCGGCCAGCACGGCAGCGGCGCGCAGACGCCACTCGTCATGCTGCTCACCGCGGTCGCTGATACGGGCCAGCAAATCGCGGGCGATTTGTTCTGCTTCGACCTGCCCCGCCTTCGACAATTCCAGCGCTGCTGCTGCAGTTTTTGCCTGCTCTTCGGCAGCGTTCAGGGCTGCGCGTTCCGCTGCCAATTGCGCCTCCTGCATCGCCCTTGCTTCGGCGGCAGCCGCCAGACGCTGTTTGGAAACTTCCGCCAATTCCAGTTCGGTGATGGCGCACTGTTCCGCTTCGTTGCAGGCTTTTTGCTCGGCCTGCAATTTTTCCTCGATTGCGCTCAAAGCGATTTCACTCGCCTCCAGACGCTGCTGTTCCAGCACTTGCTGCTCTTCCAGCAGTTCCAATGCGCGCTGCTCGGCAAGCGCACGCTGCTCTTCGACGTGCGCCAGTTCGCGTGCTTCCAGCGCTTTGCGTTCAGCAGCTTCCATCAAGACTCTTTGTGCTTCGGCCTGCTGCATTTCCGTTTCCAGCAATTCCTTTTCCGCACTGGAGACGCCTTCCGTTGCATGCCGCAAGGCTTCCTGTGCCTGCGCTCTGCTACGCAGAATTTCGGCCTGTTCCTGCTCGGCGCGCGCTCTTTGTTCGGATGCCAGCAATGCTGCTTTTTCTGCTGCAATTTTTTCCTGTGTAGCCTGCAACATGAGGGCGGCACCGGCAAGACGCTGCTGCTCGGCCTGCAATTTTTCCTCGATTGCATTCATTGCCTTCTGTTCGAGATCGGCGCGCGTGCGTTCTGCCCTGGCCAACTCGACCGCTTGTGCAGCCTTGATCTGTGCGGCTTGCGCAGCCTGGGTTTGCATTTCGGCTTGTTGTGCCGCCGCTTCCAGCATTTGCTTTTCCGCCTGCAGCATCGCCTCGTTTGAAGCTCGCGAAGCCTGATCAGCTTCGGCACGCGCCTGCAATATGCCAGCCTCTTCCTGCTCCTGCAGGATGCGCGCCTCGGCTTCGGCGCGTGCGCTTTGCTCTATCAGCAATTTTTGCTGAATTGCTTCCAGTGCTTTTTGTTCTGCAATGCTGCGCACGCGTTCCGCCTGCGCCAGTTCGAGCGCTTCGGCGGCACGCTGCTCCGAAGCTAGTGCATTGGCCTGTTGCAGCTCGGCCTTGACTCTGGTTTGTTCCAGAGTCTGACGGGTGGCAGCGCATTCTGCTTCCGCTGCCTCGCGAATTTTTCGCTCTGCCATTTCGCTTTCGCGCAGTAATTCCATTTGTTGCAGATCGGCCTGTATGCGCGCATCCGCTTCCGCTTTCGCCGCCGCTTCAATCCGGCATTTTTCTTTCAGCGCCTGCAAGGCAAGCTCTTCCGCCTCGGCATGCTCACGCTGGGTCCGTGTCAGCTCGACCATTTGGCGCACCTTGCCCAGCGCCAGATGGGCGGATTTTCTCTGTAATGCAGTCTTGGCCTTGGCCTGCGCCAGAATGTGCTGGTTGGCGACGCATTCCGCTTCGCGCGCTGCGCGCAATTCCTGATCTTCCTGCTGCTGTGCGGCCAGCAAGGCTGCGTGCTCTTCGCTGGCCCGGACACGCGCTTCTGCTGCTGCACGTGCTGCCTGCTCTTGCGCGATTTTTTTCTGCGTAGCATGCAATTCCTTCTGCACTGCTGCTGCATGCGCCCGTTCGGCAGCCAGTTTTTCCTGCAAGGTTGCGAGGGATGTTTGTTCGTCCTGCAGGCGTTGCGCCTGTATTTTCGCCAGCGCGACTGCTTCGTGCGCCTGTGCCAATGCAGCCTCGGCCGCTGCACTCTTCAAGTTGGCCTGCGCCATGATGTGTTCCAGCCTGAGCTTGATGGCAGCGCTTTCGGTTTCCTGCGCAGACAAGACTTTTTGCTCTGCCTGTTCCTGCATGCGCAGCAAGGCGGCCTGCTCCTGATCTGCTTCAATACGCGCAGCAGCGGCGGCGGCGGCGGCTTCCTCTGCCTGAATTTTTTCCTGCGTGGCCAGCAGCGTACGGCGCTCCACTGCTACGCGCTGGTGTTCTGCGTTTGCCAGTTCCAGCGCCTGTTGCGCTTTTTGCGATGCTATTTCAGCCATTTGCTGCTGCAGGGCGACGCATTCTGCCGCCTTGTCCACGGCAAACTTTTCCGAAGCTGAACGTGCCGCCGCCATATCGGCAGCTTCACGCTCCATCGCGGCGCGCTGTTGCGCCAGTTCTCTGGCACGTTGCTCTTCTTCTGCCCGCACGCTGGCAGCGGCTTCTGCCTGCCGTTCTGCAATCTCGCGTTGACGCGCTTCCTCTTCCGCCCTGGCTTCAACTGCAATGCGCGCGCGCAACTGTTCGTCGGCTTGATGTTCCGCTTCCACGCGTGCAATTGCCGAAGTCTGCAATTGCTTTTCAACCTGGATACGCGCTTCTGTGGCGACACGTACGCGTTCTTCCGCTTCACGTCGCGATTGCGCAGCTACCGCCGCCATGCTTTCAACATGTTCACGACGCGCAGCAGCAGCGTGCATTTCAGCTTCCGCACGCAAACGCATCTGGATCGCATCCAACGCGCATTGTTCGGATTCCATACGGGCTTGCGCCGCTGCGTGCTGCTCCTGCTCGGTTGCCGCCCGCGCCAGCGCATCTTCACGCGCCCGTACTTCGGCCGGCACCCGATTCAGCATGGCCGCCAGGGCCTTGGCGTCGGCTTCTTCACGCTGCTGCGTCAGAATCACGGCATCGCGGCGTGCACTGATCAGCGTTTTATTCGTTTCATACGCACTTTTTTCACGCCGCTCATGTTCGCGCGCCAGATCGGCCACATGCGATTCAAGGCGTGCGCGTTCTGCCGCTTCTTCCTGCGCCGCCTGGGTGGCAATCTGTGTGGCGCCTATGTGTTGCGTCATGTGCAGACGCGTTTTTTCTGTTGCCTGCGCCAGTTTTTCAGCTGCTTCGGCAGCCTGCGCTTTCAATGCGGCTTCTTCGGCGATTTGTTCTACGGTACGTTTGCGGGCCAGTTGCTCTGCCTTGGCGCGACCAATCGCGATAATTCCGAGCTGGGTATCGGCTTCGGTGCGTGCGCGCAGTTCGGCGATTTCCTTGTTGACAGCCAGGGTACGGGCTTCACTGGCTGCGCGTGCCTGACGTTCCACTTCGAGGCGCGCGCGGCTGGCGGCAATCGCTTCTTCGGCAGCCCTGGCATTCTTATTGGCTTCGGCAATGGCAGCGGCATCGGCCTGGGCGCGATCTTCTGCCAGCGAACGCGCATGCGCTTCAGCGTAGGCGCGATTTTCGGCACTGACAGTCGCCTTGGCTTCTGCTTCCACGCGCGCAATTGCTTCACGAATCGCCTTCAGATCCATGCCTGCGACACGGGCACCGCTCTTCGGCGCATCGAGAACGCTGTCAATGAAATCATCATTGCCGGCATCGGCTGCTTGCAGAGTAAGGGTTGTACGCAGTGCCTGATTCGTGTCCATCGAGGATCCTCTTGAAGGTCAATTCCGCTCGCGTTTGCTTACGCCAGTCGGAGTTTCTTAATAGGCATTATCAAGGGATGGGGTATAAATCAGGCTTGAAAAAGAGGTAAGAAATACCGTCACTTCCGCGATATGGCGGGCCGCCACAGGCTTGCTCAAGAACCAATCGGAAGCGTTTGTTACGCTTTGACGCTGAATAATTCCTGCAAAATGCCGTTGAGACGCTCGATTCTGAACGGTTTGGCAAGGAAATAATTCATCCCCGCATCCATGCAGGTTTGTATATCTGACAAGGTGACGGCTGCCGTCAGCGCGACGATAGGCAGGCTGCAAGCTGGTGCCGGCATGCCGCGAATCGCGCGCGTGGCGGCCAGTCCATCCATTTCCGGCATGTGCATATCCATCAGGATGACATCGAATACGCCTTGCTGTACGGCGAGCACGGCTTCGCGACCATTCTGTGCAATCTGCACCGTATGGCCGGATTTTTTCAATAATGCGACCACGACCTTTTGATTGATCTCATTATCTTCTGCCAGCAAGATATGCAATGTACGGCTTGCCGGCAAGGCTGGAGCAACTATGATGTCAGACTTTTCCCCGGGCTCAGGCGCCGGAACAAACGTCAACTCGAACCAAAAACGACTACCCTCGCCCGGCGTACTTTCAACGCCGATGCAGCCACGCTGCATCTCGACGATTTTCTTGCAGATGGAAAGGCCGAGACCGGTGCCGCCGAAACGCCGGGAAATCGAATGATCGGCTTGAGAAAAGGACTGGAACAAACGTGTCTGCTCTTCCGCTGTGATGCCGATGCCGCTGTCGATCACGGTAAAGCGCAACGGTATCTGCGTACCGCTTGCGGGAAGCCGTTCGATTTTCAGCGTCACGCTGCCTTGCTCGGTAAATTTCAGCGCATTGCCGATCAGGTTCAACAAGACCTGACGCAAACGTCCGACGTCGCCCGTCAGCAAGCGCGGCAGATCGGCGTCACACTCTGCGTTGAGCGACAAGGCCGCCCCTTGCATTCTGGCACTCATCAATTCGATGACGCTGTCGACCGCCTTGGGCAAATCAAAAGTGACCGCTTCGAATTCCAGATGGCCCGATTCCAGTTTGGAGAAATCCAGTATGTCGTTCAGGATGGTCAGCAAGGCTTCGGCTGAATACTGTGCGGTTTCCAGATACTCGCGCTGCTCAACATCCGAAGCCTGCGCCAGGGCGAGTTGCATCATGCCCAGCATGCCGTTCATGGGCGTGCGGATTTCATGGCTCATCACGGCCAGGAATTCCGATTTTGCGCGATTCGCCGCTTCCGCCTCATTTTTCGCCAGCGATAAATCGTGCGTGCGCTCAAGGACCTGCCGTTCCAGATCACGGCTGAGATTTTCCAGTGCGACAATATCGTCGTAAGAACGCAAGGCAGAAATAATGCAGGTCAGCAGCTTCTGTCGCGTCAATTCGGTTTTGGATTTGTAATCATTGATGTCGTAGTCGACGACCACATCACGCTCCGGCGCCTGTCCCGGCTGCCCGGTGCGCAGGACGATACGCACCCGCCGATTGTTCATTTGCTCGCGAATATGACGCACCAGCTTCAAACCTGCATCGTCTTCTTCCATCACCACATCGAGCAAAATAATCGCAATGTCGCGATCTGCCGCTAGCATGGCGCGTGCTTCACCGGCAGAATATGCGTGCAGGAATTCCAGCTTGCGCCCCTTAAACTGCACATCGATCATCGCAACTGCAGTCACCTGATGCACTTCTTCTTCATCATCGGCGATCAGGATTTTCCAGCCCGGCTCGCTGCTGTCGTGCCCGTTTTCCTTTTCCGGCGCGAAGACAAAATCCTCAAACATGATGGGTCCTAGGCCTTGCGCAACACGGCTTGCGCTGCAGGCACTGCAGCAGACGGATTGCGTGGAAAACGCACGATGAAGGTGGTGCCGTCGCCCATCTGGCTTTCTACGCTAATCTGTCCCTGCAGGCTGCCAGTCACCAGATTGTGAATGATGTTCAAACCCAGCCCGCTACCGCCGCTACCGCGCATGGTGGTAAAAAACGGATCGAATATTTTTGTCAGATTCTTTTGCGGGATGCCGATGCCATTATCGGAGAAACGCAATTCGATCAAATCGGTTTCCATTCCTTTTGCATATACATTGCGCACCACTATCAGCATTTCGCCCGATACGTCATCAGGGAACGCATGCAGTAATGCATTCATCACAAAGTTGGTGATGATTTGCGCCAGCGCGCCGGGATAAGTATCGATCTCCAGCGTCTCTTCGCAATCGACCGTCATCCGGTGTTCGGAACGACGCAGCATCGGACTCAGATTCGACAGGACTTCATCGATATACATTTTCAGGCGAAAAATGCGCCGCTCTTCGCTGGCCTGATCCACCGCCACATCCTTGAAACTTTGTATCAGTGTGGCAGCGCGTTCCATATTCGACAGCAGGAGCTTGCTGATGGTGGCGGCGGTGCCGACATAGGTATCCAGATCCGAGCGTTTCATCTCGCCACTCTGGAACAGCGTTTTCAGGCGCGTGGTTTCTTCCGCCAGCGTCGAAGCGCTGGTCATGCTGACGCCGACCGGCGTATTGATTTCATGCGCTACGCCCGCCACCAGCTGTCCCAGTGAAGCCAGCTTGGCCGATTCCACCAATTGCTTTTGCGTTTGCCGCAATGAGTTCAGCGTAGTGTGCAGCTCGGCATTTTTCTGACTCAGCGCCTGCGTGCGTGCTTCTATTTTTTGTTCGAGGTCGTTGTACAAGCCGGCATTCTCCAGCGAGATCGCAATCTGCGTCGACAAGATCTGCAGCAGATCCGCATGTTCGGCCGTGAATGCATCGATGGCCAGATTGTTTTCCATATACAGGATGCCAACCAGCTGGCCCTGTTTATGCAGCGGCAGACACAGTATCGATTTCGGATGCTCGCGCGCAATGTAAGGGTCGCCGTTGAACTGGCTGTCGTTCAACGCATCGCCCAGCACGACTTTTTCACCGGTGCGTTTGACATAGTTGATCACCGCCAGCGCCAGGTGCGTGCTTTTTTCTAACGCCATTCCATGCTGCAGGGTGATGGTATCGGCGTTGATTTCCGCCTGCACGTACAAACGGCCGTGCTCGATTGCCAGCAAAGCCCCTTTTTGCGCACCGGCATTTTCGATCAGCAAATTCATCAGCTTGGCCAGCAGCTTGTCGATTTGAATTTCTCCCGACAGCGCTTGCGATGCACGAATGACCGTCTGTATATCCACCTGCCGTTCGTGCGCTTCGGCCAGGCCGCGGCTGCCGACACGTTTGCGGGCCATCACGCGCGTCAGCAAGACAGGATAAGCCGCTTCCAGTTGCAGAGCCTTGGCAAATCCACCCCATTCCTCGTATCCGGCATGCGCCTGTTCCAGATGCATGCGTGCATTGATCTCCTTAGACTGAGCCAGATAAAACTTCCCTGCCAGTTCGTGCGACAAGGCTTCATCGCCGGTAAAACCATGCTCGCGCGCTCCCTTGATCGCCAGCTCGTAACATTGCTCGGCGCGCCTGTTTTTACCGGCCACACGATAACGTTCGGCTTCGACCAATTGCCATTTGTGCCGGTAATTCATCGGTGCATGCTGGGCCCACGGTTTGAAGCGACGCTGCATGCGCTGCACACTGGCCAGCACGCGCGCAGTGCCCGCGTCGTGCGGATGGCACTGCGCCAACTCGGCCAGCGCATGTATCCACAATAGAAATCCTGACGATGGCGTGCCGAAATCAAAACCCGGCAAGGCGATCGCTTCCTGGGCGTGCCGCTGCGCACTGGCGAATTCGCCGAAATAATATTCGCCTATCGCCTGTATCGACCGCACGTAAAAAACACCCCACGGATCGGCAGCCATTTTGCGCGCCTGCACGTAGTCTTCCTGCTCGCGTCCCTGTGTGATATCGACGACAGACTCGCCGGTCAACCGCGAAAAAAGCAGCGCCCACGGAATCATCACGCCGAGCAGCGCGGCATAATCCATCTTGCGATAGATATCCAGATCCTTGCGCATGGTCGCCAGCGCATCCTGCACATTGCCGCCCGACTGAAAGCGGATCGCATCCGAGAACGACAGCGCAACCATGGCGCCAGGCCTGTCGCCGATTTCCATCGCTCTGGTATAGGTATCCAGCAACGGTTCCAGCGACAGACGCAAATGTTCGCGATGGTGGCGGATGATGCCGTGAAAAATACCGACTGCGCCCAGCAGGCGCTTATGTCCGCCAAGCTGCGCCGCCACCTTACCGAATTTATAGCCTGCATCGGCCTTCCCCAGTTTTCCCACCAGCGTACGGGCCCATACTGCATACGCATAAGCAGCATGCGGCGACGAACCGTATTGAATCGAACGACGCACGATTTCCAGCGCGACCCACAACACGACATTCGAGTCCGCCAGATAGGTAAAGCCGTAACCCAGAAAAGCCGTCGTTGCATGCAGTTGCAATAGATATTGCGGGTCGGTCGCCGGCGGCAGATCCGCCAGCTCCAGCGGATCTCTGCCGCGCAAGGCCAGCTGGAGCTTGAGGCGCGCCAGCCGTATATGTTTTTCGCTCAAGTTGGCAGGCAAGCTGATGCCGGAAATTTCCAGCATCCCGATTCCTGTTTTCATCAATTCCTGCGGTTTGTAAATTGCACCGTAACAGCGAATCAGGTAATCCTTGGCAGCGATGATGTCATGCGGCGTTGCGCTTTTTTCGCAGACGATCTGGCACAGCCTTTCCATTTCGCGATAATCGGCGCGGGTAAAGGCAACGTTGATCCACTCCATGTACAACTCGTGCATGAAATCCGGCTTTTTGCTCCAATCCTCCACACTGCCGAATTTGTCGGCAATCTCGATGCACTCGCAGTGCACATCGAAGGCGGCCGATTTGCGCGCTTTTTTCGCTGCCAGCAAATTCAACCTGGCCAGCTCGTCCTTTTCCTGCTGCTGCGTCAACAATGCACAGCCCTGGTTCAGGTGATCGACGATATCGAAAATACATTCTTCCCTTTCCGCCGCCGTCAAACTATGCAGCAGCAGGCGGCCTATTTTCAGATGCACGGCATCGGCTTCGTGTCTGGCTATGCCTTCATACGCCGCCTGCTGCACCCTGTCGTGCTGGAACTGATAGGAACAAGGTACCAGCGTGACTGCCGCAGCGATATGCTCTGCCGGAACAATCAAACCGGTTTGCAGTGCATCGTGCAATAACTCGCTGATCTCCTGCTGCGATTTTTTACTCACCGTTTCCAGCGTTTGCAAATCGAAACGGTTGCCGATACAGGCTGCGATCGTCAGCAGGCTTTGCGTTGCCTGCGGCAGACGGTGCAATTCCCTGGTCAGCAAATCCACCACGTTGTCGGTGATATTCAATGACTGAATTTGCACGATATCCCAATGCCACGCTCCGTTTTCAAACCACAACAGGCCGTCGCTGCGCAGGCTCTTGATGAACTGCCCGATAAAAAATGGATTGCCGAACGTCTTGCGATAAATCAGTTGCGCCAGCGAGCGAGTTTCATGCACATCGCGCTTGAGCGTATCGGCCACCAGTTCTTCGATGCTGTCTTCCTGCAGCGGGCTCACTTCCACTTTCGTGACAGCGGCATGCTTGCGTATCACATCAAGCGTCAGATTCAGCGGATGCGCGGTATCGACTTCGTTGTCGCGATAAGCGCCGATCAGGAGCAGGCAGGGATCGTCCAGATCCTTCATCAACAGCGTGATGAGTTTCAGCGAAGCGGCATCCGCCCATTGCAAATCGTCGAGAAACAGCACAACAGGATGGTCGCTCTGCGTAAATACGCTAACGAAATTGAGCATTACATAATTGAAGCCGTTGCGTGTGGCGCCCAGCAGCGGAACCTGAGGCTGCCGCCCGATAATGAATTCCAGTTCAGGAATCGCCTCGATGATCAACTGTCCGTTGGGGCCCAGCGCTCTCAGCAGTTTGGTGCGCCATTCGGCAATCCGGCTTTCATTTTCGGTCAGGATTTGCCGCATCAATTCGCGAAAGGCCTGATTCAATGCCGAATACGGAATCGTACGTTTGAACTGGTCGAATTTCCCCGAAATGAAATAACCGCCCTGCACCGCTACCGGTTTGTGAATTTCATTCACCAGCGAGGATTTGCCGATGCCCGCATAGCCGTTTACCAGCAGTAATTCGGCGCCGCCCGTGGCGACCCGTTTGAACGCACTCAGCAGGCAGTTGTACTCATCATCTCGCCCATACAGTTTCTGGGAAATCTGCAGGCGATCGCATGCGTCGTGCTGCGCCAGTACGAACGGTTCAATAATGCCGGTGTGAGCCAATGCGGAGCGACAGTGTTCAATATCGCTGAGCAAACCCTCCAGGCTCTGGTAGCGATCCTCGGCATTTTTTGCCAGCAGCTTGAGAACGATATTGCCCAGCGTGTCGGGAATCACTGGATTGAAGCGGCCAGGCGGCAGCGGTTTTTTTGCGATGTGGCTATGCACCAGCTCCATCACGCTGTCGGATTCGAAAGGAAGCTGGCCGCTCAGCAATTCATACAGCACGATTCCAAGCGAATAATAGTCGCTGCGATAATCCACTTGGCGGTTCATGCGACCGGTTTGTTCCGGCGAACTGTACGCCAGCGGCACCGTTGCGTCGTTGCGCAATTCAACCGAACCGTCCGACAGCAGGCGCACATTCGCCAGACACAGTGCCTGATGCAATTCCGTGCGTTGGTGCACTTCACTCAGGGCACGTATCAAGGATGCAATCAGGGTCAGTGCCGCCGTCAGGTCATACGCATTGTCGCCAGCAGGTACTTGTCCGTCGGAAGCAAGAGTCCGGCGAAAAAACATGGCGCGATGCAAGCTGGTTTTCGACGGCTCGGATCGTGTCGCCAATGGTGCCCGGGTTGAGGATAGTCGGAGTTTGATTTGATGCTCCACGTCGATTCAAAGCGGCAACAGGCACGCCGGATTTTCTTGCAAAAAGATTGCTTTAGTTAATTTTAAGCAACTATTAGTCTGCTTGCCGTCCCGTCTAATATAGCTTGAAATGCCTGCTGCACAGCAACGATATGATATCAAATAAATAATAAATCTTGCCTGATCAGCCACTCGTCCAGGAAATCACTTCCGCTCATGAAATCGACGACACGCCTGACATCCGTGGCATGGCTATCAAACAGAGGGGGTTGCCGGCGACAGGCCGCCGGATACAGAAGACTGCATCCGCCTTGGCCATGTTGCGGCAAGTGCGCAAGGGGAAGCGGTATTCGACTTCTGCGCGCAACTGCAAACCGATAGAAGGCCCGAGCAAGAAAAGGCGGGAGGCGCAATGAATTACATAAGCTCAACGCCAAAGCGACGCATCAACAGGGCAAACACAATAAAACAGATGATGGTAATCACGACAGAGGCGAGAAGCGTAGGCCAGAACCCTATGCGGGACAATAGTGGCGGGAAAATCAGAAACATTGGCAGCGTCGGCACCACGTACCAAAACGTATACCAGGCATGATTTGCCACTTTCGCTTCGGGCTGTTTTTCCACATGCAGCCAGATCAAGGTAAGCACCGTAATCATCGGCAACGCGGCAATCAAGCCGCCCAGCTTATCGCTGCGCTTGGCCAACTCCGAAACAAGAACCACAACACCAGCAGTAATCAGGTATTTCGTAATGATCCAGGCCATTTTCTCTCCATAAATTTGCACATGCCGCGATGAAGTATTGCATGTCGCCACCATAGAAATCCCACAACATCTTCTTGCAATAATAAAAATAAAAAGTAGAGTTATCTACATAAATATAGATAACGCTACAAATTATGAAGTGGATACTACTCATCCTTACCTTGCCAACCGAAAATGCTACCGTACGGATGCGTGCATGGCGCGCACTCAAGGCGTCCGGCGCCGCCGTATTGCGCGATGGCGTTTATCTGCTCCCGGACAAAGATCATTGCATGGCAACGCTGACCACCATTGCAGAGGATGTAAACAGTAATGGCGGTACGACTTATTTGCTGCCCACACGCGCAGAAAAGGAAGTGTTCGCAGCCTTGTTCGATCGCTCGGCAGAATTTGCCGCACTGTCAGCCGATATTGCGCATATGCGCGCCACGCTTACTGACGAGACAGCAGCAGAGACACTCAAACAGCTGCGCAAGTTACTCAAGACCTTTGAGCAATTGAACGCGATTGACTTCTTTTCCGGTGAATCGCAAAAGCAGACACATGCCGCATTGCGTGAACTGGAAACTAGCGCAAGGCGAGCCCTGTCGCCGGATGAACCACATTCCGTTGCCGGAGAAATTCCACGTTTGCAGCTTGCCGATTATCGCGCACGCATCTGGGCGACGCGTGCGCGCCCCTGGGTGGATCGCCTGGCAAGTGCCTGGCTGATACGTCGCTTTATCGATCCGGAAGCTCGCATTGTGTGGCTGTCTTCATTCGCAGATTGTCCGGCTGACGCCTTGGGTTTCGACTTTGACGGCGCCAGGTTTTCTCATGTCGGTTCCAGGGTGACGTTTGAAACATTGCTGGCCAGTTTCGGCCTGGAGTCACCTTCGCTCAGCCGGCTCGGCAACATCGTCCACTTTATCGATGCTGGCGGCATACAGCCACCAGAAGCCAGCGGCATCGAACGCTTGCTGGCAGGCATACGCCTAAACGTTACCGACGACGATCAGTTGCTAACGATCGCATCAGGCATTTTCGACAGCCTGATGACTGCTTTTGAAGAGGACATTTCAGCATGAGCAATCCCCCTCCCGGCAGGACAGCGCACATCGATGACGATGTACGGCCTGAGCAAGTGACATTTTTGCAGGCACTCCAGCTGTGGCTCAAGCTTGGTTTCCTCGGTTTCGGCGGCCCCGCCGCGCAGATAGCGCTCATGCATAGAGAATTGGTTGAACAACGGCGCTGGATCAGCGAGCGGCGCTTTCTACATGCACTGAACTATTGCATGCTGTTGCCGGGGCCGGAAGCGCAGCAACTCGCAACGTATATGGGTTGGCTGATGCACCGTACCAGGGGCGGTATTGCGGCTGGCGCGCTGTTCGTGCTGCCATCCCTGTTTTTTTTAATCGCCCTGTCCTGGCTCTATATCGCCTATGGTCATGTGCCTCTGATCGCCGGTTTGTTTTACGGTATCAAACCGGCGATTACAGCCGTGGTCGTGCATGCGGTTCATCGCATCGGTTCGCGCGCATTGAAAAATAATCTGATGTGGGCAATTGCCGCCGCATCGTTTGTTGCCATTTTTGCGATGAATGTCCCCTTCCCGGTGATCGTCGCAACGGCAGGCTTGATCGGCTATCTCGGTGCTCGCTATATTCCGCATAAATTCACTGTCGGGGGGAGTCACGGGCAAACCGATAAATCGTACGGTCCGGCATTGGTCGATGACGATACGCCTGCACCTGACCACGCTCAATTTCGCTGGTCTGGATTGACGAAAATTCTGGCTGCAGGCGGCGTGCTGTGGTGCGTACCTATGGCGGTCTTGACGCTGCGCTTCGGTTGGGACCACACCTTGACGCAAATGGGATGGTTCTTCACCAAAGCCGCCTTGCTGACTTTCGGTGGCGCCTATGCCGTGCTGCCTTATATCTATCAGGGGGCGATCGGACATTACAACTGGCTGACGCCAAGCCAGATGATCGATGGTCTGGCCCTGGGCGAAGCCAATCCGGGACCGCTCATCATGGTGGTGGCGTTTGTCGGCTTTGTCGGTGCTTATGTGCAGGCAGTGTTCGGCCCTGATTTGCAGTTCCTGGCGGGCGCGACTGCGGCCGTACTCGTGACATGGTTCACTTTCCTGCCATCGTTCATCTTCATCCTGGCGGGCGGGCCATTAGTCGAATCCACGCATGGCAATCTGAAATTCACAGCACCCTTGACTGGCATTACCGCTGCCGTGGTCGGCGTGATCCTCAACCTGGCCGTGTTCTTTGCCTATCACGTCCTGTGGCCGCAAGGATTTGCCGGCACCTTCGATTGGGTTGCCGCGTTGATGGTTGTCATTGCAGCAGTAGCGCTGCTTCGCTACAAACGCAATGTTATTCACGTCATCGCGGCAAGTGCTGTTATTGGACTGGTTCTGAAATTGCTGGTGGCTTAACCGGGAGGAATACCGTATGCACACACTCAGGTCGAATCACCTAACCGGTCGCTCCAAATGATGGTCGCTCTTTTCCCAGAGCGCGACCTTGTATTACCGCCCGCGTTTCCCATTCAGCTTTCTATGGCCGAAAGATTTGCGCAAAACCACAAGAAATAATATATTTTTTGCAATAAAACATAGGCAGTAATATCATTCCAATTACACAAGCATTTGCTATATTCTTGACTGATGTACTCTCTAACGGACGGCGATCGTAGCAATGGCACGCCATTTCAGATGTTGCGAAAAAACCTCTCAAGAAAGTCATGTCCTCTCGCCGGCCATTCACATGCAAGACACTTACGTCCGCACAACGGTACCGTATTGCACGGCGACGCGAGCGTTACGACGTCAAGGCAGGTGATACGCATAGCCGTACACAGTTGCTCGACCACGTACAGCACACAATCAACACACAAATGAACGGCATCATCGGTGCGCTGGAAATGATACGCAAAGACGATCTCTCCTCCGACCAATGCGAAATGATCAATCTTGCACAGAGCAGCGCCGACACATTGCTGGCGGATATCGGGCAATTGCTCGATCTGAAAATTCTGCACCCCATAGCGCATGACGCAACACGCAAATCGCTGGCAGGCATGCGGATGATGGTGGTCGGCGCCGACGCGCTGGTCCGGGCACGGATTGAAGAAGAGCTGCAACAGCATGAGGTACGCGTAGATGGCTTCGGATTGCCCAATGCTGCGCTGGCGGCGCTGGAGAAGGCGGCGCACAGCGGTGATCCTTATCGCATTGCGCTATTGAAACAGCATATACCCGGCATCGATGGTGAAACGCTGGGTACCGCTATCGGCAATGCAAAGCTGCATCGCGATACTCTGCTCGTATTGATCAGCGACGAACACAACAGACACGATGCAGAGCGTTTGACGCATGCCGGTTTTTCTGCCTGGCTGCCGCAAGCTGCGCCGTCATCGATGCTGATCAATACGCTGGACATGCTATGCGGCTGCATTGTCAAAAAAGATGCGCCGCGCTTCGTCTGCGCCGGCGTACGTCTGGGCCCCGAGAATGCGCCCCTGGAACACCTACCGCTCTTCGCACATTGCCACATCCTGGTGGTAGACGACAATGCGGTGAACCTGCAAGTCGCGCAACAGATGCTGGAACGCTTCGGCTGCAAGATTGATACCGCAAAAAGCGGTGCGCAAGCCTTGCTACTGTCCGGCGAACAGCATTACGACCTGATCCTGATGGATTGCCAGATGCCGCAGATGGACGGATATCAAACCACGGCCTTGCTGCGTGCGGCAGAAAACGCTGACACGCACGCCATTATCATCGGCTGGTCGGCCGGCATCAATCGCAATGAACGCGATACCTGTCTCGCCATCGGCATGGATGATTTCATCAGCAAACCGATGCGTATGCACGCACTGAATGAGATGCTGATGCGCTGGTTGCATGCGCAGCCTGTCTGCAGTGTCGTTACGTTGCAGCAGGACGATGAGCTGGAGGCGACGCAACAAATGTTTGGCGCAGACTTTATCGAACTGGCACAATTATTCTTGAAAGACAGTCCGAAACGTCTGACGCATTTGCAGGAAGCCAGCGTCGGCAAGGATGCCATTGCCATCGCAAAATGTGCGCATGTACTGTGTGGCAGTTCGGCATCGATAGGCGCCAGCGCACTGGCTGCCTTGTGCAGGGAACTGGAAATCCGGGCGAAAAACGAGGAACTGCACGATGCACCGTCGCACTTCCATGCGATTGCATGCGAATATGCACGCATAGATGCAAAATTGCACAGCATGCTGAACACTGCCAGTCATGCCATATCACCAGACAAGCATTAAACGAGCGATTGCCATCTTCACCAAGCAGAGCGCAAACCCGACTTACCCATCATTCCGAACCAGGCTGGAAAGCATAGAAAAATGAATCACATTCCTGAATCCAAAAAAAATCACCTGTGGCGCAAAACAATCTGGCATACCGATCCGGAAGAATTTCCGCTCGGCCCGCATCATTCGGTGGAAGTGTATTGCTGTGAAGAGTCGAACGGCTACGCAGTCTGGTACACGCGCCGGTTGGCAAAAGACGATGACAGAAATACTGCCGGCACTGAAAACGGCGATTACCTGCTGGCCTATTTTGCAAAAAACAAGCGCGACGAAGCGATCGAGCATGCAGTGCTGATAGCCAATAGCGATACTGCAGCAGATGCGGTGATTGCAGCACTGGATGCGCTGGCGAAGCATGCGCAGAAAGTGTGATGAAGACGGATGTTGATCGGGAAGCGACTTGAAGCTATCTCCCCTCTTGGCATGCGTGATGATCGCTCGGATCATCACGCATCACTCAATCATTGAGTCGCAAGCTTTTTAAAGCATCGTGTCCAGAGCCTTGGACAGATTTGCTACGGTGCGCTCGATGTTGTGCAGCTTGTCGAGACCGAACAAGCCGACGCGGAAAGTCTTGAAGTCGGACCGTTCATCGCATTGCAAAGGCACGCCCGCAGCAGTCTGCAAACCTGCGGCCACAAATTTCCTGGCCGACTGTATGCCATCGTCGTTGGTGTAGCTGACCACCACGCCTGGGGCTTGATAGCCTTCTGCCGCTACGCTCTTGAAACCTTTGGACTCCAGCAGTGCGCGTACTTTGTCACCCAGCTCCTGTTGCTCGGCACGCACTTTGGCGAAGCCGTATGCAGCCGTCTCTTCCATCACATCACGCAAGATGGTGAGTGCATCGGTAGGCATGGTGGTGTGATACGCAACGTTGCCTTGCTCGTACGATTCCATGATCTGCAGCCATTTGCGCAAATCGCAAGCGAAGCTGGTGCTTTGCGTCGAGTCAATTTTTTCGCGTGCGAGTTTGCTCAACATGATGAAGGCGCAGCCGGCCGAAGCACTCCAGCCCTTTTGCGGTGCACTGATCAGAACGTCAACGCCGGTCGCTTGCATATCAACCCACATGCAGCCGGAAGCGATGCAGTCCAGCACGAACAAGCCGCCGACTGCATGCACGGCATCAGAAACCTGACGCATGTAGTCATCTGTCAGCATGATCCCGGAGGCGGTTTCCACGTGCGGAGCAAACACTACAGCCGGTTTGGTCGCCTTGATCGTAGCGATCACTTCATCGATAGGAGCAGGTGCAAACGCTGCCTGCGGCGCATCTTCCAGCTGACGCGCCTTCAGCACTGTGGTACCGGCAGGAATATCGCCCATGTCCAGAATCTGGGTCCAGCGATAGCTGAACCAGCCATTGCGCAGAATCAGGCATTGCTGCTTGGTGGCGAACTGACGCGCTACGGCTTCCATACCGAAGGTGCCGCTACCGGGCATGACAATGGCAGATTGCGCCTTGTAGACTTCTTTCAGGTTCTTGGAAATGTCGCGCATTACGCCTTGAAAGCGTTGCGACATATGGTTGATCGCACGATCGGTGTAAACAACGGAATATTCGAGAAGACCGTCGGGATCGACGTTGGGTAGTAGACCTGGCACGTTTGCTCCAGCAAAAATAAATAAACTCGGCCTGACCAGGATGTACTCGGGTCAGGCCACAAAAGGCAAAGAATGCCGCAAAGCATAGATTCTACCAAAACGTAGCCCCCAGCATGGGGCTACGTCAGGAATGTCCGTTTTATACGCCCGCACTGGCCCCGCAGCGGGTATGCGTCAAGCCGGCATTCAATTCGACGGCTCGGATTTTGGCTTCTCGCCCAGGGCGATGTCGACTGTCATTTCGTGCGCCAAAGCGCCCAGTTCCTGTCGCAAGTCATCGACGGACAACTTGGCGGGAACCAGCAGGTGCGCTCCGATCTTGAACGTTTGCTTGCCGGACACGCCGCTGCGAACGATCTCGGTATGTATGCTCTCGACGCTGATATTACGCTCCGCCAGGATCTTGGTCAGACTGCTGACGATCCCCACCCGATCGTCGCCGATCAATTCGAGTTCGACGCTCTTGATCGCATCGGATACTTCGGCGCCATTGCTCTTGGCAACGACCACCTGCAAGCCGCTGGACTCCAGTCCGCGCAAGGCATTTGCCAGCGCATCCGCATTCTCATGCGGCACCTCGAAGTGCACCATGCCGGCAAATTCCCCGGCGAGCCTGCTCATGCGACTGGCCGCCCAGTTGGCACCGTAACGCTGCGCCCGCTCGGCCAGCGAGCGGACGATGCCGTGGCGGTCAGCACCCACGATGGAGACCACCAGCGAGGTGGTGGTAGCAGACACTTCCTCGGCCAGCACCACAGAGCGGCGAATCATCGGCGCCTTGGTCGCGAAGCGTGCATCCTGCTGGAAAGCCGGCAGCACGCCGTGTTCGGCGGCATGATGGATCACTTTGCTCAACAACTGCAAGCCCATAGGCGCCAATGCGCGCTCCCACAGCTCACGCGCGGTTTCGCCTTTTTCAACAAAACACCAATCCTGCGCAGCGACGGCGCCTGCATCCCAGCCGTCGGCCAGATGATATATCGAGCCGCCGGCGATAGGATCGCCTTCCAGTATCGTCCATTCGACCGCAGCAATGCCACGGTGTCGGGGCAATAGCGACGGGTGATAGCCTATGCCGCCCAGGCGCGCGCGCGCAAGTGCCTCGTCGCTCACGCGTGCATGCGTATGCGCCGCGAGAATAATATCGGTGCCCTCGGCAATTGCCTCGCCCGGTACGAAGCGCGGGTTTTCGAGTATGTGCAGCGGAACGCCGGCGGCCCGTGCGGCTTGCGCCAGACGATCATCTTCCGTCGGAGCAACGACACTGGTGAATTCAATCCCTTTTTCCTTGCGTAGCGTCTCGAATACCTGGGCGCCAAAGAAGCGCGATCCTACCAATGCACATTTCATTTTTATTCATTCCTTTATCTATACACAAACACAGTATAAACAGGCCCTTCCGAGCAGTACTGTTAACTATGGTGACCTCGCACTTCACACGACGCATGTGTCCATACGCGCATTCAAACTTCTATAGCAAACTTCTTTATGTTCGCAGATGGCCGGACATCAAGCTCGCGTTATCGAAACACCTGACGAATTGCGAGATCAGCAGGATTTTTTCGTGATTCCGCATCACGGTGCGCGCAAGGATACCAGAAAGGACTAGGCGATACTGCATGCAGGGCCGGCTGGCAAATTGATAATGCGAGATTATAAATAGCGAGAGATTGTTGAACCATTAACAGGCCTCGGTACTGTATATCTTTAGCGCACACTATTGAATATACGTTCGTAGCAAATACAAATGGGCGCTGGCATATATCTGGAATAATCCGGCTTATTCAGCCATGGACATGGCAGAGGCATAGCGCTCGGGAGCAAACTGAATCGTGAGACTGACGACCAGAATGACGCACGCCAGATGCATCAGCCAGCTCGCGGCAAAGCCGCCGCTAAAGTCGTAGATGATCGCAGTAAGCCAAGGCGCGATGGCAGCAATGAGGAACCCACCCGCCTGCATGAGTGCACTCAGTGCCCCTGCTTGTCGAGGATCGGGAAGATGATCGAGCGCGACGATCAAACTCAGGGAGAAGCTCCCGCCCAACCCCACCCCGCTCAGCATGGCCCATGTATAGGGAGCAAGATCGGGGAAAAAAGCAAAGGCAATAAAGCTGAGTGCCTGCAAGCCAAGGCTGAGCCACAGCCACGGCCGGCGATCACGCCGACGCGCTGCGAGCAGCGGGAGCAAGAGTGCGGCCACTGCTTGTGCCAGCGCCATCACGGCGACCAGACTGCCGCTGTGTTCGCTGCTCCAGCCATGTGTCTGATAAAACGGCGCCAACCATGCCACGAGTGAGGCGTATCCGCCGTTGACCAGGCCGAAACAAATCATCAGCAGCCAGGTACGGGGGCGACCGAGCAACATCAGAGAAGGCATGGCTTGTTTATCCGGCCCAGTCTGGCGGGATAATAATTGTGCTGACAGCAGTAGTGCCAGTATGGCTGGTAGGCTCCACCATGCCAACGCTTGATGCCAGTTGCCAGACCAAGTCACCGACAATGGAGTGAGCTGCGCACCAAGCGCGCCACCTGCCAGCAGCGCTGCAGAATACAGACCCATAACCGGTGCGATGCGGTACGGAAACTGCTGTTTGATTAGGCCTGGCAATAAGGCTTGAATAAACGCCGCCCCGATTCCGCACAAGGCGGCTGTCGCGATTAGCCAAGTACCGCTGACAGCGACCAGACGTAATGCGGAGCCGATTGCCAATACCGCCAATGCACCGAGCAAAATGTTGCGCGCCCCCAGCATGCGTTGCACTGAAGATGCAAAAAAGCCCCCTATACCCATCAAGAGCATCGGCAATAGAGTAAGCCATGCGATGCCGCGATTATCGAGTCCAATTTCGTCTTGAATTGCCGACGTTAGCGGGCCGACTCCCGTCAGAAACGGACGCAGATTGAGTCCGATCAGAACCACCATCGCCAACCAGGCGACTTGCAATGTGCGGCTCCGGGTGGGCGCAACCTCACTTTGCATCGGTCGTTTGCGGTCCGTATAGCTGCGCGGCAGTGATGTCTACAGCCAGTCTTGTCAGCGGCAGTGGCGGTGGCGATAAAGGAAGGCGCAGCGCCTGATAAATTGCTTCGCTTGAAAAGCCGTAGGGAGCGGCATCCTGATTGTCGAATGCGTAATAGACTGCATCCACGCCGGTGAGTACCAGTGCTGCCAGACACATCGGGCAGGGATGGCCGCTCGCATACACGACGCTCCCCTTCAGATTCGGTCTTCCCAGCCGCTGGCTGGCAGCGCGCAGGGTTTCCATTTCTGCGTGCGTAGTCGGGTCATGGCTATGCACGATATTGTTTACGCCTGTGGCGATGATTTCACCATCCATGGTCAATACCGCGCCAAAAGGACGGCCACCTTGTTGATGATTGTTTTTGGCAAGGCGTACAGCTTCACCCAGTAGTTTTGCGTGATCGGACATTGAGCTCTCCTTGGTTTTCTTGTGAAAAAACATTAATGCGCGCCGGCAGTGCGCAGTTGATTCGAGATAACTATGTAACCACGCCGCAAGGCGTGTTGCAGCGGTGTGATGCCTTCGCGATCGGCCAGATTCACATCGGCACCAGCTGCGATCAACTGCTGCACGATGTCCTGATGTGCCGCGCCTCCGTCGGACAACAGTATGGCTTCGAGCAAGGCGGTCCAGCCAAGTCGATTAATATGATCCGGCTCAACACCGGCGGCAATCAAGATGCGAACCACTTCCACGTGACCGCGTTCGGCGGCCGGAATCAAGGCAGTACCGCCGTAGCGGTTGGTACTGCCCAGATCGGCATTATGGTTCAGCGTCATATTGAGAATAGCGACTCGCCCTTCGGCCCCGGCCAATAAATAGGGGCTATCCTGCCTGGCATCCTTGGCATTCACATCAGCACCGGCATCCATCAGCGCGCCAGCGATATCGATGCGATTGAGTGCGGTAGCCAATAGCAAAGGGGTGCGTCCGGCGTCATCGCGCATTTCCCTTGATGCTGACCCGGACGGCCCCGTCAGGATGCGCTGTACGGTCTGCAAGTCGTCGGTACGAACAGCTTCATGCAATGGGGTAGCCTGAGCGAATGAGGTGACCATGATGCTGGTCAAAAAAATAAATTGATCAATGCTTTTGAACATGGCAATTCCATTGACGGGCTCTGATGAAGCACATTGTAGAGAAATGCTTGTATATCGATAAATTAAATGTTTGAATGCCATTCAGTGATTTTATGAATACTTGAACATGATGCTTGATCCCGTACTTTTGCGTAGTTTCGTGGCGGTCGTTGATACCGGGAGCTTCACGCGTGCCGCTGACAGCGTACATCTAACGCAGTCAACCATCAGCCAGCAAATTCGCCGCCTCGAGATGCAAGTGGGCTGCGACTTGCTGAATCGCAGCGGACGCTATGTCACGACCACGCTGGAAGGTGAGCGCCTGTTGCGCTATGCGCACCGCATTGCGCAGCTAATGGATGAAGCAATGGAACAAATCGCACAAAGTGCCGGTAAGGGAGAAGTCCGGCTAGGCGTGCCCGAGGACTTTGTTGGTCGCGCACTGACACCGACGCTATCTGCTTTTATCGATACTTATTCTGCGGTTCGACTGGAAGTGAGTAGCGGCATGAGTCACGAATTATGGCAGCGCTTCCAGCGTGGCGAGCTTGATCTTGCACTGATTAAGCAAAGGGTCGGTAGTATGCCGGGACTAGCCAGCTGGTCCGAACGCTTGTGCTGGGTCGAGAGCCGCAGCCGCCCAAACGCAATGCATGATCCGATCCCCTTGGTAGTTTTTCCTATTGGCGGCTTGTATCGTAGCGAAATGATGCACGCGCTTGACGCTGCAGGTTTGCGCTGGCGCATCACTTATGTCAGCGCCAGCCTGGCAAGTGTGAGCGCTGCGGTAGAGGCTGGCCTGGGAGTCACGCTGCTACCGCGTCGACTGCTTGCCGCCGGACACCGCATGCTGGATGCCGCATCAGGTTTTAAAGTGGTACCGCCACTCGAGCTTGCGCTGCATGGGCAGACAGAAATTCCAGTACATGCAAAAGATCTGGCCGCGCGGCTGATAAGTGCGTGCGACCAGATCATGCAGGCATAACATCGCACAAGCGATGCGGCGATGCTGCTGCATGGACCGCTTGTATCCAGCACTGCGAACTGCCACTCGTTTAATCAAGAAGCATCGTCAATTCGTCCACAAGGGCGCTTCATCCATCAAGGCCACCTGCTCACGCAACTCCAGAATCCGGTCCTGCCAGTAACGCTGCGTGTTAAACCACGGGAAGGCTACCGGAAACGCCGGGTCATCCCAGCGCCGCGCCAGCCATGCGGCGTAGTGAATCAGGCGCAAGGTACGCAAAGCTTCGATCAGATGCAATTCACGCACATCGAAGTCGGCAAAGTCTTCGTAACCGGCCAGCAGATCGGATAACTGGCGCACCATGTCGCGCCGTTCGCCCGATAGCAGCATCCACAAATCCTGTATCGCCGGGCCCATGCGGCTATCGTCAAAATCGACGAAGTGCGGGCCGGCGTCCGTCCACAGCACATTGCCGCAATGACAGTCGCCATGCAGGCGCAGGATGCTGACATCGCCGGCGCGATCGAAGCAGCGGCGTACGCCATCCAGCGCCTGCGCAATCACGCTGCGATACGCATCAAGCAGATCCGGCGGGATGAAATTATTCGCCAGCAGATAGTCGCGCGGCTCTTCGCCGAAGGTCGCAATATTCAGGGCTGGCCGATGCTCAAACGTCTGCAAGGCGCCGACCGCGTGTATGCGTCCGATGAAGCGCCCCAGCCATTCCAGCGTCGCCGGATCGTCCAGCTCGGGGGCACGTCCGCCATGCCGCGCAAAAACGGCAAAACGGAAGCCGGAAAATTCATGCAGCGTTTTGCCATTTGCCAGTGTCATCGCCGGAACAACCGGAATTTCACGTTCGACCAGTTTGGCGACAAACGCATGTTCTTCCAATATCGCTGCATCGCTCCAGCGCGCGGGACGATAAAATTTTGCAACCAGCGGCGGACCGTCTTCAATACCGATTTGATAAACGCGATTTTCGTAACTGTTGAGCGCCAGCAGGCGACCATCGCTGTACAGGCCGACGCTTTCCAGCGCATCGAGTACGCAGTCGGGCGTAAGTGTGGCAAAAGACAAGGGAGTGGATTCATTCATCTGCACATTGTACGGTGCTGCAATGCTATTTCCCGATGAATGATGGATAGATTGTCATTTGGCAAATCGCATGGTTTCCGCAATCTGCTCGCTTTGTTCAAAACCGTGCTGATACACTGTCGCCTCTGCACATCAACAAAGAAACTCATCATGCATCTCGACCAGCCCCTCTCCGATAAAGAATTCGACGAACTCGATAAATTCCTGCTGTCCGATCGCACTGCCGACGACTGCATGGCAATGGACTCCCTGCACGGCTACCTGACCGCGCTGGTCGTCGGCCCGGAAGAAGTACCGCTGGCCGAATGGTTGCCGCATGTCTGGGGCGAAAATGCCGAAGCCGTGCCGAAGTTCAAGAACGACAAGGAATACGAACGCATCGTCGGCCTGATCGCCCGCTTCATGAATGAAATCGCGATCACGCTGGAAGTCGCACCGAAAGAATACGAACCACTGTTCTGCGAACACGAATGGGAAGGCAAGCCGGTACTGGATGGCGAAGCCTGGGCCTGGGGTTTCAATTTGGGCATGAGCCTGCGCGCCGAAGCGTGGGAACCTATCCACACCTCGAATATTGCACCCCTGATGCGCCCTATCTATCTGCTGGGTGCGGAAGAAATCGAAGAAGAGGAATTGGTGCTGGTCGACAATCCGGTCAAATGCCACAAGCTGACCATCGAGATCGAAGCTGCAATTCCTGAAATTCACAAGTTCTGGCTGCCACATCGCAAGTCGGCAGTAAAAACCGTGCAGCGCGAAACACCGAAAGTCGGTCGTAATGACGAATGTTCATGCGGCAGCGGGAAGAAATTCAAGAAGTGTTGTGGCGCTGAATCTACGGAATAAACATTCAGCCAAACTAATTTCCCGACTCTTTAACCATGGGTAAAGAGTCGGGAACAAGATGGAACAACAGCTTCATAAAATGTTGTAACCGATGTTTAGAAGCACATTTGCGGCATACGTTATGTTAGAAACAACAGGGGATATTAAAGTGAGAGCAGTTAAAGCTTCGTTCGTAGTTGCAGTACTTTTTCTTTCTGGATGCACTACATATAGTTCCAACATGCGCGTTGGTAACGACATGTCATATGCCAGCTTAGGAGACCAGCGCGAGGCTTCAAAAACCATCAAAGTATTAGATTCTGTACCAAGTGGTGCTCAAGATATTGGAGAGTTAGATGCAGGGCGCTGCCACCGCAGTTTCGTAGAGATATCGCCAGCTGAGCAGGCCGTCATTTTAGATCTTAAAATCGCGGCCTATGCAATCGGAGCAGATGCGATTACCGATGTGAAAATCGAAAAGCAATCCGCGCTGACAAAGAACTGTTGGTTCATGCTTAATGGCAAGGCAAAAGCATTGCAACTTCCAACTCCTCAAAAATAACACTTAGCAATTCACTCAAGCCGAACCTACTTCGTGGGCCGGCTTAATTCACATGTTGATCATGTTTAGATAGAATAATTTCTATCAACATAGCTTTTGAAATTGCCGTTGCTCTTACCCGCTGTGACGCTGCCTTTTGTGCGAAGCAGAAAATGGAAAAAGAAGTGAACGTTGTCCGAGCGTAGCGAGTTTCGTTCACTTCCCATTTTTTGATTTGCACAAACGGGAACCCGAAGGGCAGCGGCTGTGCGGTCGCCTTCTTTTGCTTACTTTTCTTGGCGAAGCAAGAAAAGTGAGTAGCCGCCGGGCTACCCCCCGGCATCTGATTACCCACCATCAGAAAACTACTGTTCAAAGCACCGCACAAAAATCCCACCAGACATAAAAAAACGGATGCCACCCAGCATCCGTTTTTTATTATCCACTAAGGAAATTACTCCTTAATGAAATGCTCCCGGTAATATCGCAACTCTTCAATCGATTCAATGATATCGGCCAGCGCAGTATGCTTCTGGTGCTTCTTGAAACCGCTCGCCAGTTCCGGCTTCCAGCGCTTGCACAATTCTTTTAATGTCGATACATCCAGGTTGCGGTAATGGAAGAAGGCTTCCAGTTTCGGCATGCCGCGCGCCATGAAGCGTCTATCCTGGCAAATCGAATTGCCGCACATAGGCGATTTGCCTTTAGGCACGTATTTTTTCAAAAACTCGATCAATTCCTCTTCCGCCTGTGCCTCGCTCACCGTCGACGCCTTAACGCGTTCGATCAAGCCGGAGCGGCCATGCGTGCCCTTGTTCCATGCATCCATCTTGTCCAGCGTTTCATCTGATTGATGGATGGCAAATACCGGCCCTTCGCCGATAATATTCAATTCCGCATCCGTTACCACTACGGCAATTTCGATGATGCAGTCATTGTCGCAATCAAGTCCGGTCATCTCCATATCCAGCCATACCAGATTGAATTCATTCGGACGCACCGGCGCCGTGGATGGCGTTACCGATGGTATTACTTCAGCAGCTTGTGACATAATTGTTTCCCTTGGACCAGCCTAATCCGCCATTTTCTCACAGGAAAAGAATGTCATCACTCGCGTTTACCGTTTTGTTTATCAGCTTCCTGCTTATTAGCCTGGTCGTTCGCTTCTGGCTTGCCTCGCGCCACATCCGCCACATCCTTGCCAATCGCGCCACTGTACCTGCGCAATTTGCCGGCCAGATTTCACTGGAAGCACACCAAAAAGCAGCTGATTACTCGATTGCGAAAACCAAGTTCGCACTCTTTATCGTGCTGCTGAATGCTGCCGTGCTGATCGGTTTCACGCTGATGGGCGGTTTGCAATGGCTGGCGAGTGCTTCGTTTTCCGTCTTCGGCGACGGCTGGCGTTATCAATTGGCGCTGGTGCTGGCGTTTGCATTGATCTCCGGCCTGATTGAATTGCCCTTCGATTATTTCCGCCAGTTCGTACTGGAAGCCCGCTTCGGCTTCAATCGCATGTCGCCCGCGCTGTTCTTTGCCGATCTGTTTAAAAGCACTGTGCTGTCGCTGGCGCTAGGCCTCAGCCTGGTATGGATCACACTGATCCTGATGGAAAAATCCGGCGACCTATGGTGGCTGTATGCATGGATAGTCTGGTGTTCTTTCCAGATGTTGATGCTGGTACTGGTGCCGCTCTTCATTGCACCCATGTTCAACAAGTTCAAACCGCTGGAAGACGAGAATCTGCGCACACGCATTGAAAACCTGATGCAGCGCATCGGCTTTGCATCCAGCGGCTTGTTTGTGATGGATGGCTCACGCCGCAGTGCGCATGGCAATGCGTATTTTTCCGGCTTCGGTGCGGCCAAGCGCATCGTCTTTTTCGATACCCTGCTGGAACGTCTGGCGCCGCATGAAATTGAAGCCGTACTGGCGCATGAACTCGGCCACTTCAAACTCAAGCACATCGTCAAGCGTATCTGCGTGATGTTTGCTGCATCGCTGGCCCTGCTGGCGTTGCTCGGCTACCTGAAAACCCAGGCATGGTTCTTTACCGGTCTGGGCGTAGAGCCCATGATGGGCGCCAGCAACGACGCAATGGCGCTGATCCTGTTTGCACTGGTACTCCCGGTGTTCTCCTTCCTGTTTTCGCCGCTGACTTCGCTCAGCTCGCGCAAGCATGAATTTGAAGCCGATGCCTTTGCTGCGCAACACACGAGCTCGCAGGATCTGGTGTCGGCGCTGGTCAAACTGTATGAAGACAATGCATCGACACTGACGCCCGATCCCCTGCATTCGGCATTTTACGATTCGCATCCACCGGCCAGCGTGCGTATCAACAAGCTGCTTTCCACTTGAACGGGCACATCATGAACAACGCTGCCGATTTGCGCCAACAGAAGTGCCAGCCGCCGACAAAGGCACTGAACGCCGAAGAAATCGCGCAGCGTTTGCAGGCTGTCGCCGCATGGCGGCTGCAGGATGGAAAAATATTCCGTGAATATACGTTCAAGAATTACTACGCGACGATGGCCTTCGTGAACGCTATCGTTTATGTGATTCATGCCGAAGATCATCATCCTGAATTGGTGATTACCTACAAGCACTGCACCGTCAGATACAACACGCATTCGGTCAATGAAGGCAAAGGCGGTTTGTCGGACAACGATTTCATCTGCGCGGCGAAACTGGATGCGATCTTTGAATACGGCATGCATTCCTGATGGCAGCACAGAACATACAAGGCCGCGTGATTGCCGCCCACGGCCGTCACTATCTGGTGCAAACCGATACTGCAAAACTTCAATGCGTCACGCGCGGCAAGAAGAGTGACGTGGCTGTCGGCGATCTCGTCGATCTGCAACTGACTTCCGCCAATCAGGGCGTGATCGAAGCCATCACCGAACGCAAGACCCTGCTGTATCGCTCGGACCAGTACAAATCCAAACTGCTGGCTGCCAACGTCACGCAATTATTCATCGTGGTGGCGACCGAGCCGGGATTTTCCGATGATCTGGTATCGCGCTCGCTGGTTGCCGCCGAAGCTGCCGGCGTCAGCGTGCACATCATTCTGAATAAAATCGATGTCGTCGCATCGCTGGAAAAAACCCGCAAGCGCGTGGCTTTCTATGGCGGACTCGGTTATCCGGTGCATGAAGTGTCAGCCACCATGCAGCCGGAAGCAACCGTCGCTGCACTGTTGCCTTTGCTGACAGGGCAATCGACCATCCTGATCGGTCAATCCGGCATGGGCAAGTCGTCCATCATCAATCTGATCGTGCCGGATGCCGACATTGCGGTGCGCGAAATTTCCGCTGCGCTCGATACCGGCAAGCACACGACCACGTTCACGCGGCTGTACGCGATCGACACTCAAACGATGATCATCGATTCGCCGGGTTTTCAGGAATTTGGCCTTTACCATTTGACCGAAGGCATGCTGGAACGCGCATTTCCGGAATTTGAAGCGTATCTGGGGAAATGCAAATTTTATAACTGCCATCATTCCAATGAACCGGAATGCGCGATCCGCACTGCAGTCGCCTCATGCGATATTGCGCCCATGCGGCATGCGCTGTACTTGCAGTTATTGCATGAATCATCCCAGAAGCTGTACTAAAGAAGGGAACGCCTGTGGCCTTAGCGCTGGCTTTTAGATGGAAATCCCTTATAATTGAAGCAGTTACAACAATCGGCGGCAGGCGCCAACCTAGCCGCCGTTTTCAATTATGGCAATCAAACACTTTCTGCAATTTTCTGATTTGACTCTGGATGAATTCGAGTACGTGATCGAACGCACTCGTATCATCAAACGCAAATTCAAGAATTACGAACCGCACCATCCGCTGGTCGACCGCACGCTGGTAATGGTGTTTGAAAAAAATTCCACCCGCACCCGCCTGTCATTTGAAGCCGGCATGCATCAACTCGGCGGCGCCGCCATCCACCTTGCGACACGCGACAGCCAGCTTGGCCGCGGCGAGCCGGTGGAAGACGCGGCGCAAGTGATGTCCCGCATGTGCGACATCATCATGATCCGCACTTTTGGCCAGGACATCATCGAGCGCTTTGCTGCCAATTCGCGCGTGCCGGTGATCAATGGCCTGACCAACGAACACCATCCCTGCCAGGTATTGGCCGATGTCTTTACCTTCATTGAACATCGCGGTTCGATCAAGGGTAAAACGGTTGCCTGGATAGGCGATGCCAACAACATGCTGTATTCGTGGCTGCAGGCGGCACAGGTATTCGATTTCCACGTCAACGTGTCGACACCCAAGGGTTACGAAATCGATCCGACGCTGGTGGCTGCCGACAATACGCATTACAAGCTGTACGCAGCGCCATCCGATGCCTGCGCCGGCGCGCATCTGGTCACGACCGATGTCTGGACCAGCATGGGCTTCGAAGAAGAAAACGCCGCACGTCTGAAAGCATTCGACGGCTGGATCGTCGATGCAGCAAAAATGAAGCGGGCTCAACCCGACGCATTATTCATGCACTGCCTGCCGGCACATCGCGGCGAAGAAGTTGCTGCCGAAGTCATCGACGGTCCGCAATCTGTCGTGTGGGATGAAGCGGAAAATCGCCTGCACGCGCAGAAAGCACTGCTCGAATATCTGGTTCTCGGCAAGCTCAGTTAATCAATAATTTCAGTTAGCCAGGCTAATTTATCCGCTCAGTTCAAACTGACCACAATCACATTCCAAGCAAGCGAAACAAACACCATGTCGAATATTCTCCAATCCGTTCCCGTCAATCAAAAAGTAGGCATCGCCTTTTCCGGCGGCCTCGACACCAGCGCAGCCTTGCACTGGATGCGTCAAAAAGGCGCGATCCCTTATGCATACACTGCGAATCTGGGTCAGCCTGACGAAACCGACTACAACGCGATTCCGGAAAAAGCCAAGGCCTACGGCGCCGAACTGGCACGCCTGATCGATTGCCGCGAACAACTGGTGGCGGAAGGTATCGCTGCATTGCAAAGCGGCGCCTTCCACATCTCGACCGCCGGCGTTACCTATTTCAACACGACGCCTTTGGGCCGCGCAGTCACCGGCACCATGCTGGTCGCCGCGATGAAAGAAGACAACGTCGATATCTGGGGTGACGGCAGCACATTCAAGGGCAATGACATCGAACGTTTCTATCGCTACGGCTTGCTGATGAATCCGGCGCTGCGCATTTACAAACCCTGGCTGGACGATGCCTTCATCAACGAACTCGGCGGCCGCAAGGAAATGTCGGAATTCCTGATCAAGTCCGGCTTCGACTACAAGATGTCCACCGAGAAAGCGTATTCGACCGATTCCAACATCCTCGGTGCTACGCATGAAGCAAAAGATCTGGAAGAGCTCAGCAGCGGCATGCAGATCGTCGAACCTATCATGGGCGTCGCATTCTGGCGTGACGACGTGGAAGTCAAACGCGAAACTGTCACCGTGCGTTTCGAAGAAGGCCGTCCGATCGCATTGAATGGCGTTGTCTATACCGATCTGGTCGAACTGATGCTGGAAGCCAATCGCATCGGCGGCCGTCATGGCCTCGGCATGAGCGATCAAATCGAAAACCGCATCATCGAAGCGAAGAGCCGCGGCATCTACGAAGCCCCGGGCCTGGCGCTGTTATTCATTGCTTACGAACGCCTGATCACCGGCATCCACAACGAAGACACGATCGAGCAATACCGCGAAAGCGGCCGCCGTCTGGGTCGTCTGTTGTACCAGGGCCGCTGGTTCGATCCGCAAGCCATCATGCTGCGCGAAGCCGCACAACGCTGGGTTGCACGTGCGATCACTGGCGAAGTCACGATCGAACTGCGTCGCGGCAACGATTATTCCATCCTCAATACCGTGTCGGCCAACCTGACCTACGCGCCGGAACGCCTGTCGATGGAAAAAGTGGAAGATGCACCGTTCTCGCCAGCCGACCGTATTGGTCAATTGACGATGCGTAATCTGGACATCACAGACACACGTCACAAGCTGGCCATCTACAGCAGCGCCGGCCTGCTGACCGGCAACTCGTCTGTTGCTCTCCCAAGCTTTGAAAAAGACAAGAAATAATTTCTTCAACATCAAACATACAGATCATGACTACTCAATTCGATAACGTTTCCGTCGTCAAAAAAGCCAACATCTACTTCGATGGCAAATGCGTGTCACACACCGTACTGTTCGCTGACGGCACCAAGAAAACCATAGGCATCATTTTTCCATCGACGCTGAAATTCAACACCGGCGCTGCAGAAATCATGGAACTGAATGCCGGCAAATGCCGCATTCGTCTGGCTGGTGCAACGGAATGGAACACCTATGAAGGCGGTCAGCAATTCGAGGTGCCGGCCAATTCGAGTTTCGATATCGAAACCGTGGACACACTGGACTACGTTTGCCATTTCATCTGACGCGTTTAATAGAACGTACGTGCCACAAATGAAAAAGCCCGGACTATCCGGGCTTTTTGCTGAGGGCCGGCCTTACTTAGATTCGCTCGCAGGTCTTCTCCTTATAATAGACGCTGCGTCAACAATCCGGCGCCAGCCGCCGGCTTGAACTGACGATTTGAATTGATACAGCCAGCGCGATCCTGTCCACTCAAGGCAGCCTCGCTGGACCTACTTCCCAAGAAAGAAATATATGATCCTTGGCATTGATGTGGGCGGCACCCATACCGATTCGGTATTGATGCAAAACCGCAAAATCATCCGCAAGTCCAAAGTACTGACCGACAAGAATGATATTCTGGCTTGCGTGATGCGCGCTACCCGGGCCGTCGCGAATGCAGACGATATCAAGCAGCTGAAACGCATCGTACTCAGCACGACGATTTCCACCAATGCCGTTGCGCAGAACCAGCTCGATCCGGTCGGTCTGATAGTCATGAACGGCCCTGGCGTTTCGCCCAAGGATCTGCCGCTCGCTGACCAAACACACTTGATCGCCGGCTATATGAATCATCGCGGCATCGAAGCAGAAGCGATAGAAGACGATCAGCTGGATGCATTGAAACAGCAATTCAGCACCGACAAGATCGACAACCTGGCCGTGATCGGCAAGTTTTCCACCCGCAACCCTGTGCACGAACAGGAAGTCGGCGCCTGGTTTGCCGATCAGGCCACGCATATTTCACTCGGCCATCATCAATCCGGCGTGTTGAATTTCCCGCGTCGTATAGCCACCACTTATCTGAATGCCGCCATCTGGCGCTTGCACAGCCGCATGGTCGACCAGCTGGCCAGCTATCTGCAGGAACTCGGCGTCGATGTGCCCTTGTTCATCCTGAAGGCCGATGGCGGCACCATAGGCGTACAGCAATCGCGCAACTACCCGGTGCAAACCATCCTGTCGGGACCGGCCGCCACCATCATGGGCGTGCTGCCGTTTGTATCATCGACGCAGGATTCTGTGTCGATAGACGTAGGCGGCACTACCACCGACATCGCGCTGTTCGCTGATGGCGCACCCTTGCTGGAACCGAAGGGTGTCGAAATCGAAGGACACAAGACCCTGATCCGCGGCCTGCTCACGCATTCGATGGCACTGGGTGGCGATAGCCATGTTCAAGTCGTGGACGGCGCACTGCAGATCGGTCCCGAACGCAAGGGTTCGGCCATGGCCTTCGACGGCCCGGTACCGACGCCGACCGATGCGCTGATCACTCTCGGCCTGGCAGCCATCGGCGACAAGGCCAAGGCCTTGCAGGCTATGCAAAGCCTGGCGACCGCATTAAAGCAAACGCCGCAGCAGGTTGCGCAAGCCATCGTCGACAGCATGTGCGCCAGCATAGCCTCCAAGGTCAGACAAATGATCGCTGAAGTCAACAGCAAGCCGGTCTACACCATCCATGAACTGCTGGAAGGAAAAGTGCTGAACCCGCAGCAATTGATCGCCGTCGGCGGTCCTGCGCCGTATATCGCAAAACAGGTAGGCGAACTGCTGGCCTTGCCGGCGCTCGTACCCGAAGACTCCGAGGTGATCAATGCCAGCGGCGCGGCAATGGCACGCACCACGGTCGAGTTGAATCTGCTGGCTGATACCGAATCGCAACAATTAACGTTTGCCGAAGATGGCCGCAAGACGCAAATCTCTGCACGCGCCACGGTCGACGATGTTGTTGCGCTCGGCAAGGAAAGATTGCTGGAAATCGCCAGGGCAGCCGGCGCACGCGATGAAGACCTCGAAGTCGAAGTCGCGGACTGCCAGTCCTTCAACGTCATCCACGGCTATGCGACCACAGGCAAAAACATCCGCGTGCGGCTGCAGATTAAACCCGGTCTGATCAAGCACGAACAATGAGCAAGAACAACGAATATTAAGTACGAACAAGTCTGAAGGAACACATCGTGAAGAAAAAAACAGGACTGGTATTTTTCCCGGCATTCGATTATGCGATTTCACCGACGCATCCGGAGCGCGAAGAACGGCTGTTGTACACGCAGGATCAGGTGTTCGAAGAAGGTCTGCTGGACTTCGACAATATCAAGGAATTCAAGCCCGGCGTCGCCACTGCTGAAGACATACAGCGCGTGCATTTCTGCGTGCCGGGTATCGACGAGATCGTGCATGCGTCGCATCTGATTGCCGTAGGCGGCTGCATTACGGCAGCGGACAAGGTGATGACGAAGGAAGTGGATAACGCCTTTGCACTAGTGCGTCCCTGCGGCCACCACTCATTCCGTGTCGTGCATGGCAGCCGTGGCTTTTGCACGTTGAACATGGAAGCGATCATGGTCGAGTACATCCGCCACAAGTATGGCGTGAAGAAAATTGCGATCATCGATACCGATTGCCATCATGGCGATGGTTCGCAGGATATTTTCTGGCACGATCCGAATACGCTGTTCATATCCATGCATCAGGATGGCCGCACCCTCTATCCCGGCTCCGGCTTTGCGGACGAGCTCGGCGGACCGAATGCCTTCGGCACCACGATCAACCTGCCTATGCCGCCAGATACTTGCGAAGAAGGCTTCCTGTATGTGCTGGATGAAATCGTCATGCCTATCCTGGATGAGTTCAAACCTGACCTGATCATCAATTCGGCCGGACAGGATAATCATTACTCCGATCCGATCACGAACATGAAGTTTACCGCGCATGGCTATGCGGTACTCAATCAGCGACTGGCGCCGGATTTGGCGGTACTGGAAGGCGGCTACTCAATTGAAACCGCGCTGCCTTACATCAATACCGGCATCATCCTGGCGATGGCAGGCATGGATTTCAGCCACATCAAGGAACCGGACTACGACGCCGAAAGCCAGAAGCAACCAGCGAACATTACCGCGTATCTGGAAAAACTGAAGGATGCGACTTTCCATCACTGGAACAATCGGCACACGCTGCGCGAGCAGGTCTATCCTGAACAGGAGTTCCACAAGCGCAGCATGGATGTCTACTACGATACCGACGGCATCCGCGAAACCATCAATGAAACGGTACGTTCATGTCCGGATTGCGGCGGCACCGTGGTGATCGATTCGCGCTGCGACGATACGCACAATCACATCCTGGCCGTGCAGATTCCGCGCTATGCCTGCGTACCCTGCCGCAACTATGGCGAAGAACAATATGCCAGCGCGACTATCGGGCATTACACGCAAATCTTCCTGCAGGACAAGGACAAGAATCGCTATCTGTCCAAGTAGCGCGAATATCCGTGCCACCCTCTCATGTCACATGCATGCGGAGGCGAGATTCAAACTTCGGTAGCGAAACAGTATAGACACGCTGAATTAAAAAGCCCGGCTGCATTTACGCAGCCGGGCTTTTTTACGTCCTGTGGCGCCAGCTTAGCGACCGATAGCGTTCAGCGTAGCACTGCCATATGGCGACAGCAGCCACGCCAGCGCACAACAATGCAGTACTACCGTGATCCAGTAAATGCGCTGGAACGATCGTTTGCCTGATTTATGTCGCAAGAATTTCTGCGCCAGCCATCCACCGGGCCAACCGCCCAGCAAATCCAGCAAGTGCAGATTGCTTTCGCTAATCCGCCATTCGCCCTTGCGCGCTGCCGCCTTGTCGATTGCGTAAGCAGCAAAGGCCAGCACGCTCAGCGTGATATATGTGCCCAGTACGGGCCACAACATTTTCGTATCCATTTTTATGTCCTGAGCATCAAAGGAAAATCGGTTCCGGCTCAAGCATCACATCAAAACGCTGGGCAACATCTTCCTGAATCGCGTTTGCCAGTTGCGCAATGTCTGCGCCGCTCGCACCGCCGCGATTCACCAGTACCAGCGCCTGATTCTCATACACGCCGGCTGCACCGGCCGTCCTGCCCTTCCAGCCGCACTGATCGATTAGCCAGCCCGCCGCCAGCTTGACGCTGCCATCAGGCTGCGCGTAGCTCACCAGTTGCGGGTACTTCGTCAGCAAGGCATCGCGTTGCTTCGCTGTTACCAGCGGATTCTTGAAAAAGCTGCCGGCATTGCCGATCACAGCGGGATCGGGCAATTTGCGGGTGCGAATCGCGATGACAGCATCACTGATCTGTCCGGCAGTCGGCTCGACTATCTTGCGTGCTGCAAGCTCGTTGCTTACATCTGCATAACGTATCGCAGCCTGCCATTTTTTCGGCAAGGCAAAGGTCACATCCAGCACCGCCGCACGATCGCGCAAACGGTGTTTGAACACGCTATCGCGATAGCCGAACATGCATTCAGCCTTGTTCAGTGTCGTGCGTTCACCGGTTGCAAAATCGAACAGCGTCAGCGCATGAAACCTGTCCTTGAGTTCGATACCGTAGGCGCCGATATTCTGTATCGGCGCAGCGCCGACGCTGCCGGGAATCAGCGACAGATTTTCCAGTCCGCCCAAACCGTGCGCCAGCGTCCATAGCACGAACTGATGCCAGTTCTCGCCGGCAGCGGCGCGCACATAGGTGGCATCCTCATCTTCGCCGACAATCTCGATTCCCCTGTTTTCCATATGCAGCACCAGGCCTGGAAAATCCCGCGTCAGCAAGATATTGCTGCCGCCGCCGAGTATCAGGCGCGGCAGGGCTGCCAGCCCGGCATCGCGCTGCACTGTTTCCAGTGCGCCGGCCGATGTCACCGGCAGATAGGCATGCGCGCGAGCCTCCACCCCGAAGGTATTATGGTTGCGCAGGGAAACATCGTACTGAAGCGGTAGAGAATGAGTCATAGGGGGCGATTATATCTTGCAGCCCTATCCCCTCGGTTTTTTGTCCGCTAGAATGACGGACTCATCAGATACGCGATCTGAACGAACCATCTGGCGTTTCGCCGGCATCTGCCGCGAGCCAGGCAATAAAAAAGGAAATCATCATGCCATCTTTTGATACCGTCTCCGAAGCCAATATGGTTGAAGTCAAGAATGCCGTCGATCAGGCAGGAAAAGAAATCACGACCCGTTTTGACTTCAAGGGCAGCGATGCCCGCGTCGAGCAAAAAGAACGCGACCTGACCGTGTATGCGGATTCTGAATTTCAGCTGAATCAGGTGTTGGACGTGCTGACCAACAAGCTGGTCAAACGCAATGTCGACGTACGCTTCCTCGATCGCGGCAAGATAGAAAAAATCGGCGGCGACAAGGTCAAGCAAGTCGTCAAGATCAAGAACGGCATCGAAACCGAAGCGGCCAAGAAAATCGTGCGCATCCTCAAGGACAGCAAGATGAAAGTGCAAGCCAGCATCCAGGGCGATGCGGTGCGCGTCACCGGTGCCAAGCGCGACGATTTGCAGGATGCAATGGCCTTGTTGCGCAAGGAAGTCGCCGATCTGCCGCTGGAGTTCAACAACTTCCGCGACTAGACCCTCTACCCCGCTGCAACCGTCGCGTCATGCCGATCCGGCATTTTGGCGCGACTGTTTCAGCCGGGACGGATTCATGTAGACGCTTTCGCGACAATTTTCCACGGCATCGCCACGTTCCTTCCAAACTGCGGGAATTTCGTGACAGAATCATTGCTTTCATAACATTGAACTCTGCCATGAAACTACCGCTGCTCGCATCCCTCCTTAGCTGCGTCGCGCTGCAAGTGCAGGCGGCGGATATCAGCGTGATCGGTCTGTTCCCCGGCAAGGCGGTGCTGGTCATCGACGGCGGCTCACCCAAAACCTACACCGTCGGCAATACGGTCAGGCCAGGCATCAGGCTGGTAGACGTCAATCAAACCACCGCCACTTTCGATACCGAGGGCAAAAAGCAGCGCATCGATATAGGCGGACATGTGAACCGCATTGCTCCATCAGGCGCCAGCAGCGTGACCTTGCAAGCCGACGGTCGCGGTCATTTCATGGTGCAGGGACAGATCAACGGCGGCACGATGCGCATGCTGGTCGATACCGGCGCCTCGCTGATTGCCTTGCCCGCAGCGGATGCGCGCCGTCTGGGCATCGATTACAGGAAAGGACAGACTGCCTATGTCAATACTGCAAACGGCGTCGTGACGGCCTATCAGGTGGTGCTGAACTCGGTCAAGATCGGCGATATCACGCTGAACCAGGTGGATGCGCTGGTGCAGGAAAACGGACTGACCTTTGCCTTGCTCGGCATGTCATTTTTGAACCGCACCGAGATGCGGCGTGAAGGCGAGCAGATGGTTCTGACCAAACGCTATTAAAATCGAATGCAATAAAAAACGGGCACTGAATTCAGTGCCCGTTTTGTATTTTTTACTGCAGTCGCTTATGCGTCCGGATCCTTGAGGCGGCGTTGTTTGACTGCTTCTGCCAAACCTTCCAGCACACCCAGGCTGTCTTCCCAGCTGATGCAGCCATCAGTCACCGACTGACCATAAACTAGTTCCTTGCCCGGGATCAGATCCTGGCGACCGGCGACCAGGTGCGACTCGATCATCACACCGACGATACGCGTATCGCCGCCGGCAATCTGCTGTGCGATATCGGCGCACACCGGGATTTGATTTTCCGGTTTTTTCGAGCTGTTGGCGTGCGACGTATCGATCATCAGACGCGATGCCAGACCGTTCGCTGCGATATCCTTGCATGCCTGCTCTACGCTGGCCGCATCGTAGTTAGGCGTTTTACCGCCGCGCAGAATGATGTGGCAATCTTCATTGCCGCTGGTCGAGACGATAGCCGAATGGCCGCCCTTGGTCACTGACAGGAAATGATGCGACTGTGACGCAGCCTTGATCGCATCGACTGCGATTTTCACGTTACCGTCGGTACCGTTCTTGAAACCGACCGGACAGGACAAACCGGAAGCCAGTTCGCGATGAATCTGTGATTCCGTCGTGCGTGCGCCGATCGCGCCCCAGCTGATCAGGTCGGCAATGTATTGCGGACTGATCACGTCAAGGAATTCAGTTCCAGCCGGCAGGCCGAGTTCATTGATGTTCAGCAGCAATTCGCGCGCAATGTGCAAACCTTCATTAATGCGGAAGCTGTTGTCCATGTACGGATCGTTGATCAAGCCCTTCCAGCCGACCGTGGTGCGTGGCTTCTCGAAATAGACGCGCATCACGATTTCCAGTTCGCCGGCAAAACGCGCACGTTCCTTCACCAGACGATTCGCATACTCCATCGCCGCTGTAGTGTCATGTATCGAGCATGGCCCGATGACCACCATCAGGCGATCATCCTGACCGTGCAAGATGCGATGCAGCGCGATGCGCGCATCAGCAACTGTTGTCTCCGCTTTTTCGGAGATACCCAGTTCGCGTATCAAATGCGATGGGGGCGTCAGTTCTTTCATTTCTTTAATCCGTAAGTCATCTGTACGCGGCATGTTTTTCTCCAGTCAAAATCTGTTTGCTAAAAATAAAAAACCGCCATCGCGGGCGGTTATTTAAAGAATTTCGGTTTAAGCTTTTTTACCTGCGCGCTTACCGCTTCTCCACCGCCGTTGGGCTGGAATAGCTAAAGTAAAAGTAAAATTGGAAGCGCAATGCGGTCATGTCTGTACTGAATTTCGTTTTATCTGTCGGCAATAGTGCAATAAATCACGTAATTTGGCAAGAAAAGCTTGATAAATCAGTTGGCACTCAGGCAAATCATGGCCGAATGCCAACAAACATCAAGCCGTGCCGCCTACCGTCACACCGTCGATACGCAGGGTAGGCTGACCAACGCCGACCGGCACGCTCTGACCTTCCTTGCCGCATACGCCAACGCCGCTGTCGAGGCTCATGTCGTTGCCTATCATGGAGACCCGATTCAAGACGTCGGGACCGTTGCCGATCAGAGTGGCGCCCTTGACCGGATAGGTCACCTTGCCGTTTTCGATCATATAGGCTTCGCTGGCTGAAAACACGAACTTGCCATTGGTGATGTCGACCTGACCGCCGCCGAAATTCACTGCGTACAAACCGTTCTTGACCGATGCCAGAATTTCCGCCGGGTCCTTGTCGCCGCCCAGCATATAGGTATTCGTCATGCGCGGCATCGGCAGATGCGCAAACGATTCGCGCCGCGCATTGCCGGTTACCGGCATGTTCATCAGGCGCGCATTCATCGTGTCCTGAATATAGCCTTTCAGGATACCGTCCTCGATCAGCGTCGTGCATTGGGTAGGATTGCCTTCGTCGTCGATATTCAACGAACCGCGGCGATCGGCGATGGTACCGTCATCCACCACCGTCACTCCCTTGGCTGCCACGCGTTCGCCTATGCGACCGGAGAATGCGCTCGAACCCTTGCGATTGAAATCGCCTTCCAGTCCGTGACCGATCGCTTCATGCAGCAGCACGCCCGGCCAGCCAGGTCCGAGCACCACCGTCATCGGGCCGGCCGGCGCCGGACGCGCTTCCAGATTCACCAATGCGGAAGCGACTGCTTCGCTGGCGTATTTCTCCAGCAACTCATCGCTGAAATAGGCATAGCTGTAACGACCGCCGCCGCCGCTGGAACCCATTTCACGACGGCCATTCTGTTCTGCAATGACCGTGATCGAGACGCGCACCAAAGGACGAATATCGGCTGCCAGCACGCCGTCGCTGCGCACTACCAGCACCACATCGTATTCGCCGGCCAGACCGGCCATTACCTGCACCACACGCGGATCTTTCGCGCGCGCAATGCGTTCTATCTTTTCCAGCAGCTTTACTTTTTCAGTCGCATCCAGTGAAGTCAGCGGATCGTTGGGCAAATACAAATCACGACCGCCCACCTGTTGAATGGCTGAAGCAACCTTGATCTTGCCTGCGCCCTGCCGTGCAATCGTGCGCGTTGCAATCGCCGCTTCCATCAATGCACGTTCGGAAATTTCATCCGAATAGGAAAAGGCGGTTTTATCGCCCGATACGGCGCGCACACCGACGCCCTGGTCGATGGAGAAACTGCCGGTTTTGACGATGCCCTCTTCCAGGCTCCAGCCTTCGCTTTTGGTAAATTGAAAATATAAATCTGCATAATCGACACGATGCGTAAACATCGTGCCCAGGGTCTTGATCAGCACGGATTCATCAAGACCGAAAGGCGTCAGCAAGACATCGCGCGCGACGGCCAGAGTCTGGAGATTTGGTTCAAATGGAGTCATTGTTTATTTGCCATTCGCGCGTTGAAGCGCAAACAAAATTGATTCGGATAACGAATTGTAGAGCATCTGGCGCTTCCGCCCCGCCAGCGCCGCAACTTGTTTATAACTTGCGATGTTTCAAGGCCGGAAGATTTTCACGGATACCTGTTAAATGATGGGGTTCGATATCGCCGATTACAAGGCCTTCGCCCTCTGCCAGCACATCCTTGATTTCACCCCAGGGGTCGATCAGCATGCTGTGTCCCCATGTTGTGCGGCCATTCCGATGCCGCCCGCCCTGTGCCGCTGCCAGCACGTAGCACTGGTTTTCAATGGCGCGCGCGCGCAGCAGAATTTCCCAATGCGCCTTGCCGGTTGTATAGGTAAATGCAGCCGGCACCACGATCAGCATGCAATCACCCATCGCCCGATACAGCTCGGGGAAACGCAGGTCATAGCAAACCGACAAACCCACCTTGCCGAACGGCGCGTCGAAAGTCGTGACCTCGGTGCCGTGCGCAATCGTGCGCGCTTCATCATACGATTCCGTGCCCCTGGTAAAGCTGAACAGATGAATCTTGTCGTAGCGTTTGACCCGTTCGCCAGCCGGGTTGTAGACCATCGTGGTATTCAGCACCTTGTCGGCTGCCGATGCCGCCATCGGCAGCGTGCCGCCTATCAGCCACACGCTATGCTCACGCGCCGCAGCGGCCATGAAGGACTGGATCGGACCGGCATCGATTTGTTCCGCCAGGCCGAGCTTGTCATTTTCATGCATGCCCATTGCCGCCCAATATTCAGGCAGCAGAATAAGGCTCGCGCCCTGGCTTGCCGCGTCTGCAATCAGGCGGCGTGCAGTGACGATATTTTCTTCAACCGAGGGTGTGGACACCATTTGTATGGCTGCTACGCGCGCCAGGGAATTTGTCATGATTCAGCCTTCTGTACCAGGTTCTGCAATGCCCGATTTCGGCGCAACCGGAACCGGTTCCGTCTTGCGATCGACCTTGGCCACGTTCGGATCGCTCCATGGTCCGGTAATTGTATATTCATACGTAAACGCACGCGCCAGTGGTTCGCGCAGGAATAGTTGCGCCAGAAAAGTGCCCGCGCCGATGACCGGATTGATGGCCAGCGCATAGGCCACGGATGCGGCGCCGGCATTGATTTCCGGGATCACGACTGCGCGCAGATTCTGCGATTCCCTGGCGATATCGGCCGAGCCATCTATCAGCACGGTGGCGCTGACGCCACGCATCTTGAGATTATCAGTCGTTGCCACGCCACTTGAAATACGCGCACTGCCGTTGATGCCGTCGAATGCAAACCCTTCGGAAAACACATCACGGAAATCTAGCGTCAGGCGGCGCGGTATCGATTGCAGGCTCAACACGCCGAGCAATTTGGCGGCACCCGGCTCGACCTTCAGAAACTGGCCGGAAGCGATATCCAGATTGATTTTTCCCGACAGACTCGGCACGTCAAACGAGAACGGCAGACCTTTCCAGCTGATGTCGCCCTCCATCTTGCCCTTGCCGCCGCGCAGCACATCGGCAAAGCCGAAGCGGTTGAGCAGATTGCCCGCGTTGGCAATATTCAAGTTGTAATCGAGACTGGAAACGTTGCTGCCATTTTTCGCCAGCCAGCTTCCCTTGGCTGTCAGGGTGGCGTCCGGATTGGCGAGCGACAGATTTCTGATGCGCCATTCGCGCCCTTCGCTTGCACGCACATAATGCGCCAGCAGCTCAAGACGACCGAGCTTCTTGCCGAACAATTCAAAATTTTCGGCAACCACATCCAGTGCCGGCATTTCTGTTGCACTGTCTACGCCTTCGAGCAAATTATTGACGTCTGCACCCGCTGTTTTCGGCACTACCATCGAGGCCAGACGCGCGGTGACCTTGCCCAATCCGCGCCCCGACGAAGACTCAATCCAGGTCAGGTAGCCCGAGGCCTGCGCCGAATCGATATTGGCCTGCCAGACGTTGGTGTCGTGCGATACGCCGACCACCACCTCGTCGAATTTTTTGCCCATCAAAAACAGTTCGTTGGCGCGCGCGGCGAGTATGTTCGGCTCGACATACTGCGCCATATTGAGCGCATCCGATGGGTCTGCGATTTTTTTCTGCGTCTCCTTGCCGGCCGCAGTAATCGACGATGCGACACTGATCCAGTCATCGATATTCAGCGAGCGCAAGTTGACGTTCACCATCAGACCGCCATCAGGTTCCGGTGCCGGTGTATTGACGCCTATGCCGCCACGCACTACCCGCCACGCAGCAGCTGTGTCCGTCGCACTTTTTTCACGCAGGTAGCTGCCAACTATCGACGGACCCAGTGCAAGCCTGATGCCATCACGCATAAGCGCGGTATTTTCGGAAGGCAGACTAGCCTGTTCTATCCTGAGCGGCAAGGCATCCTTGGCGGCCTTGCGCAGAGGTGCCGGGAAAGCCAGGCCCAGGCCGCGCAGATTGGAGTCCACCACTATCTCGACGCGCTTGTTCTTGACGCTGATAGTGGTGCCGAAGCTCGTGCTGCCGCTTATCCGGTCTATCAGTTTTTGCATCGCCGGCGCAGGATAGTTTTTGCGCAAGCCGGCAGCCGACATGGTGCCGCCCGCCTTGATCAGGATAGTGCCGTCTTTTTGCGTGCCGCCTGTTACCGTCAACGGACCGCCGAGAAAATTCGCCTTGATGTTTTTCAGCGTCAAGCCTTTTTCATCGAATTCGAGTTCGCCGCCCGTCTGGGTAATCGGCGGAATGGCATTCTGCAAAATTACATTGTTATTGGCAAATTTCACTACGCCGCGCACCTTGGCTTCTGTCATCTGATGCAAGGGCAGCGTCAGATTAAGCGCCAGCGTGGCATTGCCGCTGGCTTTCGTTTCATCGGTGAAATGGCCTATCCAGGTGGCGACCGGGCTGTCCACCGTGTATTGCACCATATCTTGCAAACTGCCGGCTGCACGGCCATCGATTTCCAGTACCGGCTCATTCGCCAGCAAGTCGGCAACCACCGCCTTCACATTCGATACCTGGGCGCCGTGCGTACTGCCGCTTTCACCCTTTATTTCCATCCGCGTACGATCGAACAGGATGGTGCCTTTGACATTTTCCAGCAGCGGCCACAATGGCGCCTTGCCATCTCTGCCGAACATGTCCGGCGCATAATTCAAGCCGCCGTTATCGATCTTGCCGCCGAAAATAAATTCGCCTTTCGACTTTTCAGCGGCTTTTTGCGTATGGAAGGGAAACTGGTTCAAATCGCCTTTTAACCGGATATAGCCGTCATTCAGCGTACCCGCAATAAGTGCGTCGCTGAGCCATGTGCGGAATTGCGCATTCATGCCCAGCGGCAGATAGTTGCCGATCTTGTTCAGCTCAAGGCCGGACAGGCTGCCCGTCATATCGATAGTGCCCAGCGCATGCTCCGGTTTTTTGTCCAGCGGCATCAGATGCGTACCGGAAAATGAAGCGACCAGACCCTGTTTCGCCAAACTCATTTTGCGCACATCCAGCAACAATTGATTGTTTTTCTGGAACGCCCATTTGGCGTCCATTTTCAATTCATCGAACGTGACCTCGGGTTCGGAAAAATAAGCCGGCAAGGCCAGGGTGAGCTGCTCCGATGCCAGCACGAAGGTGCCGCCCTGATTATTCGCATCGACATGGCCGGTCAAATTTTCAAAACCCGGAATCGCCGGCACTGCCGCTTGCGCAGCGGCCTTGGCGCTTGCCGCGCGAGCCGGACGCGCTGGCTGCGCCTTCAGCGCCAGCCCCATGAAATCGCCCTTGATCTTGTACGCTTCTATATTCGGATAAGTACCTTGCAATTGCGCCGAAAAATTCTTCAACTTTCCGCGCGGCGCAAAATCTTCCAGCAAGCGCAACTGCGTCGCCGGCAAAGGCAGACGGCCGGCAAAATTGGCCCACGCCTGCAGATCGAGCGATGCGGCTTGTATCTCGATACTCTCGGGCTTGCCATTTTGCGCAGCGATGTAATGTTCGCTCATCGTGGTCTTGGGCAACACCAGTCCGTCATCGGTTTGCAGCGAAAAATCGCGCACCGAAATCGTGTGCCCGCGCATACCGAAAGTCGGCACGCCATCACGTGCGTTGCCTTCCAGAGATTCGCGCACTGAAATCCGCCCGTTCGCGCGCGCCAGCGACAAGAGCGGCATATCCTTGCGCAACTGGGCCGACACATTCGACAGGCTCAGATCGGCAGTAAAATCGGCCACCCGTGCGTGATCGAATGCCAGCCAGGCGCGCATCGAACCGCTGGCCTGCTGCAGATCAAAAGGAAAATCGAGATAGGTTTTCCAGGCTGCGAGATTGGTGTCGCGCAAGTCGGTGTACAGTTCGCCGGTCCAGCGCGTCGCATCGGAAATTTTTTGTGCGAAGAGCGGATGATCAAAAGCTGCGCGCACATCCAACGGCGCAGCAATGGCAGCCGGCGGCGTCGCCTGCAAAGCAAATTTGTGGTGCCGCCCGTTGTTACGCAAGACCATATTGACATTGCCGAGCAATAGTTCAGGCGCCTGACGCAACTGATCCTGCCAGCGCAGGCGTCCATCCCTGATCGTGATTTCGCGTTGCGACAGTATCCAGTCGGCAGCCTTGCCATCACCGCTTTTTTGCAAATCGACCAGCAGCCCGGCAACATAAAAATTGCCATTTGCATCGCGCTGGATATCCATATCCGGCTTGTCGATTTCCAGACTGTGCAGACGCAAGTCGGCGATCAGTACCGATAACCACGACACCGTGGCCGACACTGCCGGCAATTGCAAGGCCTTGTCGCCGTCCTTGTCGTAGACCACAACATTGCCTAGCGCCAAATGCGGGCGCAAACCATCCCAGGAGGCAGCTATGGTTTCTATCGATACCGGCCGTCCTATCGCTTTGGTCGCGACTTTTTCCACGTCGACGCGGTAGGCGGATATCTGCGGCAGAACGGCATAACGCAAGGTGAGGAACAGCGCGCAGAAAATGAAATACGCCAGCACCAGCAATTTCAGCAGCCAGCCCAGTGCATGGTGACTGGCTTTATTGGCGGTACGAAACGATAGTTGCAGCGTACGCCAGCATAGCCGCAGCCGATCGGCAGTCAGGGTCTGGTTGGGAAGGCGTGGATCTGTCGGCATCAATCAAAAAGGTCGGTAAAGCGACTTCGCGTAGAATAAAACAAGCTGACAGGCAAATCGGCTCGCACACTGTATAAAACAAATCTTACATCTCAAGAACTCTAGGATACTCTTTCACACCGTGACAAACCTGTCTTCTACCCCAATTACCGCCTCCCGCTTTTATACCCGATGGCTCAATGCAGATGCAAGCCGTGCGCAAAGGGTAGCCGAAGTCGGCAAATTATCGCTGAACTCGGTCATTTTCGGTGAACTCTTACAAAACGAAACAGATGCCGGCGCCAGTTTGCCAGCTGCCATGCGCCGCGTGCGCAATCTGGTCATTGCCACCCTGATCCAGCGCGATCTCGGCGGTCTGGCCGATCTGGCCGAGGTAGTCGATACGATGACGACCTTTGGCGATTTCGCAGTGCAGACGCATCTGGCTGCGGTGAGCACCGAACTGATGGCGATACACGGCACACCGACAGGTCACGAATCAGGCGAGTCGCAGGAAATGATCGTGCTGGGCATGGGCAAGCTGGGTGGCGGCGAGTTGAATGTATCGTCCGATATCGACCTGATCTTCGTCTATGCAGAAGATGGCGAAACCGTCGCCACCGCGCCGGAACAACGCACGCTATCGAACCACGAATTTTTTACGCGCGTCGGCAAAAAGCTGATTGCCGCACTGTCGGAAATCACCGAAGACGGCTTCACCTTCCGCGTCGATATGGCCTTGCGCCCGAACGGCGCCTCCGGCCCGCTGGTCGCCAGCTTCAATATGGTCGAGGAATACCTGATCGTGCAGGGCCGCGAATGGGAACGCTATGCATGGGTCAAGGCGCGCGCACTGACCGGCAAACCATCGGATATCGATGCGCTGGAAAAAATCATCCGACCCTTTGTCTATCGCCGCTATCTGGATTACGGCTCTATCGACGCCATCCGCAATATGCATGCGCAGATACGCGCCGAAGTCACGCGCCAGGAAGCACGCCATCCGGATCGCAGCAACAACGTCAAGCTGGGCCGCGGCGGCATACGCGAAATTGAATTTCTGGCCCAGGTATTTCAATTGATACGCGGCGGCCGCGACGCCGCATTGCGCGACCGCTCAACGCGCAACATCCTGCGTACGCTCGCCGAAAAGGAGCTGTTCAAGCCGGAAGTGGTCGAACAGCTGCTACACGCCTATACCTTCCTGCGCAATCTCGAACATCGACTGCAATATCTGGACGATGCGCAAACGCATACGCTGCCGCCGAATGCAGCCGATCAGCTGATCGTCGCACAGATGATGGGTTACCACGATGTACCGGCTTTACTGGCGGCGCTGGAAGAACAGCGCACTCTGGTCGCCACGCAATTCGATGAAATTTTCAGCGACAAGAAAAACGACCATGCAGCGGACGATCGCGCCCATGCGGAACTGAGCGCAGTGCTGACAGACTCCGATAGCGAACGGGTCATCGAAGCCTATTTGCTCGACCTGTCCTTTGACCATGCCGCCGATGCCGCCAAACGCCTGCTCGCCACCTGGCATTCGCCGCGCCTGCAATCCTTGCCGGAAGCCAGCCGCAACAAACTGGTCGCACTGGTGAATGCCTCGCTGCCCTTGATAGTCAAGGTAAGCGAGGCGCGCTCGACCACGCTGGGCCGTCTGCTGGATTTTCTGGAAACCATCGCGCGCCGCGCTGCCTATCTTGCCCTGCTGACTGAATATCCGCATGCACTGGAACGCGTGATCCGCATGATCGCCGCCAGCGACTGGGCAGCAAAATATCTGACGCGCCACCCATTGTTGCTGGACGAATTGCTGGATGACAGAACCCTGAAAGCCGCCCCCGACTGGAACGCGTTTGCGCGCGACTGTCGTCAGCGTCTGGATGAAACGCCCGGCGATACCGAACGGCAAATGGATGTGCTGCGCGAGATGCATCACGCGCAACTGATCCGTCTGCTGGCGCAGGATCTGTTGGGCGACCTCAGTGTGGAGCGTCTGGCCGATCATTTATCGGAACTGGCAGACCGGCTGGTTGCCGCCACGATACAGACAATCTGGAAAGGATTCCCGAATCGCCATCGCGAAGAACCCAAATTTTCCGTCATCGCCTACGGCAAGCTGGGCGGCAAGGAACTCGGTTACGCCTCCGACCTGGATGTCATTTTCCTGTACGACGACGACGATCAGGAGGCCCCGGCACTGTACGCCAAGCTGGCACAACGTTTCATTACCTGGATGACGGCACATACGCCGGCCGGAATATTGTTCGATATCGACATCGCCCTGCGACCTGACGGCGCCAGCGGCTTGCTGGTTTCCAGCATATCGTCGTTCGAGAAATACCAAACCACGTCTGCCTGGCTGTGGGAGCACCAGGCATTAACCCGCGCACGCTTCTGCGCCGGTGATGCGGAAATCGGCGCACGCTTTGAAGCAATACGTGAAAAGGTTCTGCGCCAGACACGCGATCCGGTCGAATTGAAAAAGGAAGTGCTGGAAATGCGCAAGAAACTGCACGATGCGCATCCGAATCGCACCGAGCTGTTCGATCTCAAGCACGATACCGGCGGCATGATCGATATCGAATTCATGGTGCAATTCCTGGTGCTGCGCAACGCCGTACACCATCCGCGCCTGACCGGCGATATCGGCAATATCGCGCTGCTGAAATTATGCGGAGAATTGGGCCTGATCGATACCGCTTTATCCGTCACAGTGGCCGACGCCTATCGCACCTTCCGCAAGTTGCAGCACAACATCCGGCTGCAAGGCGCGGAACGGGCCAGGGTCGAACAGGAACGGGTAGCCACTGAAGTGGCGGCAGTCGTGGCGCTGTGGGCCACCCTGTTTTCCTGAATATCCGATATCAACAGGCACACAAGTTATCCCCACATTTTGTGCACAGCCCTGTGGATAAGCTGCGGGCAAGCGACATACACCCTTGTTCCATAAGGGAAAAATCTTCCTGCACAATATGTGCAGGAAGCGCTGCAAATATCCCGTTTGCACCGACATACCCTCTTCCGCCGCGCTAAAAATCCGCAAGGCAGTTAGGCGGGATTGCTCTTGCCATTCTGTTATTGGAATAAAAAATTCCATCCGTAGAGCGAATGGAAAAAATATTTTCGATGTCGCAATCAAACAAATATCTCTTGAATTTTAAAGAGCTTCGCGCAACACTAGATCCGCATGCATGCCCGAAGAGGCATCAGCGATAGACAACTACTTGCAGCCGGGACAAAAGGAGAAACATATGTCAATAACGGCCAGCAATCGCGCACCAGCGGATCTTAGCCATATCAAAGTCAATGATCAGGATGAACTGCGTTACTGGGCAGATCGATTTGAGCGTACGCCGCGAGAACTCGAGAATGCCGTCATCAGAGTGGGCGCCAACACCAAAGACGTCGAACAATACTTGAAGCTGAAATCCTATTCCAAAAGGGAATGAATTTTCGCGCCGCGCTTTATCCGCACACTCGCCACTTTTACAATCATGTCTTGAATGCGCCTGGCACCCAAGGTGCTAGGTCATCTTGACTGCTCTGCCTATGAAGAGGATAGGCCCGGTCGGTCTGTCGGTGGGTGAGCCGTTTTCCGGTTCCAGGGTAATTTCAAACAACTGGTTTGCCTGCAACGGCGGCAATTTCTCCAGCGTCAGTGTGAGAGATTTTCCCGGCTGGACCAAACCGAGCGAAACCGGTTTCGACCAGCCCTCGCCTTTGGTCCAGAATTGCAGTGATTTTTGATTTGGCACAGCGACTGGGCGCAATGGCGTGAGTGTGATCTGGCGATCCAGATTGGCCTGTACTATCCATCCCGGAGTACGCTCCTGCGGCTCTACCAGGACCACCATGTAAGCTGGCGTCTGCACAGCCGGACGCATCAGGATCACCGCGAACAGGACTGCGGCGGCGGCAAAACCGCTGGCCGCCAGACCGCGCCAGACGCGCAAATCGTTCAACCAGCTCCGTAGACCGTCTTGGCCGCCATGCGCATTGCGTCGTACATCCTGCGCAATACGCGGCCACAATTGCGCTGACGGCTCCTGCTCTTCTGCAAGGGAGGTCAATGGCAACAGGCGATGCTCCCATTCGTCGACGGCGTTACGCAATCCGGCTTCGTTTTGCAGGCGCCGCTCAACTTCCTTCCGCTTGGCGGAACTCAAGGTGCCGAGCACATATTCGCCAGCCAGCTCCTGCAATTCGTCAAATGATTCGTTCATCCCATGCACTCCCGCAATGCGGCCAAACCACGTTTGACCCATGCCTTGACAGACCCCAGCGGCGCATTCAAACGTTGCGCAATTTCGCTGTGACTGCAACCATCCACATAGGCACACAAGATGCTGTTGCGCTTTGCGCTATCGAGATGGGACAGACAATCCTGCAACTGTCCCAGGCTGTCATTCAATTCAAATTGATCGATGATCAATTCCTGATTCTGGTGCTGCATGTTGTCGATGGCGTCTTCGTCCGCATACACTTCGCGATCACGATCACGCAACATGTTCAATGCATGATGCCGCACGACGCTGTATATCCAGCCACGACCCTCGCCACGCTTCGCATCAAAGCTGGCAGCCTTGTTCCAGATACTGACGAAGGCGTCATGTACGACATCTTCTGCCAGATGCCGTTGGCGCACGATACGCAGGGCCACACCAAGCAAACGCTTGCTGTCATGTATATAGATGCGCTGCAATGCATGCTCGTCGCCAAGGGCGCAAGCATGCAGAGCGGCATCGTAATCGAAGAAAGCTGAGTCAGCAGGCAAGATAGGCTGTCTTTAAGGAATTGGAATGAGTATTGCCGATTTATTTCCAATTGATTATATAGGACGCAATCTGCCAGCCGACTTCTGTGCAGGCTTCATCCGAATCAAGCTGCTTTCCAGAAGATATAGTCAGCCTGGTATTTCACGACTTCCTTGCTGCCTGCATTGCCTGCACTGCAAGTCGAGGCTGGAGCTACACCGCCTTTGGTCGCTACGCGCTGGATGTAAGTCACGCCTGTCATTGCGCCGCTGCCCATGGCCGGATTGGCTTTGACCAACTGGAATGGAATATTGCCTGCGCCGGCCGGAGCGACTGCAAGCTGAGTAGCCGTTACTTTCGAACCGTCATTGCTTGCCCAGGTTGCGGGCGGGCCAAAATATTTGCCTACGGCCTTGCCGCTGCGATCAGACAACACGGCGTCAGGGCCGACGAAAACCCATTCAAACTGACCGGCCATATCCTTTTTAACACGGCATTCATAAGTGATATCGCCTGCACCAACAGTTTGCATCGCAATGCGATGACCGGCTGGCACTTGCACCGTCGGTGGCAGTGCATCTTGCGAATACATGGATGTGGTCGTAGGTGTGGTGGAACATGCTGTCAACAAAACAGCAGCGGAAGCGAACGCAACGGCAGAAATGGATGTGTGCATGATAGTTTCCTTGGTAGTTGAAAAGTAATCAGCCGGCATACCCGGACACCGGATATTTATGCGCTGATACTGGTACTACCCGCCAGATGCCGATTTGGATGCGGTCGATAGAAAATAAATTTTTGCTCCGGATGCAATCGGACTTTCCAGACGCAAAATGGGAAAGTGCCAACTTAAGGCAGGCACGCAGTATACTTTGTACTTTTACGGCTATCGCCTACCTTTGAAGGATGTCTTATGAGCACTTTACCTGCATGCTCCAAATGCAATTCCGAATATACCTATGAAGATAATGGCATGTACATCTGCCCGGAGTGCGCGCACGAATGGCCGGTTCAGCAGGCAGCGGCAGAGTCTGCCGAAGAAGGCGGCAAGGTTTACCGCGACTCGGCTGGCAACGTATTGCAGGATGGCGATACCGTCACGGTGATCAAGGATTTGAAATTGAAAGGATCTGCCGGCACCATCAAGGTCGGCACCAAGGTCAAGAATATCCGTCTGGTCGATAGCGACCACGACATCGACTGCAAGATCGACGGTTTCGGCGCCATGAGTCTGAAAACGGAATTCGTCAAAAAGGTATGACCGTGTACGGACGAATCAGGCCTGCACCGCATCACGACAGCTTTCCTGTCGCGTAATTCCATGCTGTCCACATCGCCCCTCCCTATACGTACCGAGTGCCCTCCCGGCACTTGCGTTTGCGAGCGCGAAAGTTTGTTGAACGATCCAGCCGGCGATATGCGCATCCTGCTACTGACCAGGATGGAAGAAAAAAAACTGATCGCGCGCATAGAAAGCATTTCCAGTTATGCCGATTTGCAGCATATGGCAGAACGCATGCAGGCGCAGTTGGGCATCGTAGTGAGGATTGCCCCAGGTGCGCGCGAAGTGCGTACTGTACGCGGCTTGACGATAGAACTGCTGGAGCGTCCCGGCCTGTGCAAGAAAATCCGGCAAACGATTCCCGCCGCGATACGCAAATGCCTGGATAGAAATCCGGAAATTGTCTATGCAATTCTGGATGCACACGATTTGTTTGGCGATATGTAAAGCATCGCAGAAGCAGCAAAACACAAAAGCAACTCTGCAATAGTTATCCACTTTTTTTGTGCACAGCCCTGTGGATAAGGCACATGGAATCTTGCTATGTCCTTGTTTCAAAAGAGAAATCATCCACTGCACAAATTGCGCATATTCACACCTTCAATCCATCCAAACCAGATTGATTCCACGGATTCAATGAACATCGTGGATCAATACAAAGTGCATGCCTGCGATGAATGTACGGAGTCAACCCTCATCATGCCGACTCCGCAATGCAGTCGCTTCGACCCAGCGGGGCAGCATCAGCTGCGCTGTTGCTGCCAACGCCTTACCGCTCCTGCGCTCAAATAACGGCCAGCTTCATACCGCAGACGCCTTCAATCATGCCTTCGAGCTGATCGCCCTTGTTGATCGCACCGACGCCCGCTGGCGTGCCCGTCATGATGAGATCGCCCGGTTTGAGTTCAAAAAAAGTCGAAAGTATGGAAATCTGCTCCGCAACCTTCCAGATCATTTGATCCAGATCGCCCTTTTGCCTTACCTCGCCGTTGACCTTGAACCAGATACCGCCTTTGTGCGGATGGCCTACGTCAGCAACCGGAATCAATGCCGAACAAGGTGCCGAATGTTCAAACGCCTTGCCCACCTCCCACGGACGCCCCATTTTTTTTGCCACGCCCTGCAGATCGCGTCTGGTCATATCGAGCCCGACACCGTAACCGAAGATGTGATCCAGCGCCTTTTCAACCGTGATGTTCTTGCCACCTTTGGCTAGCGCCACGACCAGCTCAAATTCAAAATGCACATCCGATGTTTCCGGCGGATAGGGAAAATCTTTATCGACAATAATGTTATCCGGATTCTTCTGAAAGAAAAATGGCGGCTCTTTATCAGGATCGTGACCCATCTCGATCGTGTGCGCAGCGTAGTTACGACCTATGCAATAAATACGATGCACAGGGAACAGCTTGTCCGTTCCCCGTACAGGCAAGATAGGAATGCTTTGTGGTTGTATAACGTAAGCCTGATTCATAGCTTGATCTTCAGTTGCCAATTTTTCGCTACCCATTGAAAACCCCCTTCGGAAAATATAAATTCTGTTTTAAAAAATGCCTGCACTTCATCCGGCGGCGGTAATTCCTGCATTCAGGATGGAAAGCAGCGCTGCAAAAACAAGACGTAAAAAAGCCCCGGTGCTGAACTTGCCTGATTTACTGGCGATTCAAACCCGGGGCTTTTTCATGCAGCAGAAAACTGCATGACAGCGATTGCTTACTTGGCTGTCATCAATGCCACTGTAGTGTCCAGCATGCGGTTCGAGAAACCCCATTCATTGTCGTACCACGACGAGACCTTGACCAGACGACCGGATACCTTGGTCAGCGTAGAGTCGAAGTTGCTCGAGGCAGGATTGTGGTTGAAGTCAACCGATACCAAAGGTTCGGTTTGGTAGGTCAGTATGCCTTTCAACGCGCCTTCGGATGCTTCCTTCATGATCGCATTGATTTCTTCCACGGTCGTGTCACGCGCAGCGATGAAAGACAGATCGACGATAGACACGTTAATGGTCGGCACGCGAATCGCGTAACCATCCAGCTTGCCGTTCAGTTCCGGCAGTACCAGGCCAACCGCAACGGCAGCACCGGTTTTGGTCGGAATCATCGATTGCGTAGCCGAGCGCGCGCGACGCAAATCTTCGTGCATCACGTCTGTCAGTACTTGATCGTTGGTGTAAGCATGAACCGTCGTCATCAAGCCGTTGACCAGGCCGATCTTGTCATTCAAAGGCTTGACCAATGGTGCCAGGCAGTTGGTGGTGCACGACGCATTTGAAATAACCGTATCGGTTGCTTTCAACACATTGTTGTTCACGCCGAAGACGATGGTTGCATCGACATCCTTGCCGCCGGGTGCGGAGATGATGACTTTCTTCGCGCCGCCCCTGATGTGTGCCGATGCTTTTTCCTTGGTCGTGAAGAAGCCTGTGCATTCCAGCACCACGTCGACATTCAATTCGCCCCAGCCGATTTGCGCCGGATCGCGTTGCGCGAACACGCGTATCTTGTCGCCATTGACGATCATGTAATCGCCATCGACTTCCACTGTCCCCGGGAATTTTCCATGCGCAGTGTCGTAACGGGTCAAATGCGCATTCGATTTGGCATCGCCAAGATCGTTGATCGCCACGATTTGAATATCATTTTTTTTGCCGCCTTCGTAGTGAGCACGAAGAATGTTGCGGCCGATGCGGCCGTAGCCGTTAATTGCGACGCGGATGGTCATCTTTTTCTCCAGAAAAATTCAACTACAAGGTATAGAAAATCATTCAGTGCATGCCTGCTGCAATGCAGCCATGTCACGCCAGCCATATCCGGCTTCCATCAAATTCAGGCCATCCCATGTGAATGGCTGCTCGATCAAAAGTTCAGCACCGAGCTGTTCGTAAAACTGGCGCGCCGCCTGATTGTCGGCAATTACCCACACCAGCAAACCGCTGGCGCCCTGCTGCTGCAATGCGCCGGCAACCAGCGCCAGCAAACGACGCCCGACACCGCCGCGTTGTGCAATCGGCTTCAGGTAGATCGCCGTCAGCTCTGCATTCAACTCGAACTTTGCCGGCATCAGCAACATGCCGGCGGCAAAGCCGACGATTTCATCGCCCGCTACCGCCACGAAAATCGAAATTGTCGGCACATTGGCCAGCAACACCTGCGACCACATGGTCGCACTCTCTTCCGCGCGCATGCCATCCAGATACGCATCCGGCATGACGCCACGATAAGTCGCGCGCCAGCTGTCTACCCGCAAGGCGGCAATCGCTGCGGCATCATCCGCCGTCGCCGGCCGAAAAGTGATTTCGGTCACGCCTGCGCGCTTTGAACGACGTTTTTGGCAGCGGCAACGACGTTCTCGACCGTGAAGCCGAAATGCTTGAACAACACGCCGGCCGGCGCCGATTCGCCGAAGGTGTCAATACCGATGACGGCGCCTTCCAGACCGACATACTTGTGCCAGAAGTCGGTCACACCAGCTTCTATCGCCACGCGCGGCACGCCTTTGGTCAGCACGGCAGCCTTGTAAGCGGCGTCCTGACGATCGAATACGTCGGTCGATGGCATCGAGACGATACGCACCGCCATACCGTGTTGCGCCAGCTCGTCGGCGGATTTGACAGCCAGTTCGATTTCCGAACCGGTGGCGATCAGGATGACTTGAGCGTTAGGCGCATCGCGCAATACGTAGCCGCCGCGTTTGATGTTGGCTATCTGTTCTGCGCTTCGTTCCTGGAACGGCAGGTTCTGACGCGAGAAGATCAGCGTCGTCGGGCCATTGTGACGTTTGACCGCCTGTTCCCACGCCACTGCCGATTCAACGGTATCGCACGGACGCCAGTTATCCAGATTCGGAATCAGGCGCAGGCTCGAAACATGTTCCACCGATTGATGGGTAGGACCGTCTTCGCCGAGGCCGATCGAATCGTGGGTGAATACAAAAATCGAACGCAGCTTCATCAGCGCCGCCATGCGCAAGGCATTACGGCTGTAATCGGAGAACGTCAGGAAGGTGGCGCCGAACGGGATGTGGCCGCCATGCAGGGCGATACCGTTCATGATCGCGCTCATGCCGAATTCGCGCACACCGTAGTTGATGTGGTTGCCCCACTGGTCGGCGCGCACGGCGACGCACTCTTTCCAGTTGGTCAGGTTGGAGCCGGTCAGGTCGGCCGAACCGCCCAGGAATTCCGGCAACACCGGCGCCAGGGCCTGAATCGCGTTCTGGCTGGCTTTGCGCGTAGCGATGGTTTCCTTTTTCTCTACGCAAGTCGCGATATAAGCAGCGACAGTCTGCTCCAGATTCGCCGGCAATTCACCGCTCATGCGGCGTGTCAATTCGCTTGCCAGTTCCGGGTATTGCGCTGCGTAAGCCTGCTGCAATGTGTTCCATGCGGATTCTTGCGCTGCACCTTTGGCCTTGGCATCCCATGCGGCATACACATCGGCAGGCACTTCAAACGGCGCATATCCCCAGCCGATAGCGGCGCGGGTGGCCGCGATTTCCTTGTCACCCAGAGCGGCGCCGTGCACATTGTGCGTGCCGGCCATATTCGGTGAACCTTTGCCGATCACGGTTTTGCAGCAGATCAGGGTTGGCTTGTCGGATGCTTTCGCCTGCTTGATCGCTGCATCGACTGCATTGACATCGTGGCCGTCGATGGCGCGTACCACGTTCCAGCCGTAAGCTTCAAAACGCTTCGGCGTATCGTCCTGGAACCAGCCTTCAACATGACCGTCGATCGAAATGCCGTTATCGTCGTAAAACGCGATTAGCTTGGGCAGGCGCAGCGTGCCGGCCAGCGAACAGGCTTCGTGCGAAATGCCTTCCATCAGGCAGCCGTCACCGAGGAAGACGTAAGTGTGATGATCGACAACGTTGAAATTCGGGCGATTGAATTCGGCCGCGAGCAGCTTTTCAGCCAGCGCCATGCCGACCGCATTGGTAATGCCCTGGCCCAGAGGACCGGTCGTGGTTTCTATGCCTGGGGTGATATCGACTTCCGGATGACCGGGCGTCTTAGAGTGCATTTGACGGAAGTTGCGGATCTCGTCCATCGACAGGTCGTAACCGGTCAGATGCAGGAGCGCGTAATGCAGCATCGAACCGTGACCGTTCGACAAGACAAAGCGGTCGCGGTTAATCCATTTAGGATTGGCCGGATTGTGCGAATAGTGATTCGACCACAAAGCGACGGCAATATCTGCCATCCCCATTGGCGCGCCGGGGTGTCCGGAATTGGCCTTTTGTACTGCATCCATTGCCAGCGCACGGATTGCGTTGGCCATTTTGGTAGTCGGGAGCGTGAAAGTCATGTGATATATGGTGATGGCAAGTCGAATGAAATAGAATCAGATGCGGAATAAAATACAGACGCGCATGCGGACAAAAAAACACTTTGCTGCGAAGCCGCATATTTTACCAGAGTGGGGCCCTCAGGCTAAAATCGAATTCCTGCGTTTCCTGATAATTAATACACGCAGTACCCGATACGCCGCAAACTCCTTGCCGAATCGACAACCAACGGATCTCCATGCCTCGTTTTTATTGTCCTCAAGCGCTAGTCATAGGCGCAGTTGTCACGTTGCCCGAACATGTCGCACATCATATTCAGGTGATACGCCTGAGCGCCGGCGACGCCATTACCCTGTTTAACGGTGAAGGCGGCGAATACACTGCCACCATCAGTACGATTGAAAAGAAACGCGTCACGGCTGAAATCAAGATTTTCGAGCCGCGCGAAGTCGAGCTTCCCTATGCCATCACGCTGGCGCAGGCCTTGCCGGAAGCATCGAAGATGGACTGGATCATCGAAAAAGCGGTCGAGCTCGGCGCACACGCACTTCAACCACTGGCCTCGCAACGTTGCGTGGTGCGCCTGTCGGCTGAACGCGCAGCAAAAAAGATGCAGCATTGGCAAGGCATCATCATCGCCGCCTCCGAGCAAAGCGGGCGCAACAGGCTGACGACACTGGCCGAGCCGGCCGATTTCAATCAGTGGGCGACGCAACAGGATTTGCATGTGCGCATCATGCTCAGTCCGCGCGCGGAGCAATCCTTGTCAGACTGGGCGCGCCATCATCCGCCGCAATCGGTCGCGCTGATGATAGGACCGGAAGGCGGGTTTACAGAAAAAGAAGAAACTCAGGCGATTGCCAACGGAGCGCTGATGCTGTCCATGGGACCGCGGGTATTGCGCACGGAAACGGCTGGCATGGCTGCGATCGCGGCTTTGAATGCGGTTTGGGGTGCGATGTAAAAGTAGTCGCATGGATCAATCGAGGCAATAAAGCGCTGCAATTTGGCATCGGCCTGCATGCCGGACCGGGGCAAAAGCGCTTGCCAGGGCTCCAATTCACGTAATCCGCTCACTCCGAGCGCGGGGGAAGCCTCCGAAAGCATTTATAATTCAAGGTTTTGCGACGGTTTTACTTACTCAATCAATGAAGGTATTTCGCGGACTTCCCAATGCTGCATCGCGCGCGCCCTGCGCGCTGGCGATCGGCAACTTCGACGGTGTGCATCGCGGCCATCAGGCCTTGCTGGCACGGCTGCGCGAAGTCGCGTCGAAAATGGGGCTGGAATCGGCGGTCATGACTTTCGAGCCGCACCCGCGCGAATTCTTTGCCGCACGTGCCGGCGATCCATCGAAGGCACCGACGCGTATCGCCAGTTTGCGCGACAAGCTGCAATCGCTGGCCACGGCAGGTGTGGATCGCGTCATCGTCGAGCACTTTAACGAACACTTTGCCTCCTTGTCGCCGCAGGAATTTGTCGAGAAAATCCTGGTGCAGGGCTTGCACGTCAAATGGCTGATCGTCGGTGAAGATTTTTGCTACGGCGCCAAACGTGCCGGCAATGTCGCCTCGCTGATCGAAGCGGGCAAGCAATATGGTTTTCATGTGGAATCACAAGCGACCGTGACCAGCAGCGGTGCTCGCATTTCATCATCGGCGATACGCAAGGCCTTGGCGCAAGGCGACTTTGCGGAAGCGGAAGTTTTACTCGGGCACCCGTATGCAATGTCCGGCCACGTCATCCACGGTAAAAAGCTGGGCCGCACTATCGGCTTCCCGACCTTGAATCTGCGCGTCGGCCACAAGCATCCTGCGCTGTCCGGTATTTATATAGTGCAGGTGCATGGCTTGGCAGATGACGCTCTACCCGGCGTGGCCAGCATAGGTATACGTCCGACGGTGGACGATAGCGGCCGCGTACTACTGGAGACACATCTGTTCGACTACTCGCAACAATGCTACGGCAAATTGATACGTGTCGAATTTCTGAAAAAATTGCGCGATGAGGAAAAGTACATCGACTTGCCGACACTGACGCAAGCGATCGAACGCGATGCAGTGCAGGCACGTACTTACTTCAAGCAGATAGCCGACTCGGCGACCTCCGCCACCGACCGAATTTGACGATCGAACGTCGCATTTTGAAATCCAGATCATCACGACCGTTCGTTTGATCCAACTGAATACTTTATAAAAGCAGACCATGTCCGACAATCAAAACAAACCCGGCAAGCCGAACAAGCCAGAAGCCAAGCAAGCCAGCAAATATCCGGTCAACATGACCGATACGTCTTTCCCCATGCGCGGCGATCTCGCCAAGCGCGAGCCGCAATGGGTCAAGCAATGGCAGGATAAAAAGATTTACGAAAAAATCCGCGAAGCATCCAAAGGCCGGCCGAAATTCATTCTGCACGACGGCCCGCCGTACGCGAATGGCGACATCCATATCGGTCATGCAGTCAACAAGATCCTGAAAGACATGATCGTCAAGACGCGCCAGTTCGACGGCTACGACGCACCTTACGTGCCGGGCTGGGATTGTCACGGCATGCCGATCGAAATCCAGATCGAAAAACTGTACGGCAAGAGCCTGCCGACCGCGGAGGTGCTGGAAAAATCGCGCGCCTACGCTACCGAACAAATCGAACGCCAGAAGAAAGACTTCATCCGCCTCGGTGTACTCGGCGAATGGGACAATCCATACAAAACCATGGACTTCGGCAACGAAGCCGATGAAATTCGTGCGCTCGGCACCCTGCTGGAAAAAGGCTATGTCTATCGCGGCCTGAAACCGGTCAACTGGTGTTTCGATTGCGGCTCGGCATTGGCAGAAGCAGAAGTCGAATACCAGGACAAGCGCGATCCGGCCATCGACGTCGGCTTCCCGTTTGCCGAACCGGAAAAAGTCGCGAAGGCATTTGGCCTGGCCAAACTGCCGACCAATAAAGGTTACGCCGTCATCTGGACCACAACGCCCTGGACCATCCCCGCCAACCAGGCGCTGAACGTGCATCCGGAATTTACCTACGCGCTGGTGCAAACCGAACGCAAGGGCGAAACGGTGTTGCTGATCCTCGCCGCCGATCTGGTCGAAGCCACGCTGCAGCGCTACGGCCTGGAAGGCAAAACCATCGCCACCTGCGTCGGCGAAGCGCTGGCCATGATCAAATTCAAACATCCGTTCGCCGATGTCGATCCCGGCTACAACCGCTTGTCGCCTATCTATCCGGGCACTTACGTGACCGCCGATAGCGGCACCGGCATCGTGCACTCGGCACCTGCCTACGGTATCGAGGATTTCATTTCCTGCAAATCGCATGGTCTGAAAGACGACGAGATCGTCGCCCCTGTCATGGCCGACGGCAAATACGCATCGTGGCTACCGCTGTTTGGCGGCCTGACCATCTGGGAAGCATCCAAACCGATCTGCGCCAAACTCGATGAAGTCGGCTCCTTGTTCAAGCTGGTCATGTTCGATCACAGCTATATGCATTGCTGGCGCCATAAAACGCCGATCATCTATCGCGCCACATCGCAATGGTTTGCCGGCATGGATGTCATGCCGAAAAATCAGGGCACGACCCTGCGCGAAACGGCGCTGGCGGCAATCGAACAAACCGAATTTTTCCCGGGCTGGGGCAAGGCGCGTTTGCACGGCATGATCGCCAACCGTCCCGACTGGACGCTGTCGCGTCAGCGTCAATGGGGCGTGCCGATGGCCTTCTTCGTGCACAAGGAAAGCGGCGATCTGCATCCGCGCACACCGGAACTGCTGGAACAGATTGCACAGCGCGTAGAGAAAAACGGCATCGAAGCCTGGCTGAAGCTAGACCCTAAAGAATTGCTCGGCGACGACGCCGACATGTACCTGAAGAACAAGGACACGCTGGACGTCTGGTTCGATTCCGGCACCACGCACCAGACGGTATTGCGCGGCTCCCACAAGGAGCAACTGGCCTTCCCGGCTGACTTGTATCTGGAAGGATCGGATCAGCATCGCGGCTGGTTCCATTCTTCCTTGCTGACCTCGTCCATGCTGAACGGTCACGCGCCATACAAGGCGTTGCTGACGCACGGCTTCGTGGTCGATGGCGAGGGCAAGAAAATGTCCAAGTCCAAAGGTAACGTGGTGGCACCACAAAAGGTATCCGATTCGCTGGGCGCCGACATTCTGCGCCTGTGGGTGGCGGCTACCGATTATTCGGGCGAGCTGTCGATCTCGGATGAAATCCTGAAACGCGTGACTGAAAGCTATCGCCGCATTCGCAATACCTTGCGCTTCCTGCTGTCGAATACGTCCGATTTCGACGCCGGCAAGGATCTGGTCGCGGTTGCCGACATGCTGGAAATCGACCGTTATGCGATCGCGCAAATGAACGCGATGCAAAATGAAATCGTCGCACATTACCGCGCCTACGAATTCCATCCTGTCATCTCCAAGCTGCAAGGATATTGCACCGAAGATCTGGGCGGCTTCTATCTGGATATCCTGAAAGATCGCCTGTACACCAGCGGCGTCACTTCGCATGCACGTCGTTCGGCGCAAAGCGCTATCTGGCATTTGACGCAATCGCTGCTGCGCCTGATGGCACCGGTGCTGTCGTTTACCGCAGAAGAAGCGTGGGTGATTTTTGCCGGCAAGGATGCCGGCGACACGATCTTCACGCAAACGTATTACGCCTTGCCCGAAGTTGCTGACGGCGATGCCTTGCTGGGCAAGTACACCTTGCTGCGCGAAGTGCGCAACGACGTCACCAAGCAACTGGAAGAAGTACGCGTCGCCGGCGGCATCGGTTCATCGCTGCAGGCTGAAGTTGCATTACAAGCCAGCGGCGACAAGTTTGCAGCGCTGGAAAGCCTGGACGACGATTTGAAATTCGTCCTGATCACATCGCAAGCCAGCGTGAAAAAAGTCGCCGGCACAGAAGAAGAATCTGTCCTGGTCACACCATCCACTTATCAAAAATGTGAACGCTGCTGGCACTATCGCGCCGATGTGGGCTCACATGCGGAGCACGAAGGGCTGTGCGGTCGCTGCGTCGCCAACCTGTTCGGCAAAGGCGAAGCACGACACTTTGCATAACGATAGTCTGAACTGATAGCGAAAGAACTGATGAGCAACGTTTCTACAAATACCGGTATCGCCCGCTGGCTGGGTATCGCTGCGATTCTGATCATTCTCGATCAGATTACCAAGATCGCGATTACCAGCACCTTCGTGTACGGCGAGGCTATGCCAGTTACGCCGTTCTTCAATCTGGTGCTGGTCTATAACAAGGGCGCTGCTTTCAGCTTCCTGGCATCGGAAACCGGCTGGCAGCGGCATTTCTTCACCGTGATCGGTATCGGTGCATCAGCCTTCATCATCTATCTGCTGAAAAAGAATCAGGGCCAGCGTTTGTTGAGCTGGGCGCTGACATTGATACTCGGCGGCGCGATCGGCAATGTGATCGACCGTATTCTGTACGGCCACGTGATCGACTTTCTGGATGTCTATATCGGTAACTGGCATTGGCCGGCATTCAATATTGCCGACAGTGCGATTTGCATCGGCGCAGTGCTGTTCGTCTACGATGAACTGAAGCGCAGCAAAAAACCGGCTTCCGGCACTTGAACTGTTAAACTAGCCCGCGACATCTTTCAGGAGTCCTCATGGATCTTGCTGGTAAAAAAATCATACTGGGATTGACCGGCGGCGTCGCCTGCTACAAGGCAGCGGAATTGACGCGCGCCCTGAGCAAGGCAGGCGCCACGGTACAGATCGTGATGACGGATGCAGCTACGCACTTCATCACGCCGGTCACCATGCAGGCCTTGTCGGGCAATCCGGTCGTCACCGATCAATGGGATGCGCGTGTTGCCAACAATATGCCGCACATCGATCTGACGCGCGATGCCGATGCCATCGTGATCGCACCCTGCTCCGCCGATTTCATTTTCAAGCTTGCGCACGGCGCTTGCGACGATCTGCTGTCCACCCTGTGCGTGGCACGGCCCGACACCTTGCCGCTGATGATCGCGCCAGCCATGAATGTAGAGATGTGGCAAAACCCGGCCACCAAACGCAACGTCGCACAAGTGCGGGCAGACCGCATTGCCGTGTTCGGCCCGGATGCCGGCGAACAGGCCTGCGGTGAAACCGGTATGGGCCGCATGCTGGAGCCGGAACAGTTGCTGGAAGAAATCATCGCCAGCTTCCAGCCGAATCTGCTGGTCGGCAAAAGCGTGATGGTGACCGCCGGCCCGACCTTCGAGCCTATCGATCCGGTGCGCGGCATTACCAACCTTTCATCCGGAAAAATGGGCTATGCGATTGCACGCGCCGCACGCGAAGCCGGCGCCGAGGTCACGCTGATTTCCGGCCCGACTGCATTGGCTGCACCGTACGGTGTGCATTGCATCAACGTGCAAACTGCTGCACAAATGCACGATGCCGTGATGTCGCGCATCAGTTCGCAGCATGTATTCATTGCAGTGGCGGCAGTCGCCGACTGGCGCGTCAAAAATCAGAGCGCGCAGAAATTGAAGAAAGACGCAGCCGGACATGCGCCGGCACTGGAATTCGAGCAAAACACCGATATTCTGGCCGCCGTCGCCGCACTGGAGAAACGTCCGTATTGCGTGGGCTTTGCCGCAGAGTCGGAAAATCTGCAGGAGTACGGCGAAGCCAAACGCAAGAAAAAGAACATTCCGCTGCTGGTCGGTAATATCGGCCATCAAACTTTTGGCCAGGATCAGAACGAACTGATGCTGTTCGACGATCAGGGCCATACGCTGTTCCCATTGGCCGACAAGCAAAAACTGGCGCGTCAGCTGGTAGGCGAAATCGCCCGTCGTCTGTAACAGGACCGCATACTTGTCGCTGACAGCGTCTGCCATTCATTTCATTCAACCATCGTTCACATGAAAACAATAGACGTAAAAATTCTCGATCCCCGCATGCAGGAACAAATGCCGGCTTATGCCACATCCGGTAGCGCCGGGCTCGATCTGCGTGCCTGCATCGAAGCACCGATTACCATCAAACCGGGCGAAACGCACTTGATTCCGACCGGGCTGGCGATACATATCGGCAATCCGGCGTATGCTGCCGTCATCCTGCCACGCAGCGGCATGGGCCACAAACATGGCATCGTACTGGGGAACTTGGTCGGCCTGATCGACTCCGATTATCAGGGCCAATTGATGGTTTCCACATGGAACCGCGGTCAAGCCGAGTTTGTCCTTAATCCGATGGAGCGTCTGGCGCAACTGGTCATCGTTCCGGTGCTGCAGGTGGGTTTCAATATCGTCGATGATTTCGACAGCAGCGAGCGCGGTGCCGGCGGCTTCGGCAGTACCGGCAAACACTAAATTCTCAGGAGAATGATTGATGTCAGGCCTGCTACAAGCTTTACGATACCCGCTCCGGCGCGCGCCTTCCCTCAAGACAGCGTTGTTTCCTGTCGCCTTGTTGCTGGCCGGTTGCAGCACGGTGTCGCTCGAGACTCCCGCACCGCGCGTCGGCATCACGACCAGCGAATCGTCGCAGTTGCAAACCCTGCGCGCAATCACCAGCCAGCAGGATCGCCTGTACCGCGTTGCCGCACCGCTGCTGGTCAGTAATGCGCCTTTGTGCAAAGGTCATGCCCGCAATCTGATCGGCTTCAGCGCCAAGAACAAGTATTCGTTTTCTGAAGATTATGTCGACGCTGCGCAATCGCTGGGTTTCGACGAACGCCTGCAAGTCATGGGCGTGCTGAACAACAGCGGCGCTGCACGTTCCGGCATCAAGCGCGGCGATATGCTGATGACAGTAGAAGGCACTGCGATTCCGCAAGGTCCGAACGCCGAGCGTCAGGCAGCGGCCATGCTCGGCCCGCTGGTCAGCAAACGTTCTTCCGTCAAACTGAGCTTGCTGCGCAACGGCACCAATACAAGCGCCACCGTACCGTTGACGCTGGCTTGCGGCTTCGGCATCGAACTCGGCAATGTCGACAATGTGAATGCCTACGCAGACGGCCGGCGCGTGCTGCTCACGCGCGGCATGCTGAACTTCGTCAGGAACGATACCGAGCTGGCCTATGTGCTGGCGAAAGAACTCGCGCATAACGCGCTCGGCCATCCAACCCGACAAAGAATGAATGCCACCGCAGGCGGTATCATCGACAATCTGATTCGCATCGCACCGGACACCAGTACGCTGGGCGGTTCCGGCGGCATGCTTGCAACACCGCAGGAGCTCGATGCCGCGGCCGATACGCTGGCACTCTATATGCTGGTACGCGCCGGCTACAACATCGATGGCGCCGCCGCTTTCTGGCAGCGACTGGCCACCCAGTATCCGGCGACCGTACTGAACGCCTACACTGCGATCCATCCTGCTACTTCTTACCGTCTTGCCGCCATCGAAAAAACCAGTGCGGAAATCAAGGGCAAGCTGGCAGCAAAAAGATCGCTGCTGCCTTGATTAAAACCTGCCGCATCCGCCTGGCTTTTACTTGCAGACAGGCGTAAAAAAATGCCGTTCAGTTTGAAACTGAACGGCATTTTTACTTCAAATCCTGAATACTAGTTTCGCACAATCACTCCACAAGCCAGGCGCTTGCCGGAATTGCCGGTAGGCTGGGTTTTGTAATCATCGGGATCGGCATGCACGATCAAGCCTTTGCCGATGATGCTGTTGGCGGCATCCCTATCCAGCGTAATCTCGCCCTTGGTAACAACCAGAGTCAGCGATGCTCTGCCGTTGGCATCCGCAGTCAGATTACCAAAGTCGCCGCCATGATGATCGGCACTCGTCGGTGCGCCATGATGTTTCGCACCAGGATTAAAATGCCCGCCGGCGCTCATGGCATCCGGCGCGCTGCAATCACCTTTTTCATGAACATGAAATCCGTGCAGGCCGGGCGTCAAACCCTCTATGCTGGCGCGCACAGTCACGCGATCACCGTTTTGCTGAAAGTGCACGAAGCCGCTGGTCCTGTTTCCCTGTGTCGGCTTCAGTCTGGCTTCAGCACTCGGGCCTGTAGCGTGATAGCCGGCGCAACCGGCAACGAGAACAATGGCGCTCAATAACGCAGATGCTGTGACGGTTTTCATGTTGGTGACCTCATTTTTAAATGAATATCGGGTAAATAGATGCAACGCCAAAATCTATTGCCATCGAACAATTCCATGTGCGCAGCTCACATCGGCAAGTCTTCCGCCCCGGACGCAAGAAGTACCTGATTCCAGGTATTTCTCGATCAAGATTGATATGTTGCACCAGGACATGGTGCTACTGAGACATTGTTTCCTTATCGAAGTTCTATCCGGTATCTGCCGGAAAAATGCGGACGCCAGCCCAAACCGTCGCAAAAACAAAAATGCCGCTCAGTGGAACACTGAACGGCATGGAAAATATCCATCCATATTTGGCATTACGCAGCCGGTTTCAGCGCCCTGTCGATATCGGCACGCGTCAATTCCGGTGCAAACTGTTGAATGAAGCTATAGGTATATTGCCGCAGATAGGCGCCGCGACGTACTGCCAGACGCGTCACATTCTGCGCAAAAAGATGCGATCCATCGATGACTGCCAGGCCGTGGCTGCCGTTGTGCTGCACTGCCATCGAGGCGACTATGCCCACGCCCAGACCCAGCGACACATATTGCTGAATCACGTCCGAGTCCATGGCCGTCAATACGATGTCGGGGGCGATATCGGCACTTTTAAATGCATCATCGATATGTCCGCGACCGGTAAAACCGAGATCGTAGGTAATCAATGGATATTTTGCCAGCGCTTCCAGCGTGACCGGCGCATGCGACAACAAGGCATGCCCTTGCGGCACTACAATCGCATGGTGCCAGCGATAGCAGGGAAAGGAAACCAGATCTTCAAACTGGCTCAAACCCTCGGTGGCAATCCCGATATCCGCCTTGCCCGACAATACCCATTCGGCAATATGTTCCGGCGAACTCTGCTGCAAGGCGATGCGTACTTTCGGGAACTCGGCGCGAAATGCCTGCACGACTTCCGGCAGCATGTAGCGCGCCTGCGTATGGGTGGTGGCCACAGCCAGCGTACCGATTTCCTGTCCGGCATATTCCTGGCTGGCGCGCTGCAGGTTTTCCGCTTCCAGCAACAAGCGATCGATGATCGTCAGAATGCCGCGACCGGGATCGGTCAGACCTGTCAGGCGCTTGCCGTTGCGCTCGAAAATATCGACGCCCAGCTCTTCCTCCAGCTCGCGTATTTGACGACTCACGCCGGGCTGGGACGTAAACAGCACGTTCGCCACCTCGGTCAGATTAAAGCCGCAACGCGCGGTTTCGCGTATCGATCGTAATTGCTGAAAATTCATACCTCAAAACCTTTACCTAAATGCACCGCCCTCACAACATGCTGGTCGCGTACTCCTGCAGCGACGGTGCAGCGGTATGTATCAGATCGAATCGTCGACAAATACCTGCAGACGTTTGGGACGTACCACCAGCGTTTCGCCTTCCTTCAGTTTCAACAAACCAAAGCGTTCATTTGAAATCACTGCTTCGATCAACTCGCCGTTGTCGTCGCGTTCCAGTTCGAGTTGCGCCAGCGGGCCGATGGCATGCGCGCGGCGCAACTGCACCACGATGCCTTCCGCGCCGGAAGTGTAGCGATCGACTTCCAGATCGTGCGGACGCACATAGCCGATGCCCCGGGCATCCTGCGTTTTTGCATGATCCGGCGCATCGAACGCAATGCCCGATGATTGCAGCACGCCTTCATGCACGCGACCGCGAAACAGATTCACGTTACCGAGGAAACCATAGACAAATGGCGAAGCCGGATTGTTGTAGACATCCTTGGGCGCACCGATCTGCTCGACATGACCCTTGTTCATCAGCACGATTTGATCCGCGACTTCCAGCGCCTCTTCCTGATCGTGGGTGACGAAAATGCTGGTGACATGCAATTCGTCATGCAGACGGCGCAACCAGCGGCGCAATTCCTTGCGTACTTTTGCATCCAGCGCACCGAACGGTTCGTCCAGCAACAGCACGCGCGGCTCGACTGCCAATGCGCGCGCCAGTGCAATCCGCTGACGCTGACCGCCGGACAATTGCGGCGGATAGCGATCGGCCAGCCAGTCGAGCTGCACCAGTTCGAGCAGCTTGGTGACCTTTTCCTTGATCACCGATTCGGAAGGACGCGTTGCTGCGGGACGCACGCGCAAGCCAAAGGCGATGTTTTCAAACACCGTCATGTGCTTGAACAAGGCGTAATGCTGGAACACAAAGCCGACCTGACGCTCACGCACATGGCGCGCCGATGCATCTTCGCCGTCCAGCAGCACCTGGCCGTGATCCGGCTGCTCCAGACCCGCGATGATGCGCAACAAGGTTGTCTTGCCACAGCCGGAAGGCCCGAGCAATGCCGTCAATTCACCGGCTGGAAATTCCAGCGATACATCGTTGAGGGCGACAAAATTGCCGAATTTCTTGTTGATGTTTTTAACTTCGATACTCATGATCCCTGCTCCTGAAACTGTTCGTGTGTGTCCCGCAAACGCCATTCGATAAATGATTTGAGCGCCAGTGTAACCAGTGCCAGCAATGCCAGCAACGAAGCGACTGCGAATGCTGCGGAAAACTGGTATTCGTTATACAGAATCTCAACCTGTAGCGGAATGGTATTCGTTTGTCCGCGTATGTGCCCGGAAACTACCGAAACTGCGCCAAATTCGCCCATCGCCCGCGCATTGCACAGAATGACGCCGTACAGCAAACCCCATTTGATATTCGGCAGCGTCACATGCCAGAAGGTTTTCCAGCCCGAGGCGCCCAGTACCAGCGCCGCTTCTTCCTCTTCGCTACCCTGCGATTGCATCAGCGGGATCAATTCACGCGCCACGAATGGAAAAGTGACGAAGATGGTGGCCAGCACGATACCCGGTACCGCAAACAGGATCTTGATATTGTGTTCAATCAGCCAGCCGCCGAACCAGCCTTGCGCACCGAACAGCAGCACGTAAATCAGACCGGAAATCACCGGCGAAACCGAAAACGGCAAATCGATCAGGGTCAGCAAAAAACTTTTTCCGCGAAAATCGAATTTGGCGATACACCACGAAGCGGCCACGCCGAATATCAGATTCAAGGGTACGGCAATCGCGGCGGTAATCAGCGTCAGCTTGATCGCCGACAATGCATCTTCTTCAAGGATCGCCGCGATGTAGGCATCCCAGCCTTTTTTCAGGGCTTCGGCAAACACCGCCATCAGCGGCACAAACAGAAACAGCGCAAGAAAAGCCAGCGCAACACCGATCAGCAGGCTGCGCACCCAGACCGGCTCCAGCGTTGCGGCCGGCACATGTGCTGCGCGCGGCACGCTGGCGACAAACGCGTTATTAGATGTAGATGGAGGGGCAATGGCGGCCATATCAGACTTTCTCCGCTTGTCCGCGTTTGCGCGTCCAGGCCTGCAATACATTAATCGTCAGCAACATCAGGAACGAAGCCAGCAGCATCACCACGGCAATCGCGGTGGCGCCGGCATAATCGTATTGCTCCAGCTTGGTCACAATGAACAGCGGCGTGATTTCCGACACCATCGGCATATTGCCGGCAATGAAAATGACGGAACCGTATTCTCCGGTTGCACGCGCAAAGGCCAGCGCAAAACCTGTCAGCAATGCCGGCAGCACCGTAGGAAAAATAACCTTGGTAAAAGTTTGCCAATGACTGGCACCCAGACTGACTGCCGCCTCTTCCAGCTCGCGCTCGGCATCTTCCAGCACCGGCTGTATGGTGCGCACGACGAAAGGCAAGCCGATGAACGTCAAGGCGACGATCACGCCGAGCGGGGTGAAAGCGACCTTGATGCCGACCATTTCCAGATAGCGGCCTATCCAGCCATTGGGCGCATACAGGGCCGTCAGCGCAATGCCGGCCACTGCGGTTGGCAGGGCAAAAGGCAAATCGACCATCGCATCGATCATTTTCTTGCCGGGGAAGGTATAGCGCACCAGCACCCACGCCACGATGCCGCCAAAAATCGCATTAAAAACGGCAGCCAATAGCGATGCACCAAACGTCAATTTGTACGAAGCGACCACGCGATCGGAAGTCACGGCTGTAATAAATGCATCCCAGCTCATTGTGAAAGTCTTCAAAAAGACTGCCGACAAGGGGATCAGTACTATCAGGCTCAGATAGAAAATCGTGAAGCCAAGCGACAAATGGAAGCCGGGAAGCACCCGGAATACCCTTTGTTTTCCGACAGGAACAGCAGCGGCAATGGCAACGGACATAAGTTCTCTTATTACGAATATGACTAACAGGACGCAATAATCACATTTAGTCGTTATAAGTAGAACGAATCTTTTTGCATTTTGTTAGAAGAAAAACGTATATAGAATTTCTTTCGTAAAGTGACACGGAAGTTGAGATTGTTGCCGCAGAAGGTGAGATTTTTGCCTCAATAGTTGAGATTATGGATTTAGTTGCAGAATTTCTCTCTACCCCCCAACCACTTCAGATGCGGCGACAGTAGATTGATTAATTTATAAATAAATTCGTCCTTTTACTTTTCCTCATTACTTATCACTTGAGACCAGAAGCTCTTCCACTTGCTCCAAGAACGCGGCGAGTTCACCTTGCTTACCGACGCCAGACCGCCATTCACCCATTGGCCTAAAGGCAAACACGGCGCGCTCAGTGTGCTGGACATTGCCCGCGCCCTGTTATAGCCCAAGAGCCTGGAACAGTTGCGCAAGGAACTGCTCTATACAATCCGGATTGGTATTCGCCATTGCTTAGCTAACAACCAAGACTGGCAAGTTCAAATAGCAACTCGCCAGCGAGCGCCGGAGCTGGATACACTCCTCCGGCGCTCGCTGGCCTTAGCCTGAAATTAAGGTTAGGCTCAATCTCTAAATCGCAAGACACCCCGTTCAGCGGATAGCGCCGCGCCTCTCATCCCACCGAGTAGCAACTCATCCATAGCTGACGCGTCTGCCTGCGACGGCTTTCTGATCCATGTCCAGCTCTGGATCGACCACCCTATCCCCTTGTGCATCGCGGATGCGCGTCACTAGCCCCATCCGGTTCATCAAGGCGATGAATGGCATCGGATCAAGCTCTTCCACATTGACCATCTCGCCGACATCCCACGTCCCATTAGCGATCAGCATGGCCGCCGCCACGGCAGGCACGCCGGCAGTGTAGGAAATGGCCTGACTACCCACTTCCTCAAAACACACTTTGTGATCACAGACGTTGTAGATCAACACTTCCTGCGGAATGCCATTCTTGACGCCCTTGATCAGATCGCCGATACAGGTCTTGCCGGTGTAACCGGCTGCCAATGAGGCAGGATCGGGTAGTACGGCTTTGACGACTTCCAGCGGTACTACTTCCAAACCTCGTGCCGTGCGCACCGGCTGCTCGGACAACAAACCCAGATTCTTGAGGACCGTGAAAACATTGATGTAGTGTTCGCCAAAACTCATCCAGAAACGAATGTTCGGCACACCTAGATTCTGCGACATGGAATGCAGTTCATCGTGCCCGGTCAGGTAGGTGGTGCTCTTGCCCGTCACCGGCATATCCCATTCTTGCGAACGCTCGAACATGGCATTCGCCTTCCATGCATTGTTCTCCCAGGACCAGACTGTCGAGGTGAACTCGCGGAAATTGATTTCCGGATCGAAGTTAGTCGCAAAGTAACGGCCGTGATTACCCGCATTGATGTCAATGATGTCGATCGAATCCACACTATCGAAACAGGTGTCCAGCGCATAGCGTGCATAGGCGTTGACCACGCCCGGGTCAAAGCCCACACCCAGCACGGCGGTGACTCTGGCGTCCTTGCAAGCCTGACGTCGTTTCCATTCGTAATTGGCATACCAGGGGGGCGTTTCGCACACTTTGCTGGGGTCTTCGTGAATGGCGGTGTCCAAATAGGCTGCGCCCGTCTCGATGCATGCCTGCAACACTGACATGTTCAGGAACGGCGAGCCTGCATTGATGACAATCCGGCTATGCGTGGCACGGATCAGGAACTTGGTAGCATCGATATCCAGCGCATCAAGCGCATGTGCCTGCAAGTGTCTATCCTGCTGCATACTGCCTTTTTCATGGACGGAATCGATGATGGCGCGACACTTGGACAAGGTGCGCGATGCGATATGAATATCACCGAGCACGGCATTGTTCTGGGCACATTTATGCGCCACAACGTGCGCTACCCCGCCCGCGCCGATAATGAGGACATTGCGCTTCATTGAATTACCTCCCCTTCACGTAAATTTGTATTTCTGTCGTCAGGACAAGCTACTGACATAGTCATCAAATGAAAACTCGCGTACCGCACGTACGCTGCCATCGGCCTCCTTGATGGCAATGGCCGGCATGTGCACCCCGTTGAACCAGTTTTTCTTGACCATGGTGTAGCCGCCGGCATCGCCAATTGAGATGCGATCGCCTATTTGCAGAGGTTGTTCAAACCGCGCCTCGCCAAAAATGTCGCCAGCCAGACAGGTTTTTCCGCAAATCTGATACGCGTGATCGCCTTGCGCATTCTTTATCGGCGCAGTTTCACGATAGATCAAGAGATCGAGCATGTGCGCTTCTGTGGAGCTGTCCACCACTGCCAGATTCTTGCCATTGAAACCGATGTCCACTACGCTGACTTCCAGCGTAGTGGTATCGCGCACGGTCGCTTCGCCGGGTTCAAGGTAGACCTGTACGTCGTAGGTCTGCGCAAAACGGCGTAGACGCTCGCAAAAAGCGTCTATTGAATAACCAGGCGTCGTGAAGCTGATGCCGCCGCCAAGACTGACCCAACTCAGTCTATGCAGGATCTCTCCGTAACGTTGCTCAACCTCGGTGAGCAAGGCATCGAAACGTTCGAAATCTCTGTTCTCGCAATTGTTGTGGATCATCACGCCATCCAGCTGATCGATGATGGACAGAATCCGTGCGGGATCCGATTCTCCCAGGCGGCTGAACGGACGGGCCGGATCAGCCAGATCGAAGCTGGCACAGCTGACGCCAGGGTTCAGGCGCAAACCTTTTGGTTTATTTCCGGCGTGGGAAGAAAAGCGCTGAAACTGGCTAATCGAATTGAAGATGATCTTGTCGCAGTGCGCGACGACCTCGTCAATTTCATGGTCGGCAAACGCCACGCTGTACGCATGTGTTTCACCGCCGAATTTCTGATGTCCCAGCTTGACTTCGTAGAGCGACGAAGAAGTGGTGCCATCCATATACTGCTGCATCAGATCGAACACCGACCAGGTGGCAAAACACTTCAAGGCCAGCAGAACCTTGGCACCAGATCGTTCTCGAACCTGATCGATCACTTGCAGATTGCGTAGCAGGGCTGATTTGTCTATCAGATAGTAGGGAGTAGAAATCATGTGGAATATTCAGGGAAGCTAGGGCTCGCCGTGATCGGACGCAGACCGGCTGCGTTTCTTCGGCGCGCGTTTTTTGTCACCGCGGTGATCGATGATCACGGGCGGCTGATCGGGAAAGGTCGCCACTAAAGCAAGCTGGCCACCTATGCTTTCGACGTAGTGATGCAAAGTCGAAAGCAGCATATCGCTGCGTTTTTCCAGTCGGGAGATTGTTTCCTGGCCGACGCCCAGAGCGGCAGCCATTTCTTCCTGAGTCTGTCCGGCGCGCTTGCGCAGGTCTTTCAGGGTGGCCAGCGCCATAGCATCAGACGCTAACGGCTTGTTACGAGCAATAGTATGCACAGGCACGAGTGCGCCCTGTTTTTTCGCCACCATATTACCAATCCCCATCTGGATTCAACTGCTAATTATGCCTTAAAAGACATATGCAGTAAAGTGCATACATGGTGTGCCGCGCAGAAGCACGGTGGTGCATTACTGTTCGCTGCGTACCTCTGCCAGTGCGATCGTCAGATTCTGCACTTTCTTTTTCAACAGATCGCGCTCTTCTGTGACTGCCGCGAGCAAGACGTTCAGGCGATAAATTTCGACTTGCTCTGCCGAAGCGCCATCCGGTGGGGTCGCCAATTCAACTTTAGGCTTCTGCGGCAATCTGGCTTCACGTACCTGCCTTGCGACCTGGCGTAACTCCTTCTTGCCCCCGGCTACGGCTGCGACCTGCTTTTCGCTCGGCAAGGAAGCGACCGCGGCAGCGGCGTTAATGGAAATGGCGCCGGACTTGATCGCGGTGACCAGCTCCGGGGCGGCGGTTTTCTGGATTTTTTCGATTTGTCCCAGTGTCGCGCTACTCATGCGCGCGGCGCGCGCAACGGCTTCACGGCTCAAGGGCGATTCTTTGACTGACTCTTGCTCTGCCTGTGCATACACAGCGTCACCGGCAGATGCTGCGGGCGACTGCTGCGCCACACGAGCGGAGACAATTTCTTTCTTGCGCAAGGCGAGCACGCCTCTCTGGAAATCCGATACGCTGCGCCGCCCGAGATGATTGTCTATCATCCACAGATGCACATCGTCCATCGATTGAAAAGCCTGGTTCTGTACAGTATTGAAAGGCAAGCCATGTTTCTGGCAGATGCCATAGCGATTGTGACCGTCGACCAAAAGGTCGCCCCACAATACCAATGCATCACGACAGCCTTCCGACAGCAGACTGCGTTCCAGCGCAGCGTATTCATCTTCGGTTAATGGGTCGATATAGGCGCGCAGGTCTTCGTTGATAGTAATGATCATGATTCGAGCAATAAATCCGGCGATAAAAATGAAAGCGCCCGTAGTGTACCGTTCCTTCATACAAGGAAGTTCTTGCTCAGTGGATAATTTCCCGCAATGGAAATCAGCGTTTTCGCTTTATCAGCGATAATGGTCGCCATTCCATTCGCCAACTAACTCCACAATGAAGTACCCAGCCGTACTCTCCTTCAGTGAGCTTCGACCGCAACTCGCGCAGTTCGATGCCATCATTGACGTGCGCAGTCCGGCAGAGTTTCTCGAAGACCATATTCCCGGCGCCATCAATTGCCCTGTTCTCGACAATGAACAGCGTGTACAGGTTGGCACCATGTACAAGACGGTCGGTGCATTCGAGGCGAAGAAGCTGGGGGCAGTGCTGGTGGCAAAAAATATCGCTCAGCATATCGAAAGCCAGTTTCTCGATCAGCCGCAAAACTGGAAACCCCTGATTTATTGCTGGCGCGGCGGCAATCGCAGCGGCGCCATGGCGCACATCTTGGCGCGCATCGGGTGGCCGGTCGCACAACTGGACGGCGGGTACAAAGCCTATCGCAGCCATGTGAATGCCGAACTGGCCGTTTTGCCGCAGGCCTTGCACTTCAATGTGTTATGCGGCCCGACTGGAAGCGGCAAAAGTCGCCTGCTGCGAGTCTTGGCAAGCCAGGGCGCGCAGGTACTGGATCTGGAAAAGCTGGCAGCGCATCGCGGCTCGGTACTGGGCGATTTGCCTGCCGCGCCGCAACCATCGCAGAAGCGGTTTGAAAGTCTGCTGTGGGAATTGTTAAGCGGTTTCGATCCGGTGCGGCCGATTTTCGTCGAGGCGGAGAGCAAGAAAGTAGGCAAGTTGCGGGTGCCGGATCAGTTGATGGAAAAAATGCGTGCCTCACCCTGTACCACGGTGCATCTTTCCACTCCGCATCGGGTTGCCTTGCTGATGGAAGAGTATGCGCACTTTATTGCGTATCCGGCGCAGCTCAATACGCAACTCGATTTCCTGATCCCCTTGCATGGCCGCGAAAGAATCGCACAATGGCATCAACTCGCGCTGTCGAATCAGACATCCGAGCTGGTGGACGAGTTGCTGCGCACGCATTACGATCCGGGCTATCTGCAATCGATCAAGCGTAATTTCATTCAATTGCAACAGGCACAAACCCTCACGCTGGCAGATATCTCCGAGGCGAGCTTCCAGCAGGCGGCCCGGCAGTTGCGTCAATCCGCAGACAATTTCCCAGCCGCCTGAGCCGGCGCTAATTTAAAAGACAGGTTGTACATGACGACAGAAACACCACCCATCATCAGACTGACCGAATTCTCGCACGGCGGCGGCTGCGGCTGCAAAATTGCGCCTGGCGTGCTCTCGCAGATACTGAAAAGTACAGGCGGCTTTCCCCTGCCGAAAGAATTATTGGTCGGCATAGAAACCTCCGATGATGCGGCCGTCTACCGGCTCAACGACGAACAGGCGCTGATTGCCACCACAGACTTTTTCATGCCCATCGTCGATGATCCTTACGACTTCGGCCGGATTGCCGCCACCAATGCCATTTCAGACGTGTATGCGATGGGCGGCACCCCGATCATGGCGCTCGCACTGGTCGGCATGCCGGTCGGAAAATTACCGCTGGAAACGATAGGCCTGATACTGAAAGGCGGCGAAGCTATCTGTGCAGAGGCAGGGATTCCGATTGCCGGCGGCCATACGATCGATTCCGTCGAACCGATTTACGGCCTGGTTGTGATGGGGCTTGTGCACCCGTCGCATATCAAGCGCAATGCCAGTGCGCGTGCCGGCGACCAACTGATCCTGGGTAAACCGATAGGAGTCGGCGTACTGTCAGCGGCATTGAAGAAAAACCTGCTGGATGCAGCCGGTTACGCATCCATGATCGCCAACACGACCAAACTCAATACGCCCGGCAAGGCGCTGGCGCAACTCGCTGGCGTGCATGCGCTGACCGATGTCACCGGTTTTGGCGTACTCGGACATTTGCTGGAACTGGCGCGTGGCGCCGGGCTATCTGCCCAACTGGATATGTCCCTGATTCCGCTCTTGCCGCAAGTGCGGCAATTGGCCGAACTGGGATGCATCACCGGCGCGTCCGGAAGAAACTGGCAGGGTTACGGTCACGAAGTGACATTGGCGCCTTCCATCAGCCCGCTACAGCAGGCGCTGCTGACCGATCCGCAAACTGCCGGCGGACTGCTGGTGTCATGCGCACCGGACGCCGTCGAACAGGTATTGCAATTATTCAGAAAAGACGGCTTTGCCGAGGCCGCCGTGATCGGTGAAATGCGCGCGGGGAAACCCGGCGTTGAGGTGAGATAGCAAATACTGGGGCGCCACCTGCCCTGCTTCATTTTTAACATTATTCAAGCAGTTTCCTTCACTACAAAAGGTTCATCCATGATTCGCTACTCCGTTTCGCAATTCCGCGCCTTGATGGCAGCCGCCCTGGCAACACTGGCGATGAGCAGCCCTGTTCATGCGCAGCAAGTATTGCGCGTATCCGCCATTCCCGATGAAGCACCAACCGAATTGCAGCGCAAGTTCAAACCGCTTGGTAACTATCTTGAGCAAAAGCTCGGCATGAAGGTTGAATTTACGCCAGTGACGGACTATGCCGCTTCAGTCGAAGGCTTGATCAACAACAAGCTCGACATGGTCTGGTTCGGCGGCTTTACCTTTGTGCAGGCAAATGTACGCAGCGGCGGCAAGATCATTCCCTTGGTGCAGCGTGAAGAAGATGAAAAATTCAAATCGGTATTTATCACCACCGATAAATCCATCACCAAGCTGGGCGACCTGAAAGGCAAGAATTTCAGCTTCGGTTCGGAATCGTCCACCTCCGGCCACTTGATGCCACGCTCCTATTTGCTGGCTGCAAAAATCAATCCTGATACCGACATGAAGCGCGTTGCGTTCTCTGGCGCACACGATGCCACGGTCGCCGCAGTTTCCGGTGGCAAGGTTGATGCAGGCGTCCTGAATATTTCGGTATGGGAAAAGCTGGTCGCTGCCGGCAAGGTCAACCCGCAGCAGGTACGCGTGTTCTATACGACGCCCGGCTATTACGATTACAACTGGAGCGTGCGCTCGGACATGAATCCTGTGGTGCGCAAGAAATTGAGCGATGCGTTCCTGGCACTGGACGCCAACAATCCGCAGGACAAGGAAATTCTGGAACTGCAACGTGCCACACGTTTCATTCCAACCAAAGCCGAAAATTACGCTGCCATCGAAACTGCTGCACGCAACGCCGGCCTGCTGAAATAACACACTTGATACGCGCCGCCGCAATGAATGTGGCGGCGCCTGCAAGCACTGCCGACTCTTACGGATGACATTTCTTCTCAACTCAATCAGCGCACACCACAGTGGCGCGGCCAAGTCATCCTTTGCCCTGCGCGATCTGACGCTGTCGATCGCGCAAGGCGAACAGATCGCATTGATCGGCCCATCGGGAGCGGGTAAAACCAGCCTGCTGCATACGCTCGCCTGTGCGTTGAAACCGGTGCAAGGCGAGATGCAGATGTTCGGCAACAATCCCTGGCAGCTCGACAGTGCCGAGCGGCACCGGATGCGTGCGCGTCTGTTCCTCGCACCACAAACACCGCCGCTGCCGCCGCGCCAGCGCGTCGTGAATGCGGTCCTGGCCGGTGCGCTGCCGCAATGGAGCGTATGGCAGGCGATACGTTCGCTGATCAAGCCGGTCGCGGCTGACGCTGCCTATCGGGCATTGATGCCTTTCAATCTGCAAGACAAGCTGTATGCACGGGTGGATCGCCTGTCCGGCGGCGAGCGCCAGCGCTGCGGCATGGCGCGCGCACTCATCTCCAGTGCGGAAGCCTTTCTGGTCGATGAACCGCTTTCCGCGCTCGACCCGACCCTCGCATTGCAAACCCTGAAAGTCTTGCAGCAGGAAGCGCAACAGCGTCATGCGACGCTGGTATGCAGCCTGCATCAGGTGGAGCTGGCACGCGCAAATTTCCCGCGTATTATCGGCTTGCGTGACGGCCGCATCGTGTTCGATGCAGCAAGCGCCGATATAAGCGACGCGATGATCGCCGCGCTGTACCAGAACAGTAATGACGATAGTGCCGGGAGTATCGCAGCAGAGAGCGCTGCCATCGATCCCATGCCACGTTGCTGATGCGGCATTTCACTTCATGTTTTTAGTCTAGACACCATGCCGACCACCCCACTCGTCAGCAAAGCCGGGCGCGATCCTGCATGGCGTGGGCGCGTCCTGGGCTGCGCAGTACTCATCCTGATTCTATGGCCGATGCTGATACAGGCCGAGTTCAAACCCTGGATCCTGTTCGACGCCCAAAGCCTGCAGGCCACATGGAATTTCGTGTCCGGTTTTTTCCCGCCTGCGCATTCGGCAGAATTCCTGCAAATGGTTTTGCGCGCAAGCTGGGAAACCGTGGCAATGGCGACTGCCGGCATGACGCTGGCGCTGCTCGGCGCGATTCCGCTGACGCTGCTGGCGACCGACCGTTTATCGATCTCGCGCCTGGGCAGCGGACGTGTCTCGGCGCTCGCATCGATATTGCGCAACGCCATACGCTGGCTGCTGATCCTGTTGCGCAGCGTGCCCGAGCTGGTCTGGGCATTGCTGCTGGTGCGTATTGTCGGCCTTGGCCCGACAGCCGGCGTGATCGCCATCGCGCTGACTTATTGCGGCATGCTGGGAAAAGTGTATGCCGACATTCTCGAGTCATCCGATGCCAGCGCATGCAATACGCTGTTGCAAAATGGCAGCGGTCGTCTCGGCGCCTTTTTATACGGCGCATTGCCGGAGTCTGCTTCGGAACTGGTGTCCTATACGGTCTATCGCTGGGAGTGTGCGATACGCGGCTCGGTGGTGATGGGTTTTGTCGGCGCAGGCGGACTTGGCCAGCGCATGGACGAATCCATCAAGATGATGGCGGGCGACGAACTGGCAACCATGCTGATCGTATTCATTCTGCTGGTGGCGGCAGCGGACGGCGTATCGGCCATGCTGCGCAGGAGGCTCTCATGAAGTCGGCACAGCAAGCGATGCGGCGGGACTTGCCGCAACGCCCTTCCATGCACTGGTCCACCTTGACACTGCTGGCCGGCATTGTGCTGCTGGTGTTTGCCAGCTTTGCTTCGCTGCCATTGAAGCTGCATGAATTTTTCGGTGCCGACGCTGTGCGTACCAGTATTGAATTCCTGCGTGGCTTTGCACCGCCCGAACTGGCGCCCGCTTTTCTGCAGAAAATCGCCGGCGCAACGTTCGAGACGCTGGCCATGTCTGCAATCGGCACACTCATCGCCGCATGCTTCGGAATCCTGCTTGGTTTGCCGGCCAGCGGACGTTTCGGTGTTGCCGCACGACTGCTTACGCGATCCATATTGAACGTGCTGCGCTCCATTCCCGAACTGGTCTGGGCTTCCGTTTTACTGATTGCTGCCGGCCTGGGCCCTTTTGCAGGAACACTGGCCCTGGCCCTGCATACCATCGGCGTGCTGGGACGCCTGTTTGCCGAAGCATTTGAAAACTGCCCATCCCTGCCGGAAGAAACCTTGCGCACGAATGGCGCTCATCCGGTCGCTGCCTTTCTCTATTCAACCCTGCCGCAATGCAGCCCGCAAATGATGTCTTACACGCTGTATCGCTGGGAAAACAATATCCGCGCCGCAGCGATTCTTGGTGTGGTGGGCGCGGGCGGCCTTGGCCAGATGCTGAAATACCATCTATCGCTATTCCAGATGCAGCAAGCTGCCAGCGTCATCGTCGCCATGCTGCTGATGGTAGGCGTAGTCGACGCCCTCAGCTATCTGCTCAGACGGATGATGACCCGGTAAGCTGGAAGTTCTCTACCGCTGGGAAAAGAGCGTTTTACATGGACAGGAAATGCAGAAGAAACTATTACTGGCGCTCGCATTGAGTTGCGCTGGATACCAGGCTCATGCGGCAGGTGACGTGATCGCCGGCAAGGCGGCCTTTGCAAAATGCGCAAGCTGCCATCAGGTCGGACGATCTGCACGCGGCGTCTTTGGCCCGCAATTGAATGGCATCGTCGGCAGGCCTGCTGGTGCCACAAAGGATTTCAAATATTCAGCAGCGATGATGAATTCGCGCATCGTCTGGTCAGAAGCATCATTGCGTGCCTTTCTCAAGTCGCCGAACGATGTGGTGCCGGAAAATAAAATGCGCTTTTTTGGCATCGGGAATGACAGGCAGATTGATGATCTGCTCGCTTACTTAAGCCAGTACAAATAAGCAATTGAAGCATTCGTCTCAACGCAGAGCATTTACGTTCACCGGCTTTTAAAACGTCAAGCCAGGCATCCGGTATCCGGTATCCGGACAATTATTTCTTGCCTGGCTGATAGATTTTATCGAATACACCGCCGTCAGAGAAATGCTCTTTCTGCGCCTTGCTCCAGCCACCTACATCGACAATCGTGTACAGCTTCAATTTCGGAAATTGTCCGGCGTATTTTTTCGCCACTTTTTCATCGATGGGACGATAGTAATTTTGCGCTGCAATTTCCTGGCCTTCTGTCGAGTACAGATATTGCAGATAGGCTTCAGCCACCTTGCGTGTGCCGCGACGATCGACCACCTTGTCCACTACAGCCACTGGCGGTTCAGCCAGGATGCTGACGGAAGGTGCGACGATTTCAACCTTGTCCGGGCCGAGTTCCTTGATCGCCAGGATGGCTTCGTTTTCCCATGCAAGCAAAACGTCGCCGATACCGCGCTCAACAAAAGTGGTGGTGGATCCGCGTGCGCCGGAATCCAGCACCGGGACGTTCTTGTACAGTTTGCTGACGAACTCGGTTGCCGTGGCTTCGCTGCCACCCGGTTGCTTCAGCGCATACAGCCAGGCTGCCAGATGATTCCAGCGCGCACCGCCCGATGTTTTTGGATTCGGTGTGATGACGGCTACACCCGGCTTGACCAGATCGCTCCAGTCCTTGATGCCTTTCGGATTACCCTTGCGTACCAGGAACACGATGGTCGAGGTGTAAGGCGAGCTGTTGTGCGGCAGACGTTTTTGCCAATCCTTGTTGAGCAATCCGCGTTCTGCAATGGCGTCGATGTCATACGCTAGCGCCAGCGTCACCACGTCTGCTTCCAGGCCGTCGATGACTGCACGCCCCTGTTTTCCCGAGCCGCCATGCGATGCTTTCGCCTTGACGTCGTCGCCGGTTTTTGTTTTCCATTCCTTGGCGAAGGCCTTGTTGAAATCCTGATACAGCTCGCGCGTTGGGTCGTAAGAGACATTCAACAACGAGACTTCTGCTGCATGTACTGCTGGTGCAATCAGTGCAATGGTGAAGGCGGTGGCTATCAATTTTTTGAGCAACATTTTCTTTCCCCTTGGGCATTTCGTTTCTGAGGATTGAAGATTAAATTGCTGCAAAAAAAAACGACACGAATTGTTTCATCCATCCTTATGCGTTTTACGCATAAAGATTTTTTATCGCTCGTCAGAAGATGTGGTTCTGCATGCCAAAACCGTTCGATGCATGTCTCTGCATCAGTGCATGCGCAGAGTGGTGAACAGCCCCATCATGCATGCACCTCGCCGGATAAAATTCATGCATGGAACACTGAAATAAAAAGGCTGCCATAAGCAAAGATGCTTGTGGCAGCCTGTATAAACATTTGTTATTAGCTTATCCATCATCAGTGCACGAACCTCTTCGTTCACACCAGAGATATTCATTTTCCTGCGAACAAGGGCCATAAAATAACCAGCCAGGTTGCTGCAGCCAGCGTCAGTGTCAGCAACACCGCAGCACTGCCAAAGTCCTTGGCATTCTTCGACAATGGATTGCGTTCCAGCGAAACGCGATCCACTACCGCTTCTATCGCCGAGTTGATCAGTTCCACAATCAGCACCAGCACAAACACGCCTATCAGCAGCAGCTTCTCCCATGCAGCCACGGGCAGCAGCAAGGCCGCAATGGTTGCAATCACGACGACAAATAATTCCTGGCGAAAAGCATGTTCGCTGCGCCATGCAGATTTAAAACCTGCCATGGAATAACCGAAGGCAGAAAAAATGCGCTTCAGGCCGCTCTTGCTTTTGAATTCGCTCACTGCTGGTTCTGGATCGATCATGCGATTTGATATTAGTGAATGGATGTGGCGCGATTATCGGTGCAACAGTGCATAGGCACAAGTGTATGAGCACAATGCCATTCACTTCGTGAATATCACGTTAAACAGCATATTGAAAAATGCAAAAATTGCATGGATAAAACGCCGCAAACTTTTTTCATCTTTCACAATGTGATATAAAGACTGGACTGTATCGCCTAAGTCAAACATGAAAACACATCCTCCTGCAGAGACGGACAAAACCTCCATACAAGTCATAGAGCGCATGGTGTCGCTACTGGATGCACTCGCAACCTATCCCGATCCGGTCAGCCTGAAAGAGCTTTCCCGCGTCACCGGCCTGCACCCGTCCACTGCGCATCGCATCCTGAACGATCTCGTCCTCAAACGTTTTGTCGACAGGTCGGAACCCGGCGCGTACCGGCTCGGCATGCGCTTGCTGGAACTGGGCAATATCGTCAAAAGCCGCTTGAGCGTGCGGGAAGCAGCACTGGATCTGATGCGTCACCTGCATCGAAAAACCAATCAAACTGTCAATTTATCGGTGCGGCAAAACGATGAAATCATCTACATCGATCGCGCCTTTTCCGAGCGTTCCGGCATGCAGGTCGTGCGCGCCATCGGCGGTCGTGCACCGCTGCACCTAACCTCGACCGGCAAACTGTTTCTATCTATAGACGAACCGAAAATGGTGCAGGCTTACGCCATCCGCACACATCTGGTCGGTCACAACAAGAATTCAATTACGGATTTGAACAGGCTGGAAAACGAATTAAGCCTGGTGCGTGCGCATGGCTATGCGCGCGACAATGAGGAACTGGAACTGGGAGTGCGCTGCATGGCAGCCGGCATTCATGACGATACCGGCAAGCTGATTGCCGGCCTGTCGATTTCCGCGCCTGCCGACCGCCTGCAGGAAGAATGGCTGGAGGATTTGATGCGCACTGCGCGCGAAATATCGGTGGCGCTCGGCTATAGCGGGAATGAAACAAACGCCGGGTAATTGATACCGCGTACCTGCAATAAAAAAGGCGAACCTCGGTTCGCCTTTTTTATGATCAATATATTGATCATCGATCTATCTCAACCCTCTATCCTGCGGTTGCTGCGCGCAACGTTCTGCGGTTCCATCGTTTCCAGCCATTTACGTATCCGCGCCGCATCACCCAGACGCGAAAACTTGCCCTTGGAGTCGAGGAAGATCATGACGATAGGCCGTTCCTTGATATTCGTCTGCATCACCAGGCAGCGGCCTGCTTCGGAAATATAGCCGGTTTTCTGGATGCCGATTTCCCAATCAGGATTGGTAACCAGACGATTCGAATTCGCATATTGCAGTGCGCGTCCGCCCGGTTCCACTACATATTTTGAGTCAGTTGAGTACTGGCGAAGAATCGGATGGTTGTATGCCTCTACGACCAACTTCGCAAGATCGCGCGCGCTTGCTACATTGTTGCTCGACAAGCCGGTCGAATCCACATAGTGCGTACCTCTCATGCCCAGCGATTTTGCCTTGGCGTTCATCGTGGCGACAAAGGCACGCAGGCCACCCGGATAGTGACGGCCCAACGCCGAGGCAGCGCGGTTTTCCGAACTCATCAACGCAATATGCAGCATGTTGGCACGCGATAGCTGCGAGCCCACACGCAGGCGGGATGAACTGTTTTTCTCGCGATCGATATCTTCTGCGGTCACTTCCAGCATTTCATTCATGTCCTGCTGCGCTTCCACCACTACCAGACCGGTCATCAGTTTGGTAATCGAAGCGATCGGCAGCGTGACATTTGCATTTTTCTCGAACAAAACTTCGGAAGTGGATTGATCTATTACCAGCGCCACGCTGGATGCCAGCGCCAATGCATCACGCGTCATGCTTAAACCGGCTATATCGCCGGCTGTCATGACAGGCGGCACCGTTGGAATCACCGGCTGCGCAACACGTTGGTAAATAACCCGCTTCTTGCCATTGACCGTCACCACTTTTTTGACAAGCTTCTCATCCGAATTCAATGAAGCGCTGCGTGTGCGGGATGCTTTGCCGGATGCAGCCTTTGCATTGCTGCGTTTAGCCGGCTTGGAAGATGTGCGCTTGGATGATGCAGATGATTTACCGATGGCTTTGTTCGCAGCAGTATTTTTCGATGCTGTTTTACGCTTTGCCGCTGGCGCAGCTTTTGCTGCGGTAGTTTTTTTCGCCGAACTGGTGGCTGGCTCTTTAGCCTGCGCAACGGGGGCGTGAGCGATCACTAATAAAGAAAAAAATACCCCTAACGCGGACTTAAGCATCTGCGAGTCTCCAATTGGTACAGAAATGATGGATTGCAGTGTAGCAAATATCGTCAAATGTGCAAGAGAATTAGATAGTTAGCAGAATTCATTAATCTACTTTCTAACTGAAGATGTTTTTTTGATCACAAAATTGCGAGCGTTTTATTGCCAGCTCACGATTCGGATATCTACATTTCAGCTATTTTTTGACCACGAATACAACGCCTATTACGGCAAGCAGCATGCCGGCTGCCCCGATCAGACTGAAAACCTCACCGAACGCCACCCACGCCATCAAGGCTGTTGTCGGCGGCGTCAGATAGAGCAGGCTCGTGACTTGCGTGGCAGCGCTCTTGCGTATCAATGTGAAAAGTAAAAAGATCGAACCTATCGACAAGGCCAGGATTGCCCACAGCAAGGCGATTATGAAATTGGGCGTCCATTGCACTGTCTGCAATGCAGGCGAAAAATCTTCCAGCCAGATTGCCAGCGGCAACACGACAACGCTGGATGCAGCAAACTGGATGATAGTTCCGGTACGTAAATCAAAATGCGGGCAATAGCGTTTTTGATACATCGTGCCTATCGTAATCGACAGCAAAGCCATCATGCACAAGGCTATGCTTTGCCAGCTCAAGCCGGTTAATGTGATTTTATTGGCCACCACCAAGGCCACGCCGCATAGACCACACACCAGGCCTATCCATTGCCGCCCGCGCACTTTTTCACCTATCAGAGGAGCGGCAAATGCCGTCAGCACTGGCTGCATACCGACGATCAGGGCCGACAAACCGGCCGGCATTCCCAATTTGATGGCGCACCACACACCCGCCAGATAACCGGCCTGCACCAATATTCCCGCCACCGCGATATGACGCATGCTGCCCAAGGGCCACGGTGCACGCAGCAGCAAGACCAGCGGCAACAGGACAACCAGTACACCGAGGAAGCGCAACAATAGAAACGTCAATGGCGGTGCATACGGCAAACCGAATTTTGCGACGATAAAGCCCGTGCTCCAGATCAGCACGAAGAAAAAAGGCACCAAAGGCATGGTGGCCAGCCAGGAAGCGGCGGTGTTTTTGAAAGAACTCATGGAATCGTTATTGATCGTTGGCATGACGCTGCGAAAAGATGCCGCTAATAGAATCTTGCATGGAAGCAGCTAGTGTGCGGCGCAAACCATCAACGCGTGTTGAATTTTTTGCAGCGCACACCCATGGTTTATGCAAGATCGCTGCATTAGCCGGTCGCAAAAACAGCTCACGCTCCGGAATTCTGGCCCGGATATGGATGTATCCGTTTCGGCTATAAATATTTCCATTGTGCATCGCAGCAAATTTATCTTGACATGCGCCGTAAGGAGCATAAAATCCTAAATGCTGCATCGCATCAATTACGGCTTTGCCCTGTGTTCTCATGCATCATCCGACTAGGAGAAAACCCATGTTTGCCATTCCAGAACAATTTTCAACCGCCACCAAAAATCAGTTTGAAGCGCAACTCGCCATCCTGAATTCCTTCGCCAGCACCGCGTTCGACAGTGTGCAAAAAATCGTCGACCTGAATCTGAATGTCGTCAAATCCTCGCTGCAGGAATCAAGCGCCGCTGCACAGCAGTTGATCAGCGCAAAAGATCCGCAGGAATTCTTTTCCCTGAGCGCTGCGCAAGCACAGCCAACTGCAGAAAAAGCCCTGGCCTACAGCCGTCATCTGGTCGGCATCACCACCAGCACGCAGGCAGAATTTGCCAAGGCGGCAGAAACGCAAATCGCCGAAACCAATCGCAAGGTGCTGTCACTGGTCGAAGAGTTGAGCAAGAATGCACCGGCCGGCTCGGAAAATGCCATTGCGCTCATCAAATCCGCCATCGGCAATGCCAATGCAGGTTACGAACAACTGTCCAAAACCACCAAGCATGCCGTGGAAACGCTGGAAGGCAATTTGAACGCTGCCGCCAGCCAGTTTGCCAGTGCCGCAGAAAAAACCACCGCACGCGCGCGTAAGGCTGCTTAAGAAAAGACGGTCTTCCCATCGTTTGAAAAAATGACGGGAAACGAAAAATACCCCGCACTATGCGGGGTATTTTTTTAGCTGTCGCTTTTATTCAAGGTCTGGTCCTGGCGATCGCACGCGCCAGAATGACTACCGGCACAATGGCGATCAGCACGATCGTCAAGGCCGGCAATGCCGCTTCGCCGAGTCGTTCGTCGGACGCCAGCTGATGTGTAATCACCGCCAGCGTATCGAAATTGAACGGACGTATCGTCAAGGTCGCCGGAAGCTCCTTGACCACATCGACAAACACCAGCAGGCCGGCCGTCAGCACGCTGCGCCATAACAGCGGTACATGGATATGCCTCAGCATCGAACCGATGCCATGCCCCAGACTGCGCGCACTGGCATCCATCGCCGGCGTAATCTTGGTCAAACCGGCCTGCACGCTCTGGAATGACACGGCGAGAAAACGCACCAGATAAGCATAAACCAGCGCAACCACGCTACCGCTCAATACCAGCGCTATTCCGTGTTCGCTATTCCACGCATCGATATACGATAGCGGTATCAGGATGCCGACTGCAATCACCGCGCCCGGAATCGCGTACCCCATGCTGACGATGCGATTGCAGATGGCCTGCGCCCTGCTCTTCGTTACGCGCGCCGCGTACGCCATCAATACGCATATCACGACCGCGATCAGGGCCGTGATGCCGCCGAGCACAATCGTGTTTTCCAGCCAGCCTATATAACGTGTGCCAAACGAGAGCGCATCTTCATTGAGCAGCAGGCGCAGCAAGATAATCAGGGGCACAAAGAAGCCAAACAGTACCGGCAATGCGCAGAACAGGCTTGCGCCCCACGCATGCCGCCCTGTGAGTACGGTTGCCGCTTGCGCAGTGCTGCGCCCACCCACTGCGTAATAACGTGCACGACCACGGCTCTTCTGCTCCAGCAGCATCAATCCCATGACAACCATCAACAGCACCGCAGCAATTTGCGCAGCCGCCGTGCGGTCGGAAAAGATATACCAGGATTTATAAATACCGGTCGTCAATGTCGGCACGCCGAAATAAGCCACCGCACCGTAATCGGCCAGCGTTTCCATCAAGGCCAGCGCGATACCGGCAGCAGCAGCCGGACGCGCCAGCGGCAAACTCACTTGCAGGAAGGCCTGCCATGGGCCGGCGCCCAGAGTGCGCGCCGCATCCCACATGCGCGGGCTGCGTTCGATAAATGCATTGCGCACCAATAGATACACATACGGATACAACACCAGCGCAAACAGCAAACCGGCACCGCCTACCGAACGAATCTGCGGAAACCAGTAATCTCCTCCCTGCCAGCCGAACTGCGTCCGCAAGCCGGTTTGCAGCGGGCCGGTGAACTGCAGAAAATCGGTATAGGCGTAAGCCACCACATAGGCCGGCATCGCCAGCGGCAGAATCAGTGCCCACTCGAAAAATTTCTTGCCGGGGAAATCGAAGACCGCCACCAGCCATGCGCAGCCGATGCCTATCGTCGCCGTCAGTACGGCAACGATGACTGCGATGATCGCGCTGTTGACGATGTATTCGGGCAGTACCGTTGCCCACAAATGCGAAAAGGTGCTGGCGCTGGCATTCAATTCGGCATGCGAAAACAGATTCGACAGCACACCGGCAATCGGAACACCCACCAGCAAAGCGATGGCGAGCGAGGCAAGCAGCAACGGATGCAGGCCGCCGCCTTGATACCGTGCGTCAGGCGCGGAGAGCATTCTGGACATGAAAAAACATGAATTCATTCTTGATTGAGTGGATGAGAATTATAATCAATCCCTCATTTCATCTCTGCATTTACTTTTGAAACAGGAAATCATGTCAGCAATACACGCTTTGCCGTCACATCTGGCACCACATCTGTCACTGGAATCGATCCGGGTCGGTTACCGGCTTGGTCAGCAGATGCATGAGATTGTGCACAGCCTGTCATTTGCATTGCAGCGCGGGCAGATCGGCTGCCTGCTGGGGCAATCCGGTTGCGGCAAAACCACCGTGTTGCGCGCCATTGCCGGTTTTGAACCCCTGACAGAAGGCAGCATTACTCTGGGTGGCAAGGAGATCAGCAATGCGCATTTCACCGCGACACCGGAAACCCGTCAGATCGGCGTCGTCTTCCAAGATTACGCGCTGTTTCCGCATTTGTCGGTCGCAGACAATGTCGGTTTCGGACTGCGCAAACTAGCGGCCCCGGAACGGCAGGCGCGCATCGCCGCATTGCTGACGCTGGTCGGACTGGCATCGCAAGGGAAAAAATTTCCGCATGAATTATCCGGCGGACAGCAGCAGCGCGTCGCCCTCGCGCGGGCGCTGGCGCCACAACCGGATCTGCTGTTGCTGGATGAACCATTTTCCAACCTCGATGTGGATTTGCGCGAACGACTGGCCAGCGAAGTACGCGACATTCTGAAAGAAGTCGGCACCACTGCCGTGCTGGTCACGCACGATCAGCATGAAGCATTTGCGATTGCAGATCAGATCGGCGTGATGCAGGACGGCGTCATCGTCCAATGGGACTCTGCCTACAATCTGTATCACCGCCCCGCCAATCGTTTTGTCGCCGACTTTATCGGCCTCGGTGTGTTCACCCCCGGCATCATCGATCAGCAGACACAGAACGTAAACATCGAACTAGGTTCGCTACCGCTGTGTCACGGTATGGAAACATGCGATCCGAACGCACCGGATGGGCAGCAGGTGGATGTCTTGCTGCGCGCCGATGACGTCGTGCATGACGATACCAGCCCGCTGCAGGCGGAAGTCGTGCGCAAGGCCTTTCGCGGTGCAGATTTCCTGTACACGCTGAAGCTGCCTAGCGGCCAGCTGCTGCTGGCGCTGGTGCCCTCGCATCACGATCATGCGCTGGGAGAACGCATAGGCATACGACTGGAAGCCGATCATGTGGTGACATTTACCAAGGAAAATGAAGCGCCCGGCATGTCCGGCTAGATATACTGCACTTCCACCTGCAACAGATCCAATCCAGCGATCAATCTGGCGAATGCAGCCGCAGCCTGCCCGGGTTCGCCCTTGACGCCCAGTTCGATATGACGCCGCGTTTCTGCATCGCCCACACTAGGCAGGCTGAATACTTTCACCTGCGGATATTCATCCTCGATGGATTCCATCAGAGGCGTCAGCGCCGATTCCATGGACTGGAAAACCAGCACTGATTTTTCAACTTTCGCTTGTTGGTGAAACAGATGCGCATACTGCGTATCCAGTATCCATTCCATCATCGGCCACGCCATCACCGGAAAACCCGGCATGAAATAATGCGCGCCGCCATTGCCGTGGCGAATCGCAAAACCGGGAATCTTGTTGTACGGATTGGGGATGATGTCGGCCCCTTGCGGGAATTCACCCATCTTCAGGCGATGCAGATTTTCCGGCCGGTTCAAGTCGAAGGGCACGTTCGCTTCGCGCGCCATGTCCTGCATGCGCTCCTGGATTTTTTGTTTCGCTTCCGGATGCAGAACGACAGGCACATCGAGCGCCGCTGCCGCACATTGGCGCGTATGGTCGTCCGGCGTGGCGCCTATGCCGCCGCAACTGAACACGATGTCATCGCTGGCAAAGGTGCGCTTGAGCGTCGCGGTAATCCGTGCGCGATCGTCGCCGAGGATTTCCACCCACTCCAGCGCCAGTCCGCGCGCGCCGAGCAACTCCAGAACCTTGGGGAAATGCTTGTCCACGCGTTTGCCTGACAAAATTTCATCGCCGATGATAATGAGTCCGAATCCCATGTTTTTTCTTTCTTGTCTGGTGTACAGCTCACGAACAGGAGCCTAGTCGATCAACTTTGCATCTTCAATCAGTATCGGCTCGACAGCGGCTGGCGGCACATGGGCAGCGCGATGACGTCTCAGGGCGTCCATGCAGTAATGCTGGAACCACAGGCCGCTGAAGATGAATACCAATACATACAACCAGATCGCGCCGGCTGCCAGTACCGGAAAAAATATCACCGAGAAGGCACCGCCCAGCCATAACAGAGTAGGCGCAGCGCCCATTGCGCCGGTAATCGCACCAATGGCCAGCAACTGCCAGCGATGCATGCGCAGAATAAGCTTGCGTTCCTCGGGGTCGGCATGATCGGCCAGCGCATCGTAAGCCATCACACGATAGGTCAGCCAGCCCCACAGCAGAGGCTGGATCACGAAAGTCAGAGGCGGGATCAGCGAGAGCGGCAAAGTCACCAGCCACAACACCAGGAAAATCGTGAACGATGAGGTCGACATCCACAAGCTGCCAAAGAAGGTGCCGCCTTTGCGCGTTTCCAGTTCCTGGTATTGCCGGCTGCCGACGTGCTTCGCAATCACTGGCATCGCCATCATGCCCACGAAAATCAATGCCGTCAGTATCATCAGCGGCAACAGTATCCACATCGCGATCAAGGGCACCACAACCGTCTTCAGTGCGCCCATGCCCAGCCATAACAGCATCTCGTTGGTCACCCGAAAGCCATCGTTTTCGACAAAATAATTTTGCAGCGTATCAATCATGCTTTGCAGATACAGCCACAAGACGATGCCCCAGACGGCGATCGACAGCACGAAAGGCAGCACGCTCAACAACAGCATCCTGATGTGCAACTGGGATAACAAGGCTCGTCCGAATGCTTTCAATACCGGGCGCATGATGGAAATATCCTTAGAGAAATCAGATTCGCAACCAGAGAATCTGGCAATGGATGCCAGCCTGCGCGAAGAGTGCCCATTTTACCGCGCCGGATTCTTCCGCGCCGGTCAGCCATCTGCGAGCGGATAAAGGCGTCTTCACCTGCTACAATCTGTGCACTTTCTGATCTTATTTTCAAAGGAATAAACATGGCTACCACCTCGACCTCATCCGGTTTGCAATACGAAGACAAAGTTGTCGGCGACGGCGCAGAAGCAGCCGCAGGCAATCATGTCACCGTGCATTACACCGGCTGGCTGCAAAATCCTGACGGCAGCGCTGGCACAAAATTCGATTCCAGCAAGGATCGCAATGACCCATTCCAGTTTCCACTGGGTGCAGGCCATGTCATCAAGGGCTGGGATGAAGGCGTGCAAGGCATGAAAATCGGCGGTACCCGCACCCTGATCATTCCAGCCTCGCTGGGTTACGGTGCGCGCGGCGCAGGCGGTGTGATTCCACCGAATGCAACCCTGATTTTTGAAGTGGAATTGCTGGGCGTATAAATCCGGATTGAAGCCAGATCAGACATCTGCTGATCAGCCTCGACCAACTTTTATCGGGAGCACCTATGAGCCTGCAGGAACAATTTGATCAAGCTGTGACAGATTCCAAGAATTTGCCTGAGCGTCCGGATAATCTGACCTTATTGAAAATCTATGGTTTGTTCAAACAGGCCAGCGGCGGCGATGCGACCGGTGAACAACCGGGCATGACAGATTTTGTTGCGCGCGCCAAATGGGATGCGTGGAATAATCTCAAGGGACTTTCCAGGGACGAGGCCATGCAGCAGTATGTCGATCTGGTGAATGACCTGAAAGGCTGAGCTTGGGTTTGCACAGCCGGAAAATTGAAAAGCCCCGTATTTTTACGGGGCTTTTTTTTTACGACAGAACGCCAGACTCAGGCTGCTTCGGCAAAATACTTCCTCATGTTGCGCTCCACTTTCTCTTTCAATGTACCGGCAAAGGCCTTGAACAGAAAATCCAGCGTGATATCGATCTGCGCTTCTTTTTCCCGCAATGCCAGCGTGCCGGCTACGCCACTGCGCTTGAACGACAAAACATCGCCCTCCCACTGCGTCGCCATGTCGAATTCGGTCGCCATTCTGTCCGCCACTTGTTGTGCTGCCTCTTTTGCCTTGGACAAAGGCAGTTGGTGCTCCTGCTTGATACTGATATCGGCCATCTTTATTTCTTCGCTTGAACTTCAGGGTTGAGTAAATTCGGTGGGCGCTGGCCGCTCAATGCCGCGACCATATTGAGAGAGGCACAATCCGACATGGCGCGCCGGGTTTTTTCCGATGCGCTGCCGATATGCGGCGTCAGCACGACGTTGGACAGCGTCAGAAAATCCGGATGCAAGGCCGGTTCGTTTTCATATACATCCAGTCCGGCCGAGGCAATCCGGTGTTCGCGCAGAGCCGCGATCAAGGCGACGTCATCGACGATTCCGCCGCGCGCGATATTCACCAGCGTCGCGGTCGGTTTCATCAGCGCCAGTTCGGCCGCACCGATGATGTGATGCGTTTGCTCCGAATACGGCAACACCAGAATCAGATGATCCGCCGTACGCAGCAATTCTTCCTTGCTGACATAACGCGCATTGTTGGCATGTGCTTCCTGGTCCGGTGTCAGGCGGCTGCGATTGTGATAAATCACCTGCATGTCGAAACCCATGGAACGACGTGCGATTGCCTGCCCGATACGGCCCATGCCAAGTATGCCTAGCGTCGCGCCATGAACATCGGCGCCGAGAAACTGATCGAAACGCCAGTTTTTCCATTTTCCGGCGCGTAGATAGTGTTCAGATTCTGAAGTACGGCGCGCATTCGCCATCAGCAGCGTCCACGCATAATCAGCAGTCGTCTCGTTCAACACATCGGGTGTGTTGGTCACCATGATGCCAGCCTTGGTTGCCGCCGCCACATCGATATTGTTATAGCCGACTGCCACATTGCAGATCGCCTTCAGTTGCGGATTGGCAGTAATCACTTCGCCCGACAGTTTTTCACTGCTGGTGATGATCACCCCATCTTTTCCCTGCATCTTTTCATGCAGCTCGGCGGGCGAAAAAATCCTGTCTTCCTGATTCGATTCGACTTCGAACTGCTGTTGCAAACGCTCGATTACATCAGGAAAAGTTGCACGCGCTACGAGTATTTTCTGCTTCATATGCATTTCCTTAAACGAAAAAGATAAAGGTCATCAAGACAAACAAGGGTATCAGGATCGCGCACGACCAGGCCATATAAGCGAAAAACGAAGGCATACGGATGCCGCGCTCTTCTGCGATCGCTTTCACCATCATGTTCGGTGCATTGCCGATATAACTGTTGGCGCCCATGAAAACCGCGCCGCATGAAATAGCGGCCAGTGTTGCCGCCATTGTGGTCATCAGCGTGGCTGCGTCGCCGCCTGCCGTGTTGAAGAAAACCAGATAAGTAGGCGCATTGTCGAGGAAGGATGAAAGTATGCCCGTCGCCCAGAAATACATGCCATTGATCGGTGCACCGTTGCCATCCGTCACCGCACGTACGATGCTTGCAAATGCACCGGATTCGCCGGCGCGCAACATGGCGATCACGGGAATGATGGTGATGAAAATACCGGCAAATAATTTACCTACTTCCTGGATCGGCCCCCAGGAAAAATCATTGCCGCGGCGTGCACCTTCGGGCGTCAGCCACAGGGACAGGAAAATCACGACGATCAGCAAGCCGTCCCGCAGCAGATTTTGCAGCTCCACCGTGTTGCCGAAGAAGGAGTAGGCAATGCCGGGCTTCCAGAAGCCGCTGATCAATACCAGCGCAACCACTGCGCCGAGCAGGATGAAATTGATTTTGCCTTCAAAACGGAGCGCCGAATCCGGCGTCGGATCCTGCTCCGGCGGCTTGATCTCTTCGCGCTTGTGATAGTAGTGGCTATCGAGCAGATAAAAAATAATCAGCAGCACGCTGCACAGGAACAGCGTCGGCGCAAACAGATGACGCACCGTCCAGAAAAAATCCACGCCCTTCAGGAAGCCGAGAAAGAGTGGCGGATCGCCGAGCGGCGTCAAGGCACCGCCGGCATTTGCCACCAGGAAGATGAAAAACACGACGATATGCGCTGCATGCTTGCGATGATCGTTGGCCCGTATCAGCGGGCGTATCAACAGCATGGCCGCGCCGGTGGTGCCCATGAAACTCGCCAGCACCGTACCGATTGCCAGCAAACCTGTATTGAGCGCTGGTGTGCCGTGCAGATTGCCGCGCACGCAAATGCCGCCGGCCACGACAAACAACGAGGTAATCAACATCAGAAAGGGGAAAAACTCGGCAACAAATGCATGCACCGCGCCATGCACGGCGGTCGCGGCGCCGAAATAGATGGCGCACGGCAGCAGAAATGCCAGCGACCATGCTGCCGTCAATTTTCCGAAGTGGTGATGCCAGAAGCCAGGCGTCAGCAACGGACACAAGGCAATGGACAGCAACAAACCGATAAACGGAATGCCCCACAGTATGGATAAACCGCTGCCGTTCAACTCTGCCGCACCGCACAGTGCAGGGGTCAGGGCAAGCATGCCGACGAAGATATTTGCACGCATGCGTGACTCCGAGATAAGTAGCCGCCATTTTATCCCAGAAAAAATATGTCTTGTCAGCAATGCCTGCGACGTATTTATGCCCAGTCCCTCAGCATGACGATGCGGCTTCGTCAGACACTGAATGCATTTACTTATTCAGAATCGGTATAAGCTTGGTTTGTGGGAAAGGGCGATATGCCTTAAAATATACTGCTTTGCGGCTGCTATCGGGTATATGAAATTGCATACTCACGTCATAGCCTAGCCGGCTCCATTTCAAATATTTCAGTTAGGACTGGTATGACCCACGTAGTGACCGATTCCTGCGTACTTTGCCGTTACACAGACTGTGTCGATGTATGCCCGGTGGATTGTTTTCGCGAAGGCCCGAATTTCCTGTCGATTGATCCCGATGAATGCATCGATTGCGCAGTGTGCGTGGCCGAGTGCCCGGTAAATGCAATTTATGCAGAAGAAGATGTGCCGGCCGACCAGCAACATTACATCAAGCTCAACGTCGAACTGTCGCGCAACTGGCCATCCATCACCAAAACCAAGGCGCCCTTGCCGGAAGCCGAGGAATGGAAAGACAAGACAGATAAACTGCAGTTCTTGAAACGCTGAAAAAGCTTACTGCCTGCAAACGCCCCCTGGTTCGCCACGGGGCGTTTTTTATTTGCCGCCATGTTCATATTTAGCGGAAATAATCAGCCAATTTATTGCGTTTAATGCAACAAGTGTGCATCCCGATCCGAATCTTCCAATTAGTTGGCAATGGTGCATTGCAATATAAGTGTTTTGTAGCGACAATTATTTTTAATGATTGCCATCGAAAGAGGCCGCTATGCTTTACCAATTGCATGAATTTAATCGCAGCCTGCTCAATCCCCTGATGCATTGGGCCGAGGCTTCGTCCAGACTATTTACCGATCCGGCGTCGCCGCTGGCTTATACACCCTATGCGCAGCGCATTGCCGCCGGTTACGAACTTCTATACCGCCTCGGCAAACAATACGAAAAACCGAATTTCAATATCGAGTCTGTATTGGTGAACGGCAAAACTGTCGCCATCGTCGAAGAAGAGACAGAAAAAAAATCCTTCTGCACCCTGATTCATTTCAGAAAGAAATTGTCGGCGAAGGAATTTGCCGCCTTGAAACAGCCTGTCGTCCTGCTGGTAGCGCCCTTGTCCGGCCATCACTCAACCTTGCTGCGCGACACCGTACGCAGTCTGCTGCAGGATCATGATGTCTACATTACCGACTGGACAGATGCGCGCATGGTGCCGCTGGCGGAAGGCCCCTTCCATCTGCACGATTACGTGTATTACATTCAGGATTTCATCCGCAGGCTGGGGCCGGATCTGCATGTGATTTCGGTATGTCAGCCTACCGTGCCGGTACTGGCCGCGATTTCACTGATGGCCAGCGAGCGCGATCCCAGGCTGCCCAAAACGATGACGATGATGGGCGGCCCTATTGATGCACGCAAATCGCCGACACAGGTCAATGACCTGGCCGTTGAAAAACCGCATGCATGGTTTGAGAATCAGGTGATTTACAGCGTCCCGCCCAGTTATCCCGGCTTCGGTCGCAAGGTGTATCCGGGCTTCCTGCAGCACGCCGGTTTCATTGCCATGAACCCCGGCCGTCATGCACAAAGCCATTGGGATTTTTACATGCATCTGCGCGAAGGCGACAATGAGTCGGCAGAAGAGCATCGCAAGTTTTACGATGAATACAATGCCGTACTGGATATGCCGGCCGAATATTATCTGGAAACGATCAAAACAGTTTTTCAGGAACATCGCCTGCCGCTGGGCACCTGGGAAATTGAAGGCAAGCTGGTGCGTCCGCAGGATATCAAGTCGGTCGCCTTGTTTACCATCGAAGGCGAGAAAGATGATATTTCCGGTGCCGGACAAACCCATGCCGCACAGGATTTGTGTTCCGCGCTTCCGCAATCGGACAAGCAGCAATTCACCGCACCGCAATGCGGACATTACGGTATTTTCTCGGGCCGCAAATGGCGTGAGATCATTGCGCCCAAAATCGGCGAGTTTATTACCCGATATTCCTGATACCCTGCGCCGGAGCCTGTCAGCCATTCATTGCGCGATGCATTCCGGGCTCTGGGCACGCGGGAAAATCCGTCCAACGCAATCTCCGCTGTTTTCTGTTTGGCGCATTGTCCCGTATAAGACGATAATTGTGTTTTATCCTTTTATTTTCCGCTGTGTCATCACCCACCGAAAAATCGCTCGCCGATCAGCTTGAAGACCTGCTGCCGCAAACGCAATGCACGAAATGCGGTTACCCCGCATGCCGTCCCTATGCGGAAGCGATGGCCGACGGCCGTGCCAGTTACAACCAGTGTCCGCCCGGCGGCATCGAAGGCGTGGCGCGACTGGCACGGGTATTGGGCAAGAAGGTCATTCCCATCAATCCGGTCAATGGCGTGGAGCGGCCGCGCCCGGTTGCAGTCATCGATGAGAGTTTGTGCATAGGCTGCACCTTGTGCATACAGGCCTGTCCGGTGGATGCGATCGTCGGTGCTGCCAAGCAAATGCATACGATCGTCACCGACCTGTGCACCGGCTGCGACCTGTGCGTGGCGCCCTGCCCGGTCGATTGCATTGCGATGGTCGAGTACACGCCGGGTAAAACCGGCTGGGATGCATGGTCGCAGGCAGAAGCCGATGCAGCACGCGCGCGGCATGATTTCCGCACCCTGCGCTTGCAACGCGAAAAAGAAGAAAACGAGGCGCGGCTGGCAGCCAAGGCCGCCGCCAAACTGCAGGCCTTGCAATCCGAAACGCCGCTCTCGGAAGAAGAGAAAAACGAACAGGCACGCAAGAAAGCCATTATTCAAGCCGCCATCGAACGTGCGCGGCTGAAAAAAGAACAGGCAGAAAAGGACGATCAATGAACGCGGAAAAACGCCGTGAAATTTTCAACCGACTGCGCGCTGCCAATCCGCATCCCACTACCGAACTTGAATACCAGACGCCATTCCAGTTACTGATCGCGGTCTTGCTGTCGGCGCAGGCAACCGACGTTTCCGTCAACAAGGCCACGCGCAAACTGTATCCGCACGCCGGTACGCCAAGGAAAATTTATGCGCTGGGCGTGGAAGGCTTGATGCCCTACATCCAGACCATAGGCTTGTATCGCACCAAGGCGAAAAACGTCATTGAAACTTGCCGGATATTGATCGCCGAACATGGCGGTGAAGTGCCGCGTACGCGTGCAGCGCTGGAAGCCTTGCCCGGCGTCGGCCGCAAGACCGCCAACGTGGTGATGAATACAGCCTTCGGCGAACCGACCATCGCCGTCGATACGCACATCTTTCGCGTCGCGAATCGCACCGGCATTGCGCCGGGCAAGAACGTCGATATCGTCGAGCAGAAACTGATGAAATTTGTCGCGCCGGAATTCCGGCACGACGCCCATCACTGGCTGATCCTGCACGGCCGCTATACCTGCATTGCGCGCACGCCCAAATGCTGGAATTGCATCATTGCCGATTTATGTGAATACAAGCAGAAGACGCCCTTGCCCGCCAAAGGCGTCTAGGGACTGCAGACACCGGGCGTCTCTCCAGTATGCTTACAGGACGATGGCGCAGGAAGCCTCGAACGTCAGACGCGGTAAACGCGGCTTGATTTTTTCGTGATCGCCATAGCCTATACTGCAGAGGAAATTCGCTTTCACCTGTGTGCCGACAAAAAATTCGGCGTTCACTTTTTCTGCATCAAAGCCCGACATCGGGCCGCAATCCAGACCGATGGCACGCGCTGCCATGATGAAATAACCGCCTTGCAGCGAGGAATTGCGAAACGCCGTCTCTGCTATCAATTTATCGTTGCCGGCAAAGATTGCCTGCCCATCCGCGTGGGGAAACAATTGCGGCAGCTTGCGCGGAAACGCCATGTCCATGCCGATAATGGCGGTAATAGGCGCAGTCAGCACCTTTTGCACATTGCCGGCAGATACGCAGGCAGCCAGCTTTTCCTTGGCTTGCGGCGACTTGATGAAGGCAATACGCGCCGGCATGCAGTTCATCGAAGTCGGCCCCCATTTCATCAATTCATAAATCTCGCGTAACTGACCGTTGGTGACCGGCTTGTCGAGCCAGACGGTATTGGTATGGGCATGGGTAAAAAGTGTTTCAAGCGCTTCCTGGTTCAACATGGGGACTTTCTTATTCAGATTTTCAAAAGACATGCCGCAAGACGGCAATCGCGGCAAAAAATACAATAGACCCATATGTTAACCGAAACAGGCCCGGCAGTTCGGCAGCAAGCCACGTACAATGGCAACCTGCGTTCAATGAACTGTCTCTTTCCCTATCTTCATGTTCACACCATCACAACACGATGTACGCCGCTTTTTCTGCGAAACATTTCGCAAGCAGCGCGCCAATGAAATCCTCACGCCGCTGGAAGCGATCGCGCGCGACTGGATCATCCAGCACCCGGAATATGCAGATGCGTTGACGGATGTGGAAGCCGCGCTGGCGCAGGATTATTCGGTGGAGTCAGGCCAGGCCAATCCCTTCCTGCATCTGTCCATGCACCTGTCGATTGCCGAACAGATTTCCATCGATCAGCCACCCGGGATTCGCGCCGCCTATACCGGTCTGGCGCATAGACTGGGCTCTGAGCACGAAGCGCATCATCACATCATGGAATGCCTGGGCGAGATGATCTGGACTTCGCAGCGCAACGGCCTGCCGCCGGATGGCGCGGCCTACATCGAATGCATCAGGCGACGCTGAAAAAAGACGCGAGCCAGACGTAAAAAAGCCACGGAAAACCGTGGCTTTTTATTTGGTGCAACATCCGGCCAATAATTATTTGCGCAGAACCAGTGTGGTTGGCAGGCTGTGCAGGTAGGTAGCGATGTTTTCGATATCCTGACCCGACAATTGCTTGGACAGTGGCCCCATGATGGCATTGCTGCGACCATTGGAAACCTGATTGCCGCGCTTGTAGGCAACCATGGCGTGCTTCAGATAATCCTTGTGCTGACCGGCCAGCTTTGGATAACCGGGATCGATAGGCGTTTGGAAATCGGCACCGTGGCAGGATGCGCAATTGTATTTGGCAACTGCTGCCTTGCCGGCTTCGATCTTGCTTTCAGCTGCAGCGTTGAATGAGACAACTGCCGACAGCGATACGACAGCCAATGCGAGAATTTTTTTCATATGGGCTCCCCTTATTTCTGTTGCGAGTAATAAGCGGCCACGTCGGCAATATCCTGATCCGACATGCTGGCAGCAATACCGTGCATGGACGGATGATTGCGCTCGCCCTTCTTGTATGCATGCAGCGCGCTGATAATGTATTTTTCCGACTGTCCGCCTATCATGGGGACTTGATAAACTTCCGGAAAGGTCGCTTTGTAGCCCGGGATGGCGTGGCATCCGATACACATCGAAACCTTGTTGGCAGCAGCCTTGGCATCGCCAACTACTTCCGCTGCAACAGCGATGTTGGCCACACCCGCGAACGCGAGAAGTGCAAATAGTTTTTTCATGATAGCTGTGTGGATAGTGTGAATACGAAACCCGCTGCTGCAGCGCCGCAAAACCACATACCACTCGTGGGAAAATTGCCTGGCTACACCAAAACCGCTCGATTTTACCTGAAGACCGCAAGACAGTCCATGTTCAAATCACCACAGCGTGTACGGCAGCCGACAGCCTTGCCTGCAGCTGCTCCGGCCCTCTCTCCGTACTGCACGCAACTTATTTTGTGCCCGTTTTTTTCTGCAGCTCTGCCGGCGCAGCCTCCTCCAATACTTCACCTTCTTCCACCGCAGGCGCAGCAGCAGTATTTTCCGTCTGCACAGGCCAGAAGAATACATAAGGCGTCAGCGTAAAACGTCGCAATACGGCACGAAAGACCAGTCGCCGCACCCGTCCCGGCACATCGCGTGCACGCAGGGCCAGCGCCAGCGCGCAGGAAAATGCCACGCCTACATTCAGCACGCCTATCGCCACGATGCCGGCGCAGGCCAGCCAGAACTGCGGCATGGCAAATACTTCCCATCCCAGAGTGCTTACTGCCGCCGTCAGTGTCGCCGTCGACAGGGTTACATGGCGCACATCCAGCGGCAGCCCGAAGAACTGCGCCATCACCGGCATCATGCCGAGCAGCACTGCCAGCGCCACATTGCCGACGATGCTGGACACATTGCGCTCCAGCCAGTCGGCCCAGCGTTCGGCACGATGTGCGCCCAGTGCGTGCACCAGACGCCTATGGTGTGCGATCGATTCCTTCACGCGACGCAACGCAAACCAGTTATCGGCAAAACCCGCCATCAGGCTGGCCAGCCAAAGCAGCAAGCCGGTAAAGGCCGCATACAGCGGCGTCACTCCGACCAGCGACAGGGAGGCGATGGTGGAGTGCGCTTTATCTGCACTCATGAGCGGCTTGTCGAACATCAGCACGACAGCGAGTGACAGCGCCACCACCACTGGCGCTACAGCCAGCAGATTGCCGAACACCGCCGCCGCCTGCGAACGTAGCAAGGCGGCGATACGCGCCAGCAGTTCACGCAAACCTTCGACTGTATCCAGGCCTCCCATCTGTGCCGCCAGCGCCGGTGCGGTAACCGCCGGTTGCTTGGTCGCCAGCACACCGCCGATCGCGGCAATCAGGAGAAAGCTCAAGGCAAAATTAATCGACAGGAAGGCGCCCTCGAAAAAATGCGCCAGGCCGAGACCCGTAATACCGAGCTTGATCAAGGCCGTGAAAGCGGTAATGACACCGCCCCACATGGCCGCTCTGAACATGGCCCGGTATTCGGTCCGATCCCGCGCAATGTAATGCTCGCCATGGTTGGCGTTGCGCTCCACCATTTTGCGCGCCAGCAGAGAAAAACTGCGATTGACCAACTCGCGCACCGACGAGCGGCGATGATGGGCGATGATCAAATCGACCAGCACCGCCTGTACTTGACTCGCACCACCATCTACATGCGGTGCGGACCGCAAATCCAGCAGGCGCGAAATACGGATCAGGTGCGCGCGCATGCGTTCGACGTGATAAACCAGTCCGACCGATACACCGTATTCATCCAGATGCGCATAGATCTTGTCGGTTTGCGCCTGGCACACCGCAATCAGCATGCGCACGCTGCGCAAGCCTGCGTCGTCCCTGACGCTGCTCATCAAATAATTTTCCAGCTCGCGGCGCAGCGACATGAATGGTGTCGCCAGCAAGGGCATGCGCGGCGCCAGTCGTTGACGAAACGCCGGGCTGATGCCGACCGAAATGACCATCGTGACCAGATACAGCATGGCTTCATCAATTTGCTGCCGGTAGCCGTGTGCAATACCATCGTCCCCGGCCAGTTTCCACAGCCGCGACAAGGTTTTGTGGTCGAGTTCCAGCAGCCATTCGGCGTCAGACTCATCCGGAAACATGGCGGTAAACAAGGTCGATAAATCCTGCTGCCCGACCGGGCGCGGCAAAATCAGTTTGACCATGCGTTCCGACAACTCGGAAAAGAATGCCGATTCGCGCGGCAGGCCGGTAGCTGAAAAAAGTTCGGGACCGGTCGCTTCGCGCAAGGTCTTCCGCAAGCTTGCCTGCACGACTTGCTTCACATCACGATTGCCATCCAGCCAGTCGAGCATGAAACGGATACGCTGATGCTTGACGCGCCGCCATGCGCCATCCCCCATCAGGGACACCTTGGGCTCGCGACGCACCCAGTCGGCTAGATCGATCATCCAGTTGGCCCGCGCATGCCAGGATGCGTGAGGATCGGCGCGACGCATCAGCGATTCAATTTGCGGCAGGTAAGACGCGTGATCCGTGTGATGCCGCAATGCACCGCGGCGGAATCTGCGCCACACGGCACAGATTCGGAGAAAAGAAATTTTCATTGATTGATTGTAATGATGGAATATTTCCAGGAAAGACTGCCGAACCTACTCCAGGCGGGTCTTGTTGCATGTATTTTCTGTTGCCTCGCTGACAGCGCTGCTTGCGTTGTTCTCGCTTATACTCCGATTTCTTTTCATCTTAATGACACGTCATGCGACAAGACACACGCTTTGAAGGTTCCCGCACTTACGTTACCACCAGCGATTTGAAGCTCGCCGTCAACGCGGCCCTGACCTTGCAACGCCCGCTATTGATCAAGGGTGAACCGGGCACCGGAAAAACCATGCTGGCGGAAGAAGTCGCCGCCGCACTCGGGATGCCCTTGCTGCAATGGCATATCAAATCCACCACCAAGGCACAGCAGGGTCTGTATGAATACGATGCCGTATCGCGCCTGCGCGATTCGCAACTCGGCGACGAACGCGTCAAGGTCATCGATAACTACATACTCAAGGGCGTATTGTGGCAGGCATTCGCCGCTGATGAACAAGTGGTTTTGCTGATCGATGAAATCGACAAGGCCGATATCGAATTTCCGAACGACTTGCTGCGCGAACTCGACCGCATGGAATTCCATGTGTACGAAACGCGTGAAATGGTGAAAGCCATACACCGGCCGCTCGTTATCATCACGTCGAATAATGAAAAGGAATTACCGGATGCCTTCCTGCGCCGCTGCTTCTTCCATTACATCAAGTTTCCCGATCGCGATACGATGGCGCAAATCATCGACGTACATTTTCCCGATCTGAAAAAGGAATTGCTGGCGAAAGCGCTGGAAATGTTTTACCAGGTGCGCGAAATCAATGGCCTGAAGAAAAAGCCGTCCACTTCCGAATTGCTCGATTGGCTCAAGCTCCTGCTCGCGGAAGATATTCCTGCAGAAGCGCTGCGCAGCCAGGATGACAAAATCGTGATCCCGCCGCTGCATGGCGCCTTGCTGAAAAACGAGCAGGACATACATCTGTTCGAGCGGCTGGTGTTCATGTCGCGCACCAATCGCTAAAGCGCGCCGACAGGAATTGCCGTGTTAATCGATTTTTTCTTCATGCTGAAAGAAGCAAAAATTCCGGTTTCGATCAAGGAATTTTTGCTGCTGCTGGAAGCACTGGAAAAAGAAGTTATTGGTCCCTCGCTGGATGATTTCTACTATCTGGCGCGTCTGACGCTGGTCAAGGATGAGGCGCACTTCGACAAATTCGATCGCGCATTCGGCATGTACTTCAAAGGCATTGCTGCCGCTTTCGATGAAAACGCAGCGATACCGCTGGACTGGCTGCTGAAACGTGCAACGAAAGATTTAAGCGCTGCAGAACGTGCGCTGATCGAAAAATTCGGCTACGACAAACTCGCCGAACGCCTGAAGCAATTATTGAAGGAACAGAAGGAACGTCACGAAGGCGGCAGCAAATGGATAGGCACCGGTGGCACTTCGCCCTTCGGCAATAGCGGCGTCAATCCGGAAGGCATACGCATAGGCGGCGAAGGCGGCAATCGTTCCGCCGTCAAGATATGGGAAACGCGGACCTACCGCGATTACGATACCGCGCGTGAAATCGGCACCCGCAACATCAAGGTCGCGTTGCGCCGGCTGCGCAAGTTTGCCCGACAGGGCGCGCACGATGAACTGGCGCTCGATGCGACCATACGCGCTACCGCGAACAATGCCGGCTATCTCGATATCAAGATGCAGCCGGAACGCCGCAACAACATCAAGATCCTGATGCTGCTGGATGTAGGCGGCACGATGGACGAACATATCCAGCGCATAGAAGAATTGTTTTCTGCGGCGAAGAGCGAATTCAAGAATATGGAATTTTATTATTTCCATAATTGCGTATACGACTACCTGTGGCGCAACAACCAGCGCAAGCACGCCGAACGCTTTGCCACCTGGGATGTGTTGCGCAAGTATGCGCCCGACACCAAACTCATTTTCGTCGGCGATGCCACGATGAGTCCGTATGAAATCCTGCAGGCAGGCGCAGCGATCGACTATCACAATGAGGAAGCGGGCGCCGAATGGCTGCAGCGTTTTACCAGCATGTTCCCCAGCTATATCTGGCTCAATCCGGAACCGGAAAATATCTGGGAATACCGGCAGTCGATCGCGATCATCCGGCAGCAGATGGACAATCGCATGTATCCGTTGACGCTGGAAGGTCTGGAGCGCGGCATGCGCACGCTGAGCAAATAGCTACGGCAGAAGAAGGCCGCGCGCAAGAGAGTCACTGTGTGCAGCAGAGCGCCCGAGTTAGCGCGGCAGATGCATGAATTTTTTCAGCGCGCTAATAAAGTGATGGCTGGCAACCGGCTTGGTCAGAAACCCGTCCACCCCCGCCTTGCGCCCCATCTCGACATCATAATCGCCGGATTTGCTGACCAGGAAAATAACGGAAGTCTTGTCATGCGGACGCGCCGTTTTGACTGTCTGGCATAAACGAAACGGATCGATATCCGACACCGAAGTATTAATCAGCACTACCGATACGCGCTGACGCACGCAGGCATCCTCCGCTTCCGATTCGCCTTTGGCCCACAGAACTTCAACCTGGTAACGCGCCATAAATTCGGCGACGAAATCGCGAAAGGCCGGTGTCTTGTCGATCAGCAGCACGGCACCGCCATGCGGCAACTCGGTACGCAATCCTTCGTAGGCAACCGGATCGGTCAAATCGATATCGACCCGATTGCGCCGTCTGCGCTCCGGCACCAGGATGACATCTGACGCCTCCAGCCGCGCCAGCGTATCGGCGCGTTTTTCGATCAATGCATCCAGTGCTTCAAACAGTCGCTGCCAGCGTATCGGACGCTCCACCCGCGCATACGGCAGCGTAATATCAGGCGTACCGACCAGCAGCACCGGCCGCACATCGCTGGGACGCAAATCGGATACGGCTACCAATGCGCGCAGGTCTTCCCCGTTGGCGATATATAAATCCGGATCCTGCAAATTATCTTCGGCCAGCCGGAAATAGCCGTATCCCTTGCCCTGATCCAAGGCAAAAGTGGCATCGAAGATATCGGTCTCCTGTTGATTAAAACCAATCAGGCGTACCGCGAAGGGGAAACTGTTAACGGGCATCGGTCATGAAGGAAAACGCAATCGCTGTTCTATATGCAAGCATCTTTATACCAATATCTGAGGCGTACCTATGTTGCATATTTAACATTCATCTTACAAATAATAGTTATTGCCCTGACGAAATCAGGAAAGCTGCAGAGAGAAATGTATAAAATTATGTCAACTATTTATCAAATTTCTCACATTTGAACGCTTTTATTCAAAAACTACCAGTGGCGCATTGCCAATCTAACCTTATTTAACAATTCCCCTCTTTTCCTCCTCCAGGATCAACACGTTAAAAATTATGCACTTCGGTTTTTTTCATTAGAATGCAGACACTCGATGCTGTGCCGTGTTGCATAAGCGACATGCAATTATTTTTCAGCTCCTTACTCGTATCAGATTGAATGGCCACTAAAAAATCCTCTGCAGACTATAGCGAATCCTCCATCCGTGTATTGAAAGGTTTGGAGCCGGTCAAGCAACGTCCCGGCATGTACACCCGTACCGAGAACCCGCTGCACATCATTCAGGAAGTCATCGACAATGCCTCCGATGAAGCGCTGGGCGGCTATTGCAAGCACATCGTCGTCACCCTGAATACGGACGGCAGCGTCAGCGTAGAAGATGACGGTCGCGGCATTCCGGTCGGCCTGCATCCGGAAGAAAAAATCCCGACGGTGGAAATTGTCTTTACGCGTCTGCATGCGGGCGGCAAATTCGACAAGAGCTCTGGCGGCGCCTACGCATTCTCCGGCGGCTTGCATGGTGTTGGCGTTTCAGTCACGAACGCGCTCTCCACCCGGCTGGAAATTACCGTGTGGCGCGAAAGTGGCGTGCACACGCTGACTTTTTCCGGCGGCGATGTCATCGAGCCGCTGAAGTCACGCGCCATTGCACGCGATGAAAAGCGTAGCGGTACCCGTGTCACAGCCTGGCCCGATCCAAAATATTTCGACTCCTCTGTCATTCCGCAGGCAGAACTGCAACGTCTGCTGCGCTCCAAGGCGGTGCTGCTGCCGGGCGTCAAAGTCACACTGGTGCATGCCAAAAGTGGCGAAACGCAAACCTGGCAATACGATCAGGGCTTGCGCGGTTACCTGACCGAATCGCTGGCACAGGCATCAAATGCAGAAACGGTCATCCCGCTGTTTGAAGGCGAGCAATACGCCAATGCCGATACCGAAGGCTTTGCCGAAGGTGAAGGCGCAGCCTGGGTCGTCGCATGGACTGAAGACGGCGCAGTAGTGCGCGAATCCTATGTCAACCTGATTCCGACTTCCAACGGCGGCACGCATGAATCCGGTTTGCGCGAAGGCTTGTTCGGTGCGGTAAAAAGCTTCGTCGAAATGCATTCGCTGCTGCCCAAGGGCGTGAAGCTATTGCCGGAAGACGTATTCGCACGCGTGTCCTTCGTGTTGTCGGCCAAAGTGCTCGATCCGCAATTCCAGGGCCAGATCAAGGAGCGCCTGAACTCGCGCGATGCGGTGCGACTGGTCGCTACCTATACGCGCCCGGCGCTTGAACTGTGGCTGAACCAGCACGTCGATTACGGCAAGAAACTGGCCGAACTCGTCATCAAGCAGGCGCAATCGCGTCTGCGTTCTGCACAAAAAGTAGAAAAGAAAAAATCCTCAGGCGTGGCCGTATTGCCGGGCAAGCTGACCGATTGCGAATCCAGCGATACCTCGCGCAATGAAATCTTCCTGGTCGAAGGCGACTCCGCCGGCGGCTCCGCCAAGATGGGCCGCGACAAGGAATTCCAGGCCATCCTGCCACTGCGCGGCAAGGTACTCAACTCGTGGGAAACCGAGCGCGACCGCCTGTTCGCCAACAACGAGATTCACGATATCGCGGTCGCGATCGGCATCGATCCTCACGGCAAAAACGATACCGTCGATTTCAGCAGCCTGCGTTACGGCCGCATCTGCATCCTGTCCGATGCAGACGTCGACGGTTCGCACATCCAGGTGCTGTTGCTGACGCTGTTCTTCAAGCATTTCCCGCAACTGATAGAGCGCGGCCACATCTGCATCGCGCGTCCACCGCTGTATCGTGTCGATGCACCGGCGCGCGGCAAGAAACCGATACAAAAAATCTATGCACTCGATGATGGCGAGCTGGCGGCAATCGAAGACAAATTGCGCAAGGATGGCGTCAAGGAATCAGCGTGGGCCATCTCGCGCTTCAAGGGTCTGGGTGAAATGAATGCAGAACAGTTGTGGGAAACCACGATGAATCCGGATACGCGTCGCCTGTTGCCAGTCGCGCTCGGCGAATTCGATCTGGACTTCTCCGAAGCGCGCTTCAACATGCTGATGGGCAAAGGCGAAGCCGCTGCACGCCGCACATGGATAGAAGAGCACGGCAACGAAGCAGAGGCCGATATCTGATCATGAGCATCGTGCGCACTTCCCTGCTGGCTTTGTCGTTATCGCTGTTATCCGTCGCAGCACATGCGGACGTGTACGGCTATATCGATGCCAGCGGCGAAGCGCATTTCGCGACGGAGAAACTCGACCAGCGTTACCAGTTGTTTGCACGCGGCGACCAGGTGTTGAATGCGGCTAGACTCGTGCCGCTGGGTAGTACAGAAAAAGGGGCAGAAAAGGAAACCCCGTTGTTTCGCTATCTGTCGCAACATCCGAATCTGAAAAAATACGAAAAGCTGTTGAACGATGCAGCCAATGAATTCAATCTCGATCCGGCCTTGTTGAAAGCGGTGATGGCAGCGGAATCAGGCTTCAATCCGAATGCCGTCTCGCCCAAAGGCGCGGTCGGATTGATGCAGTTGATGCCGGCCACGGCCGAGCGCTTCGGCCTGCAAGCCGACCGCAAGAAAACGGTTGCACAGAAACTGACGGATCCGAAAACCAATATCCGCCTGGGCGCACGTTACCTCCGCGTGCTGCGCGACATGTATCCGAATCAGCAGCATCTGGTGCTGGCCTCGTATAACGCCGGCGAAGGTGCAATTCAAAAATACAACAATACGATTCCACCGTTTCCGGAAACCCGCAATTACGTCAAGCTGGTCACGCAGTTTTACAGACTGTATCAGCCGATCTCGCACTTTGCGGACAATGCTGTTTTCTCGAGTCGGCGTTCGGATTCCAGACGCATACACATGATCATCCCGGGACGCCGCGACACCAGCTCTCCTGCGGACACATCGTCTGCTTTCCCCATTACTTCCATCGAATAATCCCTGTAAAAACCAAACAATAATGACCGATCAAGCCAATCTTTTTGACACTGCAGCACCAGCCGATGGCGGCGAATCACTGACACTGGCAACCTTTGCCGAACGCGCATATCTGGATTACGCAATTTCCGTGGTCAAGGGCCGTGCCCTGCCGGATGTCTGCGACGGCCAGAAACCGGTACAACGCCGCATCCTGTTTGCGATGAACGAACTGGGCCTGAACTCTGCCGCCAAACCGCGTAAATCAGCAGCCGTAGTCGGTGACGTACTCGGCAAACTGCATCCGCACGGCGATCAATCCGTGTATGACGCATTGGTGCGCATGGCGCAGGATTTTTCCTTGCGTTATCCGCTGATCGATGGTCAGGGCAACTTCGGTTCACGCGACGGTGATGGTGCAGCAGCAATGCGGTATACCGAAGCGCGCCTGACGCCTATCGCAAAATTGCTGATGGAAGAAATCGATATGGGCACCGTCGATTTCCAGCCCAACTACGATGGTTCGACCGAAGAACCGAAACTGCTGCCCAGCCGTTTGCCTTTCGTATTATTGAATGGCGCATCCGGCATTGCCGTCGGCATGGCAACCGAAATTCCTTCGCACAATCTGCGTGAAGTCGCACAGGCGGCGGTTGCCCTGATACGCAATCCGAAATTGACGCACGAAGAATTGGTGGCGATCGTGCCGGGCCCGGATTTCCCGGGCGGCGGACAGATCATCACTTCGCCGACTGCCATCAGCGACATTTATCGCAGCGGACGCGGCAGCGTCAAGGTGCGCGCAACGTGGAAGATAGAAGACATGGCACGCGGTCAGTGGCAGGCAGTCGTGACCGAACTGCCGCACGGCACCTCATCGCAACGCGTGCTGGAAGAAATCGAAGAACTGACGAATCCGAAAATAAGACTCGGCAAGAAATCGCTGTCGCCGGAACAGTTGGCCTTGAAACAAACCGTGCTGGCGATGCTCGATACAGTGCGTGACGAGTCCGGCCGCGATGCGCCTGTGCGTCTGGTGTTCGAACCGAAATCGAAAAATCAGGACCAGACCGAATTCACCAACATGCTGCTGGCGCATACCTCGCTGGAAACCAGCGTATCGATCAATCTGGTCATGATAGGCGGCGACGGCAAGCCAAGGCAAAAGGCGCTGGGCGACATCCTGCGCGAATGGGTGGATTTCCGCTTCACGACGATCACGCGTCGCTCCCAATTCAAGCTGCAGAAAGTTAACGACCGCATCCATATCCTCGAAGGTCGCGAAGCAATCCTGCTCAACATCGACAAGGTGATCAAAATCATCCGTGAATCGGATGAACCCAAGCCGGCCCTGATGGATGCGTTCCGCTTGTCTGAGCGTCAGGCCGACGACATTCTTGAGATACGCTTGCGTCAACTGGCGCGTCTGGAAACCATCAAGATCCAGCAGGAACTGGCAGAACTGCGCAGCGAAAAATCGACGCTGCAGGATCTGCTCGACAATCCATCGTCGATGAAGCGCCTGGTCATCAAGGAAATCGAAGCGGATGAGAAACAGTTCGGCGACAAACGCCGCACGCTAATCGAAGTCGCAGAAAAAGCCGTGGTCGAAACCAGAGTGATCGATGAACCGGTGACGGTCGTCATTTCGCAAAAAGGCTGGGTGCGCGCGCGCACCGGCCACGGCCACGATGCCGCGCAATTTACTTTCAAGGCCAGCGATGCGCTGTACGACACGTTCGAGTGCCGCACCGTCGATACGCTATTGGTCTTCGGCTCAAATGGTCGCATTTACTCGGTTGCCGTCGCTGCCCTGCCCGGTGCACGCGGCGATGGCGTGCCTATCACGACCCTGGTTGAACTGGCGAGCGGCACGCGCGTGCTGCATTACTTCGCCGGCCCGGCCGATGTCACCTTGCTGCTGGCATCGACCGCCGGTTACGGCTTCACCGCCAAGTCAGGCGATATGGTCAGCCGCACACGCAGCGGCAAGGCTTTTATCACGCTGGATGAAGGCGACGAACCGCTGACACCGCGTCCGATCTTTGCAGGTGCAAGTGCAATTGCCTGTCTGTCGGAAAAAGGTCGCGTACTGGTATTCGGCATCGATGAAATCAAATCGCTGACTGCCGGCGGTCGCGGCGTGATTCTGATGGATCTGGAAAAGAACGAGAAGCTGTTGGCGGCGCAACCTATCAGCCAGCGCGGTGTAGTCGTGTCCGGTATCGGACGCGGTGCGAAGGCGCAAGAGATCTTGCTGTCGGCTTCCGGACTTGCAGTACACATCGGCAAGCGGGCGCGCAAGGGCAAGGGATTGGAATCGAAGATCAAGGCGACAACCTTGACGCCGGTGACCAAGGCCAGTGCTGAATAATCTGGGCATCTGTGCTTGTCATTCTCACGTAGGGAGGCAGAAATGCCTCGCTACAGTTTGACGATAGCTGAGGTTTTTTCTTCGATGAGAGTTAGCTGCCGGGGGTAGCCCGGCGGCTACTCACTTTTCTTGCTTCGCCAAGAAAAGTAAGCAAAAGAAAGCGACCGTACAGCCGCTGCCCTGCGGGTTCCCGTTTATGCCGCGCAAAAAATGGGAAACGGGCGAAACTCGCTACACTCAAACAACGTTCACTTCTTGATCCATTTTCTGCACGGCACAAACGGCAGCGTCACAGCGGAAGGAGCAGGTCCGGCTCGCCTTCGGCATTGCGGAACCAAAAACACTGGCTAATGATTCAAAACCCGTGCATCAAGCGCCCAATGCCGCAGGCGAGGAAGCATGCCGTCCCGCTGTGACGCTGCCAGTGATGCGATGCCGAAAATGGATCAAGAAGTGAACGTTGTCTGAGCCGTAGGCGAGTTTCGTTCACTTCCCATTTTTGGCATCGCAGCATTGGGGAGCCCGTAGGGCCAGCGGCTGTGCGGTCGCCTTTCTTTGCCTTCTTTCTTTGGCGAAGCAAAGAAAGAAGGTGGCCGCCGGGCCACTCCCGGCAGCTGACTCTCATCGAAGAAAAACAAATCTTATTAACACCAGTAGATAACGACAGAGTCGCTCTGGATACCCGCCTTCGTACGGTCTAAACCAGTTTCAGACCGTTACGCAGACGCGCAGCTTGCTGCTCGAAATCCCTGCTACACCCTACTCGAAAATAACCATCCGATTAAACCCACAAAATAAAACTGGCCGCTCCTTTCGGCAGCGGCCAGTTTTATTTTTGCATGCGATCAATCAAATTTTCGCTGCAATCAATTTCGCCAACTTGGCCACACCTTCACGGATTTTCTCCGGTGGCACCGTGACAAAACTCAGGCGCAAGGTATTTTTCTGCGGCTCATTCGCATAGAACGGTGCACCAGGAACGAAGGCTACGTTTTGCGTAATCGATTCTTCCAGTAATTTCATGCAGTCGATATGCTCAGGCAATGTCACCCAGATGAACATGCCGCCTTCCGGTTTATTCCATGTAACGCCTGCAGGGAAAAATTCAGTCAGCGCATCCAGCATCACCTGACACTGATTCGCATACAGTGTACGTATCGATGGAATATGTTTCTCGAGGAAGCCATCCTTGATAGCTTCGTACACCACCATCTGCGTCAATTGCGAAGTATGCAGATCGGCGGCCTGCTTGGCCTGTTCCAGCTTGCGCACCAGCGGCACCGGCGCCACCACGTAGCCGAGACGTATGCCTGGCGTCAGCACCTTGGAAAACGATCCCAGATAAATCACGCCGTTCGGATTCATCGTCAGCATTTTCGGCAGCGGTTCGCCGCGATAGCTGAGCGCGCCGTAAGGATCGTCTTCTATCAATGGCAAGCCGAGACGTGCACAGGTTTCCACCAGCGCAAAACGACGCTCGACCGACATCGTACGGCCGGTAGGATTCTGGAAATTCGGCAGCGCATACAAGAGGCGCGCACCGTCTGCGATTTTTGCGACTTCTTCCGGCAGCAAACCAAAATCATCGGTCGGAATCGAAACGAATTCAGGTTGATAGACCGAGAAAGCCTGCAAGGCGCCAAGGTAGCTTGGTGTCTCTACCAGCACCTTGCTGTGCTCTTCGATCAATACCTTGCCGAGCAAATCCAGCGCCTGTTGCGAACCCGACACCATCAACACCTGATCCGGCGTAATCGTCACGCCGGGTATCGACAATGAATCCGCTATCCATTCGCGCAGCGGTGCATATCCATCGCTGGGACCGTACTGCAATGCGATCTTGCCCTGCTGCGACAACACGGTATCGAAGGCCGCCTTCATGTGCTCGACCGGGAAGGTTTCCGGCGACGGCAAGCCGCCGGCGAAGGAAATGATGTCCGGGCGCATCGTGATTTTCAGGATCTCGCGGATGACCGAGCTTTGCAATTGTTCTGCACGCTGAGCGAATTGCCATTTGATAGGCGTTGGATTTTCGATTTTCATTATTGCGATGTTCTATGACTGCGATGTGATAACAGGCAGGCCCGGATTGACCGGCTCATGCATTGTTACTGCTCAGCTGCTTATTTGATTTCCGCGATCAATTCGATTTCCACGCAGGCGCCCAATGGAATTTGCGCCACGCCGAATGCCGAACGTGCATGCACGCCTTGTGCACCGAATATTTCACCGAACAATTCCGATGCGCCATTCGTGACCAGATGCTGCTCGGTATAGTCGCCGGTCGAATTGACCAGGCTCATGACCTTGACGATGCGCTGAACGCGATTCAGATCGCCGCCGCATGCTGCCTGCAAGGTCGCGATCAAATCGATGGCGACGCCGCGCGCTGCCAGCTTGCCTTCTTCTGTCGATATATTCTTGCCCAACTGGCCTACCCACGGCTTGCCGTCTTTTTTGGCGATATGGCCTGAAAGGAATACCGTGTTCCCGCTTTGTACGTACATGACGTAAGCCGCAGCAGGCGTCGCAACGGCAGGCAATTCGATATTCAATGCTTTCAGTTTGTCGTAAAAAGACATAAGTGCTCCAAAAAATTGATGCCATTCCATGCAATGCGGGAATGGCCATTAACAAATGTCCGTGAACGCGATGTTGACTACATGCCTTGTATTTCCGACGCTCACGGAAGGAATACTGGAGATTATCTCAAATCCTCGGCATTCCTTCCCAACTATTGACGCCATAAAGCGTAGAAGAGGACATGTATATTCAATTTTGGCGCTTGATCGGCATTTTTCTTCCCATTGCCACGACGACAATAATGGCAAGTGCAAACAGAAAAGTGCGCCATTCCAGCAGTTCCCCGAGAATCACTGCCGCACCCAGCAAGGTCAAAAATGGTTGTATCAATTGCACTTGTCCGACACGTGAAATTCCACCCAAAGCCAAACCCTTGTACCAAAAAAAGAAACCGATAAACATCGAGAATAATGAAACGTAGGCAAATCCGACCCATGCACTGACCGATGCCTGGACGCCGTAATGCAACGCCAGCCAGATCGTCACCGGCAACACTATCGGCATGGACAATACCAGCGCCCATGAAATCACTTGCTGGCCACCCATGGACTCGGACAAGCGACCGCCCTCTGCATATCCCATCGCCGCAGCGATCACCGCAATCAGCATCGCCAGATCGCCCCATTGGAAAGAACCGCCGCCCTCGTCCACTGCAAACGCGGCAACCAGCGCGCTACCGATCAATGCAGTAATCCAGAATCCGAGTGATGGCCGCTCGCCAAAACGCAAGGCACCAAACAAGGCCGTTGCCAGCGGCAAAATACCCAGAATAATCGCGCCATGTGAAGCGGAAATATGGCTCATCGCAATCGATGAGAACACCGGGAAGCCAACCACGACACCCGATGCAATGATGAGCAGCGATTTCACTTGCGATCGCGTTGGACGTGGTGCATTGGTCCACCACAGCAAGAGCACGGAGCAACAGGCAGCGACGACCGCACGACCGAGTGCCATCAATACCGGGTTCAATTCTGCAACTGCCATACGCGTGAATGGCAAAGTCAGGCTGAAAATGGCAATGCCTATGGCGCCCAGCCACATTCCTTTGGTTTCAGATGTCATCATCGTCGGCACTTTAGCATTGCTGACTGTGCTGGCGAGTGCGCTCTGGCTGTCATGCGCGCTCATGACCAGATCGCCAATGCAGAATAGAGAGTCAAGGCAATCATGATTGCGCAAAACAGCCGCTGCCATTTGGCCTGCGTCAGATAACGCCGCAGCATGGCGCCGGTGCCCGCCCATATGCCGATACACGGCAAATTGATCACGCTGAATACCAGACAGAACACGGCAATCGCAAACCATGCCGGTTGCATGGGCGGCAGGAAGGCGGAAGCGCCGGTCACCGCCATCACCCATGCCTTGGGATTGGCGAACTGAAAAAGTGTGGCTCCGATGAAGGACATCGGACGCCCGCTATCACCCTCGCTTTGACTGAATGCCATGCTGCGCAACTGCCACGCCAGATAAATCAGATACGTGGAGCCGATTGTTTTCAACACGATATGCAATGCAGGCATCGCCACAATCAAACTGTCGATACCAAGCGCACAGAGTGCCAGCATCACACCAAAACCGCAGACAACGCCCAGCATGTGCGGAATGCAACGCACAAAACCGAAACGAATACCGGATGAAGTCAGCATGATGTTGTTCGGCCCCGGCGTAATCGAGGAGACGAAGGCAAAAAGGCAAAGCGGAAGCAAAGATTCCATATTGTTCCAAGAGGATGCAAAGCCCTGAGCCTTGCTGTTTTTATCGTCAAAACATCCTAATCGACAAAACCAATACAGTACCAGTACACTTAAGGAATTAATCTCCTAACTGTCACGGCAAAATGACCAGTACAGCCAAACCGAATAACGCCGCCTCTGCGTCCAATACCGAGCCACCTCGCCCACTGTTATCACGCGAAACTGGCGGTTCGCTGATAGCGCAAATCGTGCAACTGGTCACTGCGCGCATCGACGATAAATTGTTACGCACCGGCGCACGCATGCCTTCGATCCGCCAATTTTCCGATCAGCACAAGGTATCGCGCTTCACCGTGGTGGAAGCCTATGATCGTCTGGTCGCCGGTGGCTTGCTGGAGTCGCGCCGCGGCTCCGGCTTCTATGTACGCGACCGCACACCCATGCTGGCACCGCGCGCGCAACGTACCAACACCGCACGACAGCCAGTCGATGTGGTCTGGCTGGTGCGCAATATGTTCCGTCAATTGCCACCGCAAAAAATGCCGGGCGTCGGCCTCTTGCCGAATGAATGGCTGGACGCCGATCTGGTCGCCAATGCCTTGCGCGCCGTCAGCCGGCAGAATCTGCCGCTGCAATACGGCAATCCGCAAGGATTTTTGCCACTGCGCCAGCAACTACAATTGAAACTCGCCGAACTGGAAATTTCCGCAACGCCCGATCAGTTCGTCACTACCCTGGGCGTGACGCAAGCACTGGATCTGGTCGCGCGTCATTACATACAACCGGGCGATACCATCTTTGTAGATGACCCTGCCTGGTTTTTGATGTTCGGCTCATTCGCAATGCTGGGTGCAAAAGTAGTCGGCATCCCGCGTCTGCCCGACGGCCCGGATATCGCGCAACTGGCAGAACTGGCTGCGCTGCACCGTCCCAAACTGTTCGTGATCAATTCCGTCCTGCACAATCCGACCTCGACCTCGCTCTCCGCCGCCAAGGCGTTTCAGGTACTGAAGATCGCCGAGCAATACGATTTCATGATCGTCGAGGACGATATCTATTGCGATATGCATCCCGGCACCACCGTGCAGCCGGCCACGCGCATAGCGGCACTCGATCAGTTGAATCGCGTGATTTACCTCGGCGGTTTTTCCAAAACACTGGCCGCCAATTTGCGTGTCGGCTTCATCGCCACCTCGCCGGAAATCGCCAAGCATCTGTGCGATCGCAAGATGCTGACCACGCTGACCACGACCGAAATTACCGAGCGCGTGGTGTATCGCATCCTGTCCGAAGGACACTATCGCAAGCACGCCGACCGCCTGCGCAACAAGCTGGATGCGGTGCGCGACAAGACAGTGCGACAAATGGAACGCATAGGCATCAAGATCAATATCAGCACACCGGCCGGCATGTTCGTCTGGACCGATGTCGGCTGCGATAGCAATGCGCTGACCGAGAGAGCGATGGAACAAGGTTATCTGCTGGCGCCCGGCAGCCTGTTCTCACCGAATCAGCTGCCGTCGACCAATATGCGCTTCAATGTCGCTGCGATGGCCGACCCCGGCATCCTGCCCTTCCTGGAGCGGGAGATAGGTCAATCTTGAAATTGGCGATTACGCCCCAATTTCCAAGCAAACGTTTTGGAAGTCTGGATTGACCTGCGCCTCGCGAAGCAACATCATTGCGGGTTGCGAACAAGCACAGCAGCTCCCGCTGTCAGACTTTCAACAGTATTTCCCTTTATTTTTTGATTCTTGAGGACAAAATGGCCGTTTCCGAACAAAAAAATCCAGAAAAGCAAACCCTGGGCTTTCAAGCCGAAGTAAAGCAACTGCTGCAACTGATGATTCACTCCTTGTATTCCAACAAGGAAATCTTCCTGCGTGAACTGATCTCCAACGCATCCGACGCCGCAGACAAGCTGCGCTTTGAAGCGATCGACAATAGCGCGCTGTTCGAGAACGACACCGAGCTGAAGATCAAGGTCAGCTTCGACAAGGAAAAACGCACGATCACGATTTCCGATAACGGCATCGGCATGTCCCGCCACGACGCGGTCGAACATCTGGGCACCATCGCCAAATCCGGCACCAAGGAATTCTTCTCGCGCCTGTCCGGCGACCAGCAAAAAGATGCAGCGCTGATCGGCCAGTTCGGCGTCGGCTTCTATTCCGGCTTCATCATCGCGGACCGCATCACGGTGGAAACCCGTCGCGCCGGCGCAGCAGCCAATGAAGGCGTGCGCTGGGAATCCGAAGGCGCAGGCGACTTCACCGTCGAAGCAATCGACAAGCCGACGCGCGGCACCGACATCATTCTGCATCTGCGCGAAGGCGAAGACGAGTTCCTGTCATCATGGAAACTGAAATCCATCATCCGCAAATATTCCGACCACATCTCGCTGCCTATCGTGATGCAGAAGGAAGAGTGGAACGAAGAGAAAAAGGAAACCGTCGTTACCGACGAACTGGAAACCGTCAATCAGGCCAGCGCACTGTGGGCACGCAGCAAGAACGACATCACGCCTGAGCAGTACACCGAGTTCTACAAACATGTATCGCACGACTTCGGCGAACCGCTGACCTACACGCATAACCGCGTCGAAGGCCGCAGCGAGTACACGCAATTGCTGTACATCCCGTCGCAGGCACCGTTCGACCTGTGGGACCGCAACAAGCGCGGCGGCATCAAGCTGTACGTCAAGCGCGTCTTCATCATGGACGACGCCGAACAACTGATGCCGGTCTATCTGCGCTTCGTCAAGGGCGTGATCGATTCTGCCGACCTGCCGCTGAACGTGTCGCGTGAAATTCTGCAGGAGTCGCGCGACGTCAAAGTCATCCGCGAAGGTTCGACCAAGCGCGTGCTGGGCATGCTGGAAGAACTGGCAAACGCCGACGAGCAAGAAAAGAAAGACAAGTACACCACCTTCTGGAACGCGTTCGGTCAAGTGTTGAAAGAAGGCATGGGCGAAGACGCAACCAACAAGGAGCGTATCGCCAAGCTGCTGCGCTTTGCCTCGACGCATAACGACAGCGATGCGCAAACCGTCTCGTTCGCCGATTACGTCTCGCGCATGAAGGAAGGTCAGACCAAGATTTTCTATGCAACCGGCGAATCGTACAACGCCGCGAAGAACAGCCCGCACCTGGAAATCTTCCGCAAGAAAGGCATAGAAGTACTGTTGCTGACCGACCGCGTCGATGAATGGATGCTGTCCTTCCTCGAAGACTTCGAAGGCAAGGAACTGGCATCGGTAGCCAAAGGCGATCTCGATTTGGGCCAGCTGGAAGATGAAGCCGAGAAGAAACAGCATCAGGAAACCGAAGACCAGTACAAGGAGCTGGTCGGCAAGATGCAGACCGCATTGGCCGACAAAGCCAAGGAAGTACGCGTCACCTTCCGCCTGACCGATTCACCGGCTTGTCTTGTGGCGGATGAAAACGAACTGTCCGGTAACCTGCTGCGCATGCTGAAAGCGGCCGGTCAGAATGCGCCGGATGCCAAGCCGATTCTGGAAATCAATCCGGATCATCCGCTGGTGCAGCGTTTGAAATACGAAGAGGCCAAGTTCGACGACTGGTCGAATATTTTATTCGATCAAGCCCTGCTGGCTGAAGGCGGCAACCTGAACGATCCGGCTGGATTTGTTAAGCGTTTGAATGAGATGTTGCTGGGGCTGGCAAGCAAGTAATTCCGCTTTTCAGATACCAATGAAAAAGGCCGCGCCAGCAATAGCGCGGCCTTTTTTTGTAAAGCATATTGATGAAAGTTTCTTTCTGGCCGTCCGCTTTCGATCCAAAGCAGGCTTGGTGTTTATGCGGGATGAGTACAATCACATGCTGCGACGGTCAAACATGGATTGTGTATACGGAGCAGATGGAGCGCAATAAGAAACGTACGTTTTTAATTTACAGAATGAGCAAATGAAATACGTACCTTTCCCATCCTTAAAACACGTCGTATTGGCTTTCTGTACTACGCACATGCACTTCACGTTTTGGCATTGATATGACATAGCGTTCTCCTGATATGCATTGAGCTTGCGCGTATGCATAAGAAAAACCGCTTTTATCATTCTTTGTTACAAATCAAGTTTCACAAATGCGGCCGCGCATGGGGATGCGCATGTCCTGGTCCACACTTTGTTGGTGTATGTTGAAGATAGGTTAGGAAGGTTTTTCCCATCCGAATTTTATTGGTGGGCACGGCAGCTTTTGACCGAAAGCAGACATCAACACAAAGGTAAGAAACCGACGATTTGTGGCTGTTGTACACCTCCTCCACGACAAACCCATTGTCCCTAGTTAGCGGATTGGCTTGAACTATTTGGATAAAACTCAAGCTGCTTCCCAAGCCATTCAAGGCCAGTAGACCTTCCCTCTGCGCTGGATAGATATGTCATATCATGATATATTTCGCATCTCCCAGCATTGAATCTCAAATGAAAACGAAAATTGAGAACTTAAAAACAGATTTGCGAGGGCTGCATCAGATTCCCTGTCCAGCGTGTGGGAAAATCACGCCTCACAAGATTGTTGCCTCCCATGAGACATATGTTGAATATACTGAGTACGACGACTGCAAGAAGGTGACAGTAATAATAGATGTCGTCATGGAAGCGATGCAGATCGTGCGTTGTAAGCCATGTGAAACGACATCATTTCGACAACTGAAAGCGGTGCGTGGAATACACCTAGAGTACTCACATGGAGTTTGGGTCGATCCTGTGACTGAGGTCCTCTATAGACATGATGGTGTAAAAAAGCGACAACTAGATGCAGAAGCATCAAGTCAATACTTCGATTAATGCAACCCACGCTTGAACGATCAGCATCTAAATTCGAACCGTTTCGGAAAACAAATGATCGGATGTCCTCTTTTGGCCGTTAGTAGATCATGTGTATTCTCTACCAACCACAGTGAGTTCACGGCGAGCTTTTTGTTGTTGGTGTTGAGATTGTGAGTAACTCCCTTGGTTTTATTCAAGACTCGCTTTGGCAGGGTTATGTATATCAGGGCTGAAGATCTCATACTGGTTAGTTCCTCGCTGCTTGGCGTTGTACATCGCGATGTCAGCACAATGTATTAATGTTTGCGTATCTTCTCCATGCTCTGGAAAGATACTTACGCCAATGGCAGAGCCGATAGATATATTGGTTTCCGCAATGAGGTACGAAGCGGAAACGATGTGCTGTATTTTTTTAATCGTTCGGCACAAGCTATCTTTGTCTCCGATCCTGGAAAGCAACAGAATAAATTCATCGCCGCCATGCCGACTAGCAGTATCACTGCTACGAATGGCGATCTGAAGACGTGCAGCGACAGCTTGCAGAAGCTTGTCGCCCATTCCATGTCCATAGACGTCATTGACCGCCTTGAACTTGTCGAGATCCAAAAATAAGATTGCCAATTTGCTATTGTCACGTTTTGCAAGCAGGATTGCCTGGCCAATCCGGTCATTTAGCTGCATGCGGTTGGGTAGTTCGGTCAAAAAATCATGGTTAGCCAAATGCATCATTTTTGCACTCGACTTCTCCAGATTCTCAGCGATGGTCTGACATTTGATAGAGGCGATTACCAAGTTCTCGTTTGCTTGAACCAGTTGCTGGTTCAAACTCTCGGTTGTCAATTTGACCGAGGTATTCATACTATTTTCGCTTTTTGACGAATCGCTCGTTGGTGTTTCGGCGGGCAAAATTCCCTCGGTCAAGAAATCTCGTCGATCAGCAATTCCCGAACAGCGTCGGTCGAAAGTCATGGCAATCCAATTAGTGAGTTTATGCGGATCATTACACTTCGAGTGTCGAAGGCTTCTCTGAAGACTGCTCGCTGTATCTCAGTCGCATTCTCAATTAATTTTTGAAGATGAATTACCATTTTTCGCGAATAAGCAATACAAAAACCAAAGCGAGGCACCACCACAATATTGATTGGTAGCCAACTATCGATGACGCTTTTTACCTATTGATTTCACAGGAACAGCTCACATACACGGGCTATTTTTCGTCTTGGTAGCCTTCAGTACCTTCACCGTAACACCAAGAGACAAATCGAAGCGAATACATGCTGCCATCATTAGTCTCAATCCGATGTAGGACAAGCTGATAAAGCCCGCTTGAATATGAATGGGATACCAATCGATTCGCGAATGTATGCTTTTGGCCAATAGGGGATGTCTGCTTCCAACCCATAGCTGTCCTTCAAGCAGGGCAGCTATGCACCAAAGGCAGTCACTGCATCCAGGACACTCATTCAACTGGCGATGGCATAATGACATCTTCAGTCGCCATTACGCCGATGGGCTGGAGGAATTGGCGTTGAGAGCAAGAAGAAAAGCCGAGTATTGAATCAGGTGCTATCGGGCAGTGCCATACTCACGAATCCCCGGGCTGGACTGCCCACTTTTTCTCGATAGACCTTGGCGCAGAGAAAAATCTGCCCCCCTTTTTTTAACCTAATTATCTGCCACCAATTAAACGACTTGGAAGAAGCCCTGCATGATCAATCTTGAACAGATGGACTTAATTCTGGAGGCTTTGCCGGATCCAGCCTTCATCCTATCCCACAGCGGAAAATACGTTGCGGTGTTCGGTGGCCGTGATACGCGCTATTACCACGATGGTACCGGCCTTGTCGGTCAGTATATTTCAGACTTGGTCAAGCCTGAAAAGGCAAACTGGTTTCTCGAACAGATTGCGAGGGCGCTGGAATCCCGGAAACTACTAGTCGAAGAGTACGAACTGAGCAACAAAGATGTAAAAGGTCTAGCCGATGACGGCCCTAAGGATCCGATCTGGTTTGAAGGGCGCATCCAGGCCCTGAGTTTTTTAGTGGATGATGAGGAGGTGGTACTCTGGGTCGCGAGTAATATTTCGGAGCGACACATCCTGGAGGACAGGCTGAGGGAGCTAAGCGATACCGATCAGCTCACCGGCCTTTTCAACCGAAGAAAACTCGAGCATGACCTGACACTTCACTACGCGTCATCGGCACGGTATTCCGTGCCGACTTCCATCTTCATGTTTGATCTGGACAATTTCAAGAAAATCAACGACACCAAGGGGCATCACGCAGGAGATGAGATCATCCAGGCTGTGGCCAACATTTGTCGTTCAGCGATCCGGAAAACGGATACCGCATACCGCTTCGGTGGCGATGAGTTTGTCGTTGCTCTGCCCAGTACTGGGCGTGAGCAGGCCATGCAGTTCGCCAAGCGTTTACATGATCGCTTCAGAAAAGAGCTCAGCCGGTTTTCAGTGGAAGGCACTGTCGTCACAGTGAGCATTGGTGTGACAATTATCACGCCGGAAGATCGATCCTACGAGGACACACTCAAACGGGCAGATCGCGCCCTGTATGAAGTCAAAAGCATGGGCAAAGACAGGATTTTTTCGGCCTGACGTAAGGGTGTTCCGGACTTGATTCGGCCTTGTTCTGGTAGGCGCATCTGTGTGGCTGCTCTTGGCCGTAAGACGACGTCGCAATCACTGCACACTGATATTTCCTTTATAACGGGGAGATATCTTGAGGCAAGCACATCATCCCATCAAGTTCTCTCTACCTTGGAACCAAGGTAAATTAATTGGCCAGAAGGCACCCTTAAAAATCAAGGAAATTTGGGGTATCCGAATACGTCTACAGCTCTCCCATCAAATTCGAAATCTCGCGCTGTTCAACTTGGCCATCGACAGTAAGCTACGTGGGTGCGACCTTGTTAGTCTTAGGGTGGCGGACATCGCACAAGGTGGCTCGATTCTTTCCAGGGCAATTGGAATGCAGCGAAAAACGTTATGCCCAGTTCAATTTGAAATCACTGAACTAATAAAGCAATTTGTTGCGGAATGGGTCAAGCAAAAAAAATTTGCAATCGGGACAGTAGCTTTTTCCAAGTCGAGTTGCAAATTCAAAGCACTTATCTACACGCCAATATGCTCGGATTGTGAAGCCTTCGGTAGTATCTATTGGCCTAAATTCTGCAGCCTATGGAACTCACACCATGCGAAGGACTAAGACGACACTAATCTATCGGCGCACTAAGAACCTCCGTGCAGTTCAGCTTCTTCTTGGGCACAGCAAACTGGAGAGCACAGTACGTTACCTTGGAATAGAGGTCGATGACGCTCTCGAAATAGCCGAGCAAACTGAGGTCTAGCCTTGAAGATGACGCCGCTCATAAAGCGGCGTCTATCGACCCAAAGCGGACATTGCAGCTGCTTCAATTACCTTACCTACCCATGCTCCAAGCACGTTACTTTGAATTAACATAGTCTTTGCTACTACGTATTTGTAGAATCCCAATTCATAACAGGAATGCAGCAAAAGGGACATATATGTTTTTAAGATTTGTTCCACGCACTTTTCGCGTGCAGATGGCGTTGCTCTTTGGAGTAATTTCTCTTTTTATAAGTCTGCCGGCTTATTTCTATATTAGTAATCAGCACAAAGCGCAGTTGATTGAGTACAAGCGTGAAACGCTTAAGGGTGTGACAAATGCAGCTGCGACCATTCTTACTGAAAGCTTGGCAGAGCGTCACCGTGAAATCGTATTGCTGACTCAGACCCCCTCCTACCAAAAGTCAGATTTTAGAATGGCTGATGTACGTGCTAGCTTGGAACGCGTCAAACAGTCTTATGCTCATTATTCCTGGATAGGCATTGCAAATGCGGAGGGCCTTGTCCAGTCCGCCACTTCGTCGCACCTTGAAGGAGCAGACGTGTCGAAGCGTCCTTGGTTTCAAGAAGGATTAAAAGGACCATTTGTGGGTGACTTGCATGAAGCATTACTGCTAGCCAAACTTTTACCCAATCCTTCGCCTAACCAGCCAATTCGATTTATTGATTTCTCAGCCCCCATCTTTGATGCCTCCGGACGAGTAAAAGGTGTACTTGCCGCGCACGCTCACTGGCAATGGGCCGGTTCATTGGTAGGAACAATGGCGCCCATACATGCCCAACGCGATGGTATTGACCTGTTTATTTTGAACCATAAAGGCGAGGTCATTTACCCCGAAAAAATACCGGAAAAACTGAGAGTGCCAAGCCTGGATACGCTTTCTAATAGCGCTGATAAAAAATTTGTGAGTTGGGGTGAAGATAAGCTTTATCTGACGACCTCTGCCGCTGTAAAGACCCCCGCGTCAGTGAAATCTCTTGGGTGGCAAGTAGTTGTTAGACAAGTTGATACAAGCGTGCTTACAGAAGTGAAAAACTTGGAAAGAGTTAATTTATTTACCATGCTAACGTCCAGTATCGCATTCTTGTTCTTGGCGTGGATTGTCGCTAATCGTATTAGCCGGCCAGTTGAAGACTTAACGCGTACTGCCCGGCGGATTGAAAGCGGTGAAAAAGAAGTAGGTTTTGCTGAGAAATTCTGGGCACGTGAGTTGCAGCGTCTGTCTGATGCTTTACGTGGTATGTCCAATACTTTGATTCAGCAAAGGGAAGCGCTGGCCCAAAGTAATCAAGAGCTGGAAGCCAAGGTATCCGCCCGCACAGCTGAATTGCAAGAACTCAATATCACACTGGAACAACTAGCTCGCACTGATGCGCTGACAGGCTTGGCCAATCGTATGCATACAAATGAACGTCTAGCAGAAGAATTTGCACGCTTCAAACGTAGCAAAATTCCATACTGTATTTTGATGCTCGACGTAGATTTCTTCAAACGGGTCAACGACATCTACGGACATGGAGTTGGTGATGAGGTTTTAAAACATGTTGCATCCATTCTTTCGGCCACAGTCAGAAAGACAGACTTTGTGGGACGTCATGGTGGTGAGGAGTTTTTATCCATTCTTCCGATGACGGATTCATCGGCAGCAATGGTGGTCGCCGAGAAGATACGTAACACCATTGAGTCAACACCTATAGGTCCTGTCGGAAATTTGACGGTCAGCATCGGGGTTCAAGAAGTAACCGTAAATGATATTAATGAAGATGTGGCAGTTACCCGAGCAGACGAATGCATGTACCAAGCCAAAAAGTCAGGCCGTAACAAAGTGATATCCAATGGCCGACATGTAGCATTGCTTTCATGATGTAAGCCAGCACATAACAAAGCACGTCAAGGTCTCAGTGAGTTAAGTGGGCAGACATATTGGCTGTCAAATTAATGACCGTAATTGGCCGATACCTGACCATCGGTTCCCCCGAAAAGCGGGCATAGGCGGAACTCGTAGCAATGCAGTTTCGTGCCACGCACCTGGAGTAGCCGTGGATATCGCCGTGGTGCATGGACGCTCGCCAGTTCCAACCACGTCCTGCGCCATGGTGCTCGCCTGTCAAATTATCCGTATGCGGCCGCGTTTGTGAAAAGCACCGATGTATTACACGGCATCGGCGTGGTGACGGATAATAGCGGCCACATCATTTTGCGCACCATTTTTGGAATTCCCCCATGGAAATTAAGGTCAACTTTCTCGATAAGCTGCGTCTTGAAGCCAAGTTCGACGACTTCACGGTCATAGCCGACCAGCCTATCCGCTACAAGGGCGATGGCTCGGCGCCCGGTCCTTTCGATTACTTTCTGGCTTCATCGGCCTTGTGTGCGGCTTACTTTGTGAAGTTGTATTGCGACACGCGCAATATTCCGACCGAAAACATCCGTCTGTCGCAGAACAATATTGTTGATCCGGAAAACCGTTATCAGCAGATTTTCAAGATTCAGGTTGAGTTGCCGCCGGATATTCCGGACGCAGACCGCCGGGGTATTTTGCGCTCCATCGAGCGTTGTACGGTTAAGAAAGTGGTGCAGGCCGGACCCGAGTTTGTCATTGAAGAGGTAGAGAACCTGGATGCCGATGCGCAGGCCTTGCTGACCTTGAATCCGGCTACTGACGCCAGCACCTATATTGCGGGCAAGGATCTGCCCTTGGAGCAAACCATCGCCAATATGTCGGGCGTTCTGGCGGATCTGGGTATCAAGATTGAAATCGCTTCGTGGCGCAATATCATCCCCAATGTATGGTCGCTGCATATCCGCGATGCGCACTCGCCGATGTGTTTTACCAACGGCAAGGGAGCGACCAAAGAAAGCGCGCTGGCGTCGGCCTTGGGCGAATATATCGAACGAATCAGTTGCAACCATTTTTATGCCGGTTCGTTTTGGGGTGTAGACATCGCCAACGCGGCATTTGTACATTACCCGAACGAACGCTGGTTCAAACCCGGCCACAAGGATGCGCTGCCGGCTGACATCCTGGATGACTACTGTCTGGAAATTTACAACCCGGATGGCGAATTACGCGGTTCGCATCTGATCGATACCAACTCCGGCAATGTGCAGCGCGGTATCTGTTCGCTGCCCTATGTACGGCAGTCGGACGGCGAGGTGGTGTATTTCCCATCCAACCTGGTCGAAAACCTCTACGTCAGCAATGGCATGAGTGCCGGTAACACATTGGTCGAAGCGCAGGTGCAATGCCTGTCCGAAATTTTTGAACGGGCGGTAAAGCGCGAAATTCTGGAAGGTGAAATCGCATTGCCCGATGTGCCGCAGGAAGTGCTGGCGAAATACCCTGGCATTCTGGCCGGCATTCAGGGCCTGGAAGAACAGGGCTTTCCGGTGCTGGTAAAGGATGCGTCGCTGGGAGGCGTGTACCCGGTGATGTGCGTTACCTTGATGAACCCGCGCACAGGCGGCGTATTTGCGTCGTTCGGTGCGCACCCAAGCCTAGAAGTGGCGCTGGAACGCAGTCTGACGGAATTGCTGCAGGGTCGCAGTTTTGAAGGCCTGAACGATTTGCCTCGGCCCACCTTTGCAAGTGAAGCCGTGACTGAGCCATATAACTTTGTCGAACACTTCATTGATTCCAGCGGCATCGTGTCATGGCGCTTTTTCAGTGCCAAAGCCGATTACGATTTTGTCGAATGGGATTTTTCTGGTCAGGGTGAAAACTCCAATGCCGAGGAAGCTGCGACCCTGTTCGGCATACTCGAAGATCTGGGCAAAGAGGTGTACACGGCGGTGTATGACCAGCTAGGCGCCATTGCCTGCCGGATTCTGGTGCCGGGTTATTCCGAGATTTATCCGATAGAAGATTTAATCTGGGATAACACCAACAAGGCGCTGTTGTTCCGCACCGATATTTTGAATCTGCATGATCTGGACGATGCCAGCCTGGAAGCGCTGCTTGAGCGTTTGGATAACAGCGAGCTCGATGAATATTCCGACATCGCCACATTGATCGGCATCAAATTTGACGAGAATACGGACTGGGGGCAGCTGACAGTTCTTGAGTTGAAGCTGCTGATACATCTCGCCTTGCAGCAATTTGAGGCGGCGCATGAGCTGGTGGGAGCCTTCCTGCAGTACAACGACAACACAGTCGAGCGCAGATTGTTTTATCAGGCCATGAATGTGGTGCTGGAGGTGCTGCTGGATGACGATCTGGAACTGGACGATTACGTGGTCAATTTCCGCCGGATGTTTGGCAATGAGCGGATGGATGCGGTCATGGGGTCAGTGGACGGCAGCGTGCGCTTCTTCGGCTTGACGCCAACGAGTATGGAACTGGAAGGTTTCGATAGACACCACCGCCTGATCGACAGCTACAAAAAATTGCATAAGGCACGGGGCAATGTGAAGGCGACAGCCGGTTAGGATGTCGAATCATGGCCGGATGCGCTGATGCCAGCACGATCGATACCGGAGCGCTCATCTGTACCAGCCTGCATCATTGTTGATGCAGGCTTACGCTTGAATGTTTCCATCTCGAGAGCTGCTGCAAGTCGCTGATAGCCTATGTCCAGGAGCGGATGCTATCCCTGTACATCAAGGTTTCATCTGACAATAAATACCGGTGCATCGAAGAAACGCATACACCGCTTGAATCTGCAACCCAAAGCAAACATTGCTGATGATAGAAAACAGATAAGGATAGTTTTCAACTCAGCTTTTCTCTGACCTTGCGCGCAACGTCTTTCAGCCACGGACGTTGCTCGTGCCATTTCTCGGCAAAGCTGATGATCTCCGTCTTGTAAAGCAGAGACGCACCGAGCATGTCGAGCCCGTTCAGGATCATTTTGTGATGGCGCTCGCTCAGATGAAATGAGGCGGATACGCGACCGTTGCTGACTTCCAGTTTTTCGATATCGATGGTCAGGCGCACCGGGTCTGTACCTGCACCATCCATCAGTTGCTCAATTGCTTCGTCCGGAAGCATGACCAGCAGAAGCCCGTTGTTCATCGCGTTGGAGTAAAAGATTTCACCAAAGCTCGACGCAATGACAGCTTGAATACCGAACTGCTGCATCCCCCATACTGCGTGTTCGCGACTGGAGCCACAACCAAAGTTGGCACCGCCGACCAGAATCGTAGCGTTCTTATACTCAGGCAAATTTAAAATGAAATCCGGACGCGCCCTGCCATCCGGATAGAACCTCAGGTCGTACAGCAAGCCTGCAGCCAAGCCTTGCTTGTCTATTCCGCGCAGAAACTGCTTGGGCATAATCTGATCAGTATCGAGGTTGGCCTGCGCCAAAGGTGCCGCGATGCCTGCTATCAAAGTGGTTTTGGTTTTCATCGGATTTCCAGTTTGCGCACATCGGTAATCGTGCCGGTAACGGCGGCGGCCGCCGCCATCGCAGGACTCATCAGGTGCGTAATGGAGCCGCGACCCTGGCGGCCTTCGAAGTTGCGATTGGTGGTTGATGCGCAACGTGTGCCGGATGCAAGTACGTCGTCATTCATGGCCAGGCACATGGAACAACCGGGCTTGCGCCATTCAAATCCGGCGGCAATCAGCTTTGCGGCTATGCCTTCTTGTTCCGCCTGCATGCGCACTGCCCCCGAACCCGGCACGACCATCGCCCGCACGCCGGCCGCAACCTTGCGATCGCCTATCGTTGCAATCACGGCGCGCAGATCTTCAATCCGGCCGTTGGTGCATGAGCCGATAAACACATGCTTGACCGACAAGCCTTCCAGGGACATGCCGACCTGCAGACCGGTATAACGCAACGCGCGTTCGGTACTTTCTTTTTCTGCGTCATTCTCCTGATCGCACTCAGGGATATGACCGCTAATCGGGATCGCCTGATCAGGACTGGTTCCCCACGTCACGAATGGCGCAACATCTGCGGCCGCAAAGACATGGTCGACATCAAACGCCGCATCCTCATCGCTGCGCAGCGCTTGCCAATCGGCCAGCGCCGCTACACGCCAGGCAGGATTGGCCGCAATGTCAGGACATCGTTGCATGACGTAGTCCACCGCGGCCTGGTCAGGCGCAATCAAGCCTCCACGTGCACCCGCCTCCACGGCCATATTGCATAAGGTAAAGCGCGCTTCGACACTCAGCGCATCAATCGCGGTGCCGCTGAACTCGACCACGAAACCGCGTGCACCTTGTGCACCGATGCGACTGATGATCATCAGCACCAGATCCTTGGCGGTCGTTCCGTTCGGCAGCTTGCCATCGACACGAATGCGCATGTTCTTTGCAAGTCGATAAACCAGGGTCTGGGTTGCCAGCACGTGTTCGACTTCCGTCGTTCCGATACCAAAACCCAGCGCGCCCAATGCGCCGTAAGTGGTGGTATGGCTATCACCGCAGATGACAACCATGCCGGGCCGAATCATGCCGTGCTCAGGCGCGATCACATGTTCGATGCCCTGCAAGGCGTCGTTCGTATCGAACAATGGAATGTGGTGCAGGTCGCAATTGCGTTTCAGGTTACTGGCCTGCAGCGCAGAATCCGTATCCCTGATGATCCGCAGCGGATCAGGTGTCGTGGGAATAATATGGCTCACCGTCGCCACGTTCTGTCCGGGAATCAGGGCGCGCAGGCCGCGCTCGTCGAGCCCGGCAAATGCTTGCGGGCTGGTGTACTCGTTGAGCAAATGCAGATCGGCAAACAGCAGGACGTTGTCTCTGTCGAGCTGCGCTACCGTGTGCGTGTCCACCAGTTTTTGGTAAAGCGTGCGTGCCATATTGAATCGACCTTTTAGATTATTCCGCAGTGATTATTCGGCGGTAATGCGCAGCGGTGATACGCGGCAGTGATCCAGCATTGCGTGACGCGGATGTGCTCATGATGCCGCCTGCAGGAAAGGCAGCACCTGCGCCAGTAATGCATCCGGCGCCTCTTCGGGAATGTAATGACCGCAAGGTAGCGCCTGCCCGCGCACGTCGCTCGCCACGCGATGCCATTCAGCCAGTGTGTCAAAGCAGCGCTGCGCAACGCCTTCGGCGCCCCACAGTGCCAACAGTGGCTGGCTCATCTTGTGCCCTGCATCGCGGTCGGCTTGTTCATGCACTAAATCGATGCTTGCGGATGCACGGTAGTCTTCACACAGGCCATGCGCGGCACCAGGCAAGGCCATTGCACGCATGTATTCAGCCAGCGCGCGCGGATCGAACGGTGCCAGGCCGGCATGGCGACGCCCCATCACATCACGTATGTAGGCCGCCGGATCAGCTTCAATCAAGCGCTCGGGCAAAGGGGCGGCCTGAATCAGGAAAAACCAGTGCCAGTAGGCGCGCGCAAAGGCTTGACTGGTTTGCTCATACATCGCCAATGTGGGTGCGATGTCCAGCGTCACCAGTCGCGATACAGCAGCCGGGTGGTCAACCGCCAATCGATGCGCCACGCGCGCACCGCGGTCGTGCGCCAACACTGCAAATCTTTCGTGCCCCAACGCTTGCATCACGCGGAGCATGTCCAGGGCCATCGTGCGTTTGCTGTAGTTGCCATGGACGGCGTCGCCTTGCGGCTTGGATGAATCGCCGTAGCCGCGCAGATCAGCCAATACCAGCGTAAAGTTGGCAGCCAAAGTGGGCGCGACGCGATGCCAGATTGCGTGCGTTTGCGGATGACCGTGCAGTAATAGCAAGGGCGGGCCCTCGCCAAATACCCGAACATGTATTTGCACGCCGGCGGCAGTATCGATGAGCAGGCTGTCGCTGTCGGGAAACAACACCTTGGCCGGATTGTGAGGGTGCGCAGTGATCGTCATGAATGCTTCTCTTTGCTGCAGAAATGGAACATATGCGAGGCGCCTATTTGAGCGAGGGCAGCGCTGATGACAGCAACTGTAAAAATGAGATATCCCAAATCGGCGCCTTTCATTTATTCGCTGCAGATTATTCCGCAGTGATGCCGCGTTCCTTGACGAGCCTGGCCCAGAGTGCCAGCTCTTTTGTCAGCTTCGCCCGCGCTTCAACGGGTGTGGACGTCTCTGGATCGAAACCTTCCTTGATCATTTTTTCTTTCAAAACCGGCCCATTGAGCGCTTTTACCAGACTCGCATTCAGTTTGTCGATAAGCGGCTTCGGTGTGCTGGCTGGCGCAAAGACGATGAACCACGTTTCAAAGCTGTAACCCGGCACACCTGATTCAGCCAGTGTAGGCACATCCGGCATCAACGGCGAGCGCTTGGAACCGGTGACGCCGATCGCATTCAGCTTGCCCACTTTGACATGTGGTGCCGCCGCAGACAGAACCGGGAAGCACATGTCGACCTGGCCGGAAATAGTATCGATCATTGCCGGACCGCCACCCTTGTATGGGACGTGGATGACATCGACACCTGCGACAGATTTGAATAATTCTGCCGACATGTGAAAGGTGCTGCCGCTACCAGCGGAACCATAATTGAACTTGCCTGGATTTGCTTTCGCCAGCGCCAGAAGATCTTTTGTGTTTTTCGCAGGAAAATTCGAGTTGACTACCAGTACATGCTGGGAAGTTGCCACGGTACTGATTTGTGCCAGATCTTTCAGCGTGTCGTAAGGCATCTTGGGAAAGATCGAAGGATTAATTGCAAGCGATACGGTCTGCAAACCAATCGTGTAGCCATCCGGCTCCGACTTGGCCACCGCATCGACGCCGATATTGCCGCCTGCACCCGCCTTGTTTTCAATATAGATGCTGCCGCCTAGCGCTTTGGCCCATTCGTCTGAAATGCGTCGAGCAACGATATCTGCGCTACCGCCGGGTGCATAAGGGACGACCATGCGTATTGGGCGAGCGGGATAGTTTTCTGCTGCAGCAAATGTGGCCGCGCCAAAACTCAGGGGAAGTAAAAATACTGCGGCTATGAAAGAGGAACGCTTCATATCGGTCTCCGATTTATTTTTTGTAAGAGCGCACATCTTATTCGTAATTAACAGCTATATAATTTACTTAAAATTAATTCATTCAGTCGTTTTAGGAACCAATGGACGGTATCTCGGATTTGGCATTTTTCGCGTTGCTGGTGAAGCGTGGCAGCCTGGCCGCTGCTGCGCAAGAGCTGGGCGTGACGCCCCCTTCTGTCAGCAAACGGCTGGCTGGCATAGAGGCCCGCTTGCGCGTCCGCCTGCTCAATCGCACCACCCGGCGCATCAGCCTGACGCCTGAGGGGGAAATATATCTCGCAGATGGAGCGCGCCTGGTTGCTGAACTCGAAGCACTGGAACAGCGCATCTCGGGAGGTAACGTTACCGCCAAGGGATTATTGAAAATCAGCGCCACATTCGGCTTCGGTCGCAGACACATCACGCCTCAACTGTCAGCCTTTGCACGATTGTATCCAGAGGTCGATGTGCAGTTGCATCTAACCGATCGCCCCGTCAATCTGGTGGAACAGGGTTTTGATGCCGACATCCGTTTCGGCCAGCTTCCCGATGCACGGCTCACTGCGCGCAAAATTGCCGACAACCGCCGCCTGGTTTGTGCATCACCCGCTTATCTGAAAAATCACGGTATTCCGCTGACGCCACGCGACCTGCAAAAACATAATTGCATCCTGCTGCGTGAAAGCGATGAGATATACGGAAGCTGGCACTTCAGCTCGGGCACCAAACAGGAAACGGTTAAGGTGCGCGGTTCCTTAAGCGCCAATGACGGAGAATGCGCGACTGCCTGGGCACTAGACGGGCAGGGAATTGTGGTGCGTTCGGAATGGGACGTTGCCCCCTATCTCAGATCAGGGCGACTTAGAACAGTACTTGAAGACTGGCAGCTTCCGCAGGCTGACATTTATATTGTGTTCCCGACTAAAAATCACCTGTCCGCAAAGACGCGTGCGTTGGTCGATTTCATGCTGCAAGCGTTTGAAAGCCATCGGACGGATCGAGGCAACACCATCTGGTAGCGACGAAAACCATTTCAAGCAGCAATGGTTACAAGTGATCACGCACTTCTCCTGCGTACTTTTCAATCCTGATATCATATCGAAGGCGTTTGATTTCCAAAGCGTTCATGTTTGCGGGAGTTATACGTTTTTAGTACTTCCATAATTTTTCTGCCTTGTCCCCCTTGATGCGCTGCACCTTGGCCGTACCCACGGACCTCAGGTGAACTTGCTCATGGCTCCCTCTTATCAAAGTTCGGAGTCGCTTAGCTTGGCGCCCCCTCGCAACCCGAGGTGATCAGGCTGACAACACCCCCTGCCTGGCGGGGCGATTGCAGATTCCCGGTACACACATACATGATGCATAGCCACGCCAACTTTCCAACCATTTTTCTAGGACATATCATGCGTCAAGAACGCGACTTCCTCGGCATCAAAGCCATCCCTCCACCAGCCTATTGGGGTGTACACACGGCCCGCGCAGTGGAGAATTTTCCCATCACCGGACAAACCGTTGCGCAAATGCCGGAGCTCATTCGTGCTTTTGCATTCGTAAAGAAAGCTGCCGCTCATGCCAACCTGCAAATGGGCGTACTCAACACCAGCCAGGCCGACGCGATCTCAAAAGCATGTGACGATCTGATCGCCGGACAACTGCACGACCAATTCGTCGTCGATGTCATACAAGGTGGCGCAGGCACATCAACCAATATGAATGCCAACGAGGTAATCGCCAATCGTGCGCTTGAGCACCTCGGTTTGGACAAGGGTCGCTACGACGTCATTCACCCGAATGATCACGTCAATGCATCCCAGAGTACCAACGACGCCTATCCAACAGCACTGAAAATTGCGATCTGGTTCGACCTTCATCAGCTGCTGCAGGCCCTCGCTAATCTGCGCGGCGCCTTTGAAGCCAAGGCCACCGAATTCGTTTCCATTCTGAAGATAGGACGTACCCAGTTACAAGACGCCGTGCCGATGACGCTGGGGCAGGAATTTGCAGCATTTGCCAGCATGATTGCCGACGACGAGAAGCGCCTGCGGGAAACCGCCATCCTGATGACCGAAGTGAACCTGGGCGGCACCGCCATCGGTACCGGCATCAACGCGCCGGTGGGTTATGTCGATGTCGTCATTCCCAAACTCGCCGAACTGTCGGGCGTCCCTGTAACCAAGGCACGCGACATGATTGCCGCGACCTCGGATACCAGCGGCTTCGTCGATGTCTCGGGCATACTCAAGCGCATCGCCACCAAGCTTTCCAAGATCAGCAACGATCTGCGTCTGCTCTCCTCCGGCCCCCAGGCCGGTATCGGCGACATCCAGTTGCCGGCGCGGCAGGCAGGGTCGTCGATCATGCCGGGCAAGGTCAATCCCGTGATCCCCGAGGTGATGAACCAGGTGGCCTTTGAAGTCATCGGTAACGACGTTGCCATCACCATGGCATCGGAAGGCGGGCAACTGCAACTCAACGCCTTTGAACCCTTGATCGGCTGGGCACTGCACAAGAGTGTGATACACCTTGCCAAGGCTTGCCACACGCTTCAGGTGAACTGCGTAGAAGGCATCAAGAGCAATCAGGATTTACTGGCGCAGCGTATCGCAGAGTCCGTCACCTTGGTCACGGCACTGAATCCGCTGATCGGTTATGAAAAGGCGGCGGCGATTGCAAAAGCCGCCATCGCAAGCGGCAAGCCGATTGCCGTGGTGGCAGAAGAGCTGGGCATCATGAGTCAGGCTGACATGCAGAAATTCTTGCGACCTGAAAACCTGACTCAGGCAGGCGCCTTGATTTCAGGCTAAGGCTGGCTGAAGACGGAAATCTTAGTGAGCCGGCTGGATGCGTGCAACGTTTGATCGAGATGTTGTTAGGCATGGCATCCAGATAACTCACTTGTAATACTCAAATACGGCGACCACCGGTCGCCGTATTTATTTATGGATGCTGTTGCCACCAAGACTTCTGTTCCTATACAGTGAAGCGACATTCCCTCAATGTAAGGAGCCGCCCGATGAAAAGCTTCTCAAGTAGTTATCTGTTAGGTCTTCTGTTGCTGTGTAGTTTGCCGACCAGCCACGCCGCCGAAGCAAACACGCTCACCGGCTGTGCCGCCAAACGCCAGGAAGTACAAACCCAGCTCGACCATGCACGCGCACATGGCAACAAAGCACAAGAAGCCAAACTGAAGATCGCACTCAAACAGATAAGCAATCACTGCACAGATGAAGGCTTGCGACGCGAACGTGAAGCCGACGTGAAAAAGAAAGAACACAAGGTAGCCGAACGCAAGGCGGAATTGGAAAAAGCCCAGGCCAGCGGCAAACCAAAGAAAATCACTGAGCAACAAAAGAAACTGCAAGAAGCGGAAGCCGAATTGCAGAAAGCCAGGGATAAACTTTCTCAATAACGATTGAACCGCTCCACATTCTGCGAGTACGGTGGCTTGGGCTGATAAATCGTCAACCCAAGCTGCCGTTCCTGTTGCCTGATACTTCTACTACGTGACTCAAGCCTTGAGGCCTTTCATCAATACCTCTGCAGTCACCTCATTCAGATCCAGACCACGTTCTTTTGCCAGCGCCTGTAACTGCTGCACCAGATCGCTATTGAGCTTGACCGCAAACGGTATCAATCCCAGCGCCTGATCGCGTTTGCGTTGTTCGCGCCGGTCAATTACTACAGCACTGTCGCTGCCAAAATCTGCTGCGCCGGGCGCGGCCATTTTGCCCATCAACTTCTTGGCGTCGCTTTTTGCCATTCCTGTTTTTTTCATTGTTTATGGCCTCGTGGGTTTAAAGCGGACATTGTAAGCAGTGCGCTTGCGTGCGCATAAACATATGCTGCAGGGAGGGGGCAAATATCGTTAACCCTTCCTGCCGCCAAACACCAGCAGCAAACCGCCCAAGGCGATTGCGCCCACGCCAGCCCATACCGGAATGTTCACGGTCTCTTTTTCCTGCACGGAGAACTGGAGCGGCCCCAGCTTGGCTTCATGCGTTTCCTTGGTATAGCTGAAGCTGCCGTATACCAGACCAAGTGTTCCTGCCACGATCAGCACGATACCTGCGAGTTTGACTGCATTCATTTTGTTTTCCTTTTAAAAATGACTCTGACGATCAAACATCCGAATCGAGCTGTATTACCGGTTTGATACTAACAATTGATCGCACCACTCCAGGCAATTATTTTTGAAAATGCCGGTTCACCCTTGTTTCATGCCTTTGATCTTTGCTCCTGCACGCCAGATCCGATAACGCACCTCCACGCCTTCAGGTACATAGACTACAACCGGCAACTTGCTGTTGTAGCGAATCAGATATGGCTCACCACCTAGCGGGATGAAACGATTTACTTTTGATGCATCCGGATCAACCGCCATCAGCGTGCCGGCCATGGGCCCGATATTGCTCAAGACGTATCGCGTATATCCCCAGCCTTCTATGTTTTTTTCTTCTATCGCACCACTGAAGAAATAACGATTTCCTTTATCCACCGATACGGTCTTGCCGACCATCAGTTCTACCTTGAAGACAGATTCATCCTTCTGTTTAGGGAGTTGCAGCACATGACGTGTCATCCCCTGTTCCGCAGGCGGAAATGCTTTCATATTGTCGGCGGCGTGTGCAATCGGCATTGCGAGCACGCATGCGAACAGTGTGATGAACCATGATTTTTTCATTTTTCTCTCAGTTTCGGTTGGGTAATCATATGCAGGCAAACCGGCCTTGTTCGATAGCGTGCCTGCAAAAACAGGCAGGCGCTATTTCAGTTTGTGATCTTCATTCTTTGCATCTTCCATTGCTTCCGGCTCCAGCTCTTCAGCGGAACGGTTCAGGTGAACGAATACACCCCAGGCTGCAAGCAGCAATGCGGTCGCCATCAGGATACTCGCAGCATAAGGAAGCTGCGCCGTATCTTCATGCATGGCCTTGAATGTCGCCACCAGTCCCTCGATCGCCAGTGCGACAATGATGACGACAAAGAATCGCGACAGAAAGCGTCGCACCCTGGTCGGCGCGCTGATGTCGGCGTCGCGCACGATCTCTTCTTCGACGATGGTTTCGGCGATCTGCAAGGCCACTACCGCAGCGGCCAGCAAACCCACCGCTTCGATGATGGTCTGTGCAGCGGCTTGATCGAGGCCGCCCATCAGTCCCTGCCATCCGATGCGCACGGCGATGGCAATCAGTATCAAGGCAGCAAGCGCAAAGAAGATGGCCATCAAGCCATGCATGAGGCGAAAGACATTGGTAGCCAATTTCATTTGCAATCCTTATGAGTTGCCCTGCTTGAAAATGTCTATCGTCCGCCAGTTACATCCAGCAAAGTCCCTGTCGTGTAAGACGCCTTGTCCGATAACAACCATAACACCGCTTGCGCAACTTCATTCGCTTCGCCCCCGCGTTGCATCGGTACATTCCCCTTGACCCTGTCCACGCGTCCAGGTTCACCGCCACTGGCATGTATTTCGGTATAAATCACGCCGGGCCGGACTGCATTGACGCGTATGCCTTCCGTCGCGACTTCCTTCGCCAGTCCGATCGTCAGTGTATCGATCGCGCCTTTGGAGGCGGCGTAATCGACATATTCTCCGGGGCCGCCGGTACGCGCCGCGACCGAGGAGACATTGACGATGGCACCGCCTGCTCCGCCATGCAGCGTCGACATGCGCCTGACCGCTTCGCGTGCGCACAGAAAACTTCCGACAATATTGGTGGTGAAGATGCGCTGCATGCGCGCGGCATCCATCTGATCGACGCGCATCTGCTGCTCCAGTATTCCTGCATTGTTGACCAGTGCGGTGAGCGGGCCCAGCTCCCTGTCCACGGTTTCAAACATGCGCAAAATGTCGGCTTCCACTGCCATATCGGCCGCGACAGCCATCGCTGTGCCGCCAGTCAGCCTGATAAGATCGACTATTGCATCTGCTGCAGTCTTGTTATGCAGATAACTGATGCATACGGCATAGCCGTCGATGGCACCCAGCTTGGCAATTTCAGCGCCTATGCCACGGCTGCCGCCGGTGACGATCATCACTTTCTTGCTCATGTACTCTCTCCCGATCGCGTCAAATTTGAATGCTGCCAGTCTGCAGTCGTACATTAAAATACCAGCATGTCCGCTTCCAGCCAACCGCCGCGCCAGGATACATTGCTGTCCGGCTTCGCACCCGTCATCGATCGCAGGACTGAGATTCTGATCCTGGGCAGCTTTCCCGGATTGGCGTCATTAACGGCCCAACAATATTACGCGCACCCGCGCAATCAATTCTGGCGTCTGCTATCGGCGCTGATCAATGAAGATCTAGTTGCTTTGCCATATGCAGACCGGCTGGGTACATTACTGTCCCATCGCATCGGCGTATGGGACGTGATCGATGTCTGTACACGCCAGGGCAGCCTGGATAGTGCAATCCGAGCGGCCATACACAACGATTACGCACAACTCAGACAACTGGCACCGGCACTCACGCGCATCGCCTTCAACGGCAAGACTGCCGGCAAGCAAGCGGCATTATTCGCGGAAGCCGGTTTTGAAACATTCGTCCTGCCATCCTCATCTCCCGCCTATGCCGCCATGACATTTGAACAGAAGCTGGCCGTCTGGCGCGGTATCATGTTGTAAGTTAAAAATCCTCACACTGAATTCATGCTGATCAAACGTAAATCCATAGAAGCCGACGCCAATCTGAAAAGCGGCCCGGGCAAAAAATCTATTGCACCTGCAAAACCCAAGCCGGCACGGAAAGTAAAATTCGCTCCGGTCACCCTGTCCGAACAGTTCGGTGTGCGTTATCTGCATTTCGGCACCGAATGGGTACAGGGCGCGATGCGCATCAGCAAACCCGACTGGATCGAGCTCGAATATGCGCAGCAAATGATGGCGTGGATGCTGTTCAACGACAAACCGCAGCACATCGTGCAACTCGGTCTGGGTACCGGTGCACTGACCAAGTTCAGCTACAAATGGTTCCGCGAAGCGCAGGTCACGGCAGTTGATCTGAATCCTTCCGTCATCACGATCTGCGAAACGATGTTCAAGCTGCCGCCTAACGACGAGCGGCTGAACGTGATCGAAATGGATGCGCTGGAATACGTCAACGATCCGGCCAATCTGGGCCGCATCGATGCCTTGCAGGTCGATGTATACGACGCCACCGCTCGCGGCCCGGTGCTCGATACGCCGGAATTTTATCAATCGTGCGCGGCCTGCCTGACGCCGGACGGCATCATGACGGTGAATCTGTTTGGCGATCATCCGAGCTACGCCAGAAATCTGAGCGCGATGCACTTTGCGTTCGATACCGTGATTTCCCTGCCAGAAGTCCATGACGGCAATGTCATCGCCATCGCATTCAATACCACGCCGACGCTGGATATCGCGGCGCTGTACGAACGCGCGGCGCAGATCACTGCGACCACAAAATTACCGGCAAAATCCTGGGTCAACGGCATCAAGGCATGGCAGACGCAGCAATAAGGCATCAGCCGTGTGTTAACATCGTTTCACTGTTCCATCTAATGGGTCATGGTCATGCCAACTGCTAGCGCTACACCGATTGCGACGAATAAGCCTGCCATCAAAAAACTGGACCTGCAGCAGATTTTCACCTGGCTGCTGGCCGACGGCATCGTCGCCAAGGATGATGTCAAAGCCCTTTACAACCAGTCGCAGGCCATTTACAAGAATGCGTCGATCGCGATGCATCCGCTGGTGGCGGTGGCGCAATGCAAGCTGCTGTCGGCTATGGCGCCGCACAGGCCGGTCACACTGGACTGGCTGACTGAATGGGTGGCCGGCAAGGTCAAGCTGCCGTTCTATCGCATCGACCCGCTGAAGATCGATTTCACCCGTGTAGCCGATGTGATGTCGGCTTCGTATGCCACCCGCTTCCATATCCTGCCGGTTGAAATGACGCCGAGCGAACTGGTGGTTGCAACGTCCGAGCCTTTCGCCATCGAATGGGAAGCCGAGATAGCCAAGATCACACGCCGCAACGTCAAGCTGGTGATCGCCAATCCGCTCGAAATCGCACAGTACACCACACAGTTTTTTGCGCTGGCAAAATCGATCAAGGGCGCGAAGAAACTGAACGGCCAGGATCTGGCGCTACGCAACAACTTCGAGCAACTGGTCGAACTCGGCAACAGCAGCAAGCAAGTCGATGCCAACGACCAGCACATCATCAATATCGTCGACTGGCTGTGGCAATACGCATTCGATCAGCGCGCATCCGATATCCATCTGGAACCGAAGCGCGACCTGTGCGCGATCCGCTTCCGCATCGATGGCGTGCTGCATCAGGTGTATCAGGTACCGCCCATCGTCATGATCGCGATGACTGCGCGCATCAAGCTGCTGGGCCGCATGGACGTGATCGAAAAACGCCGCCCGCAGGATGGCCGCATCAAGACGCGCACCAATAACGGCCAGGAAGTCGAATTGCGTTTATCGACGATGCCGACCGCCTTTGGCGAAAAACTGGTGATGCGGATTTTCGATCCCGATGTGGTCGTCAAATCGCTGCCCGAGCTCGGTTTTCCGCCGGACGATGCAGCGCGCTGGGACAAGCTGACCGCGCGGCCGCACGGCATCATTCTGGTGACTGGCCCGACCGGCTCCGGCAAGACCACAACCTTGTACACCACGCTGAAAGCGCTGGCGACCAGCGAAGTCAATGTCTGCACGGTGGAAGATCCGATTGAAATGGTGGAAGGATCGTTCAATCAAATGCAGGTGCAGCACGGCATCGATTTGTCGTTTGCCGATGGCGTACGTTCGCTGATGCGGCAAGATCCGGACATCATCATGATCGGCGAGATCCGTGATCTGGAAACTGCCGAAATGGCCATCCAGGCTGCGCTCACCGGCCACCTGGTGCTATCCACCCTGCACACCAACGATGCGCCGTCCGCCGTCATGCGGTTGCTGGAACTGGGCGTGCCCTATTACCTGCTGGAATCGACGCTAATCGGCATCATGGCGCAGCGCCTGACGCGCACCTTGTGCAATCACTGCAAATCGCCGGACGGTGAAATGCTCGATGACGTCTGGCAAAGTCTTGCCGAAGGCTGGGATATTCCGAAACCGTCCGTCATCTATCGCCCTGTCGGCTGCCCGGAATGCCGCCAGACCGGTTATCGCGGCCGTACCGGCCTGTACGAATTGCTGACCATCACGCAAACGTTTTCCAAGATGATCAAGGCCGAAACCGATATCCATCAGCTGAAGCAGCAAAGCATTTCAGATGGCATGAAACCGCTGCGCCTGGCCGGCGCCTTGAAGATCATCGAAGGCGTGACGACGGCAGAAGAAGTCCTGAAGGTCACCGCTGCATTGACCTAGCAATACGCTACATCAAACCAAACGCAAGCCGTTCATCCCGTCATGAACGACCATCCCGGAGAACTGCGATGAATGGCATGATGAAATCCATATCAGCGTTATGCCTAACGTTCTGCCTGAATATTGTCTACGCGCAAACCCCGGAAAAAGTCATCGATATCCCGACCAGACCCGGCGTGATGCAACGCATACTCGTACTGACCCCGCCCGCACCCAAAGCTGCCGTCATTTTGCTTGCGGGCGGTCATGGCGGTTTGCAAATATCATCGGATGGGGCTATCCATTGGGGCCGGGATAATTTTCTGGTTCGCACCAGGCAACTCTTCGCTCATCAAGGATTGCTGGTGGTACTCGTCGATGCGCCCTCCGACCGCCTGTCCCCGCCATTCTTGAGGGGTTTCCGCCAGACACCGGAACACCTGACCGATATCAAGACCATCATTGCCTGGACACGAGGACAGACAAAGACACCGGTCTGGCTGGCCGGCACCAGTCGCGGTACGCAATCAGCCGCCTTTGTCGCGACGCAACTGCAGCCGCCAGACGGGCCGGATGGCTTGGCGCTCACTTCCACCATACTGGTCGATAGCGACGGACCATCCGTACTCTCCATGCCTATGGACACCTTGCGGATTCCCGTACTTGTCGCTCATCACGAACAGGATGGTTGCAGACTCTGTTCCTTCAGTCTGACTTCCAATCTGATGGACAAGCTGCGCGATGCGCCGAGGAAACAGCTGATTTCCTTTACGGGCGGCGACGATGTGGGCGATGCCTGCAACGCACGCGCGCATCACGGATTCAATGGACTCGACAACGATGTGGTCGGAAAAATGTCCAACTGGATGCTCGCAAATTGATCGTCTTGCATGCAATACAGGCAAAGTGACTAGCGACGTCCTAAATAGCTCGGTACATATGCAATAGCTTGCTATAGTGAGGAAGACGCACTTGCAGCGCTATTTATTAACGTTCATTGATCTGTTACGGAGAACATCATGAGTAAAAGTCAGGACAGCAAAAAGGCCGTGAAGAAAGAGCCTCTCAAAACGATGAAGGAAAAAAAGGAAGCGAAGAAGCTGAAGAAGGAAGAGTCAAAGCGTCAGTAATGCTTCCAGAATCATAGAAATCATCAACATCAGCACGCTTGGTCGTGCTGATTTCATTTTGGGCTGCGAAAAACTAATACCTTTGCAGACAATAAAAAAAGGAACCCGATTAGGGTTCCTTTTTCATTTCAAGCATCTCGTTAGATGCCGTACATGATGCGGCACCTAAGCACCGCATCATTCACATCTACCTGTTATGCCGTTGCGTTGTGACCACCAACTTCAGGCAAATCGCATGCTTCCATGTGATGGTTCTTGCGCATCCGGATGTTGAAAAGTTCAACGATCAGCGAGAAGCCCATTGCGCCGTAAATGTAGCCCTTAGGAATATGGATCTCGAAGCTTTCAGCAACCAGTACCGCACCGACGATCACCAGGAAGCAGAGTGCCAGCATCTTGATGCTCGGGAAGGCGGTAACGAAGTCGCCAATCGCTTTTGCCGCAAACATCATCACACCGACGGCGATCACGATGGCAACGATCATGATTTCCACTTCCTTGACCATGCCCACTGCGGTAATCACCGAATCCAGCGAGAACACGATATCAATCACGGCAATTTGCGCCAAAGTCATCATGAAGCTGGATTTTTTGCCGGTAGCCTGCTCATGCTCTTCTTCAGGTCCGCTCATCAATTCCTTGATTTCCGACGATGCCTTGTACAGCAGGAACAGGCCACCGAAGAACAGGATCAAGTCACGTCCCGAGAAACCCATATCGCCAAGGCTGAAGATCGGTTCGACCAGACCCATCATCCACGACAGACTCAGCAACAGCAGGATACGCGTACCCATGGCAAGGCCCAGACCGATGATGCGGCCCTTTTGCTGCTGGTGTTTCGGCAGGCGATCCACCAGAACAGTAATGAAAATAATGTTGTCGATGCCCAGCACAATCTCCAGCATTGCCAATGTTGCCAATGCTATCCATGCTTCCGGCGTGGTAAATACTTGTAGGAATTCCATGTTTATCTCAAATAGTTGATTGATGGTCGACGGTGTACGTCGCGCCAAAATGCATTTGATTTGATCGCCGTCTCTTTACGGTCAAATCAAATGCGCTGCTTGTTTCTTTTTGCTCATTACCAATTGCCCATCGCTCAGGCTCTGAATGAAGCGGCTATTGCCATTTGTTTCGTTTTTAAAATACTTTTCCATAAACAACCAGCACACAGTCCTACATTTCAGCCCCCTTAAAATTCTATGGATCAACTGTTTTTGACAGTGCTGAGACTTTAACGAAATTCTAACAGAGTGAAAAATCGAATTTAGCGTTATGTTTATACGTAAAAACCGAACTGTTTTATTTAAACTCATATAAAAACAGATATAAAATCATTCATTTTCAGCAGTGAAAATCTTGTAAATTTAGTTTTTACAGAGGGAAAATGCAATTTTTACAGAAAAAATGGGGGAACAGAGGTCAGGAGAGGAGTGTGGATTTTAGAGTATCGCTGCGTAGCATGATGGGCAGAATTTTTTTCATGAAAATGGCAAAAAGTCTTATTTTTTCTTAACGTATTCTTTACATCTCTTATTTTAATGGCACGTTGCCGGCCTGCTTCAATGCATGCGCAACCGTAGGATGCCTGAGTCGCATACCCAATTCCGCTTTCATGCGCTGATTGCTCATGCGGCGCGATTCCGACATGAAAGAGAGCATCATCGGCGACACTGCATACCGTAATTTTTCACGCGTCAGGCGCGGCGGTCGTTCCAGCGCAAAGGCATCGGCCACGGCATCGAAATAGCTACCCATCTTCATTTCACTGTCGTCAACTGCGTGATAGACCCGGCCCGGCTGGGCGCGAAACAGCGCCAACGCAATCACCTGCGCCAGATCATCGGCATGGATATGATTGGTGTAGACATCTTCATCCGCCGCCAGCGCCGGCAAGCCCTTTTGCAAGCGCTCCAGCGGCAGGCGATCGCCGGCGTAAATACCCGGCACGCGCAAAATTCCCAGGCGCGATTGCGAGCGCCTGGCCCAGTTGCGTAAAACCTGTTCCGCATCGACCCGCCGCGTGGCCCGCAGATTATGCGGCTGTACAGTGCGCGTCTCATCTATACATGCGCCGCCGCAATCGCCATACACGCCTGACGTGCTGACATAAACCAGTACCGCATGGTCGGGTAAAATGGAGGTCAGATTGCGGGTACGGCGATCGATACTGCCATCCGATTGTGGTGGGGCAAGATGAATGATGTTTTGCGCCAGCCTTGCCAGGCGCGCCAGCGTAGCCGGCTGATCCAGATTCGCAATAATCGGGATTGCGCCTGCAGCACGCAACGCGTCCTGTCGCGATGCCTGCGTCGTCACCGCAAAAATGCGGAAACGCGTACACAACAACGGCAACAGGCGCATGCCTACATCGCCACACCCCAGGATGAGCAAACGCGGCTTGCCGAATTTGCAGGAAAGCTTTTTGTTTGTAGTTTTAATTTTCATTAACAGGATTGTATGACGTTCCAAGTAACCGTTCAGCCGAGTGGTCGGCAATTCAGCTGCGAGGCAGATGAAACCATTTTGAGCGCGGCGATTCGCGCTGGCGTCGGCCTGCCTTACGGCTGCAAAAACGGCGCCTGCGGTAGTTGCAGGGGCATGGTCTTGTCAGGCGACGTCACGCATGGCGCCCATCAGGAAAGAGCGCTACCGGCCGCCGACGAAGCCAAAGGATTTTCCCTGTTCTGTTGCGCGCGGCCGCACGGCGATGTCGTGATCGAAGCGCGCGAAGTGCTCGGTCTGGGTGAATTCCCGATCAAGAAACTGCCGTCACGCATTGCCAGACTGGAACGCGTCGGCGATGACGTGATGAGCATCGCCCTGCAATTGCCGGCTAGCGAAAAACTGCAATACCGCGCCGGTCAATATATCGAGTTCATGCTCAAGGATGGCAAGCGTCGCAGCTACAGTCTGGCCAACGCGCCGCACGTGGGTGAACACGTCACCCTGCACATCCGTCATATGCCGGGCGGGCTATTCACCGATCAGGTATTCAGCACGATGAAGGAGCGCGACATTCTGCGCTTTGAAGGACCGCTGGGAAGTTTCTTCCTGCGTGAAGACTCGGACAAACCGATGGTATTGCTGGCATCGGGCACCGGCTTCGCACCGATCAAGGCCATCGTCGAACAAGCCGTGCATATCAAGAGCGAGCGTCCGATGACCTTATACTGGGGCGGCCGCCGTCCGAAAGATCTGTACATGCATGCGCTGTGCGAAGAGTGGGCGCGCACCATACCGAACTTCCGTTATGTTCCCGTGATATCGAACGCCACGCAGGAGGATCAATGGAATGGACAAACAGGTTTTGTACATCAGGTGGTGATGAACGATCTGCCTGATCTGTCGAATTATCAGGTCTATGCCTGCGGCGCTCCGGCGATGGTCGATGCAGCACGGACGGATTTCAGCGCCAGCTGCAATTTGCCCGAAGAAGAGTTTTACGCCGATGCCTTTACTTCAGAAGCCGATCTGGCCATGGGATAAAGTATCCGGACGGCGCGCCACAGCGGGAAAAACGTTTTGACGCACTGCGCAAAACGACTTAATATTCTTCACATGAAGATGACCGCCCCACTCTTGCGACGCCGTACCCCCACTGCCCAAGCAGGGATGCCGTGCGTGTAAGCGTGTAGTTTTAAATTCACGCTCACCTAGCCACAGGCAAATCCTGTGGCTTTTTTTTTAGTAATTTGCACCAGACATCTTTTACATTATTTGCACTCAGGAGTAGTCGAAATGGAATTCAGCCAATACCCAGTCAATGCCCTGCTCTATATCACCAACCGTCCGGAGCTGGTTTTTACCGAAGGCGACGGCATGTGGCTGACCGACCATAATGGCAAACGCTATCTCGATTACCTGCAAGGCTGGGCTGTCAACTGTCTCGGCCATTCGCCGAAATGCATACAGGATGCGCTGGCAGCACAGTCGAAAAAACTGATCAATCCATCGCCGGCGTTTTACAACGAACCGTCGATCGCACTGGCTGCCTTGTTGACCGAGAACTCCTGCTTCGATCGCGTCTTCTTCGCCAACAGCGGCGCGGAAGCCAATGAAAGCGCCATCAAGCTGGCGCGCAAATGGGGCAAGCTCAACCAGAGTGCCGCCGGCGAAAATCGCTACGAAATCATTACCTTCGATCACAGCTTCCACGGTCGCACGCTGGCTACCATGTCGGCCAGCGGCAAGGCCGGCTGGGACACGATCTATGCACCGCAAGTGCCGGGCTTCTTCAAGGCGACACTAAACGATATCGCCAGCGTGGAAAAACTGATCACCGGCAAAACCGTCGCCGTGATGCTGGAGCCGGTTCAAGGCGAAGCCGGCGTGCTGCCGGCCACGCGTGCATTCATGCAGGCACTGCGCGCGCTGACGAAAAAACACAACATCCTGCTGATCACCGATGAAGTACAAACCGGCATGGGCCGCTGCGGCGAGTTGTTTGCCTATCAGCTGTCCGGCATCGAGCCGGACATCATGACGCTGGGCAAAGGCATAGGCGGCGGCGTGCCGCTGGCTGCGATGCTGTGTCGCGAAGAAATTGCCTGCTTTGAACCAGGCGATCAGGGCGGCACCTACAACGGCAATCCCTTGATGGCCGCCGTCGGACTCGCTGTGGCCCAGGCATTGCTGGCGCCGGGATTCATGCAATCGGTCAAGGACAAAGGCGAGTATCTGAGCAAAGCCTTGTTGAAACTGACAGCACAACACGGACTCGCAGGCGAACGCGGCGACGGTTTGCTGCGCGCGTTGAAACTCGGCTCCGATATCGGCCCGCAGATCGTGGAAAAGGCACGCGACATGGGCCCGGTCGGTTTGCTGCTGAACTCGCCACGCCCTGACCTGCTGCGCTTTATGCCGGCATTGAATGTGACGATAGAAGAGATCGATCAAATGATCGCGATGCTGTCCGATGTGCTGGCGCAGTTAAAGAAATGATTTGAACTCAAGGGTTGAAGAAACAGGCGGAAACGCTGATCTGAAATTGATCCAAAATGCCAAATTGAACGCGGGCTTGAGGAGTTGAAGAAATTGACGATGATGCGATTGAAATCCAGGGCAAGCAATGTGCGAGGCATTGTTCTCGCGCTGCTTGCCGCATCGGTACTCGCCGCCTGCGGCACATCAAGTCCAGTGAAGCGACAAGGCGCGCAAGCCATTCTGTATGAACCGCAACCGGTCAGCGAAAAAGGCAACGAGGTCGCGCTCTACGCCATGGGCATGATAGACACCGGCTACCAGTTCGGCGGCAAGAATCCGGAAGCCGGCCTCGATTGCAGCGGTATGGTGTCTTATATCTATGGTAAGGCAGTGGACCTCAAGGTCACCGGCAGCGCAGCAGACATCGCACGTCGCGGCAAGGAAATCGATCCGCGTACCCTGCGTCCCGGCGATCTGGTGTTCTTCAATACCTTGAACCGCTCGTTTTCGCACGTCGGTGTGTACATAGGCGATGGCCGCTTCATACACGCGCCATCGAGCAAAGGGAAAGTGCGTATCGAACGCATGGACAATCTGTACTTTGCTCCCCGGTTTGAGATGGCTCGTACCTACTTCGACTGATCTTTCATCAAGTACGCAATGTGAACACCCTCAAACTTAAGCCTGCAACTGATCACCGTATCTGCTTTGTCGGCGACTCCTTCGTGCAAGGCACAGGCGACCCGCTCTGTTTAGGCTGGGCTGGTCGCGTTGCGCAAGATGCCGTGGCACGCGGCATCAATCTCACCCACTACAACCTCGGCATCCGTCGCGACACCAGCCGCGATATCGCAGCACGCTGGCAGCAGGAATGTGCGGCGAGACTGCCTGCCGATTACGAAGCACTCGTCGTGTTCTCGTTCGGCGTCAATGACACATCGATTGTTGAAGGTGTACTACGCGTCGCCGAGGAAGAAAGCATAGACAACTTCCAGAGCATCTTGCGTACCGCTTCATCAAGTTACAAAGTCCTGATGATAGGCCCACCGCCTATGCCGGACAGCGTGCACAACCGCCGCGTCGCGCAGCTGGATAAACAGTTTGCCGAACTGGCGGCAACACTGAATGTTCCGTATTTATCTGTGTTTGAAGTTTTGCGTAAAGATGCGCATTGGCTGAAGGAAGCGATTGCCAATGATTTTGCGCATCCGGGTAAACAGGGATATGAGTGCTTGGCCAGATTGGTGCAGGAATGGTCTGAGTGGTGGTTCAGATAAAGCTGTCGTGAGCGCAATTCCTTATACACATTGCTTTCTGCTATTAATATCTGAGTAACGTTACACTAAAAACGATATCAGCCAGTGCTACTTCCGACACTTATACGGGCTTTCATCTTTCAACTCTTGTCCAGTCTGCGCATCACGAATAAATACAGTGGCTCCAGGATGGGCGGCACACATTCCATTCCTCACTGTGTATATCCCGCGACCTTGCGTACTTACGTTCCATTTCATGTCCGTCCCATCAGGAAGCGTGCCACTCACAACGTAATTACCGGACATCGTGACACACCCAGCCAAACTGACGGCAAGTAAAAGTATAGAAAGACTAAGAGTTTTCATATTATTCATTAAAAGTATTCCCCAACTTCTGTTGCATACAAGATCGTAAATTTCATGGGGCCGAGTAAACAAATATAAGTGGAACTGGAATTAAGCTCTCGGAATCTATTTTCTCCAGTTGTACCGATACTGGCATGTGCTATTTACTTTAATGGTTGCGGCATCTTCGCCTTTAACATAGCAAGGAATTTTTTCGGTGTCTCCCCACCCAATTTGCGTGCTTTAGCCAGCATGGCCCACGCATCTGCATATTTACCCTGCCAGTAATAGGCAGTAGCCCAGGAATCATAAACGTATCGCTTGTTGGGCTCGATTTGCTCACCTTTTTTATACAACTCTTCAGATCGCGCCCATAACTTCGCTTTGCCTTCACTGGATAAAGTCTTGTCACTTACCGAGCACAAAATAGCGAGACGCCCTGCATCCGGATAAACACCCTGAAATTCATAGTGTGGCATTGCCAGTGCTTTTTCCATCATTTGCATCGCCTCACATTCATTGTCCTGTTCCGACAATATGGCGGCGAAACCGGTATATACCTCGGCATTATTCGGATTCAAGAGCCAGGCTTGGTTAAATCGCCGTATGGCCATCCCTAATTGATTCTGCCGATAGAACTTGTAACCTTGGTTCACCCATATCGTGCTGGCACGTTCGCGGGACCGAAGTGCGCCGTTACATCAGAAATAAATCTCTCATCCCCTGCCTTTAACTCAGGAAATTTTGATCGGTCTATTCCGCCATACATGACCACTTCATCGATCCGATTTCCCTCTTTCATCGGCGCTGTTGCCAAGCATCCTGACAATAACAACGAAGCAACAAACACAGAGATATAGTAAAAAAATTCATCGAATTTCTTTGTAAATAATATGCGCCCTCTTGCATGACATACTTCAGGGCGAGCATTTATACCAGTTAAGAATTTTCATTTGCCAATATTGCTTAAGTTACCGATTAAGCTTTACTGATACAAGCCATAAATATGGGATAAATCTCAATTCAGAAAATAAAAAAGCGACGCAATGCGTCGCTTTTTTATTTTATTAATGAAGACTTACTTTTTCTTCATCGGCGGCAAATCAGTGCACACACCCTTGTACACTTCCGCCGCCATTCCTATCGACTCACCCAAGGTTGGATGCGGATGTATGGTCTTGCCGATATCAACAGCATCAGCACCCATCTCGATCGCCAATGCGATTTCACCGATCATGTCGCCCGCGTGCGTGCCGACGATACCGCCGCCGACAATGCGCTTGGTTTCTGCATCGAACAGCAATTTGGTAAAGCCTTCATCGCGACCGTTGGCTACTGCGCGGCCTGATGCTGCCCATGGGAAGTGGCCTTTTTCGAGCTTGATACCTTTGGCCTTGGCTTCGTCTTCGGTGATGCCGACCCATGCCACTTCAGGATCGGTGTAGGCAACGGATGGAATCACGCGGGCGTCGAAGTAGGACTTCTCGCCTGCTGCGGCTTCGGCTGCAACGTGCGCTTCATGCACGGCTTTGTGAGCCAGCATCGGCTGGCCGACCAGATCGCCGATGGCGAAGATATGGTGCACGTTGGTGCGCATTTGCGCATCGACTTCGATGAAGCCACGATCGGTGACCGCAACGCCAGCCTTGTCGGCAGCAATCTTCTTGCCGTTCGGACTGCGTCCTACTGCGACCAATACCATGTCGTAGACTTGCGGCTCCGGCGCAGTGACGCCGGCTTCTGCCGCTTCGAAAGACACCTTGATGCCTTCTTTCAATGCTTCGACGGCAACGGTCTTGGTCTTCAACATGATCTTGTCGAAGCGCTTCTCGTTGAATTTTTGCCAGACCTTGACCATGTCGCGATCTGCGCCCTGCATCAGGCCGTCCAGCATTTCCACCACGTCGATGCGAGCACCGAGCGTTGAATAGACGGTTGCCATTTCCAGACCGATGATACCGCCGCCGATGACCAGCATGCGCTTGGGTACGCTGCGCAATTCGAGTGCGCCGGTGGAATCAATAATGCGCGGATCTTCAGGAATGAATGGCAGATTCACGACCGACGAACCGGCGGCGATGATGGCTTGCTTGAACTGGATAGTCTTTTTGCTGCCGTCGGCTGCAGTGACTTCAATGTGGTTGGTGCCGACAAACTGGCCGACGCCCTGCACTACATTGACCTTGCGTGCCTTGGCCATGCCGGACAAACCGGTGGTCATCTTGCCGATGACTTTTTCCTTGTAGCCGCGCAGCTGGTCGATATCGATTTGCGGTTTGCCGAAGGTGACGCCATGTGCCGTCATCGCTGCCGCTTCATCGATCACTGCAGCAACGTGCAGCAATGCTTTCGATGGGATGCAACCGACGTTCAGACAGACGCCGCCGAGTGTTGAGTAGCGCTCGATCAAAACAGTCGCCATGCCGAGATCGGCCGAGCGGAACGCAGCGGAGTAACCGCCAGGACCTGCGCCGAGCACCATCATGTCGCATTCGATATCGGCTTTGCCTGCGAAGCTGGCGGCGGCCGGTGCATTCACTGGTGCGGCGGCTGGAGCTGAAACAGGCGCAGCAGCTTTTACAGAAGCGGCGGCTGGCGCTGCGGCAGGTTCCGGAGTTGGAGCGACTGCAGCAGGCGCTGGCGCAGCCGGTGCGGCCGCAGGAGCTGCTGCACTTTCCGACGCTTCCAAAATTAATAGCAGCGAACCTTCCGCAACCTTGTCACCGAGCTTGACCTTCAACTCTTTGACGACACCGGCGTGGCTGGATGGAATCTCCATGCTGGCCTTGTCGGATTCAACCGTAATCAGCGATTGATCGACCTTGATCGTATCGCCCACATTGACCAGCATTTCGATGATTTCCACTTCCTTGAAATCGCCGATATCGGGGACTTTGACTTCTATCGTGCTCATCGCTTTAGCTCCGTATTTTTATCCGGTTCGCCGCGCTTACAGCAGCGGCACAAACCTTGGTCTAATTTTTTGCGTGTGCTGGTTACAGCAGCGATTTGCGCAAATCGGTCAACACTTCGCTCAGGTAGGTGACGAAACGCGCACCTTGCGCACCATCGATCACGCGGTGATCGTAGGACAGCGACAAAGGCATGATCAGGCGCGGCACGAATTGCTTGCCATCCCACACCGGTTTCATCGAGGTCTTCGACAAACCGATAATCGCGACTTCAGGCGCATTGATCAACGGTGTGAAATACGTACCGCCTATGCCGCCCAGCGAAGAAATCGTGAAGGTTGCGCCCTGCATGTCGGCAGGCTTCAACTTGCCGTCGCGTGCCTGTGCAGACAGCTCGCCCATTTCCTGCGCGATTTGCGTGACGGTTTTTTGATCGACGCCTTTGACAACCGGTACGACCAGGCCTTGTGGCGTATCCGCTGCAAAGCCGATGTTGTAGTACTGCTTGAGAATCAGGTTTTCGCCGGCTGCGTCAAGCGAGGAGTTGAACTCCGGATATTTCTTCAGCGCAGCGACGCAAGCCTTGATCACAAACGCGAGGATCGTCAGCTTGACGCCGGATTTGGCCAGCGCGGTATTCGTCGATTTACGCAGTTCTTCCAGCTCGGTCACATCGGCTTCGTCATATTGCGTGACGTGCGGGATCATGACCCAGTTGCGATGCAGATTCGGGCCGCTGATTTTCTTGATGCGCGACAGCGGTTGCAGCGTGGTTTCACCGAATTTACTGAAATCCAGCGATGGCCACGGCAACAGATCGAGGCCTGCGCCGCCGCGCGATGCACCTGGCGGTGCAGCAACCGGTGCCGACGAAACCGGGCCGGCGGCCAATGCTGTTTTTACATAAGTCTGTACGTCTTGCTGCGTGATACGGCCTTTCGGGCCGGAACCGGCAACGCTGCCCAGATCGACGCCGAGTTCGCGCGCGAACTTGCGTATCGATGGCGAGGCGTGAGCTTTAGCATTTGCTGCAGTGGCTGGTACCGCAGCTGCAACTGGCGCTGCTGGTGCCGCAGGAGCCGCTGCTGGTGCAGGTGCAGGTGCTTCAGCTGGTGCAACTGGTGTTGGCTCAGCAGCTTTTACTGGTTCCGCTTTCGGCGCTTCGACGGGTGCTGGCGCAGGAGCTTCCGCAGGTGCAGCTTCGGCAGCTGCAGCCGACTCTTCCACCGTCAACAGCAAGGAGCCTTCGGCAACCTTATCGCCCAGCTTGACCTTGATTTCTTTCACGACACCGGCGTGGCTGGATGGAATTTCCATGCTGGCCTTGTCGGATTCAACCGTGATCAGCGATTGATCGATCTTGATCGTATCGCCTACCTTGACTAACAACTCAATGATTTCAACTTCCTTGAAATCGCCGATATCCGGGACTTTGACTTCAACCGTGCTCATCGTTCATTCTCCGCTTGTTTGCGTATCCATCATCATGACAGCGGGGAAGCAAATGGTGGACAGTATTTTTGCGCACCATCTGCATCCCCGTCACCTCATTGATGAGGAAGGATTTTTGTATGTGGATTACAGCGTTACCGGATTGACTTTTTCTGGATTGATACCGTATTTCGCAATTGCTTCTGCAACCACGGAAGGTGCAATTGCACCGTCATCCGCCAATGCCTTGAGTGCTGCAACCGTCACGAAGTAACGATTGACTTCAAAGAATTCACGCAGTTTTGCACGGCTGTCCGAACGGCCGAAACCGTCTGTACCCAGCACTTTGTAAGTACGTTCTTTCGGAATGAAGGCACGGACTTGTTCAGCGAAGGTACGCATGTAATCGGTCGCGACAACGATAGGACCGCTGGTGCCTTGCAGCGATTGCGTAACGTGCGCAACGCGTGGCGCATCTGCCGGATGTAGCATGTTCCAGCGTTCGACATCCTGGCCGTCACGTGCCAGCAGGGTAAACGAAGGCGCCGACCAGACGTCGGACACAATGCCCCAATCGTCTTTCAGCAGATCAGCAGCGGCGATCACTTCGCGCAGGATGGTACCGGAACCCATCAGTTGCACGCGGTTCTTCGATTTCTTCGCGCCTTCCTGCAGCAGGTACAAACCTTTGATGATGTCTTGTTCCTGGCCTTCCTTCAGGCCCGGCTGCGGATAGTTTTCGTTCATCAGCGTGATGTAATAGAACACATCTTCCTGATTTTCGATCATCCGCTTCAGGCCGTCCTGCATGATGACTGCGACTTCATGCGCGAAGGTTGGATCGTAAGGCACGCAGTTCGGGATCGTCGATGCCAGGATGTGGCTGTGACCGTCTTCATGCTGCAAGCCTTCGCCGTTCAATGTGGTACGACCAGCGGTGCCGCCGAGCAGGAAGCCGCGTGCGCGCATGTCGCCCGCTGCCCATGCCAGATCGCCGATGCGTTGCAGGCCGAACATCGAATAGAACGTGTAGAACGGCACCATGATGCGGTTGTTGGTCGAGTACGAGGTTGCCGCCGCAATCCACGATGCCATCGCACCAGCTTCGTTAATGCCTTCCTGCAGAATCTGGCCGGCCTTGTCTTCGCGGTAATAGCTGACCTGATCCTTGTCGACCGGCTCGTACAACTGGCCTTCACGGTTGTAAATACCGATTTGACGGAACAGGCCTTCCATGCCAAAAGTGCGCGATTCATCGACCAGAATCGGTACCAGGCGTTTGCCCAGGCTTGCATCGCGCAGCAGGATGGAGATGATGCGCACATAGGCTTGCGTGGTCGAAATTTCACGACCTTCTGCGGTCGGATCCAGGACTGCTTTAAATGCGGCCAGTTCAGGCACCGGCAATTTCTCATCGGCTTGCTGACGACGTTGCGGCAAATAACCGCCAAGCGCCGCACGACGCTCGTGCAGATACTTCATCTCAGGCGCATCGTCGGCCGGTTTGAAGAATGGAATGTCGGCCAGATGTTCGTCAGCGATAGGCAGGTTGAAGCGATCGCGCATTTCGCGCACTGCTTCATCGTCGAGCTTTTTGGTTTGATGCGCAGTGTTACGCGCTTCGCCCGATTTGCCCATGCCATAACCTTTGACGGTTTTGACCAGCAGCACGGTCGGCTGACCTTTGTGTTCTTGCGCTTGCTTGAAGCCGGCGTAAACCTTGTGTGGATCATGACCACCGCGCAGCAGATGCCAGAGGTCGTCGTCCGACATGCGCGACACCATTTCCAGCAATTTTGGATGCTTGCCGAAGAAATTCTTGCGTACGTAGGCCCCATCCTTGGCTTTGTAATTCTGGTATTCGCCGTCCAGCGTTTCCATCATCACGCGCTGCAAGATGCCATCCTTATCCTTGGCCAGCAGCGGATCCCAGTTGGAACCCCAGATGATCTTGATGACGTTCCAGCCGGCACCGCGGAATTCGCCTTCAAGTTCCTGAATGATCTTGCCGTTGCCGCGTACCGGACCGTCCAGACGCTGCAGGTTGCAGTTGACGACCATGACCAGATTGTCGAGTTGTTCGCGACCGGCGACGCCGATTGCGCCCATCGATTCGACTTCATCCATCTCGCCATCGCCGCAGAATACCCAGACCTTGCGGTTATCGGTTTTCGCGATCTCGCGTGCTTGCAGATACTTCAGGAAGCGTGCCTGATAGATCGCCATCAGCGGGCCGAGGCCCATCGACACTGTCGGGAACTGCCAGAAGTCCGGCATCAGTTTCGGATGCGGATAGGAAGACAAGCCGTGACCATCGACTTCGCGACGGAAGTTGATCAATTGCTCTTCGCTCAAGCGGCCCTCAAGGAAGGCGCGTGCATAGACGCCCGGCGATGAGTGACCTTGAATATAGAGCAGGTCGCCGCCATGATCTTCGGTCGGCGCGTGCCAAAAATGATTGAAGCCGGTGCCCAGCATGTTCGCCAGCGACGCAAAGCTGGAGATATGACCACCCAGATCGCCATCGACGCGGTTGGCCTTGACCACCATCGCCATCGCATTCCAGCGCATCCATGAGCGCAGACGCTCTTCGTACTCCAGATTGCCGGGCGAATTTTCGCCGAGATCGGCAGGGATGGTATTGACGTATGCAGTCGTGCTGGAAAATGGAATCTGCGCACCGCGACGACGTGCCAGATCGATCAAACGCTCCATCAGATAATGAGCCCGATCAGGACCCTCGTTTTCGATAACGGCTTCGAGGGCATCCAGCCACTCTTGCGTTTCCATTACATCTGGATCGTTGGCGGCTTGCGCCAGTACTTGGTCGATTTGGGCGGACATCGTTTGTCTCCTGATTTGTCTTAATGCCGTTTTTTGTAAAAACGGACGTCATTTTTAAAGCCGATAACACGTATAGTCGTGCAGATTGAGCTGAGTTTAACAGCTGTTTTTGTTATTTTCAAATTGCGATATCATTTACCATAATGCGAAATTATGTGGCATAGCAGCATTTTTAAAGGCTTTTAGCCCATTCTGGACTATTAGCCCCGCATGACAAGCGCCATGCAAGAAAATTAGCCTGGAAGCCAGCTGCATCCACCTTTCTCTCCCGCTTTGCATGCCTGCTTTGCGCCCCTTATTTTGCGTCCCTTATAATCAGTCTTTCTCCTCTATTTCTATTATCAAATTCATGAGCGCACACATCATTGACGGCAATTTGCTTTCCCAACAACTTCGCCAGGACGTAGCAACCCGTGCGGCAGCACTGAGCGCCAAAGGAAAACAGCCAGGCCTGGCCGTGATTCTGGTCGGCGCCGATCCCGCCTCGCAAGTATATGTACGCAATAAGGTCAAGGCATGCGAAGACAATGGCCTGTTTTCGCTGCTGGAAAAATACGAGGCCGATATGACGGAAGCCGCCTTGCTGGCGCGCATTGCTGCACTGAACAACGACCCTGCGATTCACGGCATTCTGGTCCAGATGCCATTGCCTAAACATATCGATCCGACCAAAGTGATCGAAGCAATTTCGCCGCGCAAGGACGTCGATGGCTATTCCGTCCTGAGCGCCGGCGAACTGCTGACCGGCCTGCCCGGCTTCCGTCCATGTACGCCTTACGGCTGCATGAAGCTGATCGAAAGCACAGGCACCAAAATAGCCGGCAAGCACGCTGTCGTCATCGGCCGCAGCAATACCGTCGGCAAGCCGATGGCATTATTGCTCTTGCAAGCCAACGCTACCGTCACCATCTGTCATAGTGGAACTGCAGATCTCGGCTACCACACACGCCAGGCCGATATCGTCGTGGCTGCCACCGGCCGCCGCAACACACTGACCGCCGACATGATCAAACCCGGCGCCATCGTGATCGACGTCGGCATCAACCGCGACGACAACGGCAAGCTGTGCGGCGACGTCGATTTCGCTGCCGCCAAGGAAGTCGCCGGCCACATCTCGCCAGTACCGGGCGGTGTCGGCCCCATGACCATTACCATGCTTCTGGTGAACACCATAGAAGCAGCAGAGAGAGAAACCAACTGATGAATATTGCCCTGAACCCGCTGCTGGATTTTTCCGACCTTCCGCAATTCGAAGCCATCAAACCTGAACATATCGGTTCGGCGATCGACAGCCTGCTCGACCAAAGCCGTACGGTCGTCAAGGAACTTGAAGCACCGATCGCACAGGTAACATGGGAAAATTTTGTCGAACCCCTGGAAAACGTCACCGAAAAACTCAGCCGCGCGTGGGGCATTGTTGGACATTTGAATGCCGTCGTCGATACGCCTGAGCTGCGCGCCGCGTATAACGAAAACCAGCCGAAGATCACCGAGTTCTGGACCGCGCTGGCGCAGAACCTGACGCTGTTCACCAATTACAAGGCGCTGCAACTGGGGCCGGATTACGCCGGCTATTCAGCCGCGCGTAAAAAGATCATTGAAAACGCCATACGCGACTTCCGCCTTGGCGGTGCCGAACTGTCGGAGGAAGATAAACCGCGCTTTGCCGAAATTCAGGAAAAGCATGCGGTACTGACCACCAGATTTTCGGAAAACATACTCGACGCGACCAATGATTACGCTCTGTTCGTTGAAGATGAAGCAGAACTGGCGGGCTTGCCTGACGATGCGAAGCAGGCTGCGCGCGCCGCTGCAGAAAAAGACGGCAAGACCGGCTATAAATTCACACTGCACTTCCCATCGTATTTTCCCATCCTGCAATCCGCTGACAAACGCAGCCTGCGTGAAACGATTTATCGCGCCAATGCCACCAAGGCATCCGAGCTCGCCGGCAAACCGGAATGGGACAATACGCAAAACATCGTCGACATCCTGAAACTGCGCGACGAAGAAGCCAAACTGCTCGGCTACAAAAATTACGCCGAAGTGTCGCTGGTATCGAAGATGGCGCAAACGCCGGATCAGGTCATCACCTTCCTGCAGGATCTCGCCAAGCGCGCACGTCCATTTGCAGAAAAGGATCTGGTGGAACTGCGCAGCTTTGCGCAAAAAGAACTGGGTATAGAAAAACTGGAAGCATGGGATGTCACTTACGCGTCGGAAAAACTGCGCGAGCAGCGTTATGCTTTTTCCGAACAGGAAGTGAAACAGTATTTCCCGGAACCGAAAGTCATCGACGGACTGTTCCGTACGATCGAGACGCTGTTCTCTGTGACTATCAAACCGGACACGGCACCCGTATGGTATCCGGATGTGAAATTCTTCCGTATCGAAAAAGACGGTGCACTGATCGGCCAGTTCTATATTGATCTGTACGCACGCCAGGGCAAACGCGGCGGCGCATGGATGGACGATGCACGCGGTCGTCGCCGTCTCGAAGGTACGAAGGACGGCATCCAGACGCCGGTTGCTTACCTGACCTGCAACTTCACCGAACCTGCCGTCATCGATGGAAAAACCAGACCGGCGCTCTTCACGCATGATGAAGTGATCACGCTATTTCATGAATTCGGCCACGGTCTGCATCACATGCTGACGCGCGTGGAAGAGCTCGGCGTATCCGGCATCTCCGGCGTGGAATGGGATGCGGTCGAACTGCCCTCGCAGTTCATGGAAAATTTCTGCTGGGAATGGGATGTGCTGCAGCATATGACTGCACATGCCGATACCGGCGCCGCCTTGCCGCGCGCCTTGTTCGACAAGATGATTGCGGCCAAGAACTTCCAGTCCGGCCTGCAGACCTTGCGCCAGGTCGAGTTCTCGCTGTTCGACATGCACCTGCATTACGATTACCAGCCTGACGGCAAGCAAAGCGTACAGGATGTATTGAATGCAGTGCGCGCACAAGTTTCGGTCATGACGCCTCCGGAATTCAATCGTTTCCAGCATTCGTTCGCGCATATTTTTGCCGGCGGCTATGCGGCCGGTTACTATAGTTACAAATGGGCGGAAGTCCTGTCTGCCGATGCCTACGGCGCCTTTGAAGAAGCAGGCAAAGCCAGCGGTAATGTTTTGTCCGGCGATACCGGCGCCCGCTTCCTGCGCGAGATCCTGGCGATGGGCGGCTCACGGCCGGCCATCGATTCGTTCAAGGCCTTCCGCGGCCGCGAACCGACGATCGATGCCTTGCTGCGACACAGCGGCATGGCAGCCTAGTCGTACAAAAACAAGCGGGTCATTCATTGAATGGCCCGCTTGTACAATAAAGCTGCAATGCAAAAGCTCACATGCAATACGTTTTATAAAACGGTACCCGGGACAACAAAATGAAAAAAGGTTTGCTGCCGCTGTCGCTACTGATCACGTTGCTGGTATCGGCCAATGTGCATGCCCAGCTATATAAATGGGTCGCGCCCGACGGCAAGATCACATATAGCGACACACCGCCGCCATCGTCCGTGAAAAAAGTGGAAGAGAAGGCACTCGCTACCGGCCCTTCTACTGTCGGGTTCCCGTTTGAACTTGCACAAGCAGTCAAAAGCAGCCCGGTCACGCTATATACAACATCGAAGTGCGAAGCCTGCACGGACGCGCGCAATCTGCTGAATACGCGCGGTGTCCCGTACACGGAAAAAACCGTCAACAGCAATGATGACATCGCACGCCTGAAACAGGCTGGCGGCGACAGGCAATTGCCCTTCGCGACGATAGGCTCACAAAAACAATCCGGTTTCAATTCCGAGTTATGGGATACCGCGTTGACCAGCGCCGGCTATCCAGCCAGCAGCCAATTGCCGAAAAGCTATCGCAATCCGGCGCCAGAACCTGCCGCACCAAAACCAAAATCGGTAGAAACCAGGGCTGCCGACAACAAGCCTGCCGCACCACTTACCGATACCCTGCCCGCTGGCGGCAATGCGCCGCCGGGCTTCCGCTTTTGAGCGAGAAGTTTCTGATTCACATTTAGCCTGATCTTATGACGCGTATCGACTTTCACAGCAATGTCCCAGACAAAATCGCGTATGCGTGCCGCCTTGCACGCAAGGCGCGCAAGGCGGATTTCCAAGTAGTGATATTAGCCAGGGATAGCGCGCAACTTGCGGCACTGGATGAAGCGCTATGGACGTTTTCCGAACACGACTTCCTGCCGCATGTTGGAATGGACGATCCATTGGCTGCGCAAACAGCGATTCTGCTGACCACCGAACAGGCGATGAAGTCGCCGCATCACCAGATCCTGATCAATCTGTCGGATACACCGCCCGAGCACTTTGCACGCTTCGAGCGGATGTTTGAAGTGGTATCGTCCGACGATGCCGATAAATCTTCCGGACGCGAACGCTATGCTTATTACAAACAGCGCGGCTACCCGCTGACCCATTTTGTGGCTGAACGTACATGAATAAATCCCCGCCAGATTCCGGCATTCCCGTCCTGACCGAAGTCATCCTGACACCGCCACGCGTATCAAGCGCGGCATCAACGCCCGCACCGCCTCCTGCTCGTGCACCTGCTCCGGCATTTTTCTCTGCCCCTACGCCGTCACCTGAGCCTGAAAAGCTGGCAGAGATCCCTGTGCTTCAGGTCGAAGTCGAATCCACACTGACACCAATAGAACATGCTCCGATTACCGGCTGGCTGGATGAGGAATGGACGCGCATGGAACAGAAAATAAGTGAGCGCGTGCTGACACAAATTCTGGATCGCATCGATACCGTGCTCGAACAACGCATCAGGGAAAGTCTTGCCGGCAGCGTGCAACTGGCCGTGAACGAATTACGACAGGGTTTGCATGAGACGCTGGAAGAAGTCATCAGCGACGCCGTCGCGCAGGAAATAGACAAAATTCATTTTTCAAAAAACTAAATTTATATTTAATATTTTGTTTTTTAAAACAATAAATAATAATTAATGTAATTAAATACAAATTATTGCCATCATTATGAACACATAAAAAATAGATAATTTTCTACAATTGAGCCATTGCACAACAACAATGGCGGAAATTGAAATGAAAGTAATTGTCTTGGGTTCAGGCATCATCGGTACTGCATCTGCATGGTTTTTAAACAAGGCCGGCCATGATGTCACCGTCATTGATCGCCAGCCTGGCGCCGCACAGGAAACCAGCTTTGCCAATGGCTGCCAGATTTCCGTCTCGCATGCCGAGCCATGGGCCAATCCGGCCGCGCCCATGAAAGTCCTGAAATGGCTGGGCAAGGAAGATGCGCCATTACTGTATCGCTTCCGCCCCGAATGGCTGCAGTGGAAGTGGGCCTTGAACTTCCTGCGTGAATGCACGCCAGCCCGCACCAATGAAAACATCCGCCAGATCGTCGCCATCTGCGAATACAGCCGCCAGACTCTGGTCGGTTTGCGCGCCGAAACCGGGATCGAATACGATAATCTGAATCGCGGCATTCTGCATTTCTATACGGAACAAAAAGAATTCGACGATTCGCTGCCGGCAGCCAAACTGATGCGCGATCTGGGTTGCCCACGCGATTCCATCAGCACGGATGAAGTCATCAGGATAGAACCTGCATTGGCCCGCATACGCGACAAGATAGTCGGCGGCGACTTCACCGCTAACGACGAATCCGGCGATGTCTACAAATTCACTTCCGGCCTGGCGAAAAAGTCAGCCGAAGCCGGCGTCAATTTTCAATTCAATACCACGGTCACCCGCCTGATTACCGAAGGTGCCGGCGCCAGCGCCAAAATCACCGGCGTGGAAATCATCACGCCGGAAGGTCGCCACGAAGTCCTGCACGCCGACGCATTTGTATTGGCGATGGGCAGTTTTTCTACCGCACTGGCAAAACCGTTGGGCATCGATCTGATGATTTATCCGGGTAAGGGTTATTCGGCAACCTACGCCGTGACCGATCCGTCCGCCGCGCCATCGGTATCACTGACCGACGACGGCTACAAACTGGTAGTCTCGCGTCTGGGCGATCGCCTGCGTGTCGCCGGCACTTGCGAATTGAACGGTTACACGCGCGACTTGAATACCGCACGTTGCGAAGCCATCACGCGCCGCACGCGCGAATTATTCCCGGATGCCTGCGATTACGAAAACCCTGTGTACTGGACCGGCTTGCGCCCATTGACGCCATCCAATGTGCCTTACATCGGCAAAACAAAATTCAGCAATCTGTTCCTGAACACCGGCCACGGCACACTGGGTTGGACCATGGGTTGCGGTTCGGGCCGCGCCCTGGCAGATATCGTTTCCGGACATCAACCGGAAGTGAATTTCCGCTTCACCGGCATGCCGTATCGCTCATCCGATCGCATCATCACGCCGCAATCGATCACTGCCTAAAAAAGTCTCAAAAAAAACGCGGCATGTTATTTCATGCAGCGTTTTTTTATGCGCGAAGAAAATGCCTGCGTTTATTTATCGATACGCACCTGTAGCTCACTGACCTTCTCGTCCAGCGCAATGCGCGTATCGAACTTCGCCCGCTTCATCGGGAAGCGCGACTGAAAATGCCGTACATTGCCGGAGCCCGAAATCGCACGGCGCACAAACTGGTAATAGGCGTCCATGTCCACTACATGCACCACCAGAAAATAATCGTAATCGCCGGAAACGAAATAACACTGCATCACTTCCGGCTCCCTGTTCATGCGCGTTTCAAATTCCAGCATATGCTCATCGGATTGATTCGCCAGCGACACTTCCAGAAATGCCAGCATCCCGTAGCCCAGCGCAAACGGATCGATCATCGCTACATCGGCGCTGATGATGCCGGCATCGCGCATGTCGCGTATGCGCCGCAGGCAGGTCGGCTGCGAAATATGCACCTTGTCCGCCAGAATGCGTGTCGGTATCTGATTATCCTTCTGCAGAAGGTTTAAAAGCTTGCGATCGACTTTGTCTAGGGTATGAAGTTTGGACATGGGAGGTTGTGTAAATCTGAAGAATCGCGCAAAAACGCTTTGCGTCGCATTTTCTTCTGTTGTAAGGTCATCATCTTGAGATGCATGCATGCTCAGTGTTGCAGCTACTCTGTATTTTTACAATCCTCAGGAGAAAATATATGCAGTTCAAGAGCAAAATGATTCCACTGGCTGGCGCGCTTGCATTCGCCCTGGCAGGCGGCGCTGCAGCACAGGAACAGGTCATCAAGATCGGCAGCGTGGCGCCGATCACCGGCACCGATGCGCACATGGGCAAGGATAATGAAAACGGTGCGCGTATGGCCGTCGAAGATCTGAATGCCAAAGGCACCACCATAGGTGGCAAGAAAGTGAAATTCCAGTTGCTGGCCGAAGATGATGCATCCGATCCGAAACAGGCCACCGCCGCCGCGCAAAAACTCGTCGATGCCGGCGTTGTTGCCGTGATCGGTCACTTGAATTCCGGCACCACGATCCCTGCCTCCAGAATTTATGCCAACGCAGGCATCCCGCAAGTATCACCTTCCGCAACGAATCCGAAATATACGCAGCAGGGCTTCAAGACCGCCTTCCGCGTGGTGGCCAATGATGCGCAACTGGGTCAGGTACTGGGCCAGTACGCGGTCAAGACACTGGGCGGGAAAAGCGTTGCCGTGATCGACGACCGTACCGCATACGGTCAGGGCGTAGCCGATGAATTTGCCAAAGGCGTGAAAGCCGCTGGCGGCTCCATCGTTGCCAGCCAATACACCAACAACAAGGCAACCGACTTCAACTCGATTCTGACCTCGATCAAGGCCAAGAAACCCGACATCATTTTCTTCGGTGGCATGGATGCGGTCGGCGGCCCGATGTTGCGCCAGATGAAGCAGTTGGGCATCAATGCCAAATTCATGGGCGGCGATGGTATCTGCACGGGCTCATTGCCAGGTCTGGCCGGCACCGCGCTGGGCGATAACCAGGTCGTTTGCGCCGAAGCCGGCGGCGTACCGGAAGCGCGCAGAAAAGGCGTGGAAGATTTTCGCGCGTCCTACAAAAAACGCTTTGGCGTAGAAGTGGTCTACACCGCGGCCTATGCCTACGACGCGACTAACGCCGTCGTCGAAGCAATGAAGAAAGCCAACTCGTGGGAACCTGCCAAATACCTGCCTGAACTGGCAAAGAGCAATTACCCCGGCATTACCGGCACCATTGCCTTCGATGCCAAGGGTGACATCAAGGACGGCACCCTGACGCTCTATACATTCAGGGGCGGCAAACGCGAAATGCTGGCAGTGACCAAGTAATCGGCAAACAGACGCTTCTTTAAAAGCCTCGCGATTTTTCCGCGAGGCTTTTTTATTTCTCACGATGAGGCACGATACGCACAGACAAAAATAAAGCGCTCCGAAGAGCGCTTTATTTTTGTCATCGAAACGCTGAGCTCAGCGCGCCCATTCAGGATGGTTTATTTCAACGACAGTATCCATTTCACCAGGGTGTGTGCCTCAGCGTCACTCACTTGCGCATTGGCCGGCATAGGTACGGTGCCCCAGGTGCCACTGCCGCCCTTGATTATTTTTTGCACCAATTTGTCTTCAGCGCCTTTTTGTCCGGCGTATTTGGCACCCACATCCTTGAACGACGGACCCAATACTTTATTTGTCACTGAATGGCAGGCCATGCAGTTTTTTGCTTTTGCCAGATCAGCGTTTGCCAGCGCAACATTCGACACGCCCGCAGCCAGAACCAGACCTACCAACAAAGAACTTTTCATGCTTTTCTCCACAAGTTTGATCGCCGCCATTCTACCGTGTTTCAGTCGCACGATACATCGTCCGGCATGAATACAACGCGAACATAACATCAGGGTTGACGACAGTAATTGACCGTTACACTTTTTCACAATATGCTGCTGCGAAAAGGGAGAAGACATGCCGCTCATTATCATCATCGTATTGCTATCGGTTTTGAAATACCTGGAAATCGGTCCGCTCGAAAATATGTCATGGTGGTGGATCGTCGGCCTGTTCATAGTCGCTTTTCTCTGGTTCGAATTTTTTGAACGCATGCTCGGTCGCGACAAGCGGAAAGCCCATGAGCAGCTGGAAAAGGCTCGCAAGGAACGCGTCAACAAAACATTCAAATAAAGCCGCGTATTTATCTGCCTGCTACCGGCCTGGATCACTGTCATTGCACGATAGACAATGCCTGCCTGAATCAAAGAGTCATCATTTAACTTTCCCGGCCAGGCAATCCAGGCGCACCTGATTGCCGAACTCCGGCCCCCTGGCATTTGCCAGCGACTTGTCGAAATAAACTGCCTTGATGGATTCCTGCTTCACCTGAAGCGGGATGCCTTTCACGCCTCGTATCAATTCCAGAGTTTTTTCAGGCTGCACACCTTGATCGCGCCAGGCGGCAATTGATTTGAACATGCCCGCATAACTGGAGCAGTACGATTGCCTGTCCATATTGGCGTCGGCATGCGCAACTGCAGAAGTCAGTGTCAGTGACAGTATGAATGCCGCGATGATTGTTTTCATGGATTCCCAATTTAATCGGCCACTATACAGACATCATTCCCAGTATCACTGCACGAGACGAAATTGGTAGCTCTTCCATATATATGTTCACGATGCTTGATCGCCATGCGGGCGGCAGGTGTGGATTCGGCAATATTGCTGTCACTTTCACAATGATCTACCTCTTTTATTACCGCAACAGAAGGTAATTTCGCTATTCACTGTTAAAAACACGAAAAAGCATTGACTCTTTTAGAATTAAGTGGATAATGAATTCGTGCGGGTAAAACCGCCTGAGATTTGTCACTTTCCACTATAGGACTGGACGAATCAAAATATTAGCCTGCTCCCTTTATCGGTTGCGGGCTTTTTGCATTATGGGCCTGTATTGCAAGTGCCGCCCTGCCATCCCGACACGGGAAATTTGCATTTTCTCCTACCCGAATTCCCTTGCCTCCCACCGGCGTTATCGAACATGCCGGATATTCAATGCAGTACGCAGAATAAAAAATCCCGCACCAGGCGGGATTTTTTATTTGAAACAATATTAAAACGATTACATCGCGCAAGCGTCAGCCGGTGACAGCGCCTTTGCTTGCCGTCGATGCCAGAGCTGCATATTTTGCCAGCACGCCACGTGTGTAACGCGGTGCAGGCTGCTTCCAGTTGGCGCGACGGCGTGCGATTTCCTCTTCCGATACGTTCAACTGAATCAGCAATTGACGCGCATCGATGGTGACGGAATCGCCTTCTTCCACCAGACCGATGGTACCGCCGACAAACGCTTCCGGCGAAACGTGGCCAACCACCATGCCCCAGGTACCGCCGGAGAAACGGCCATCGGTAATCAAGCCGACTGACTCACCCAGACCCTGACCGACCAGTGCGGAAGTCGGTGCCAGCATTTCCGGCATGCCCGGGCCGCCTTTAGGTCCGAGGTAGCGCATGACGAGTACGTCGCCGGCCTTGATCTGGTTCGCCATGATGGCGTCCATTGCCGAGTATTCGTCGTCAAATACGCGTGCAGGTCCGGTGATGACAGGATTTTTCAGACCGGTGATTTTTGCCACGCAACCTTCAGGCGACAGATTGCCCTTCAGGATTGCAAGGTGACCTTGTGCGTACAAAGCCTTGTCGATGGTGTGGATCACGTCCTGGTCGGCACTTGGTACCGACGGGATGTGCGCCAGCGCTTCTGCAACGGTCTGGCCGGTGATCGTCATGCAATCACCGTGCAACAAGCCGGCGTCGAGCAACACCTTCATCACTTGCGGAATGCCGCCGGCCTTATGCAGATCGGTTGCCACGTATTTGCCGGATGGTTTCAGATCGCAGATGACAGGGACTTTTTTGCGCATGCGTTCGAAGTCGTCGATGGTCCAGTCGATTTCTGCAGCGTGCGCAATCGCCAGGAAGTGCAGCACGGCATTGGTCGAACCGCCGGTTGCCATGATGACGGCCACTGCGTTTTCGATAGCCTTGCGTGTCACGATGTCGCGCGGCTTCAGATCCTTCTTGATTGCTTCGATCAGCACGCGCGCGGATTCCGCTGCGGAGCCGACTTTTTCATCGTCAGGATTGGCCATCGTCGACGAGTAAGGCAAGGCCAGGCCCAGCGCCTCGAACGAGGACGACATGGTATTGGCTGTATACATGCCGCCGCAGGAACCGGATGATGGGCAGGCATTGCGTTCGATGCCGTCAAAATCTTCTTGTGACATGCGGCCGGCAGTGAATTCGCCGACCGCTTCAAACGCGGAAACGATGGTCAGGTCTTTGCCTTTCCAGTGCCCCGGCTTGATGGTGCCGCCGTAGACATAAATACTAGGCACGTTGGTGCGCAACATGGCGATCATGCCGCCCGGCATATTCTTGTCGCAGCCGCCGATGACCAGCACGCCATCCATCCATTGGCCGTTGACTGCGGTTTCGATACAGTCGGCAATGACTTCGCGCGAAATCAGCGAATACTTCATGCCTTCGGTGCCCATGGACATGCCGTCGGAAATCGTCGGCGTACCGAACACTTGCGGATTGCCGCCTGCATCCTTGATGGTCTTGATCGCGATATCGGCCAGTTTTTGCAGGCCGGAGTTACATGGCGTAATCGTCGAGTGACCGTTGGCGATGCCGACCATAGGCTTGTCGAAATCGGCCTTTTCGTAACCCATGGCGTAATACATGGAACGGTTAGGACTGCGGGACACGCCTTGCGTGATGTTTTTCGAGCGGCGATTGAATGCCATGATGACTCCAGAAAGTATGCAAATCGGTAGTTCATTGCAATAAAGGCTGCAACGATTGCCTGCCCGGTAACAGGGCAAATCCTTGAAAAGAGCGCCTAGATTGCCTTGCGGTGAGCCATGTGTCAAATATATGATTCCATCATCATCAATACGTATAAGATATTGATTGAAGGTAAATTTACCGGCAAATCCGATTGTCGATCAGTCACCCACAGCGCTGAATGCAACCGCAGAACCCATGAACATCGAACTCAGGCAATTACGCTATTTTGTCACCGTCGCCGAAGAAATGCATTTCGGCCGCGCGGCAATCCGGCTGCACATGACACAACCGCCGCTGTCGCAAGCGATCCAGTCGCTGGAAGCGATGCTGGGCGTACAGCTATTTCGCCGTACCAGTCGCAGCGTCGCCTTGACGCCGGCCGGAAGCGCGCTGCTGCCGGAAGCGCAACGCATCCTGCAGCAAACTGCCGCGCTGCCTGATCTGATGCGCCGCGTCACATCCGGCGCCTCCGGCCGCCTGTCGCTGGCCTTTGTCTCGACTGCCGATTACAGCGTACTGCCGCCCTTTCTGCGCGAATTCCGCGAATCGTATCCCGGTGTCGAGATCGATTTGCGTGAAGCGACGACGGACGTGCAGCTGGACGATCTGATGCAGGGCCGCATCGATGTCGGTCTTTTGATCCCGCCTTTACCGGACAAGGCAAAATTGCAACTGGATTATTTACCAGTGTTATCGGAACCTTTGATTCTCGCTGCACCTAAAGGACTGAAGGCACTAAAGGGAAAACAGAGTGTCGCATTGCAGTCCCTAGCCGAGCTGCCGCTGATTATTTTCCCGCGCCGGATTGCCCCGGCCTTCCACGACGCGATCCTTTCTTGTTACCGCGATGCCGGCCTGACGCCGCATATCGGACAGGAAGCGATCCAGATGCAAACCATCATCGGGCTGGTGTCGGCCGGCATGGGTATCGCGCTTGTGCCACAATCCGTATCGAATTTGAAACGGCCGGGCGTCGACTACAAACCGCTGGCAAATAAAACGCCGCTGGTCGAAACCGGCCTCGCATGGCGACGCGATAATGCCTCGCCGGTGCTGAAAGCTTTTCTTGAACTGTTGCGAAAGAACTAGAACATGTGGATACATCCTATGCCCGATCCGATTGCACTCGCTATCGGTCCGCTCGCGATACGCTGGTACGGTTTGATGTACCTCGCCGCATTTGCGCAATTCATCTGGCTGGCGCGTATTCGCATCAAGCAGCCGCATATTGCCAGCGCTGGCTGGAAGAAGGAAGACATCGATGACATGCTGTTCTACGGCGTGCTCGGCGTCATCGTCGGCGGCCGGCTGGGTGAAGTAATTTTCTACGATCCGGCATACTATTTCTCGCATCCGCTGGAAATCTTCAAGATCTGGAAAGGCGGCATGTCCTTTCACGGCGGCTTCCTCGGTGTGCTGTTTGCGATGAACATCTGGGCCCGCAGGCAGGGACGCAATGTTCTGGACGTATGGGATTTCATCGCACCCATGGTGCCGCTCGGTTATGCCTTCGGCCGCCTCGGCAATTTCATCAATGCCGAATTGCCGGGTCGCGTCGCCGATGCATCGCTGCCGTGGGCCATGATCTGGCCGAATGTCGATAATCTGCCGCGTCATCCATCGCCCTTGTATCAGGCGCTGGTCGATGGCTTGCTGATGTTTATCCTGCTGTGGATATTCTCGCGTAAAGCGCGCCCGCGCATGGCGGTCGGCGGCATGTTCGCGTTGCTGTATGGCTCGGCGCGCTTCTTCACCGAATACTTCCGCATGCCGGATTACGAAGTCCATTTCGCCGGGATCACGATTTCTGCCGGACAGATGTTGTCAGTGCCGCTCATCATCCTTGGCGTCGCCATGTTGATACTCGCATACCGGAAGAAGGCTGCATGAGGATGCAGACAGGCAGGCACATAGAAAACTCAATATCAATATTCCGTGATGGGCAGCAACGATGATTTCCTGGGCTGCCTTTACCAAACTTGCAGATAGCAATTTCACGATGCCGGTCGCTGCCTTGCTGGCAATCTGGCTGGCCGGTGCCCGCGCATGGAAGCCATTTTTTCTATGGTGTTTTTTGTTCGGTTCGGGAATCGTGCTGGTCGTCGCCACCAAAATTGCCTATATCGGCTGGGGCGCAGGCATTGCAGCAATTGATTTCACCGGCATCAGTGGCCATGCGATGCGCGCCACCGCGATTGCGCCGGCATTGATGGCGATCCTGCTGCAAAAACAAACACGCCAGATACAGCAACTCGGTTTGCTGGCCGGACTCGTCTTTGGCATTGCCATCGGCATTTCACGCCTGGCCATACATGTGCATTCGGTTGCTGAAGTTGTCAGCGGCTGTCTGTTGGGTGCTGTCGTCGGTGCGGGTTTTGCATGGCTGATACGCAACAGGCCTGTCTTCTTTGATCGCAAGCTATTGGTAATTGGTGTGCTCGCCTTGCTGCCGGTTCTCACTCTGAAACCGGCACCGACCGAATCATGGATGGAAAGCGTTGCCTATTATCTGTCCGGCAAAGAGCGGCCCGCACAGACAACGAATCTGGAATCAGTGACGACTGAATACCGCTAGGCCAATAGTTTCCGGCCTAGCGGCTCTTCAATGCAGTGCCGCGCCAGTTCGCCAGCATGTCGGGCAATGCCTTGCGATACATCAGCAATACGACAGCGGCGTAACTGATCACGCCGACAGTCATCGACAGCATCAGCACTGCAAGATTCGACCATCCGGCACGCGCAATCGCCATCTGTGCCGCTTCCACACAAGCCGCCATGACCAACACGCAAAAGAACGGTGTCAGCAATGGCTGTAACTGCCGGCGGAAACTGATGTGCGCATATTTGCGCAACAGATAAAGTCCCAGTGGATACGTCACCGCGACACGACATGACCATGCAGCGATGATGTAAATCGCCGACTGGTTCGCCGTCAGAAACACTGCTGCTATCGTGCAGGCACTCGCGCACACTGCCGGCAGCAGCAAGGCGCGCGGATAGCCCAAGGCACGCAAATACGGACTGACGAACACGCGAGTAAAGCTGATCGCCCACACCAGACACAGAATCACGATCATCGGAATGGCTTCCGACCATTTATCGCCGAGCAGCAGCGGCACCCACTGTCCGGTCGTCAATGCCAGACCGACAAAGACAGGCGTCGAAACAAAAGCCATCACTTCCGTCACCTGCATGAAAGAACTCTGCAGACGCTCTCTGTCTTTCTGCATCGACGAAAACAGCGGCAAGCCGATGCGACCGGCTACGCTGCCCACAATATTCGACAGCGCATCGGTCGCCTTGAATGCCACGCTGACAAAACCCAGCATGCTCAAGCCGTGCATTGCACCGATCAGCAAACTGAAGACACGTGTCAGGAAAGCCCACAACGCCCCTTCCAGCATCACCGGGAAACCGAACACGATCAGCTGCCTGGCATGCGTCCATGAGAACCGGCGCAAAGGCTTGCGCTTATGGCCGCGCCAGAATATCAGCGTCAGCAGAATGTTTTGCACGATGCCGGCAGCCACGATGCTCCAGACACCAAAACCCGCCACAGCCAGGCCGATGGCGACGAGGCAGTAACTCAACTTGCCTGTCACCGTGCGTCTGGCGATAGCCTTGGTGCGCAGCTTACGATCCAGCATTGCAGATGGCAACAGATTCAAGCCGGTGAACAGACAGGCACTGCCTTCGGCGATCAGGATGGTCCCGACCAAAGGCTGCTGCATGAAGTAGATGAAATACAAACCAGTCAGCAGACAAAACACGAAGCCGGACAGGCCGAGCAGGATGGACATCCAGAACGCGCTATCGATATGCAGCATGTCTATCGGCCGGCGCTGGATCAGTGCTTCGTTGATTCCAAGGCCAATCACCAGTTGCGTCAGGACGACGATGGATTGCGCAAACGCGACGCTACCGAAATCGGCAGGCGTCAGTACGCGCGTCATGATCGCCAGCGTCAGGAAACCGAGCAGGCCGACGCCCACACTATCAACGATCGCCCACGGCACCACGCGCCGCATATTTTTCATCGTGGCACCAGTTGGCGTTTTATTTTTCCCAGCGTTCGTCTGATTGCACTGAAGATGAAAAATGTATTCAGGAAGCGATTCTTGCGTATCGTCAGCTTCAATGCGCTTAGCCACGGAGCCTTGATGTTGCGCTTTTCGGCAATCTGCACGATCTCGTCGAGCAACACCAGCTGCGCATGATTGCCGGCGCGCAGCGCACGTATTTGTGCGTCGCTGGGCTTGCCGGCCAGCGATTCCGGCAATTCGGCGCCGACTGCCATGAAGTTGAGTTTGGTGCGCAGGCATTTTTCACAGCGCCCGCAATTCCGCCCCGTGATCGGCCCTTCCCAGCACACGCGCAGATTGCGCAAGCCGACTTCCCAGTCGAGGATGCGCTCGGCTTTTTCCGTACGCGCAAATTCGCCGCCGTCATACACAACCTGAAAATCGCGGCTGGACAACATCGCGTACGTGATCGGATTGCCGCCCCACGGCAATACCAGTCGTGTGTAATCTTCATCGGAACCGACCAGGCCGGCATGCACGCTGCCCTGCCAGTTGCGCAGGCAAGTGGCGACGCCGTTACCGAATTCCATTTCCCAGTTGACGCATGCAACATCGCGCCAGTTTGTTTTCAGCGTCACCATGGGAACGTTGATCGATTGCAGGGAATCTGCGGCCGAAGCCACCGTGATATCGAATGCGGCATCCGCATTCAATGCAATATCGAAACCCTGTATCAGCACACCAGCCAGCAGATGATAACTGCGGCGGCCGGCGCGGCCGGTCACATGCCGCCACGCAGTAAAGGATGCATCCAGCCCACCGGAAAATGCCGCCACCGCCTGCTGCGTCTGCGGCAGGCGGATCGCATCATCCGCTAACTCGCGCGCGGCACTGACTTGAATGTGCTGATACAGATCGGGACGCCAAGCTACCCAGCATGCGATCAGATCTTCCAGATTCTTCAATAGTGAAAATGTCACCGGGCCGTCAATATACATATCCTGCCCGCGATGCATGGCGACAAACACCAGCGCCGTCGCCGCCATATCGTGCACCTGCAAGGGTGCCGGCAGATATTCATCCTGCCCGGTCAACTCCCACCACACCTGCTGATCGCCAAAACTTGCGATGCGTTTGACCTGGCCGGCGCTGCGTACTTCGCGCAATTGCACGACCAGTTTTCCGCTCGCGGCTTTTATGTAAGGGATATCCTGCTGATCCATCATGCGCGTTGATAGACGTCGTCGAAACGCACGATGTCATCTTCTCCAAGGTAGGCGCCCGACTGCACTTCGATCAGGTGCAGCGGCATCTTGCCGGGATTTTCCAGCCTGTGCGTCATGCCGATCGGGATGTAAATGGATTCGTTTTCCGTCAGCAGCCTGACGGTTTCGCCGCAAGTGATGCGCGCGGTGCCGGTCACGACTACCCAATGCTCTGCGCGATGATGATGCATCTGCAGCGATAACTTTTCGCCCGGATCGACCGTGATGCGCTTGACCTGAAAGCGCTCGCCCGCATCGATGGGTTCATACGATCCCCACGGCCGATACACGCGCGTGTGATTCAAATGCTCGCAGCGGTTTTTCTGCTTCAGGAAATCGACGACATTCTTGACGCGCTGTACCTGATCCTTGTTGACGATCAGCACCGCATCCCTGGTTTCGACTACCACCACGTTGTCGAGCCCTATCACGGAAACGAAACGACTTTCGGCGCGTATCAGGGAATTCTGCACATTGTCTGCATACACATCGCCCTGCAGCACATTGCCTTGCGCATTGCCATCCTGCATTTCGGACAGAGCCGACCAGGAACCGATATCGCTCCAGCCTATATCGGCCGGAATCACAATCGCCTGTTGCGTATGTTCCATCACCGCAAAATCTATCGACTGCGATGGACATGCTGCATACGCCGCTTCATGCAAGCGGCAAAAGGACAAGTCGCTGTAAGCATCCTGTACCGCAGCCTTGCTGCAAGCCGCCATCTCCGGCTGCAGTCGTTCAAGCTCGGCAAGATAGGTATCGGCGCGGAACAGGAACATGCCGCTATTCCATGAATAGCGTTCATCGGCGAGAAAGGCCTGTGCCGTCGCCAGATCCGGCTTTTCCACAAAGCGTTCAACCGCAAAACATGTTTCAGAGCGATCTATCGCCGCACCGCGCCTTATATAACCGTAGCCGGTTTCCGCAGCCGACGGCAGGATGCCGAACGTCGCCAATGCATGCTTGCCGACCGCATGCGCGGCCACCAGCACCGCTTCATGGAATGCATCGGCATCGATAATCAGATGATCGGCCGGCAACACCAGCATCAATGCGTCGGGATCGCGTGCCAATAAATAATTGGCCGCTGCGGCAACTGCGGGCGCGGTATTGCGCCCTTCTGCTTCGAGCAGGATCGCGGTTGGCTTGCTATCGATCTGGCGCAACTGTTCTGCCACCAGAAAGCGGTGATCGTCGCCGCACACAATCAGCGGCGGTGCAATCTCGGGCCAGCCGGCGACGCGCAGTACAGTTTCCTGCAGCATCGTGCGTTCGGACACCAGCGGCAGCAATTGCTTGGGCAAGGCTGCTCGCGATAAAGGCCACAGGCGGCTGCCTGAACCGCCCGACAGGATGACCGGATAAATCTTCACGCGGCATCCTCTAGCTTGCGTACCGGCGTATCCGGCGTGGCCGACGAAGCCGCTGGACGTGTCTGGCCGCGGCGGTCGCGCGCATCGCGCCAGGAGTCCTGCACGCAGTCGGATACATGGCGCATCTTGCCTTCACGGCTGACGCAGTACTCGGTACACACTACCAACTCGGACATGCTGGAATGCGGCGATACGCGCGTATATGCAAACAGTATGCTGCGTTCAACTTTGGAGCCGCTGCAGATCTGGCTGCCGTGGCCTATCCAGGTCGGCCCTATGATGGTGCTGCCGGCTTCTATCGTGCTGCCGGAACCGAGATAGACCGGCCCTTCTATCGTCGTGCCTTCCCAGTCGATACTGGTGTTGAGGCCGACCCACAAACCTTCTGCGATTTGCGTACCGGGCATCGTCATGTGCGCCATCTCGCCCAGCATCACGCTTTGCGATACCGCCCAGTAGTCCTTGACGTTGCCGATATCTATCCAGTTGAAGAAACGCTTTTGTGCAAAGAAGGGCACACCCTTTTCCACCAGCAGCGGAAAGAGCTGCGACCCGATATCGAATTCCTCGCCGGATGGAATCAGCTCCAGAACTTCCGGCTCGAAGATGTAAATGCCGGTGCTGGCCAGATTGGACAAGGCCTCTTCCGGTTTGGGCTTTTCCTGAAATGACAGGACACGACCTTCTTCGTCGGTGACCACCATACCGTAATCAACGGTTTTTTCAGGCGCCACTTCTTTAGTGATGATGCTGACCAGTGCGCCTTTTTGCCGGTGTTCAAACAGTGCTGATTTGATATCCAGATCGATCAGGGCATCGCCACAAATCACCAGCGTGGTTTCATCAAAGAAGCCGCCGAATTCCTGGATTTTTTTCAAGCCACCGGCCGAGCCGATAGGCTTGGGCATGACTTCGCCATCGTCGGTCATATAGCCCTCGAAGGAATAGCCTATCTGCGCGCCGAAACGCTGCCCTTCGCCAAAGTAGTCTTCGATTTTCTGGTGCAGATAGCTGACGTTCACCATGATTTCCGTGATGCCGTACTTGACCAGATGCTCGACCAGATATTCCATCACCGGCTTGCCGAGTATCGGAATCATCGGCTTCGGTAATTCATAGGTAAGAGGCTGGACACGCGTTCCTTTGCCTGCCGCAAGGATCATTGCTTTCATGTTTTCCCTGTGTAATGTGATTGACTGAAAATGCAGAAATAAAATGGATAGAAGTAAAACGAAAAGCCGGAACCGGCTTGTTCAGGCATAGGCAAATCGTTCTTCCGACATGCTTTGCCAGCGCCAGGTATCGACGCACATCTGTTCTATGCTGCGCTCGGCGCGCCAGCCGAGTTCGCGTTGCGCCAGCGACGCATCGGCGTAACACACGGCAATATCGCCAGGGCGTCGTGCCACTACGCGATAGGGAACGCGTCGCCCGCTCGCCCGCTCAAATGCCTGAATCATTTGCAGTACGCTGCTGCCGCAACCGGTGCCGAGGTTGTAAGCCTGCACTCCGGCTGCACTAGCCAGCAGTTTTTCCAGCGTCTTGACGTGTCCGATGGCGAGATCCACCACATGGATGTAATCGCGCACACCGGTACCGTCGTCGGTCGGATAATCGTCGCCGTATACCGACAGCAAATCGCGGCGGCCGGATGCAACCTGCGCCACGTAAGGAAAAAGATTATTGGGAATATCGTTCGGGTCTTCACCGATCAAGCCGCTCTCATGTGCGCCGGCCGGATTGAAGTAACGCAGCAAGGCAATGCGCCATGCCGGATCTGAGTGCGCCAGATCGCGCAGCATTTCCTCTATCATCAATTTGCTGCGGCCGTAGGGATTGGTTGCCGCCAGCGGGAAATCTTCCAGTATCGGCACCGTTGCCGGATCGCCGTATACGGTCGCCGATGAACTGAAGACCAACTTCGTCACATCGTGCTTCGCCATCACCTGCAACAGCACCAGACTGCCTTCGACATTGTTGTCGTAGTAGCGCAGCGGCTCCGTCACCGATTCGCCGACTGCCTTCAGTCCGGCAAAATGCATGACGGCATCAAAATTGTATTGTGTGAATATTTTTTCGATGGCATTGCGATGGCGCAGATCGGCCTGAATGAATGGAATGGTCGCACCAGTGATGCCAGCGACACGCTCCAGTACCGATGCCTTGCTGTTGCACAGATTATCGACCACCACGACTTGATAACCGGCATTGATCAGTTCTACGCATGTATGTGAGCCTATGTAGCCGGCTCCTCCCGTTACCAATATTTTCATCACCAATTTATCCAGGAAGCTCCACGAGCGTACCTTTACAAAGAGACATCAGCGACTGCGAAGTTCACTTTTAGACAAGAGAAATTCGTAACAAAAAGTATCCTTGTAAAATATGCACGGATAGATGCCCGAATCATTTTTTTTTGAAATTTTTCAGGACGAAGAAACATTTTTATTCAGAAATGTTTCATCCAATCGAAGAGGGAAACTACCAGCCTTGATCCTTCGTGCCTACTCAACGCACGGCCATCTTTACAGGCTTGTTCTGTTCGGCACGACCACTCGTGATCAGATAATCGGCACAGAACAAATGCAGTAAACGTTGTACTGCAGGCTGCACATTGGATATGGAAAATTCATAGCCGATTTTCGATTGATGTCCAAACAGCAGCATCAGCAGCGCCATGCAGGCGCTGTCGATGTAGGTCACGTCAGTGAAGTCGAGCCGGATATGAAATGGTCTTGCAGTCGCGCTGGCAAATACCTCGCGCAGGGCTCCCAGGTTGCCTTCTTCCCATGCCCCGCTTGCCGCAATGATGCAATCGCTTCCCTGCACTGCCAGCGATACACGCGCATTGGCCATCGCAGTGTTGTCTCGCTTATGCAAACGCATGGCCACTGCGCACGGAATCACATGCAGCGTCATCAGCTTGAGTAAGCTTGTTCCATCATTGAAGTAGCGCTTCCACAATGCCGGCTCTTCCTTGATCCGCCATAGCCATTCACCACCCAGCCGACCTATCCATGCCGGTGCGCGCTTGACCGTACCTGCGACAAAATTCACGACTGCGCCCAAATGACTGACGACTGGCACCTGAAGTCGCGGCAGATTATGTTCTATCCATGCCTGACCTTTTTTTGCGCCCAGCGCCACCACCAGAAAATCCGCCTTGCTGTCATTGATATCGTCAATGACAGCGTCGCTACTCATCTCTTCTACACTGGCAAAACCCGGCGACTTGTGTCCTACGCAAATCAAACCGGATGCAGTCGTATTCAATTTTTTGGCCGCAATCTCGGCGACACCATCCGGCCCGCCGAAGAAATACACCAGCAATACTTTTACCGGTCGATGACGCAAAGCCTCGAACAAGGTCGAGCCGGCAACGCGCTCCGTGATCGGCAATCCCAGCAATTTGGCAATCCAGACCAGGGGCATGCCATCGGCCACCGACAAATCACTGCGTATGACAGAATCGCGAAACTCGCCGCCATCCAGGCTGGCAACGGCAAAGTTCAGATTCGGTGTGGAAAAGAAGCAGCGCTGGTGGCTGCGTGCTGCATCGGTAATTTTTACCATCGCCTGCTCCATCGAAATCGCATCGAAGGGAAGACCGAGGATGCAGTAAACGGGACGCTGAAAATCGGTGCTGATCTTGCTGCTGGTGCTGATTGCAACATTCTCGATGTCTGTATCACGCTCGGCTTCAGGTTGCCGTCGTAGCCGATTAGTCTGCATCGCGTTTGGCCCTCACCCATTCGACCTGACGGCTGACAAAGAACTTCAGATACAAAGGCAGCTTCCAGAACACATAGGTCACTGTGGAAAACAGATCCTTAAGACTGAGCACATACCGACCGAAGCGCCGCCATGCGAGCAAGACCGCCAGCATCAATCCCGACAGACTGCAAGCAGCCAGTATCAGTGGCGCGATCCAGGCGAACATGAAATACGCAGCGGCAGCAACGATGAATAACGCGAAGGTAAGCAGCGTCAACAAGGCTACAGGCGGCACGCACATATCCAGTGCCAGCGCGATCAACATGCGATCGCTCCGCCGCAGGCCTTGAATCAGCAAAGGCAAACCGTCGTGCAGAATCATGCTCATGTGCCCGTGCTCCCAACGGGTTCTTTGCAAGCGCGCCGCTTCTTCACCAACCGGAAAATAACTGATCACGCAAGCATCAGGACAAAAAATAGGGGCCGCATTCTTGCGCGCCATTTCTATTCCCAGTTGCATGTCTTCCGCCAGATTGCCATTCGCCAGGCCGGCCTTTTCTATCAAGCTCCACGGAAACGCCATACCGGTTCCCATTAACTGGCACGGCAAACCCAACCTGAGAAAACCCAATGGTCGTACATGGTTTTTGACTATCCATGCGAACTCGGCAATCCGCATTTTCAGGTGGGAATTTTTCCTGGCCTGCATCAGATCCAGCCCCTGCACCGGCCTTTGCGCGGTCATCGCCAGGCACGCGAGTCTGTCTACAGCTCCTTCCAGCAAACGACAATCGGCATCGATCATGATCACGACTTCCGGTGGGCTGTGTGCAAGGTGCCGCACGCCATAATCCAATGCATAACCCTTGCCGCGCTGCTCCAGATTGCTGCGTTCCAGCACAGGTGCACCGGCCGCAAGCGCTACGGCGACCGTATCGTCCGAGCAATTATCTGCAACCACAAGAATGCGATCGCCGTCACGCAATTGTTCGCGTATCGAAGCAATCGTGGCGGCAATACCTTGCGCTTCATTATGTGCCGGCACCAAGACGGCAACGCTGGGTCGCCAATGAGTGGCAATAGCCATTACACGCGTCTGTTTTAACGCCGCCAAAGCCTGCACCAGCAATACCGCAACAGGTATGACCGCCAATGCCAGCACGATGATCAATGCGATATGTAGCAAGCTCACCATTTCACCGCTCCTGTCAGCCGGGTTTTATCGTCATCGGCCTGCTGAAACAGCGCATGCAGCTTGTCCGCCTCATGATCGATATCGTGGCGTTCCAGCACACGGGCACGTGCCAGCCGCCCCATCCTCGACAAGTCTTCAGTCGACGTTGTCAGGCAGCGTTCCATCGCCAGCGCCAATTCTTCAACTGAACCCGGTGGATACAACCAACCGTTTTCGCCGTCTATCACCAGCTCCGGCACGCCTGCAATCCATGTACTCAGAATCGGTCGCTGCAGCGACATCGCCTCCATGATCACGACCGGCAAGCCTTCGGCGAAACTCGCCATCACCATCGCGCGTGCATCCAGTATTTCCTGCTTGACCTGATCGCTGCTGATCCAGCCGGTAATGCGCACGCGTGATTCCAGATTGTATTTGGCAATCAATGCTTCGACCTCCTTGCGCATTTCGCCGTCGCCCGCCAGCACCAGTTCAAACGCGAGGCCTTTTCTTGCAAGCATGGCCGCTGCCTCGATCAGGAGCAGCTGGCCTTTTTGCTCGCACAGCCGACCGACGCAAATGAAACGCGGACGTGCAGGCAAGCGCATGTCTACATTGTTGTAAAAAGCCGGTTCCAGTCCGCAATGCACGACATGCACCTTGTTCCATTGCGCATACGGCAGGCTGCGATACAACTGACTGCGGCAAAAGGAAGTGATGGCCGCAACAAAGGTCGCGCGTCGCAGCTTCTCAGGCAGGCCGATGAATTCCGGCTTGTCGAATTCTTCCGAGCCATGAATCATCAGGCTGTAAGGTATGCCGCTCAATTCGCTGGCCAGCATCGCGACTTCGGCCGAATTGGTGCCGAAATGCGCGTGCAGATGCGTGACGCCATCGCGCTTCAACCACAAGGCAAGGCGGCATGCTTCGGCCAGATAGATCAGGTGATACGGCAAAGACCTGTCGGCACGCCGACTCATGCGAAAGGCCAGGCCCAAAGCCTTGATGTATCTGATAGGTGACGTCAGCTTGATCTCAAGTACAGAAGACAACAGACCGAACACGCCGCGCTGCAGGATGTAGCGCGTGCGTTCACGCTCGACGAAATCCTCGGCATCCACCAGATCGCCTTCCCAGCCGCGCAGGGCAAATCGATTGATCGCAAGACCCTGCCGTTCCAGTGCCAGGATTTCCCGGCGGATGAAACTGTGGCTGACCTTGGGATACTGATTGATCAGATAGGCTATACGTAATGCACTCAAACCAGTTCCTCTCTGCTTTCTTTATTCATTTCTTCCGTCACTGATGCCGCATGCTACTGAACACCCGATTTCAGAATGACTCTGGCCGGTACGCCGACTGCGGTTGCACCATCCGGCACATCGCACAAGACCACAGACAGCGCGCCGATATGGCAACCGTTACCGATACGCACACCACCCAGCACCTGCGCATATGCACCGAAGTCAACGTCATCGCCGATGACCGGCACCGGACCGTCTGCGACGCGATTGCCTATCGTGACGCCTTGCCTTAACGTACAGTTCGCTCCGATGCGTACGTCGGGATGCAAAAATATTCCGCCGAAATGCCATATCCGCAAACCGGGACCGATCACCGCAGCTTTCGGCAGGCTGATACCGACTGCCGTTTCAAGCAGGCGAAACCACAGCCAGTAAAAAGAGGTCAGCACCTTCTTCGCCAGGCCGGACTGCATGCGATCGACGCGACGGCCAAAGCGATAGCTCCACACCGCCCAGATCGACTGCTCTTTTAAAAATGGACGGCGCAAGCCATACCGCTGCACATCGGCTTGCCAATCGCTATCTTGTGAAGATCGGTTCATCTGATGGCTCAATCCTGTTGCAGCAACTCGCCGCGCACCGTCGATGGCCCGCCCACGCCGCTGATTGCATATACATACACAATCGCAGTCTTTGAAGGCCAGCTAAAACTTTTACTCTCGCCATTGCCCAGCTCACCGCTATCGAAATACACGGATGTGCCCGACGGTTCACGCACCTGCAGGCGCAGTTTTGCATCGCCCGTCGTCTTCGCAGTCAGCCTGTATGTCTTGCCGACTTCCGCTGCTGCCCACGACAGAGGATGCAGACCGCGCGAAGAATAATTGCCTTGCGCGATGCGCGTGCCGGTGGCCGGGAAAACCACCGCCTGCTGCCATGTATCGAACGTTCCGGCGGTACTACCTGTCTGCAAGTGCCACGGGCCGCGCATGGACAGCAGATTCATTTTTTCCTGCAGCACTACCTGCTTGCCGATGCCGTCCAGCCAGCCCTGAACCGCAGTCACCTGGCGCAGCGCAACACGCATGCGTTCAAGATCGTCGGCCACCGTATTGTTCCAGCCACCCTTGTGCAAATCAAAACCTGCACCGTTTTCCACATAGATGAAAAATGGCGTGCCAAAGTTGCGATCGACCACATAGGCACCGTAGGTTTTCAGGGTCTCTGCTACTTTGCGCAAATCCGGATTACTGATTTTTTGCGTGTCGTAGGATGCAGGCAACATCATCAATGCGCCTTCGGGAATCCTGCCCGTATTGGTCTTGGCGGCATCGGTATCCGCGGAGGTAGCGGGGAAAATATAAGTCGGGTTCGGCGACAAGGCGTTATAGGTCAGCGACATCGCCAGCGCATGGCGATACATCGTGTCGCCGTCATTGATTTCATGTTTGCGTATCAGGCCGGCCGCCGTCGGCACACCGGCTGCGCGCGCACCCTGGAAATACTGTGCCGGATCGCCCCAGCCACGGCCGTCTAAACGCGTCCATGCATATTGCGCAGCCACCCATTTGCCATCGACCTTCTTCAATTGCCAGAACGAGTGCACGATCCCGGTCACCGGATCGACGATATCGGCATGACCATCGCTGGCGCTGGCCGCCACCACGTCAGCCGGCCAGCGCGGCACTGTCACATCATGAAAGGCTTCTGCATCCGGATCCCACAAACCCTGGGTTTTCGGCAAACCGGTGACGGTCACCGGCGCATCGCCGGCATGGGCGAGAAAAACGCCGGTCGACCATACACCGCCAGCCACGCCAGGTTTATAGGTCGAAGCTGGAATGACGAAATCGTCGAAGACAGGTGCCACCGGGCGACTGTTCCAGGGTGACGTGGCAGCAAACGGCTTGCCATACGTTCCCCACTGCGCAGCGTCGGCTGCATGCACAGGAACGGCAAACAGCAAACCGACCAGCACTGCTGCGGAAGCGAAAAAGACGGACTTCAGATGAACTTGACTACATACAAATGTTTTTTTCATGGAGTTTGGCTTCAGGCTGTATTGAGTTTCAATTTTTTTATCAGGGTCTTGCCGCTACCCGTCCACCAGCTTTCGTAATAGAAAGTAGAGACATGCGCGAGCGCAAAGAGGACGACAAACAATAGCGGGCGTTTCAGGTATTTGATGATCACGTCGCCGCTGCCCAGCCAGGTACCGACGGCCAGCATCGGATGGATGACGTACAGCGCATATGAAATTGTTGCCAGATAAAACAGCACGCGATTGTCCAGCAGCGACGCCATTGCCCGACCCGGATGCAGGATGGTGGTGCCGACCAGCAGGGCTGCCAGATACGGTCGCAGATAATTCAGCGCTGCGCCCTGCTCGTGACAGGAAATCAGCAACAACAGCAGCAATGGCCATTGCGGCATTCGTTGCAGCCATGCCAGCGCACGCGATCCCAGGCGCTGATGAATAATCAGCGCGAGCGTGCAACCGGCCAGAATCTCATCCATGCGGTAATAGCTGACGCTGGATGCATACACGCCGTCCGTCACGCGCAGCAAGGTAAACAGCAAACCGATCAATGGAATTGCCAGCAGGCTGCGCACGCCGAACACGGCAAACATCAGGGCGATGCCGATATAGAACTGCATCTCCATGCACAGGCTCCAGATATGCTCGGTCAGGCTGACCAGATGCGTGGGCGGCAGATTGGCATAGAAAAAATAATGCGCCAGCCAGATATCCGACGATGCTCCGGCCAGGCCCAATGCAATCGCCAGATACAGCCACGCCAATGGAATGATGCGAAAGAAGCGGCGCACCAGAAAATCGAGCGTGGACGGATTCTTCAGCAGGAAGGAAGTGATCAGGAATCCGGATAGCGTGAAAAACAATGCCATCCCCAACAGGCCGAACATCGCATTGAGTTGCAGGGATTTGGGGCCGACCGGCAGCAGATGTGCCGCCAGCACGCACAGGATGCTGATACCGCGCCAGCCATCCAGCACTTTCAAGTGCAGAGTTGATTTCATGGCTGCTCCAACGGACGCGCCTGCCGGCCGGCCTTGTTATCAGGCAAGGCCACACTCGCTGCCAGCGCGCAGCCTATGCCGACACTGAACCAGAAATACCAGTTGAAAACCAGGTAGCCGAATATATTGTCGGACGACGATACGATCAGATAGCTGAACACCAGAGCCAGCGTAACAAAGGCTGCCAGCCTGTCGATACGCATCAGCGATTTGAGCATCAGCGCTACCCGCGCATACAACCAGAGATAGGCCAGCAAGCCGACCATGCCGGCATCGAAGAACCATTGCACATACACATTGTGCGCACCCCAGTTCATGTGATTGGCCGCAGGAAAAAACGTTTGGGAATAATGACGGAATGCCTCAAGGCCGTAGCCGAACAGATAATGGCTGGGCCGCATCCACTGCAAGCCGCTTTCCCAGATCGAAAGCCGCCACGCAAATGAATTCAGCTTTGCATAAGCAACCGCCGTCGTACCGCTACCCAGATCGAGCAGACGCTCGCGTATTTCCGGCACCAATAGCGCCACCACCGGCAGCAGCATCAGATACAGCAGGTAGCGGCGCTCGAACAGCAAGGCATAAGCGAAGAAAGAAATCATGCAGGCCAGCCACGCACTTCTGGTCTGCGTCAGCACCAGCAGCGCCAGCAGATAGAACAGATACAGCGTCAGTGCAATGCGACTGCCCTGCCCCGGAACCACCGTCTTGTCCTTGAGCACATACAAGGTCAGCGGAATGATCAGCGTCAGGTAGAAGGCAAAAATATTCGGATGGGTAAATGTCGATTGCAGGCGAAAACCTTCTGCGCCTCCTGCCATACCTCCCGCTGCACCGTGCAGGGCAATATCCACCAGCGCATACGCAGCCGGCAAGGTGGACGACCATAAAACCAGTTTCACGCAACGCCGGAAGTCCTGCGCCGAGCGCACGAAATAGAAGGCGATGATAAACATCGAAAAATAGGACAACAGGGTCAGATAACTGCGAATGGCATCGCCCTTTTCAGGCGAAATCATCAGGCCGAACAAGGCCACCAGTAGGAAAGGCAGCCATGCCAGCGTCATTTTTTTCGGCAGGCGGGACGGCTTTTCAAATACCAGCATGCACGCCAGCATGATCACGCACAGATTGATGAGACCGCCTATGCCGGTTTCATAGCCGCCTATCGAAAAACGCGTAGAGTCGAGAATCACGTCTCCAGCCGAGCGGAATACGATGATCAGCGCCAATAGCAGCATACGGTTGAACAGGAGCAGCAGGCCGAACACCAGCACGGCCGGCAGGGCCAGCAGGCGCGCCGGCTTGTAATCCATGAGCTCGGCATAAAACGGCACGATGACGCCTATCGCCAGCGCCAGTGCAACAACGACAAAGAGCGCGACGTACAGCGTATGCGCATCGCCGACAGCCGGCAGCCAGCGCGTATGCACTTTGGCACTGCCGGATTGCATGGCTGAGTCGGTTGGCATATTCATCGCAGCACGCATCCCGTCATGCGGCCAGCTCTTGCGCCACGCTCATTTGATCCTTGCCGGGAAAATGCCGGATCAGCCACGAACGTATCGCATTCCACTCACCGGTTTCCGGTGCATTGCGCGACTGGAAGCGGAAGTAACGCCACAGTAGGCGCGCTTCCTGACGGGTACTTGCCATTTTTCTGAACGCCAGTTCGCGCTCCAGCTCCTCCGAATCGCCTAGGCCGCGCCGCAAGGTATACGCCATGCGCTCGAAGTCATCGGAAAAATCCGTTTGCCCGGCCACATCGAACAGGATGCCGCCGTGATTGCAGAACGGCGCAGGATCGAAGTACGGCAAGCCGTGCATGATGCTGAACGAGCGCACCAGATAGCGCGAAATATCCAGCGAGACTTCCACCTGTTCGCGGAAGCGGGTCGCGCTGACGTTGCTGCCGTGCCAGCGATACTGAATCAGCTGCGCCGGTACATTGGTGCACTTCCCGAGTATCGCCAGCTGGCCGAACAGGAAGTAATCTTCGGCCAGTGCATTGACGGTCAGACGTTTCCCGGCCGGCATGACATTCAGAAAATCGGCACCGTAACGCACACCCAGTTTTTGTATCGCGGCAAAATCCATCATGGCTGCCGGATGCGTGATCGGATTGCGGAAAAAACTCGCCGCCGCCACGCGCTGCCGGCCTATAGGCATTTTGATATTGCCGCTCACGGCGCCGCTGCCATCAATCACTTCCGATTGCCCGCTGATGGCGATGCAGTCCGGCTGGCGCTTGAAGGCAGCCAATACGATGTCCATGCGATCGACGAAACACACATCGTCGGCATCATGTCGCATCACATATTTGCAATCGCTGATCTCGAGGCCGCGATTGAGCAAACCGGCCAGCCCCTCCGCCTCGGGAAAGCTGTGCACCTGTATGCGTGCATCGCGGCGGTGATAATCCTCTGCCAGCTCCAGGCTGCCGTCGGTAGAGCCGTGATCCAGCACCAGCACGCGCCAATCCCTGAAGGTTTGCGCACAGATGCTGTCGAGCGAAGCCGCAAGAAAATCGATACCGTTTTTTACCGGCAGTAATACATCGATGGTCGCCAAAATAATGTTCCTTATATTGCGGCCGGTCAGGGCCGTACTGTCGGTGCTACCGGTTTTGATTTCTGCAACATGACCAGTTCGCTGCCGCCTGTCCATGCTTCGACGTAACGCGAATTTTTTCCGTAGATGTTGTCGAGCACGATGTTTTTCCTGTTCAGCAGGCAAGCCAGAATATGTCCGTGCAGGCGGTCGGTAACGATCAGCTCATGCTGGGCAAAAAGCCGTGCTGCATCCGCAATCAGCCGTCCTGAATAGGCTATCCATAAAAGCACCAGCAGACGATTGGCCTGTCGACCCAGGCCGCGGCGAAAGAAAGCACCTATGGCGCGCCGGAATAAATTGATCTGCGTTTCGCGCGCACCGACAAACTGCGGCCAGTCCGTTACCGTGTCCGACACCGCCTCCAGCTTGCGACCGTGATCGCGGCTTTCATCATCGACGCGGCTGATACGCAAGCTGCCTTCGCCTGAAGACAGGCCATGGACATCCATCAGATGCAGCTGATGTGCCATGTCCGGCAATAAATACACCTGATCGGTGAATTCCTGCGCCATCGCGAACGAAACCCTGTCGCGCACACAGAGATGCATATCTGCATGCGAGCGAAATATTTTTGCCGACTGCGCCATCTTTTCCGGCGTGGAAAAATGCAGCGACTGCGGCAGGACAATGATGCGGTTTTCCGGGTGGCTCTGCACGATCCGCTCTCTCAATTCCTGGAAATACGGATACAGATCGCCGAAGTTGCCGCCGCCGTGAAACACGATCACATCTTCCGGCGCAATCCAGCACGCATCGTAGGCAAAGTAAGGCGCAATCAATTTCGGCCTCAGTCCCTGCTTGCGAAAAAATGCCAGTGTGCCGTGCATGATCAGCAGGTCGCCGATATTTCCGTGCACAGGAATGTCGACGTAATGGAAAGGCGCACAACCGATCAGATCGCGCAGCACATCGTGTCGGGCCATCAGTTCTGCACTCAGTTTTCCGTGCGCGCTTTCAGCGTGATGCGATTTCATCGCCTGCGAGGCAATGCTGATGAAACTAGTATTCATTCAGGACAGCTCCCACCACCATCACGCCGGCATGCTTCATCGAATCAACCAGATTGCCGATCGCACCGGCATGGCTGATATCCTTGCGCGCCACCACCAGTGCAGAGCCGGCCCGTGCAGCGGCAGTCTGGCTGTCGGCATATTCGTGATCAGGCGGCGTATCGATCAGGATCACGTCGAATGCAGAGCTGAATTCGCGCAGCATGTGCGGAAACGCCGCGCGCCCGAGCAATTCCTGCGGATTCGGCGGCGTGGCGCCGCTGGGCAAAATGGATAGATCCACCAGCGAAGCAATCCGGTGCACGTCGGCCACGCCGCTGCGGCCGGACAGGATGGAAGAAAGACCGCTGCGGTTTTCAATGCCGAACAATTGATGCTGGCTAGGGTTGCGCATGTCTGCATCGATCAGCAAGGTACGCTGACCCAGCTGCGAAAACAGCACTGCGAGATTGGCTGCAATGAAGCTGCGACCGTCGCCGCGTTCCGCGCTGGTGATGGCCATCGTCGAACGTTTTCCGCCGACACCTAACCAGCGCATGACCAGCTGGCTGCGCAAGGCGCGCAAGGCCTCGACCTGCCTGCTGAACGGATCGTAGGCAGCAATCACCTCTTCGCTGACATTGCTTTGACCGCGTATCAGATAGGGATAGGAAAACTGGTTCGACAAGGCGAAGTCGATGTCGGCCGGCGTCAGCAAACCCAGTGCAATCCCGGCATCGCCAAAGCGCTGGCGACCGATGGACTGCTCCTGCAAAATTCTCTGCATTTCATCCACAGTCAGACGGCCGTTATCGACCAGAATGCTGCCCATCTGACTGCCCGCAAGACGCGGGGTCTGCTGAGGCGACATTCTGAGCGCATCCTGCAATTGATTCGATGTTCTGAACATAATGTTTTCCTTATTTCAGATTTTGACTATCGGCAAGGCATCCATCGTCAAGCCGGCATAGGGCCGTTCAGACGACGTTGCGGCCGGTGTTTCACGGTTCGTGATTTTTCGATCACGCCCAGTAGCGGCAGATCGAACAGCAGCGTCAGGTCGTCTGCCGAACGCACCCGATGATCGAACAGCTCCATCGCAATCGCTGCAGCGATACCGAGCATGCTGCCCACCACGAGCGCAACCAGCAGGTTCAGCAGCAAGCGCGGCGAAGCAGGACTGCGCGGCACAGCGGCAGCAGTCAGCACCGAAATATCCGATTGCGTCGATTGCGCTTCCAGGCTGGTTTGCGTCAAGCGCTGCGATGCAGTTTCATAGGCACGCTTGGCGTTTTCCATTTCATTGGCCAGCACACTCAACTCGTCGCGCGCACCATTGAGGGCCAGCACCTTGGCCTTTTGCGCATCCAGTGCCGCCCGCACTTCGGCTTCCCGCTGCTGCAGAATGCGCGCGTTGCTGGCAACGCCGGTTGACGCCAGTCCTATCTGCTGATTCAGGTTGGTGCGTACCTGATCCACTTCGGATTTGGCGGCGATGTACTGCGGATGATTGACATTGAGGCGTGCCGAAATGTCGGCAAACTTGGCTTCTGCTTCCGACAATCTGGACTTCAGGGACTGGATCAGCGGATTGCTCAGCACATCGGGCGAACCGCCGGCATTTTTCTGCACCTGACGCTGGCGCGAACCTGCTTCCATCGATTGCCCTTGCGCCATCACCAACTGACTGGACAATTCATTCAAACGCGCAGTCTCGACATCCAGCTTGTTGTCGCTGTTGAAAATATTGTTTTCCTTTTGATAGGCAGACATCCTGTTTTGCGCAGCCTCGAATTTTTCGCGCAGCAGCTTGATCTGTTCGTTGATGTAACCGCTGGCTTTTTGTGCCGGCGCCACCTTTAAATCGACGCTGACCTGCTGATATGCTGCCGCGACGGCGTTGGCGATTCTGGCGACATACTCGGCATCGTCACCCTTGAAACTGATGTTCAGTACGCTGCTGTCGCGCGCCGGCTCTACCGTCAGGTTTGCGCGCAGGCCATCGGCCAGCCAGTCCTGTATAGTCGCGTGCCCCGGTTCCAGTCTGGCAAAGCGTTCCTGAACGGCGGGATCTTCCGCCAGCTTCAGGTCCTTGACCACCTGCAGCGCCACCATCTTGCTGTTCACCACATCAACCTGGGTCGGCATGTAGCCCGGCGTCAGTTGCGCCGGTACGCTCAGGCCGGTGACCGGATCGATACCTTTGTTATTGATGACCACTGAAGTCGTGGCCTTGTAGGTTTTCGACATCACCAGGCTGACTGCGCAGGCGGCGATTACCGTCACCACCAGCACCAGCAAGGCGATCTTGTAACGGGCGCGCAAGGTGCGCAGGATTTGTGCAAGAGTCATGACATTTTCCGCTTCAAAACAGGCTTTCTTTGACATACACGATGTCGTTCGGCTTCAGCAGATCGTCATGTTTGACATTGATGATTTGCAGTACGCCATTCGCATCGCGCCGCTTGATGCGCACGCCGCGTTCAGTACCGCGCGGACTGAGGCCGCCACCGGAAGACAGTGCCTGCAAGACCATCATGTCGCGCTCCAGCTTGTAGGAGCCGGGTTTCTGCACTTCGCCATAGATATAGAAACGCGGTGCGCGTTCGACAAACAGCGAATCGCCGGCTGTAAGCTGACGATTTTTTGCCGGATCACCGGAGCGCACCAGTTCCAGTAGGTCGATGATTTCCTTGCTGGTCTTGCCGTCTTGCGTATGGGTGAGAATCACGGTATCGCCCGCCTCTTCATTGGCGCCGCCGGCCAGTGCCAGGATGTCGGTCAGGCTGCGCTTGCCATCAACCGGATACCGCCCCGGCTTGTTGACCTGCCCCAGCACCGAAACCTGCTGGCTCTGCATCTCCGTGACCATCAGATTGACCTGCGGCTTGCGCACGAAACCGCCCTTGTCCAGCAGCTCGGCAATTTTTCTCTCGGCTTCATTCGACGATAGTCCGCCCACCTTGACATCGCCCACCAGCGGATAGGAGATGCTGCCGGCTTCGCTGACGCGCGTTTCCAGTGTCAGGTCCGGATTGCCGAAGACGGTGATCTTCAGCACGTCGCCAGGTCCGAGCGGCACATCGGCTGCGTAGGTCCAGCTGCCGACCGTCACCATCAGCACCATCAACATGGCTTGCCGCACATTTTTCAATATGATCTTTTTCATTATTCGCTCCATCTGCATGAATTTAATTTTTGCCATCAGTACGCGTTATCACGTTTCAATACGACGCCTACCGTGCGCGCGATAATCCACAAATCCAGTGCCAGCGACCAGCGCCGCAGGTAATCCAGATCGTAGGCAATGCGCGCTTCCATCTTGTCCAGCGTGTCTGTCTCACCGCGAAAGCCATTCACCTGCGCCCAGCCGGTAATACCCGGGCGCACCTTGTGGCGCAGCATGTAACCCTTGATCTTCTTGCGGTACAACTCGTTGTGCGCAACTGCATGGGGACGCGGGCCGACGATACTCATGCGCCCTTGCAGCACGTTGAAGAACTGCGGCAATTCGTCCAGTGAAGAACGGCGCAAAAAGGCGCCCACGCGCGTGATGCGCTGATCGTTGCGGGTTGCCTGCACCACCTGCGCGCCGTCTTCGCACACTGTCATCGAACGAAACTTGTAGACGATGATTTCTTCGCCATCCAGGCCGTAGCGACGCTGGCGGAAAATCACCGGACCCGGCGATGTCGACTTGATCGCAATCGCAATGCCCAGCATTACCGGCAGCAGCAGCAGCTGAATGATCAGTGCCAGCACGATGTCGCTGCCGCGCTTGACCATGCTGTTGATGCCGGTAAACGGCGATTCGCAAATCGCCACGACCGGCAGGCCGGCCACGCTGTCGAAGCGTGCCTGTATCAGATCGAATACATAGATGTCCGGCAAAAAATAAATGGATGCCGTGGTGTCCTGCAATTCATTCAGCAATTTGCGGATGCGCGGCTGGGCGGAGATAGGCTGACTGATGAAGATCGTGTTGATATTGTTGTTGCGTACATACGATGGAATATCCGCCATGCCGCCGAGCAGCGGGACTTGTCGATCTTCCGGTTGACGCGAGCTATCCCGGTCGTCGAAGAAGCCGCTTACCTCCATCCGCAAATCCGGATTTTCATCCACGCGCTCGGCCAGTTTGACGCTCAGTTCGTTGACGCCAACCATGATTACCGAACGCATGCTTTTTCCATGCAAACCAAAACTGGCCTTCTGCAGAATGATCTGGGCGAGCAGCAAGGCAGGAGGCGTAATCGCCAGCCAGATCAGCGTCTCGCGTTGCAGGAACAGGGCAAACAAGCCGGCGACATACGCAAAGAACAGCAGCAGCACAACGACTGCCATCCACGCCAGTGCAATGGATTTTCCCAGCATGGGAACATTGCTCGCCGATGCATCGCGCCAGGGATCGCTCCAGCCAAAAACCGTGCAGCTGATGAGGAAGGTCAGAATCGCCAGCACTACATGATTGGCGCTGAAGACATGTCCGGACAGTACCGTGATCAGGTACAGCAATCCGATCGCAATCAGTGGATCAAGCAAGCGTCGGTAAAACTTGCGAGCCGGCATATCCGCCGGATACTTGATTTGACTAATGTCAGAATTCATAGCGTGTATTGATCTGAACGCCATTCGTCTTGTAGGACGCCGCGGCGATGTTTGAATCCAGCGTCGTGCGATAGACGGAAGCGCGCACGCGCCAATGCAAAGTCGGCTTGTAAGTCACGCCCAGCATTGCGTTGCGATAGCGATCATCGCGATCCGATGGTGCGATGCCTTGCATCACCGCCACGCCGTTGTAGTCCCGCTTCTCGGTCATGATCAAGCCGTCGACACTGATCTTGCTGGTGGCATCCCAGGTTGACCCGACACTGACGCCTTGATTGCGCGCATAGTTGGCAGCCAGATCGTCGGTCGCACCCAGTTCACGCCACACTCCCAGCGAAAAGGCCGTCTTGCCAGTGGCCTTCCAGTACGCAGTCAGGCGCGCACTGGGCACACTGGAATCGCGTTGCGGATTGGCAGCGTATTCACGCCTGGCCCAACCGCCGAGAAACTGCAGATAGGTCTTGCCGGTCAACTGCCAATCGACCTTAGCCTTCAATTCATTCTGGTCGTAGGAATTGATATCCGCGTACGGATAGCGACCCTCGATATGGCGTGCAACCAGGCCGATCTTATTGCCGCTTTTCGCCAGATAGTCGATCCCGATATCGGCCATGTCGAGATTGCGTTCGGAAGGATTTTGCGCTTGCGTGTCGTAGCGCAGATCGAAGCGGTTGTATGCAGCGTTCAGTTGCCAGCTGGGGTGGAAGCGCCAGGAACCATCAACATAATTCTTGCGCTGGGTACGGATGCTGCGTTCAAAACTGCGGTAATCGTCGAAAGGCGTCAGTCCTTCCGAATAACTGGTGCCGACATTTCCGGAAAATTGATTGCCGATCACCCATTTCCAGTTCGCCAGCAAATCCTTGCCATCGTTATTGAATTGGCTGAAGCGATCATATTCGGCATGATAGGCAGACAGATCTGCAGTCAATCGCTGTCGACCCAGTTCCTTATCCATGCGCAAGCCGATCGCCGCACGCGTCCAGCGATCGGAAAGCGCTGCACCACTTTGCTTCGCTGCTTCCGGCTGACGCAACAGATTAGCATCGTAGTAGGCGCCGAAAGTCGCATACGGTATAAACGTATCTACAGCCGCACTCTCTTCTGCCGCCTGCACCGCTGTACACGTCAGTGCACCTGCAAGCAGTGCCAGCACATACGAGCCGGCTACCGGATTTTCGCGTCTATGATTCATGATGAATAATCGCAATCAGGCGACGCGACGCGTGCGAATTGCTGTTATTGAAAATTTGTCCGGCAATATTGTGCAAGCCAACATGCTTGATCCCTGTACTGCCGGCTCTGCCTTGTATCCATGTCGACATCATTGTTTTCACCATTCCCTATTCCAGCGTCGTCACTGCGGCGCGTTCATACGAGGCGATTGCGATAACGACGGTAATTTTTTTTGACCTGCGATAAAAATTGTTCCGTCACGCAAGCATCGCTGTGTATGCCTTGTTGACGTATTGATATGAAATGCGGGGGTATGAGGAACGAAAATGTGAATTAGTTCCATGACAAAAAATGGAGGTGCGCGCAGAGAGGCTGGAATTATTTCTTTCCAGAATTTATAAGAGTAATGAGAGGAAACTGCCTGATCTCAGGAATAGAAAAGAATAAAAAAATATCTTGTAGGACAAGCAGAAGGACATCATGCAGGCCGCAGCGATATCTCTTTGACGCAGCAGGGAAAATTGAAAAACTCAACAAAAAAATGTCGCGCATCGCTGCTTAAATTTTAAGCAGCGCATTATCCGTGTTTGAAAATCTTACACAGATATATGCACGCGCTGTTTCCAGACATGTCGTTACACAAGGTTACAAATGGAAGCTGATTTTTTGCGACTGCTGAATGACATCGCAGCACGTGCAGATGATGAATCGCGGAAATGAATGCAGATAAAAAACTGCGGGAGGGAAAAGTTCTGCCTATTTATTAAGCAATTTCTTGCAAATGAATTGCCACTCTTGCGCCGTGACAGGTGTGATCGACAAGCGGCTGCCTTTTTGCAGCACTACCATATCGGCCAATTCCGGCCTCGTGCGTAATTCGGCGAGGGAAAGCAGGCGGGTCTTTTTCCGGATGCGGACATCGACCAGCATCCAGCGCGGCGTTTCGCGCGTGGCTTTCGGATCGAAGTAATGGCTGGCCGGATCGAACTGTGTTTCGTCCGGGTAAGGCGTACTCGCCACCTCGGCCAATCCGGCTATACCCGGTTCTGCGCAACTGGAATGATAAAACAGCACCCCATCGCCTGGCTGCATGGCATCGCGCATGAAATTACGCGCCTGATAATTACGCACGCCCGTCCACGCTACGGTCTGATTGGGCGCCGCCAGTGCATCATCGATGCTGACTTCGCCGGGTTCGGATTTCATGAGCCAGTAGCGCATACGCTTTTATCTATATTAGTGATAAAAATGAGAACAAGGGAATGGAAAACAAGGAAGTATCTGGAGATATTACAGAAAAAAGGGGAATAAAAAAACGGCTGCATTTTCATGCAGCCGTTTCAGCAATCAGGTCCCGCCAATGCCGCTTTGCCGGCATCCTGAACCAAGAGGTTCAAGTTGGCCACAGTTAGTTCAACTTCGGGTTCATCGAGCTAGCGACGCGCACTCCCATCGAACAAAATTCCGCAGCCGTTGCGCATAAATGGTTCAAGGAATTATGGCAATGGCGAACACGGCAGGAACGCTTAGTTTACTCCAATCGGCGCCCGTGGGTAAAGAATTAGTGCAGATATTTAAAATAGATTTTCTTGCGGTGCCAGCGCAGCATCGAGCGTCTCGTGCATCGCCGCAATTTTCTGTTTGACTTCCGACATCGTCATGTCGGACAAGGGACCGTCCGGCGATTTAGTTGCAAGCAATTCAGCTGTAACACCCAAGGCGGCCATCACGGCAATGCGATCGTTACCTTTCAACTTGCCGGCATCGCGTATCGCACACATTTTTCCGTCCAGGTAGGCGACCGCCTCCTGCAATGCGCCTTCTTCGCCTTCCTTGCACGCCAATTTATAGGATTGCCCCATGATGGATACATCGAGCTGGATCATGCTGCTTCCTCATCTGGTTCTGGCGCTGGAATTTTTTCAAGCAAGGCGGCAACGCGTTCATGCGCTTCCTGCATGCGGCGCGTCAGTTCGGCATTTTCGGCGGCGAGCGCAATCGATTTGATGCGCAAATCCGCATTTTCGCTGCGCAGCGATTGCGTCAAATCAGCCAGCTGGCTGATTTTTTCGGAAAGTTGGTGGAAGTCGGAAATCATGTCGTCACTATAGTTGTGCATGCGAATGGCCGTCAATAGATAGCAGAGGCGGACCACGCGTTTTTCGCTGCCGGCGGTAAATTTGGCACCACTGATGCCGCAATCAGCCCGGGATTGCCAGATTTACACGCTTCTCTGTATCCGGATGCATACATGCGGCACGTGCGCCGGTTTTCACTGCTCTTGTTTACGCCAGTTCCGTCAAACGTCCGTCTACCGTAATCAATCCGCTGCGGATACGCACATCGGGGAATACCTGTTGCGCCGCTACACGGTAACGCTCGAGTTGCGCGGCGTACGCTGCACGTTCGCTTTCCAGCAGATTGCGCTTGTAATCGAGTATCCACAATTCATCGTCGAACATGACGGCGCGATCGAAACGCGCAACGCCGGCGCTGCTGACGACTTCCATTTCGTTGCGTGCAAAGCGATGCTGCGCCGGATCGAAAAACCGCGCCAGCTCAGGCTGCGCCAGAATCACACTGGCCTGCCCACTTATTGTTTCCGCCATTTCATGCGTACACGCCAGCCATTTCGCGATCAGTGCCGGCGCATGCATGGTAATAGGCCAGGCTTGCGGTGGCGTCAACAGCTCCATCAAAGCATGCAAGGCGATGCCTTCGTCAATTTCCGCACTGGAAAAAATCGCCGTCGGCTCAATCTGAGGCGCCGGCAAGGCAGGCGGATTGAATATAGGCAAGAAGAATTCAGTTTCGCCGGTAGCGGCCGCTGCCGCAGCCTGCGCATCCGGCTGCACAGGCTGCGCACCCTGGAAGCGCGCATACCAGCGGCCGTCTGCCACGCCGTTCACCGTGGTACTGCGGTTATCGGCTACACCGCTGACGATCAGCAGATTTTTTGCACGCGTGGTCGCGACGTACAGCAGGTTCCAGTCTTCCTGCTGCTTCAACTGTTCCTCCTCGGCAAACAGCGTATCGCGCGCCGCGCCGCGTTCGGCCTGGCGGCCGAAGACGGAAAAATGCGTAGGTGCATCGCGATCCTGCGGCCATGCGCACAACACGCCGACATCGTCGCGCGCGCCATCGCTGTGATTCGCGTCCAGCAACACGACGATGGGCGCTTCCAGTCCCTTGGCGCCATGTATCGTCAATATGCGCACCGCATCCAGCGCGGCATCGATATCGGCTTCATCCGGTGCATCGCTGTCGGCGGATTTTTGCAAGCGGCGCAAGGCATCGATGAATTTCGGCAGGCTAGGATAACGCCCGGCATCCAGATTCAAGGCAAGTTCGGTAAACGCTTCGATATTGCCCAGCACCTGGCCGCGCACCAGCGGCGATGCCGTCTGCGCGTAACGCGCGACGACATCGCCCTCATGCAGAATGCGATCGAGCAAATCATGCACCGGCAAGCGTGGCGCCAGGTGCAGCCACTTTTCCAGCAGGCCGGCAGCGCGCAGCAAGGCCGGCGACGACAACTCTGTCACCTCTGCCTGCAAGCGCAGCCACCATGTTTTTTCGCGGCGCTCTGCCAGCGCGATCAGCTCATCGTCGCCGGCCGCCATGATCGGCGATTTCAATACATGTGCCAGCGCCAGATTATCGTGCGGCGTAATGAGGAAATTCAGCAAGGCGATCAGATCAGCCACTTCCAGCGACTCCAGCAAACCGCCGCGCTTGTCGGAGGCAAACGGAATTCCGGCTTCGCGCAAGGCGCGCTCATAGGCGCGCAAATGCGTACGCTTCTTGACCAGCAGCATCACGTCCGACCAACGTTCGCTCTTGAGTTCCTTCCGCGCCTGCAGGATGGCCAGCGCCACGGCACGGCCTTCTTCCAGCCGGCGTGCATCCTCTTCTTCCTCGCGCGGCGTGGTCAGCGGGTCGCGCAACTGCACCGGCGACCAGACGACTTTTTCCTGCTTGTCCTGCTGCACCAAGGGCAGTTGCCACACTGCGCCCGGCGATTGTTCCAGCGTGGTTTGCGGCTGGTAAATCGGATTGGCGACAAAGCTTGCATTCAGGACGTCAACGATGCCGGCCGCATTGCGCCGTGTCTGGTTGGTGCGCAGGAAGTCGGCGCCTTGCGCCACCAGCGTTTCCTTCGCGGCGGAAAACACGCGTGGCTCGGCGCGACGGAAGCGATAGATCGATTGCTTGGGATCGCCAACCACAAACATGCTGGGCTTGTCAGCATCGTCACCGTAGGCATTCAGCCACGCCTGCACGATGCTCCACTGCAGCGGATTGGTATCCTGGAATTCATCCAGCAATACATGGCGGTAGCGCGCATCGAGACGGCTTTGCAGATAGGCCGCATGTTCTTCATTCGTCAGCAGACGATAGGCCTGCCATTCCAGATCGGCGAAATCGAATACCCGCTGTTCAGCCTTTACCGCCTGATAGGTTTCCAGATAGGCAGCGCCGACTGTAAACAATGCGCGATTGAGCGCAATTACCGCCGGCTCCATGCTGCGGCGGAGTATCGTCTTCAGGGCTTCGCCCACAGCCTCGAACTCGACCTCGAAGGCGTATACACCCTCGTCACCAAGATTGCCTAGTAGAGCCTTGGTCAAATCCTTGGTCGTGCGATTTTTACGGAACTTGCCATTCGCATCGAAGAATTCATTAGTCAACGCGGCGAAATTTTCCAGCGCGGCACCGCTCGATAAGGCTTTTTCTATTGCCGTTGCCCGCTCCTGATTAACCGCACTACCCTGTCCGAGCAGCCATGCAATCTGGCCGATGCGGGCTACCGTTTTTTCATCCGACCACAGTGCAAGTCGAGCATCTACTTCGGCATCTTCACCGCACAATTCAGTCAACCACTCGAGTGGCTCGCCGTTCTGCACCGAAGCCCACCATTCGGCGCGCTTGCCTGCAAATGCATCCAGCAGATTGCGCGCATTACTGTCACCGACTTGTGCGTACAGGGCAATCAGCGCATCTTTCACCTCCTGATTGTCGGCCTCGTTCACCGTTTGCATGAAACGGCTGTAGGCATCCGACGATAATTCGCCGGTGGACTCCGTCAGTGCATAGCCGTGCGGCACGCCGGATGCCAGCGGTGCAATCTGGACCAGCCGTGCAAACCAGCTGTGAAAAGTATCGATGGAGAGCGCTTGCGGACTGCGCAATACACGCTCATACAAACCGCGCGCCAGCGGCAGCAGCGCCAGCAGTTCGTGATCTGCAACGCCGCGTTCGCGCAGCAGCGTCAGCACATCCGCTTCCGGCTTCAGCGTCAGCTCATGCAGCAATTGCATCAGGCGCTCGCGCATTTCCTGCGCCGCCTTGCGCGTAAACGTAATCGCCAGTATCGCTGCCGGCTCGGTACCGGCCAGCAGCAGGCGCAACACGCGCGCCACCAGCAGCCAGGTCTTGCCGCTGCCGGCGCAGGCTTCCACCACCACCGAACGCGCAGGATCGCAGGCAATGGCGACGAAACGTTCTGCGTCGGCCTGTACTCCGTTAATTTCATAGGCGCGCGGCGCAGACGTATTGATGTGCAGGTCACTCATTACCATGCTCCTTTACGGCACAGTCCGCGCACATCGCAATACTGGCAAACGGGTTCGGGCCCGGTGGCAGGCAGAGGGGCACCGTGCGTAATCGCCTGCATGTTGCGAACGATTTGCTCTTCCAGATTCTGCTGCCACACTTCATAGTCGGGCGCTTCGACTTCCTTGATCTTGTCCCTGGTGGCTTCCAGCGGTACGTACAGAGCAGCACTCAAGGCCGTTCCCGACAGCAGTCCGTAAAACGGCAATTGATGATCTTCGCCCTGCCTGAGCTTGTCGCGCAAGGCGCCCTGATTCGTGCTTTTGTAATCGAGCACCGCACGTTCGCCGCTGGCATTTTCATCCATGCGATCGACCCGGCCGTGCAGCACAATTTCGCCATCTTCCCAGCGCAATAGTTTTTCGAATTTTTCTTCGCCGAGGACAAAATGCCAGCCCTGACTTTCCCGTTCGGCTATCCATTCCAGATAGGCCGGCATGGCTTTTTGCCAGCGTGCGTAATAACCGAGTGCCGCCGCGCTCTTATCGAGTTCATGCGCAAAAATGCGATCCGATATTTGCTGCAACAAGGGCGCACGTTCTGCCAGTGGAACCGGTGCTTCCTGCAAAGTCTGATGGAACTGCGCCAGTATCTTATGCAGCCAATCGCCGTAATCGCGCTTCTCCGGCATATCCGATACGTCATCGATACCGGACAAACCCAGCATGCGGGTGGCGAAGAACTGATACGGACAGGCGACCAGGCTGTTGTAGCCGCTGGCGGAAAGTTTTTGCGGCAGCAATTGCGGCGCAGCAGGCGCAGGCATCAGCACCGGCGTCGGTTGCAGATGGCGCGGCGCAATCTGCACTTCATGCTTTGCAAGCGGCGCCAGGCAGGCGCGCGCCAGGCACAATTCCAGTCGCTCTATCCACGGACTGACCGGATTCGGTTCGCCATTCTTGTGCGCCTGCCACGACAGGACCACGCAATCATTGGCCGACAATAATTCCGTCACATCGCGCAATTGCTGGCGCTGCCGGCTTTCGCGCGTGGCCAGCCCGAGTTCGCGCCGCACCACGTTGGCAAAAAACAGCGTCTCCATCGGTTGCGAAGGGAGATGCTCCGCATCCGCGCCCACCAGCAGGACGGCATCGAAGCTGCGCAGGCGCGCGCCATTCAGGGGCAGCATCACGACGCGTTTGTCCTGATTGACTTGCACGAAGGCTTTCGCTTCCAGTTGCAGATTCAGGAAGGCGCGCCACTCTGCAAAGGAAAATGTATGACCGACCTGCACGCAATCCTGCGCAACATCCTGCAGCAATTGAAGCAGCTGCGCACCGGCGGCATCGGCCTGCAAGGCGTCGCGCATGCCGAGCGTCACCAGCATCTGCTGCGTGGCGGCTATCCACTCACATAGAGTCTTGCGGCCCGTGAAACCGGCTGCCTGCTGCGCCAGCAGTGTCATCATCTTTTGCGCCGCCGGTGCTGCAGTCAAGGCGTCGCTGACCGCTTCCCAGCCGCTCAACACTTTCGCCCGCTGCAATGCAATTTCACTGACCATGACCAGTTCCGCCTTGTCAGCCATGTCAGCAAAGACAAAGGGCGATTTCAGGAAATCCAGCAAGCCTACTGTTTCAGCGCGGGCTGCGACCAGCTCCAGCCAGGCCGCAATGGCAGAGGCCGCGCGCGTCGTGGAGAGCTTCCAGCCGGTTTCATCGGCCACCACAATCTGTGCACGCTCCAGCAAGGCGCGTATGCGACGAGCGACAACGCGATCCTGCGCAACGATGGCGATATTCGTTTTGCCCTGCTGCAGCCAGTCGATCACGGTTTGTGCACCGGCCCTGGCTTCCGCTTCCATGTTTTGCGCCGCATGCAATTTCAACCCTGGTGGCGTGGCAAGCGACAATGCCGCGCTGTCCATCTCATCGACCAGCATTTCCGGCCAGGCAGCGGCATACGTACTATGAACAGAGTGCGCATGCCAGTCCAGCGTCAGCACGGTCAAGGCCTGCCGTGCGCCATAGGCATCCAGAAAGGCCTGCTCCATTGCATCCGGTGCGACCGGGCTGATCCAGAACAGTGGCTGCTGTATGTGTTCCACCTGCTGCACCAGCCGCATCATCTGCGCATAGCGGATCACATTCGCATCGCTGGCGTCAAGCTGGCTTTTCCAGATCGTCCATACCAGTTGCGTTTCATCCGACAACAGATTGCGCGCGACCGGCGACAATTGTTCCAGCGCCGCCTGCCAGCGCGCATAACCGGCATCCGGCGACGCCTTCAACGACGGCAGCATGGCTTGCGTCAATTCATCGGACAGCGCCAGCAGAATTTCCGCCAGCGGCAGCAAATCGGTATTGCGCCGCGCGCTGAACAGTTTTTTCAGCCATGCGTGCTGGCGCAGGTCCGCATACAGCGACATCAGGCGCTCGCTTGCCGCAGTTGCAGTCGCGCCGTCAGGCGGCAACTGGCGGATATATTCAGACAGCGAGGTCATCGTCGGCGGAATGAAAGCGCCGTCTATCTGGCGCGCCAATGCATTTTTCAATAACTGTATGTGCGCGAAGGTTGACACCAGCACGCGCAGCGCGGAAAGATCTCTGATCGCTGTTCCCTGATTCCGCCCATGCACGTCGCTTTGCAGTAATACGCGCGCAGCATCGTCCCAAAAGACAGCGGAAGGTGGAATCAGTATGGTGGCGCTAGACGGCATCGGGACTCGATGTGAAAGGTAGAAGGCGTCAAAAAGTACAGTCATGACAGGCAGAGTAACGGGCATTTTATGCGAGGCGGCGCAAAATTTTATAGGCAATGCCCCACTTTTTATAAAATAGGTTATGATTTGCCCAGACCCCGCCTGATTACCTCTTGCCACACCTTCAAAACTTGAATTAAAACGCAACGTCTCCATCTCTGTTCCAGTAACCGGAGGCGCTGCAGGAAAATACCGACAAGAACAGTTATCACCCAGGCGCTGATTTATTCTTTTCTTCTCACACTCGAGACACTCATGAGCGAAAACATCACACATATTACCGATGCGTCTTTTGATACAGACGTACTGAAATCCGATACGCCTGTCCTGGTCGACTTCTGGGCCGAGTGGTGCGGTCCATGCAAAATGATTGCGCCTATCCTGGAAGACGTCGCGAAAGAATACGCAGGCAAGATTCGTATCGCCAAAATGGACGTTGATGCGAACCAGGCTATTCCAGCCAAATTCGGCATTCGCGGCATTCCGACGCTGATTTTGTTCAAGAACGGCGTACCTGCAGCGCAAAAAGTAGGCGCGCTGGCGAAAGGTCAATTGACCGCTTTCATCGATAGCAACATCTAATATAGAAAATTGCAGCGATGCGCCCGCATCGCTGCTTTATTATTACAGCACCCAACTTCACCACGTAGTTCACTCCCCCACCTTTTTATATCCCATCCCGGGACACTCACAACTATGCATTTATCCGAATTAAAGGCGTTACACGTCTCCGCCCTGCTAGAAATGGCAATCAGCCTGGACATCGACAACGCCGCGCGCTTGCGCAAACAAGAACTGATGTTCGCGATTCTCAAGAAACGCGCGAAGTCAGGAGAACAAATTTTTGGCGATGGCGCCCTCGAAGTATTGCCTGACGGCTTTGGCTTCCTGCGCTCGCCCGACGCCAGCTACATGGCGTCCACCGACGACATCTATATTTCCCCGTCGCAGATCCGCCGCTTCAATCTGCACACCGGCGACTCGATCGAAGGCGAAGTACGCACGCCGAAAGACGGCGAACGCTACTTTGCATTGGTCAAGGTCGACAAGGTCAACGGCGAAGCGCCGGAAGCATCGAAGCACCGTATTCTGTTTGAAAACCTCACGCCGCTGCACCCGAACAAGCCGCTGCTGCTTGAACGTGATATGCGCGGCGAAGAAAACATCACCGGCCGCGTCATCGATCTGATCGCGCCTATCGGTAAAGGCCAGCGCGGCTTGCTGGTGGCATCGCCCAAATCCGGTAAATCCGTGATCCTGCAACACATCGCACACGCAATCACCACCAATCATCCGGATGTCGTGATGATCGTGTTGCTGATCGACGAACGCCCTGAAGAAGTGACCGAGATGCAGCGTTCGGTGCGCGGCGAAGTGGTGGCATCGACTTTCGATGAACCGGCCACACGTCACGTACAAGTTGCGGAAATGGTTTTGGAAAAAGCCAAGCGTCTGGTTGAAATGAAAAAAGACGTCGTGATTCTGCTCGACTCGATCACCCGTCTGGCACGCGCCTACAACACCGTGATCCCGGCCTCCGGCAAGGTATTGACCGGTGGTGTGGATGCCAACGCATTGCAACGCCCTAAACGCTTCTTCGGCGCAGCCCGCAATATCGAAGAAGGCGGTTCGCTGACCATCATCGCTACTGCGCTGATCGAAACCGGCAGCCGCATGGATGACGTGATCTACGAAGAATTCAAGGGTACCGGCAATATGGAAGTGCATCTCGAACGCCGTCTGGCCGAGAAGCGCGTCTACCCTGCGATCAACCTGAACAAATCCGGCACCCGTCGCGAAGAATTGCTGATCAAACCGGATCAACTGCAAAAAATCTGGGTCTTGCGCAAACTGCTGTACGGCATGGACGAGATCGAAGCGATGGAATTCATCCTCGACAAGATGAAGGCGACCAAGAACAACGCCGAATTCTTCGACATGATGCGTCGCGGTAATTCGTAATCCACACGCGACATCCTGTTTGAAGATTTTCAGTCGACCAGGCTGAAATCAAAAAGCCCGTTTTCCTTGCATGCTCTGCAAATGAAAACGGGCTTTTTTATTGCCATGTTTTTTTCAAGCATGCATCGCTCAACCCGGCAATTTCAAATCCAGCCGGACCGCCAGCAAACGCATCGCCGATGTCACGACTATGCTGGCAATCAGGGCCAGCGCCGAGGATATCTGCAGCAACTCCATTAGCAGGTAAACCCAGCAACCGACAAATGAGCAGGTGGCATACAACTGGCCGCGCCGGAATACCATCGGGATTTCATTGCACAAGACATCGCGCAACACGCCACCAAAAATACCCGTCGTCACGCCCATCATCGCGCAGATGAAAATCGGCATCTGCGCTTCCAGCGCCAGCGATGCACCGACCGCGCTGAATAATCCCAAACCAAACGCATCGGCAATCACAATGATCTTTTCAGCAACGGCTGAACGCAAATGCGTGAAAAACGGCCAGGCCAGCAGCGCCAGAACAAAAACCAGAATCGCGTATTCCTGATGCTCAACCCAGAACAGCGGGCGCCTATCCAGCAGCATGTCGCGCAAAGTGCCGCCGCCGAATGCAGTAATAAATGCCACGATAAACACGCCGACCAGATCCATTTCCTTGCGCCGCGCCTCGATAAAGCCGGAACAGGCAAAGGCGATGATCCCGCAGACTTCCACCGCCTGTAACAGGGTACTCATGCCATCCTGCAAACCAATTGCCACAAACCCTCCTGAACATGACGTGATTGCAATAGCGCAACGATATCAGCAAACTTGTCGCAAACCCATGATTTTATTGATTTTTCAATGTATAATTCTCGGCTCGTTCCAACCTCGGCAAGTGATAGGCAATCGGGTCAAGAAGCAGTGCGACCGACGAAGTGCCCATTGGCTACCAAACTATTTAAGGCAAATCATGAAAGCTGGCATTCACCCGGAATACCGTGAAGTTTTGTTCCACGACGTTTCTAACGATTTCAAATTCATCACCCGTTCGACCATCAACACCCGTGAAAAAATTGAATTTGAAGGCACAGAATACCCACTGGTAAAAATCGAGGTTTCGTCGGAATCGCATCCGTTCTACACCGGCAAACATAAAATCGTTGATACCGCAGGTCGCGTGGACAAATTCCGCAAGAAGTTCGGTACCGTCGGTTCCAAAACGCAAATGGCTGAATAATTTCGCCACCGCGTTTCAAAAAGGCAGCTACGGCTGCCTTTTTTGTTAGCAAAGTATTTTTCCGGCACAATACGCCGAACCCAATAAAAACAGTCACCTCCTTCCATGAAGCCAGTCCGCCTCCCCGCCTCCGCTACGCATGCTCTCCCGCGCTGGGCGTTGTTCGCACTGTGTCTGCTGTATATACTGCCCGGCCTGATCGGACGCGACCCCTGGAAGCCTGATGATGCTGCCGGTTTCGGCATCATGTGGACGATGGCGCACGGCTCCCTATTCGACTGGCTGGCACCGAACATCGTCGGTCTGGCTATGCCGGACGAAGGGCCGCTGGCATTCTGGCTGGGCGCCATCTGCATCAAGTTGTTCGGCTGGCTGCTGGGTGATCCGATGGCCGCGCGCATCGCGCCCATCAGTTTCTTCCTGCTCGGCTCGACATCAGTCTGGTACACCACCTACCTGCTCGGCCGTCGGCCGGAAGCACAGCCGCTGAAACTCGCCTTCGGCGGCCAGCCGGAACCGCGCGATTTCGGCCGTACACTGGCCGATGGCGCACTGCTGATTTACCTCGGTTGTCTGGGTTTGCTGGTGCATAGTCACGGCACGACCACGGAAGCATTGCAGGTATCGCTGATCGCATTTTCGCTCTACACCGTTACGCGCCTGTTTGAATCGCACTCGCTGCGTAGCGCAATGGCCTTCGGCCTGGTGCTGGGCTTGCTGGTGCTGTCGCGCGGCTGGGTCGTTCCGCTGGCCTTGTGGCTAGGCGTACTGGTGCTGGCATCTATACGCGAACGCGCACTCCTGCTGCGCCTGATACTGGTTGCATTGCCGCTGGCAGCCCTGGTGGCAGGCGCATGGATATTTGCGAGCCAGCAGGTTCAGCCTTACGGCAATGCGCCAAGCGATGCGTGGATGGCATGGAATGTCCGTCAGATCGGCATGCCATCGTGGTCTACTCTACAATACTTCCTGAAAAACGCGATCTGGTTTGCATGGCCGGCATGGCCGTTTGCAATCTGGGCCATCTACGCCTGGCGCCGTCAGCATGAAGCACTGCATATCACATTGCCGCTGACCTTTTTTGCCTCCCTGCTGGTGCTCGCATTGCTGAACCCGCGTGGCGAAGAAGCGATTTTATTACCGCTGTTGCCCATGCTGGCCATCCTCGCCGCATTCGGCTTGCCCACCATGAAACGCGGCGCCATCAATGCGGTCGACTGGTTCTCCGTCATGATGCTGAGCACCTGCGCCAGCTTCATCTGGCTGGGCTGGATCGCCAAGCAAACCGGCTGGCCGGCACAGATCGCCAAAAATGCATTCAAGATCGCACCCGGCTTCAAACCGGAATTCAATCTGCTGTCCTTTATCGTGGCCGCTGCCGCAACCGCAGGATGGATCTGGATTGTGCACTGGCGCATATCGCGCCGCCCTTCGGTACTGTGGCGCGCCGTAGTGCTATCGTCCGGCGGAATTATCCTGTGCTGGCTGCTGCTCATGACTTTATGGCTGCCATGGGGCAATTACATCAAGAGTTACGCCGGCGTTGCGCAACAAGTTGACGCTGCATTGCCGAAGGTAAAACGCTGTGTCGACAGCAATGTCGGCGCCTCGCAACGCGCCTCGTTCGCCTATTTCGGCAACGTCCCGTTCGCCCGCTTCGGCGACAAGAATTGCGATTACCTGCTGCTGCAAGACCACCATCGCGGTAACGATGCAGCACAGACCATCACACGCAACAAGTTACAATGGCAACTGATCTGGCACGGCCGCCGCCCTGCCGATCGCGACGAGCGCTTCCGGCTTTATCGACGCATATACACGGCGCAGCCCGGGCAGGAATAATTGCTACGCACCGTTGCCGTGTAATGAATGACAAGGTGGCCTTTGCAACCGGCACCGCATGGAAACAATCGACAGCCCTCAATATTCCTGCACGTGAATCTTGCTCAAATTCCGCAAATCGCGCATAATGCTCAGCTTGCGTTGCCGAGATGGCGGAATAGGTAGACGCACGGGACTCAAAATCCCGCGCCGCAAGGCGTGCCGGTTCGATTCCGGCTCTCGGCACCAGTCGTATATGCAGTAGAGTCCAAAGTAGTCCAAAAACCCGTGTCTAGCCCAGTGCTGACGCGGGTTTTTTGTTTTATGACGTCTTTTGGGGTCCATTGCAATCCAACACCTTTACATCCACACTAGCATCCATAAGCACTTAATCAAAAACTGCATGGATGAACAATGCCAAAACTCGCAAAACCGCTCACTGATTTACAGGTAAGAACTGCCAAACCAGTCGTAGGAAAAGCTCATACCTTAGCTGATGGTTTGGGCATGTATCTTGAGATCACCGCAGTGGGTACAAAGATATGGCGCATGTCGTATCGTCAGGAGAACGGCAAACAAAACCGTTTGACCTTCGGTTCATATCCTGAGATATCTCTTACGGAAGCAAGAGCCAAACGTGCAGAGGCGCGTAAGCTACTAGCTGATGGTATTGACCCTGCCCAATTCAAACGTGAAGCAAAAGAAGCTAAAGCTATTGCGGGTACGCATACCTTTGAGACAGTCGCTCACGCTTGGTTGAAGAAAACCTCAGCGATGCGCGCTTCTACTACCCAAGAAAAAGTAACGAATTGGCTGCAAAAAGATGTGTTTCCATTTATCGGGCATATGCCTGTTTCTTTAATCAAACCGTTAAATGTTTTAACGACAGTACAAAAGATGGAAGCCCGTGGCTCAGTTGAATCCGCCCATCGAGTGAAACAGATATGTGGTCAAGTACTGCGGTATGCCGTTGCTACTGGACTCGCGGAACGTGATGTGACCGCCGATTTAAAAGGTGCATTGTCCGTTGTGCCAAAGACAAACTATGCGGCCATCATAGAACCTAAACAGGCCGGAGTATTACTTCGCTCGATCTTTGGTTATACGGGCCATCCCTATGCAGTGGCGGCACTTAAATTATCCCCTCTTCTTTTTGTACGACCAGGAGAATTGCGCTCTGCGGAATGGAAAGAAATCGACCTAGATGCAGCAGAGTGGCGCATACCGGGCGAGAAAATGAAGATGAAGATTGACCATCTAGTCCCCCTATCAACACAAGCGATAGAAATTCTACGTAATGTACACGCCATGACGGGACATGGAAAATATGTATTCCCAAGCATCCGAACTTACGAACGATGCATGAGTGAAAATACAATTAATGCTGCTTTACGAAGTATGGGCTACGACAAAGAAACAATGACCGCACACGGCTTCCGCGCGATGGCCAGAACCATTATGGATGAGGTATTAGGTGAACGCGTGGATCTGATTGAACATCAATTAGCTCATGCCGTAAAAGATCCAAACGGCCGAGCATACAATCGCACTGCGCATTTGCCGGCTCGTCGGCAAATGATGCAGCGGTGGGCAGATTATTTAGATTCGTTACGAAAGGGCGCAGACGTAATATCGCTCAAAACAAATCTTGTATAAAAATTCCGAAAATTCATTGGCATCAAAATTAAGTACGGTGTTGATTCGGCCGAATTTTCGAACGAAGGCACTACTAATTAGAGCCATGAACGGAGGACTCTGGTTTTTGATCCTCTAGTCTGGCGGAAAGGCGTGGTATCCAGAACGTAGCCGGACATCGGTGCCTCGAAAAGGGGGAGTCCAATCATCTTCCAACAACCAATGCCATTATAAGATTCTAAGCTTGCAATGAATCAAATACCCAGCGATACATTAATAGGCATATTTTTTTATGAATTGAATCAGGCTAATTACCTCTGCTTCATTTTCCATTTGTTCGAGCCAAACATTGGTAGACGCACGGTAAAGCGTATCAATATGGTATCCGTATCCTAGCGCAGTTGACAACTGCACAAAAAAATCTTTCTGATCAGTAGCCGAAACATTTGCGACCGCCATTTCAACCATTCCGCGATCACATTTAAGTGCATCTGCCAATTTCTCGGGATATGACTCCACGCTGTTTACCATGAAATGCAGTGGATCAAAATTCCCCGGAAGGTATGCGTGTGGCCAATGCAATAGAGGCCGTTGATAACTTCTTTGATCTCCGTCGTAAATACCGACAATTTGGGTATTTAATTTTCTAACGGGTAATCGGCCAAGTACTTCATCAATGTCGCTCCATCCATTGCCCCAAGAAACCTCGACGCGCTCAGCAAGGTCAGGGTCAATTTTGAACATTAAGCCTTCTAAAAACGCTGCCGCGCTATGGTCTTCTAAAAATAAAATGCATTGCTTTGGCGTGGCAACGCGCAGGGATTCGAATAAAACGCTTCTTCGAGGATTGGCATTCGTAATGCAGTCCCCTCTGCTCCTAGCTAACAATGTTATATGCGCTGGAGGGATATTAGAGAGCGTATGTTGAGAATGTGTTGACACAACAACTGTTAGTTTTTTTTCTACAGCTGTCTTGGCAATAAACGCCATTAATGCCTCTTGAGCACGGGGAGGCAGATGTGATTCAGGTTCTTCAAATAGCACAATACTATTGGCGCGCACTCTCCCAATTGCCCAAATTAAGTAGTTGATGCAAAGTTCACCAAGCCCCATTTCTTCGGATCGATATGTAATGTCTCCTACGCTAACTATGAAATAGGGGAATACAGATTCGTCGGCATAATCATCTAACTCGTGCGTAATGACTGAAGTGTATCTACGACCTGTTATCTCTGCTCGCAGTTGCAAGAGTGACGCATCATCCGCTCCCTGTGGGGTTCCGTCCAAAGCTGACGGGAAATCGTTATCGTTAGATACAATATATTTTAGCCTTTGAGAGGCTGCGGCGGCGTCAAGATATGCGACCATACAATCTTCGCTATTATCTTTAAGCTCGGCAAATAACGCATCTCCAGATTCTAAATAAGTTGTGTTAGAACCTTGTCGGAGGCTCACTGTCGCAATGGCGCCTGCCGCTGCAGTGTTATCAAGTGGCCTCAATGCTACGCCCAACGTTTTAGCGAAATTGGGGGTCAGTGCACTAAAAAGTGTAGTCAAAAGAGATGTCTTACCAGCACCGTTCTCACCGCACAAGGCAGTAATTCGATGTGGGAAACTGATTGTTTTGTCTCCGATTCCCTTTATGTTATTCGTAGTTAGCTTATCGAGTCGTATGAGACCTTTTTGACTTCCCAAGGCTTCGCGCCACACGTCGTTTACTTGAGCAGCTCTCATGCAAGAACTTCCCATTCAAAGGGAGAATTTTCCATAAATTCTATTAACAAACCTTCGGACATCCGAGATTTTCCACTCTCTCTCAGATTAAATAGGAATGACTTTAGTGCGAAGAAACCTTGACTCAATTCCACATGCATAAATCTTTGATCTGTAACATATAAACCCCATAGTGCAAGGTCTCGTAATATTACCGAGCTTACGTCGGCAACCCTGGATGTCACTCGGTCCGCATAAATGTCATACAGACCAGCTCTGACCGCTTCAATATGGCTCGAAGATTCGCTTCCCAGCGCATACATCATTCGATCATTTTCAAAGTTATTGAAGAAGAGCGCCACCTGATGAAGTTGAATCGCCGGTTTGGACTCTATGGTTCTGCATAGGAAAATAAGCCAAGAAAAGAGACTTGCTTTGTTCAATTTATTATTTCGGCCTGCCTGACCTCTAATCTCGGCAAGTATATCGATGGCTTTTTTGGCACGGTTGTATGCCAATGAATCAAATTCGATGCCCGACCTATAACGATCAGCCAACAAAGTAGCCCCGGTTTTCGTAGCTAGTCCTTTTTCCAGAGCTACACAAACACGTGCCAGTGCATCGTCATACGCCATTCGTGAATTTGAGAATCCTAAAAAATCGTTTTGTAAACCGACATCCTCCATATGTTTTACTAACTCTTTGATCTGCTCTCTCGGCTTACCAAAAAAGGAATTTCTTTGTTCGGCTGCGGTAAGTGAGGAAGGCTGATTTAGTCTGTAGAAAAGTTCGCTTGGCTCAGAAGGCTTATAGTCCACAATGCTAAACACCCTAATAGGGAATCTTTTTATCTTTCTCTTCCATTCCTCTGATAAATCCGCAAATCTAAGTCCATCCAGATGGACGATTTCTTCGTCAAAGGGCTCAATAGTCCCAGATATCTTCAGCTTGTCATCTAAAAAATCGCGAATTGCTGCTAGCCTTTGTTGGCCATCCAAGACTTCATCTTTGCCTCCCGCAACGCCCTGTATGACATGAACCGGTGGAACGTGCCACTCACGCAAAATGCTATCGACCAACTTTTGTTTTTTTGACGTAGTCCATACTTCGCCACGTTGAAAATTGGGTTGAAGATCAAGGTCGCCATCTCTGATACGTCTGGCAATTGTTGCGATATCAGGGTCGGAGGGTATTAAACGCATTGTTCTTGGTCCTTGTTGGGTTACCGCTTAAGTGAATCCAATTGTCGAGAGTGATTGAGGCCGGTAGTACATCGGTCATGGACAGCGAATAAGGCAGACTCTGGTCGTACACGAATAGATATAGAGCAGCGAATAGCCTATCTGTCGAGACCATAACGTTACTCCTTCGCAACCCCAAATACTAAATCTAGCCCCGCATTACTATCTACTGCCAACACTCGTTTTCGATTAGTCGCATCAATCAAATCCAGACGTTTGATTTCCTTACCAACGACCCGGATCAATTCAATTCGACCAAAGTGCATTGCATGTTTGGCTGCGAATTGTGCCAAGCCTTTTGCTTTGGCATAGCTGTCGGCTAGTGCAGGGGAATGTGGTTCAAGAATATCCACGATGTGATCGTCGTCAACTGCGCGGACCACTAGAAAGTCCGGGTACATTGGTCGATTCTCCCCACCAAATTCATATGGCAGCGAAAACGCCCACGGCTTACGCGGCACGTTGCGCAACCAACCGACGACATCTGCCCGCACAATCTCTGCTTCAATCACCGGATGCTCCCAATTGTTAAGCACGTCGACAAAATGTCCGCTGGCATCGACATACATGTGTCCATCATAGTTACGGAAATTTGAGTCCTTGATGTCCACGGCCAGCATCATTTCAACTGGAGGCAAAAATGACAGAGCTTCAGGCTCTTTAGCTACTTCTTGAACCTTGTTGTAGTCTTCTTGTTCTGCCGTAGTTAATTTCTTGATAGCAGCCTTGTTTTGCGAGAGCAAGGTCTCACAGCGCTCTCCACACGCAGCCTCTAACGTTTTCCAAGTTTTTTCGTCTTGGAGCATTAGAAAGAGCTCAAGTCGTGAGCGGCTAGGCATTTCGTCGAGTTCATCTTGATCGTAATGGGTCTGCCAAAAATCTAGATGCAGTCCCTCGCCCAGTCGCTGCCCCGCACGGTTGAATAGGTCATCAATATTTTTTTCATCCAGCGGCACTGTGAGGGTCTGACCTTGGATTTCCTTCCAAGTACCTTGCTCTACAATCACCGCGTTTAGCGTGATCTGCCCGGAGCCCTTCACTTTTGCATCAAAATCTGGACTATTTTTTTTCAACCGGGCCAACTCTGTGTCAAGCGTGTTGATTACCAACTGCTTAGAATCATCCCACGCAGTCATATCCACTTCGTGCATCGTTGTCAGTAGGCGCGACAGCGCCATCAATCTGCGTGTATTGGAAACCTTGCGCACCCGCTCGACGCGATAAGTTGGTAAGCCAGTCAGCGCATCGAATGCTGCGTCCATGCTGGCACTGCGCTTGAAAGTCACCATTTTTGCCCCGTCCTCCACATCGGTAGGTGGTAGCTCCATTGGGTCGCCTTGCTTCAAATGGTTGACAACGCGCGTCAATCCTTCCTTGTCGTAGTGGGGTAAATATAGCGAAACAGAATTCAATACTTCGCTTCCTTCAATTCGGCGCGCTAACGGAGTGCGAACCATACGCCCAATAAGCTGGGCGATCAGCGTGTCGTCCTGCGCCGTACGGAATGACATCATCACCTCGGCGCGTGGGCAGTCCCAACCAGTGGTCAGTGCCATCTTGAACAATACGAATTTGATGTTCGTTTCTTCCTGAATGCGCGAAGCATCAATTTTGCGGATCAGCACTCCATTGGCAGAAATTGCGGCATCGTGTTCAAAACAATGAGCAATTTCGGACGGATCAATTGGCCCAGTCTCCTTTTCAATCGTGGCAATCACTTCGTCCAAGTTTGTACGTGAAACTCCGTCACTACTTCCGTCCTGCACTTGGATTATCAGTGCCGGGTGAACTGTCGGCAATCCCTGTGTCTGCGCGTATTCATGCCACTGCACACCCATAGTGCGCCACTGCTGAACGGCTGCGCGTAGCATCGTGGTATCGGTTGGGAAAGCCTCAGAGGGATGAAAAACCATTATTCGATCTTTCAGCAAACCTGACGCTCGCACATCTAATGGATTGATCTCGCACTTGCGCGGCGTACGGTTACTTTGTCCGTCAATCAGTTGTTGAAAACGCTGAGGCGTCGCTGAGACACCTAGAATAAGGTCAATTGCGGGAATCTCGCCCTCAGACCCTTTAACGAATTTCTGCATCACGGTCAGACGAGTACTCTCATCAGTTCGAGAAACTTTTGTACCGCGGTGTGCTTCGTCAATGATGAGATAGAAACGATCGGCTTTTGCTTTGGCCGTATTGCTGATGGTTTCCCAAATGGTAAAAGTACGCTTATCCCCTTGGCCAGAGGTCAACAACTTGTCTTTACCCAGTTTCTGCGTATTAATGAAATACACTTTGCCACCAACAAAGGTTTCACTGTCAAAATCTGCATCCACAACGATGAGATCACCATTGCCCAGCTTGGTCGATGCAGATGCAACGCGCCGCTTAGATTGCTCATTAAGCACAGGCTGATCTGACAACCACAGAAACACGGCATCCGGTTCCGCAGTGAACCGATCGGAGCCGCTCAAAATTTCTTCAATCAATGCTGCTGTAATAACCGTTTTACCTGAGCCGGTTGGCGCGGCGAGAATAACAGCTTGGTGATCGCCTCCATCTGCCACTTCGCGTTTTGCAGGATTTAATTTCTTAATTAACTGCTCGACTGCATCTTCCTGGAAGTCTTTGAGTTCTAATTTCATTGGGTAGGTTTCTCTGACAAGTTGATGCGGAAATTTTCGAGATAATCTTTGTAAAGTTGCACTACTCGCAGCTCGGGCCATTCATGTCGCAATTTATAAATCGTATTCTGCGAATTAGTGACAATGAAGACGTGAGTCAGGTCTGTGCGACTCTCAACATGACGAATAAACTCCTTAAATCGCGTTTCCTGCATCAACACAACAAAAGGGCAATCTTCAGGTAACAGCCAAGGAGCATGAGCATTTGGCGCATCCGGGCGCGGTCCGCGTGCGCCAGCCATCATCCAAAGAATTGGCAAAATGGCAGAAAACTGCCTACCCATTTGCACTTCTTGCGGGTCTAGAAAATCTAACCGAAAGTATTCAAGATTTGCAGAGAAACCGTCAGCCATCGAACGCTTACGCTCTTCCTTCAAAATCATAGGCCCAAGTAATTCAGTCACTTGGTCTTTCAATATGTCGAAGATTTTTTTTGATTGGGTTACGATATAAAAGTCGGTAATGTGATCTTGGCCATCTAATGCTTCTAACCATGCGTCAGCCCGATCAATGTCGAACAATAAACTAGCTTTATGATTTTTTGAAACTATGAAGTCCATGGCACCATTCACCAAGGACTGAGGTAGACCGTCAATTAACTTCACTAACTGTTTTTGTAAGTTAATGACTGTATTTTTTTTCTTGTCTGAAAACCCCGGGCTTGCTAAGAAGTTGGCGGGATCAATAAATCCGATTTGCGTAAATTCCCGCGTTTTTTCAACGTCTGTTGATTTCCCAGTTAGGTATTCACCGGAAAGCTTCGTGCCATCATCTCGCTGACCGAGGATAGTAAATTTAGAACGAGGCCATGTTACAGAACGACATACGCCATGCGTCTCCCACTCATTACATCCCGGCTGCATTCCTTGCAATTCGAGTTCCGTTGACTTTTCAACAGAAACTTCATTGTTTGTGACTAGCAAACAATGACGCCTACCTCCGTCACGATTATTTAGTAGTTCGGTGGCAAGCAACGTGGTGCCAGACCCTGAAAAAAAATCTACGATAAGGGCATTAGGTCGATTCCCTACTGCGGCAGCCAAGCAATCTAATACTGCATATGGCGATTTTGCGTAATCAAATGCCACATCACCAAGGATTTCTCTTAGCACCCGTGAACCCCATTTGCCAGCATCATGTTTGGCACGTCTCCAGACAGTTTTTGCAACGACATTACGCGGGATTTGACCCAAAATTAGTGGTCCATCATTGTCTTCTCGACCAAGAGTAGGGATTTCGCCGCTTTCAACTTTGGAACGATGCCCGCTTTTTACGTAACTAATCGAGAATTTATTTCCGCCCGGCCCTTTCTTTTGATGGCGAATACGCACGAACCCTTTCTTGTACAAGTCAATTAAGGTTTCTTCGTTCATCTGCCACGTTGCCATGCTCCCGTTGCCTCGGAACGGCCAAATGACCGGATGTCCGTCAATGGTTTCGTCATCAGGTAACCAATCATTCGTCGCTGAAGCAACTTTCCCTTCCTCTACTCGTCGCTTTAGAGATTTCCCAACAGCGGCGATCTCGAGAGTAGTTTGATTGATAGCTATTGGATATACGAGGTTTGCGCGCTTGCTCGGAAGCGCATTAACGCCACCATATCGGATAAGCGAAAACCAATATTGAGACATCGGCTCAATGGCTTGTTCAGATAAATAGTCGTCTTCGCCTGGCGCTGGCTTTGCGCCACCGAGAAAACAGAAGAATGCATATTCCTCTACGCGGTAAAAACCACCCTGACTCACCCCCGCCCCGTTATTCACGATAGTGACCATCTGTTGCCGCGCTTCGGGAAACTCTCGCTTTAAAAGCATCCCCAAATGGTTAACTTCATGTTCATCTATCGTCACGATCAGCACGCCGTTTTCTGGGTTCAAAAGGCGTTTGGCAAGCTTCAAGCGCTTTGCCATAAAAGTTAGCCATTTGCTATGCTGCCATTGGTCGTTTTTATCGACGTAGTCATTGTTGTATTTCCAGTCCCGTGCGCCAGTGTTGTACGGTGGATCAATGTAAATACAATCCACTTTACCTTCATACGGGAACACTAGTAATTGCAGCGCATGGTAGTTATCAGCCTCAATCAACACATGATGCGGCTTCAACGGATCACCATTGCTAACTGAATCTATCGGTGTTAGTGACGGATAGATGGTTTCACCCATGCTGCGGACGACGACAAGCTGCTGAATGGGGAACGCTTCACGCATGCCAGCTTCTGTTTCGCCGCCTCTTTCTTGTTCGCATACGGCGACATCATTTTTGACAGAGATAACCCGCCAAATTTCAGAAAGATTGCCAGTCTTCTTTGCAACCCGTTCGCCTCGTTTGACGCGTTTCCCAAAAGTAGGAACCACCTCTGGCTGGTGCTCTTCGAACACCAGACCGAAACGGGTATGCTTTTTGAGTTTGGTAACTTCTTCTGCGATGCTTTTTCTTAGTGCCGGATCAGCGATCTCAGCAATTTTTTCTTCAATGCGTGCCATTAGATACTTTGGTATGTTCTATTCGTTCTATGGGTGAGTTGGACAAAACGTGAATGCTCCCCGCATTTTTGCTAATCGCCAGTAATGCTCACTCTACTATTCGAGCTTTGATGTGAACATATCCAGCAACTTCACTGTTGATTTTCTCAGAGCGCAGAAAATGCAAATCAAGTTTCGATTAAGTGCTTGGTCAATATCGTTTGCAGTTCCGTCATGTTCTAGTCTTTTGTTTGTATTATTTTGATAGAAAACACAAAGGAAATAACACAACCCGAAGTGTCAAAATCAGTATGTATTTCTGATGGATAAGCATATTAAACTATGCGAGGTCGACATTGGGACAAAACCGCCTGTAGCATTGAAACCCGCTTGCACCGACATCCGCTCGCTCGCATATCAATGCAATGATCCACAACGTCATATCCATCCTCAAACCATTGCTGACGCGGCGATACCAAATACACGAAGACCACTGAACATCCAATTGGCGTAGCGTTTTGAATCATCACTTTCAAATACCCCACTTTAAGCAACTCAAAGTTATTTCAATAACAATTAAATTATAGCGCTGTTGCTCGGACTGCACTTTAAGTCATAGCAGAGGCCATCGCCCCTCCTACAAGCGTTTAATCAAGTGTTCAGAGATAAGCAACATAAGGGGGGTATTGCAATTACCTCTCGCTTGTTAGTGATGAAACGACCTGATTTCTTCGTCGGCATGAACAACGCAAATCGCGGAGGTATTTGTGATGCATTTGGGTCATCACCCTCAACATTGAGCCTCGAAAATTATTGGGAGCTCATCGTTATCCCCATGCAGAATAGTCCTTGGTATTTACATGCAAGGCCAAGAGGAATTCTAGCCGGAAGAATCTGGGACAATCGGGCTGCACTTTTGGATAGTATCTATTACGATCCGTCAATCCACTATTAAAAATGCCTAACTAAACTCCAGAAATTTTCAAAAACATATCACCGCCATGAGCTACAGCCAGTCTTTCGCCGTAGTGCGTTCATTCAACACAATGAAGGAATTTCATGGAAACCACCCATCTCTATCCGCACGACCCCGAGGAGCCCATTGAGGCTTTTCCACCCTACTCTGCATCTGAAGCTTGCCCGCAGTGTGGATCACACCAGATCGAAACCAGGAATTTCGCTACCAAAGCCGGTTGTGCAATCGGCGCGATTGCTGGCATCGGGGTCACTATCGCTAGCTGCACAAGAGGAGCACGTGTTGGAGCATCGATCGGACTGATTGGCGGTCCAATTGGTGCAACTCTAGGCGGTGTCGCTGGTGCCGTACTTGATGCATTAGCCAACGCTGCTGCAGGCTGTGCCACGGGCATCACGTTAGGTCAAATCATCGATCGCACCATTCTTCTCAACAATAAATGTCATCACTGCCGGCATACATTCAACGCCCATTAAACCGGCTGTCTAAAGTTAACGTTTATCTACGGATGTCTTAACTAACTTTCTTTATTCTTTCTTTCACACCTGCCCCTGCCATCCAGTCGACATCTGTCGATTGCGATCGCATGGGCTTTTTTATGCTGGGAACACGATGTCACACGAAATTGAAACGATGGCCTATGCGGGCCAAACCCCATGGCACGGCTTAGGCAAAGCCCTCACTCCCAACCAGTCACTTGATACTTGGGCAAATCAATCTGGTTTGAACTTCAAGATCATGGAAACACCGGTGCGCTTCAACTCCGGATTATTAGGAGCACCAGAAAAGATCCACATGTACAGCGACCAAAAGGTGCTATATCGCTCTGATACCAAGGCTGCACTGTCTGTCGTCTCGAATCGATATCAGGTTGTGCAGCCTGACGAGATTCTGGAGTTCTATCGAGATCTGACGGAACGCTCTGGGTTTGAATTGGAAACTGCAGGCGTCATGAAAGGCGGACGCAAACTTTGGGCACTAGCCAAGACCGGACAATCTTTTTCAATCAAAGATAAAGATCGTATTAACGGTTATCTGCTGCTGGCGACAGCCTGTGATGGCAGCCTAGCGACCACAGCCCAATTTACTAGTGTGAGAGTCGTCTGCAATAACACTTTGGCGATTGCACTATCTGGTGGCAAAGACGTGGTGAAGGTGCCGCATAGTACGGCGTTTGATCCGGTTCGCGTCAAACAGGAATTGGGCTTTTCGAATTCGGCGTGGGACAACTTCCGCTACCGTATGAACAAGCTTGCTGAACGTAAGTTGAAAGATCGAGAAGCTGAGACCTTCTTGCGCAGTCTCTTCTCTTTACCCTTTGAAAACAATGAGTTACAAAAAGTAGCACCCACCATGTGTCAAGTTAAACGAATCTATGAAGGAAAAGGTCGCGGCGCAGAACTGGCCTCGGCTAAAGGAACTGCTTTTGGTTTACTGAATGCGGTAACGCAATTTGTAGATCATGAACGCCGAGCCAAAAGCGTTGACCATCGGCTGGATTCGGCTTGGTTTGGACAAGGAGCTATGTTGAAGGCAAAGGCGCTGTGGCAAACAACAGCCCTCATTTAAGTCCGTCCAATCACTCTTGGAATTGCGTTACCAATTCTTCAATCAGATAGCGTTGATGAGGAGGCAACGCTTGAATTTTCTGAGCCAAGGTCACCGCTTCTTTAGAGGGAGCATTGACACTGTTCTTCTTTCCCGCAGCCTTTGCACTCAGCTCTGATTTCTCTGGTGACGGACCGTAGTGCAGCCAATGCTTATCCACATTTAACCAATTCGCTAGCGTGACTAACTTATCTTCGGTTGGTACAGAGCGCCCACTTAGCCATTTATGCGCTGTTTGCGGGGAAATAGCTGCCCCCTCATAACGCAAACTAAATTGGATAGCGAGCTCAGTCGCACCTTCGACAGCTTCTTGGCTACGGCGCAACGCTAAACGTAAACGTTTAGTGAAAGCACTCTTTTCTTCAATGGTAGGCATTTACACATTGTGCCGCATGCAAAGATGCCACACTGCAACCAATTGGTTTAATTATATCTTATTTAGTTTAAAATAAGCTCATTCAAGATAACCAACATTTCCCCCCCACCAAACCAACCTTCATTCAAAGGAAAAAAAGACCATGGTCTTTTGCCGCGGCTGCAGTAAAGAAATTCATGAAACCGCTCCATCCTGCCCACAGTGCGGTGCGCTTCAGACAGTTGTCACTAAGTCCAATGAGGAATCTGGGTGGATGGGCATCGTCTCCGCAATTTTCGCCAGCCTTGCGTTCCTAGGCAGCGTGGGTGTTGAAGGGGCGCACGACCGAGACGCCATTTTAGGCGTAAGTATTTTAGGACTGGGCAGTCTGATCCTAGGCGCAATTAGCCTGCATCAAAGGAAACCTCTCAAAACCTTAACCATTGTCGCCATCACGTTTGCAGCACTCGGACTTCTTATTCTCTTCGGTAATAGCCAATCTAACTAACTTCCAACTAAAGGAAAAAATGAGTTCTTTTCTCAACTGCCAGCATTGCTCTCATCAAATTCACGTGAGCGCTCCTGCCTGCCCTAAATGTGGTGCGCCAACTGCCAAGGCATCTTCACCAGCCGTAAACGTTAGCAACACCATCGTTTGGATTCTCGCCTTCGCGCCGTTAATTGGTTTGATTCTGGAAAGCTTTATGGCTGGCGCACTCGCACAAAGCGAATACGACGCTGCACAAGCGATGGCCTCCAGTAAGTACTGGTACATCTCACTCATCCTCAATATTGGGCTATCTGCCGCGGAAGACGCACGATTGAAGAAGGAAGGCTTTGATACTTCCAGTTTCGGTAAGTTTTTCTTCTTGGTTCCGGTCTTTCTATGGAAACGCGCCAAAGCGTTCAATCAAAGCCCAGCTTACTTCTGGACATGGATCGGCATGTTTCTCTTTGCGACGATCAGTACAGCATTCATCGGAAGTTAAAAGCAACATTGGGCGGAAACGAGGAAAGTCTGTTTCTTCTTTCCTCGTATCCGCCACCAGTCATCCCAAGGCCGTAGCGCGGCTCCCCTATACAACAATAAAAGTGCCTTTCAGATAAAGGAACAAACAACCATGACCTTTTGCCACGCCTGCAGTAAAGAAATTCCCGATAGCGCCACGCATTGTCCAGAGTGCGGCGCGCCTCAAGCACTCAAAGCCACTGCGCGAACAAAGGCGCCTGTATCACACTCAGTATCAGAACCACTCCCTGACGGCGTGCAAGGCTGGTGCTGGGGAGGCTTTTTACTGAACGTCATTTGGGCCATTCGATTTCGGGTTTGGTTAGGGATACTCGCGCTCGTTCCCTTCGTGGGTATTGGTGCCTGCTTTTGGCTTGGTTTTAAGGGCCGTGAATTAGCCTGGCGTAAAGGTAACTGGGCGAGTGTCGAAGACTTCAACCAATCGCAGCGACGATGGTCCATCGCCGGCGCAGTCCTCCTCGTCGCTGGTGTAGCAATCAATGTGCTATTGGGATTCGGTACACAGGGGCACAAGACACCATCACCAAAGGATGAAATCGCGGCAGGTATTAATCTATCCATCCCGCAGATCACAGTAGAGAACGTTACACCGATTGAGCATGTACATGATGAAAACACCCTAGCTAATGTAGACAAAGAGGGGGTCGATTTATTACAAACGCGATACGGTGATCTCACTACCGATCAGCACGCTCAATTAATTCTTAATGGCCGATTGATAAAACCAGCGATTCAGGGGAATTCATCATTGTCGATCAAAGAATCGTTTCAGATTGCAGATTACCAAGTCGTCATTATTGAAAACTTCGGAGGATCCGCATGTCCGGCGCTCTTCAATTTCGTCTTGATGAAAGCCAATGGAGTGCAGAGTTATCCCACATTTGGCACATGCTCAGATATATATCAGGTTGAGCAAAGTGGAGATTCAGTCGTCGTAACTATGCAAGGAGCAGGTAACCAGATACATCGCTACGTATTTACAAATGGTTCTCTTACAGATAATGGCAAACCCATTGAATCGCAAGCTGTACAGGATTTTTCTGTAGAAGCGGTCATCGATGACCCTGACGGTTACACAAACGTACGTGTACAACCAAATGGACAGAGTCTAATCGTAGGACGCATGGAAAGCGGCACTTCATTCCGGACACATCCACAAAACTCTGAATGGTGGAAAGTGCGAATAGCAGGTAACCAAACAGGATTCATTCACCGTAGCCGCATCGTTCTAATGCAGCAAAGGTTTTAATCAACATCACAACAACTCTTACCTTTCAAGACCGCTTCGACGGTCTTTTTTGTTTCCGACTCTACATTCAACATAACTAGGAAGTGCTTACCTTTCATGGCTAGCGCACTTCCCTACTGGAGGCAGTATGACAACTGATATCAACGCATGTGCAGAGAAACAGGGCACGGACACCCTCCGGCCTTGGAGCGAGTTAATGCGTGATCTTACGGCGGTAGACACCTGGATCGTGCACAGGGCAATTGAAATCTTGAATGACCAGGTAATCAAACACGGTCCGAAATTAGCCAGCCCTCAGGACGTGAAAGACTATTTACGTCTGCAACTGATCAATGAGCAACGAGAGGTGTTCGCGGTGGTGTTTATGGACACTCAAAATCGTGTGATTGCCTATGAGCCACTGTTTTTTGGCACGATCCATCAAACATCCGTGTATCCGCGAGTAATCGTTCAACGCGCGATGTCACTGAATGCTGCATCAATGATCCTGGCGCATAACCATCCGTCAGGTAGTACGCAACCTAGTGATGCAGACAAGCAGTTGACCAATCGTCTTAAGTCTCTTCTTGAATCCATCGACGTACGCGTACTAGATCACTTCATTATTGGAGAGGAAGGGACATTCTCCTTTGCAGAACATGGATTGCTCTTCTAAAGCTAGATCGCATCACATTCAATATCTTTTTTACATCTCTACATATGTTATGCGAGAGAGTAATACAGGTAGTTGATGATGGAGATAGTGATCGTTGAATAAACAAGAGCTACTAGAGGAGTGATATAAGGACGCGCACTTAACCTTTCTCAAGATTTCCTCAAAAGACTACCGGTATTACTTCATCTTACAAGCAGCCAGCGAAGACACTCGCTGGCTTTTTAATGTAGACATGAGGATAAATGAAAATGGCAAGCTTCCATCACTGCATCAAGAGCGGCAAGAAAGGCACCGCAGCAAATCACGCTGCTTATATCGGCAGAAAGGGTAAATACAATCAACGTGATGACCTGGTGGCAACCGGTCACGGCAACATGCCCCAATGGACCGACGACGATCCACATGCATTTTGGAAGGCGGGCGACAAACACGAACGTGCGAACGGAGCGGTGTACCGGGAGCATGAAATTGCGCTTCCTTCGGAATTGACGTTGGAACAAACGCTAGATTTAGTCGATGAATACATAGAGAAAATAATAGGCGAAAAACCCTATGAGTATGCTATCCATCAACCACGATCTTCGATTCAAGGAGCAACCAACACACACCTCCATTTGATGTTTTCTGATCGTTTGGATGATGGTATTGATCGCAAACCCGAACATATGTTCAAGCGATATAACTCAAAGCAGCCAGAAAACGGCGGATGCAGGAAAGACAGTGGTGGGAAGAGTCGAGTCGAGCTTAGAGAGGAAATAATTAAAATGAGGCAGATAAGTGCCGCTCTTCAGAATGCGTCACTTGAAAGAAACGGACATTCAAGCAGAGTCGATCATCGGTCATTGAAAGATCAAGGCATTGCAAGACGACCAGAACGTCATCTAGGTCCTGCACGTATTCAAGCAATGACAGGCGAGCAAAAAGAAAGCATCATCAAAAACAGAGCAGCCTGCCTTACATAGTGGTTTAAAAGGTGGTACAAGCCGCCTCATGCAAAGGGTCACATGGATTGACCCGCAATCAAGAGAGCGCAACACGCTACCATCGACATACAAGCATGAGTCAAACGAGTGATCAATTTTTTGAGGGAAGTTCGTCCGGGCGGAAAGCCCACTGCCGCACCGACGAAAGAGAAAAATTTAAGAAATAATTTGAAGCAGGCAAAAAATATGCGATTCATGCTGCTAACAGCATGAATCGCATGGAAATCTAAGAACATTTTTTATTTACTTGATTAATCCACTCGAAAGCACTACTTCGAAGCCATATCAGTTTGGCAATTACTTCAAAAGTTTTGCAGCGCTGGAAACTGCTTTGCATGGAAGTAAGCCTGATGCAGATTGATATAACGTTCGCCTTTTAGACCAATCCCGATCTGAATACGTCCTAGTGACTCCAGACAATCCAAAGCCGGTTGAAACTTGGCTTTTGTGCGTATAGGTCCGAAATTGAGCGCATGGTTTTTAAGGACAGACGTGTAATTAGCCTGCCAAACGTATCGATATAAATAGTCCTCCACTTTCATCGCGTTGATAACCACTTCTGAAACAGCAAACTCTGGCGAAAAAAGA